>CAYFPQ010000185.1:0-2553 GCA_964345005.1 uncultured Victivallales bacterium | reverse complement strand
GCTCATCGTGATCACCTGAATCGCTCATCATGATCACCGAGCTCGGGCATGGTGATCGGAGCGTAGTGACGCGGTTGTGCTCTATTTGACAGCGTTCTCCTTTCGCCGTGATGGGCCCTTAAGTTGGATCTTGTGGGCGTTGTGGACGAGGCGATCTAGCACGGCGTCGGCGATACTGGGATCCCCAATGTGGTCGTGCCACTTGGTGATCGGAAGTTGGCTGGTTACCACGGTGGAACGCTGGGCATAACGGTCCTCAAGGACTTCGAGGATGTCGTGACGTTGCCGCTCGGTTAGAGCACCGATGCCCCAGTCGTCGAGGATCAAGACGTCGATCTTGGCCAGCCGGGCGAGGAGCTTGATGTACTCGCCGGAGGCATGAGCCAAGGTGAGCTCATCCAGGAGCCGGCCGACACGGCGGTAGAGTACCCGATGACCGTGCTGGCATGCGCGATGGCCCAGAGAGCAGGCGAGGTACGACTTGCCGACACCGGTAGCGCCGGTGATCAAGACGTTCAGGCTCTGGTGGATCCAGTTGCATGTCCCGAGGTCCAGCAAGAACGGACGCTCGATACCTCGGCGTGCGGGCGTATCGATGTCCTTGAGATCGGCGTTGGAAATCCTCAGTTTCGCAGCTCTGAGCAGTCGGTCGAGCCTTCGGTTTTCGCGACCGTGAAACTCAGCATCCACCAGCATGCCGAAGCGCTCGTCGAAACTGAGCTGGTGGGCGTCGGCCTGACCTTGCTGGTCAAACCAGGCGTCGGCCATCGCCCCGAGCCGCATGGCGCGGAGCTTTTCTACAGTGGGTTCATTCAACATCAGGAAAATTCTCCTCAGTGGTAGTAGTCGGCTCCCCGCACGTTGTCGTGATTAATGGGGAGCCGGAGTTGTTGGTCGGACTCGTCCACGACTTGGTCGAGCCCGTGCTTCAAGATGGCGTTGACGTGCTTGTAGGAGCGAGCACCGACGCGCAGGGCGCGCCCGCAGGCGGTCTCGAGGCGGTCGTTGCCGTACCGCCTGGCGAGACGGAGGATCCCCAAACATGAGCGATAGCCCATCTCGGGATGCGGCCGGTGATCGAGGATCGTGCGGACCAGAGTCTGTGTGTTGGGGCCGATGGTAGAGCCCCATTGGATGATTCGCGAGGGGCTCCATTCAAGGTGCTTACGATGCGCTTTTGGCATGTGCTCGGCGACCGTGGTGTGTCCGCCCTTGCGGTGACTTCGTTGATGCGAGGCCACCCGCCTGCTGCGGTGGTAGATCTCGACGGCGGCGCTGGTGAGCCGCACCTCCACGGTCTCTTTTAGGATCTGGTGAGGCACCGAATAGAAGTGGCGCCCGACATCGATGTGGTAGTCGATGTTGACTCTGGCTTTGCGCCATTCACAGAATTCGAACCGCTCGGTCGGTAGCGGTTTGAGCGTGGGCTTATCGTAGCGCTCGTACAGGTCACGGCGACTGACACCGCCGTACCCCTTCATCGGCCGACTATTGAGCCTGCCCAACAGCTCTTTGATGCGGCGATTGAGCGCTTCCAATGAGTGGAATGTCTCGTTGCGCAGCCGCGCCAGGATCCATCGCTGCACCACCTGTACAGCGACCTCCGCCTTAGCTTTGTCTCGCGGCTTCCGGGGTCGGGCAGGGAGGCACACGGTGTCGTAGTGCCTCGCAAGATCGGCGTAGGTCCGCTGGATACCGGGCTCATACCGATTCGCCTCAGTGACGCCGCTTTTGAGCTGGTCGGGGACCAACAGCTCCGTTACGCCACCAAAGAACTCGAAGGCGCGGAGATGGCTTGCGATCCAGTCGGGACTCGACTGAGTCAGGGTAGCCTCGGCGTAGGTATAGCTCGATGCCCCGAGCACAGCCACGAACAACTCGACGATGATCACCTCACCGGTGGCTGGATCGATGATCTCGGGCTTCTTGCCGGAGTAGTCCACGAACAGCTTCTCGCCAGCGCGGTGGATCTGGCGCATGCTTGGCCGCACTTTCTTGCGCCAACGTCGGTAGTGGTCACAGAAGGCAGTTAGGCGGTAGCCGTCGGGGTGCCGCTCCAGGTACTCAATGTGCAGCAGTTCCAGCGTAACGCCGGAACGCCGTAGCTCGGCGTGAATCCACGCCGGGTCTGGCAACGGTCTCTGCCCACCAGCTGCCGAGCGCCCGTAGAGCAATCGCTCCAAGGCCAGGTCATCAAGGGCCTGGGCCGCGACCCAATCGAGCCCCTTCGCCTGAGCACGGCTCATCACTGAGCCCACCACCCCGGCGCTGATGCCCAAAGAGCCTGCTGTTTCTCGATGGGTCCGGTCGTGGACCCATTTCAGCCTCAATATTTCCCGTATCTTGCGCATTGCGAGTCTTGCTGTCGCCATCGTCGACCTCCTTTTCGTGAGGCCCCGATGGCAGCAAGCACTCACCGCGTCACGCCCTGATCACAATGCGCGATTTCCATGATCACGATGCGCGATATTCGTGATCACGATCGCCGATTTCGGTGATCACGATGCGCGATATTCGTGATCACGATGGCCCGAGGCGCGCATCTAATCCCGG
>CAYFPQ010000184.1:0-2558 GCA_964345005.1 uncultured Victivallales bacterium | reverse complement strand
GAGGACGCTCCTCAACTCTTCGAGGTGTCCGCCCGTCGTCGCAGCAAAGGCTCGTGCGCGAAGCACGTCGGTGACGCGAGCAACGGCCCGGCGAGCAACCCTGCTGGTGTCTGCGCTGTCAACCTTGCGGGCGAGGCGTGTGAGGTTGTCGAGCCACTGCTGGTACTCTTCGGGGCGCTTGGACAAGTGGCGCAGGAATTCGTCGACCTCGGGTGAGCCTGGATGCGCGGCCAGTTGTTCGGCAATCAGTCTCATGCGTCCTGCGAACACTTCAGACGTCGTGCGAACCCGTACCTGCGCCCCTCGTCGCTCAAGAGCCTCCACGTAACGGAGGAGCCAGAACGCCGACGCCGAGGCGACCGGGAGGTGTACGCCAAGTTCTTGTGCAGCGGACCGGAACACCCTGAGCAGCTCTTCATCATCGAAGTGGTCGGCACCGGCGAGCTGCGCAACAGCTCCCCCGCCACATCCTGCCACCAGTGCATCCACTCCGCAACGCACCATCCCCTCACGGAACGGCATACCGTCCCGTTGAAGGTACATCACGTGTTCGAATGCCGCGCGCAACCGATGTAGGCTCATCTCTACTCCGTGGCCGTGATCTCGAACTGCTCGAGCAGATCCTGACACGAGTCACACGGCGCCTTGCGCGTCCCGTGGCCGTCTCCGGACTCCCCAATGTTAACGGTGCTGATCGTACCGCCGCGAGGGTCGTCACCCGCAGCGAGTGCCGCATCAACACATCCGACCTCGCCGCAGCCCCCGTGCCATGGTGCCCGTTGGTCCGCCGGCGTCGACATCAGGACAGCCGTCACTTCGTCGCTCTGGGGCCCGAACTGGCCCGAGACTGCGGTGTAGAGCCCGCCGTCGGGCGTCATCAGCGCAGACGCCGCCCCTGACGACTGACCTGCCTCGAGCGCGACATCGGCTGTGCGCCGCGCCGCGTCCTGCGTAGAGGTGTCTGCGAGCGCCAGCCCCGCCCGCAACGCGGTCTCTACGATGCCGCCACCGCCACCACTGCCGCCGCCCGACCCGGCTTGCGCTTCCGCGGAGCGGGTGACTCCATCGGCGACAAGGAGAGCCTTGTCGACGGCTCCTGCCGGTCCCTGGGTGAGCAGCCCAATCGCCTCGCCAGCGATTGCGCCGTTGGCGTACGCCTGGCTGGTGCGGTCGATGTTGGCACCGTCGCCGCGCATGTCCCGGATGATTGCGGTGACGCCCATCGTCACCGAGTCGGCGAAGCCCGCGCAGGCGTCGCAGAGTGTGGAGACGAGGTAGGTGACCTGAATATAGCCGCTCCGATCCTGGAATCCGACCGGATTGCCGCTTGCATACGTGCCGAGCATCGAGCGCGGTGAGCCGAGCTGGCCAGCGCCCGGCCCGAGGTACAGCAGCGGCTCGGGTTGCAGCCACTGGCCGTCGTCCTGCAGCACGTGGCGGACGCCCATCCGCGTCGCCGACAACACCGGGTCGCGCTCCATGCCCTGGAACGCGTCCCACTCCCGGTCCCCGCCCACCAGCGACGCGCCGTACGCGCCCAGCAGCTCCGCGCCCTGGATGGCCCCGTCGTCGCCGAAGGTTGCGACGGCGTGACCGTCGAGCTCGCGAAACAGCCAGCGGCCGGTGGTCCCGGTGTCGTCCGTGACCAGCTGCAGCGTCGGTAGCAGACGCTCGACCGTGCGTTCGCCCGTCCCGTCCACATCGTGTTGCCAGGCCCCGAACCAGCGCTCCGTGCCGTCCAGACCGTCGCGCTGGACCAGGGCGTCGTCGATGTCGTGGTGCAGCGTGACCGACGCGAGGTCCACCGTAGCGGTCGCGAGCTGGCCGGTGCCGTCGTAGCGGTAGGTGCGGGTCTGCTCGTTCACGCCCGCATGGCGCACGCCGATTGCGGACAGGCGGCCGGTGAGCTCGTCGTAGGTGTAGGTGGTGGTGCGCTCCGCGTCGATGTCCTCGCGGGAGGCGGGGCGCACGAACGGGCCCTCGACGTAGCTCCAGGTCTCGGGGTCGTGGCCGCCGACGCCGGCCGGGTAGCGCTCCATGGCGAGCAGGTCGCCCATGACCCCGTACGAAAACGTCTCCCAGGGCACGCCGTCCAGGGCCACCTGCTTCACCCGCTCGAGGCCGTCGTAGCGGTAGTCGACCGTGGCCTTGTCGAGGCGGACCGCGAGGTCACCCGACAACGTCTTGGCCCGGAGGCGCACGCCAGCCGTCCAGTCGTAGTCGACGGCGTTCACCCCGCCGTCGGGACCGTCCCACTGGGTCTTCGCCAGCTCCGTGGGGGAGGTGCGGGTGACCGTCAGCGCGTGGCCGGTGTCGGAGGTCCAGCCGGTGCCCCAGCCGCGGAGAGGATCGTAGGCATAGGTGAGCGTCGCGCCCGCCCAGCCCGGGGCGGTGACCGTGTGGGATTCGAGCCAGCCCGTCGCGCTCCGGGTCGCGGTGACCACCGCGCCCGACGG
Organism: uncultured Victivallales bacterium; assembly: GCA_964345005.1. Classification (GTDB taxonomy): domain Bacteria; phylum Verrucomicrobiota; class Kiritimatiellia; order UBA8416; family JABMPJ01; genus JABMPJ01. Next base: position 102 of record CAYFPQ010000184.1, on the reverse strand, counting down.
GTAGGTGGTGGAGACCACCTCCCCCCGCAGGTCGGTGACCGTGTCGATGGACACCGCGGCCGCCGGGTCCGCCCACAGGCGGCTGGCGCGGCTCGGGTGGCC
>CAYFPQ010000183.1:0-2572 GCA_964345005.1 uncultured Victivallales bacterium | reverse complement strand
TCAAAGCGCCATTGTTCGAGATTGGGTTGAAGGGCTATTTGTACGGACGCGAGGCCGTGGCGTTTGCCAAAGCGGTGGATGAAATCAGCGCTCAGTACGATGTTCCGATCATTTTCGACCCTCAGCATGTTGATATTCCCGCCATTGCGGCCGCGACGGAACATCTGCTGGTGTTTGCGCAGCATATGGATTCGGTCGCGATCGGTCGCGGCGCGGGCAGCATCTTGCCGGAAGCGCTGAAGGAAGCGGGGGCTCACGGTACCCTGCTGAATCATGTGGAGTGTCGCCTCACATTGACCGAAATCGCCAAAACGATTAGGCGTGCCGATGAGGTTGGCCTAGCCACCATGGTGTGCGCCGATTCACCGGAAGAGGCCGCTGCCGTTGCTCAATTGGGACCGAACATCATTCTGGCCGAACCCCCGGATCTTATTGGCACGGGGCAATCCGTTGGCCATAGCGGCGGCGATTTTGTCGCCCGGACCATGGCATTGGTCAAAGCAATCAATCCCGAGATCATCGTGTTCAACAGTGCCGGTATCCGTACTCCTGAGGATGTGGCCGGGGTGATTCGTATGGGCGCCGAAGGCACAGGGTCGACCAGTGGAATTCTGAAGGCGGATGATCCGGTGAAGATGATGGAAGCGCTGGCGGAGGCGGATGGAAGCGTGATCACGGCATCGCCCTTTCTGGATGAAGGAGAGAAGGTGGCCACCGGGTTCAGAGAGAAGGGGCTCGATGTTCAGGCCATGTACGTCGACCAGGCGGATCACGAGTCGGTGCTGAAGCTGAAGACGGAAATTGCCGAGCGGCATGGTCGATTGGATGTGCTCGTCAACTGTGCGGTGGCGCGACCGATGGGGCTTATTGCATGATACCGGCTGATGAATACATCAAACAGGCCAACGAGCAGCGCTTCGTTGTTGTTCAGATCGAGGACCCCGAGCCGTTGGACGATCTCGATGCAATCGCGGCGCTAGAAGGAATCGATATGCTTTTTTTTTCGGAGCGGCTGACTTCAGCCAAGGCATCGGCACGCCGGCGCATTGGGATAATCCGAGAATCGCCGAGACCCGCAAGCGTGTTGCTGAAGCCGCGCGTAGGCATGGCAAGTTTGCAGGCGTGCCCGGCAGCATTGACAACTTTCAGGAGCTGGTTGAGATGGGCTATCAGTTCATCAGTGTTGGTGCCGATGTTGTGAGTCTTGCCCAGTCCTTCCAATCCATCATTGCCGCCATCGGCAACGCTTCAGCTAGGACGGCTGGAGGAATCTACAGCGCGACGTCCGATTCAAGGGAATAAGTTGCACTAAGGCAGTACAATGGCGCGTGCTTCCCGAATAAAGAAGGCTTTGCATTCGGTCCAGTTGAACGGCACCAGCATTTGCGGCATGGGTTCCTTTTCCGCATCTTCGAAGTAGGTCAGGCTTCTCAGAATGTGATACGTGTTCAGGCGGCTGGGGTCATACTTTCGGGGCATAAGATCAAAGTAGGTTTCCAGCGAGGGCTCGTTTTGCAGAATGATATACAAGTCGGCAAAGTCCTTTCGACTGCCCCGGCCTGAAATGGCCGCCAGTTTCATTAGTGCGATATCCCGCTCATCGGCAATTGAGAAAAAACGATAAGGAGTGGATTCAAACAGCAAAGGGTCGCTGACGCGAAAAAATGAAAGTTTTGTTTTGTGAAGCAAAACGGTTAGTGTGTGCTCGGCTTCTTGGAGTGTTTCATAGCTTCCGTATTGGCAAAGAACATCGTGGAGCGATCTCAAATCCAAGTCGTCCGTCCGAAAAAAGTCCAAATCTTCGGATACACGATGCCCCAGGCGAAAGGCCAGTCCTGTGCCGCCAGCCAGTGTCCAGCCCGACAGAAGTGACGATGTGTCTTCCCCCAGCCGTCTCAGGAGTTCCAGGCTGTGTTGCGGGAGTACTTTTTCGTGCATGATACACCCTCCAATTCGAGAATTTGAGACCAGAAATTTCGTGTTCGCGGCGATATTCTATGAGCCGCGGCTGCGGCCTGAAGAAATGCCTTTTTGCCCATGACTTCACGCAGTACCTGAATGTCTTCCAGATTTCCGTATTCCAGGACCCGTTCGACCAGCCAGACAGGATGCTTTTCGAAATCTGTATCGCTAAGCGGATGATCCCAGAAGAGTCGTCCCAGACGAGTTCGAGCTTCGGTGCGGCCATGAACCTTTGGCAGTCGTTTCGTCTCTTTGGGCAGGAGTTCGATCCTCAGTTCACACCCCAGAGCGGTTGCGAGTTTGCGGAGCGTATAGGTTTCGAATCGTGTCCAAGCATGTTCATAGCGCGAAAGCGTGGCTGCTGAGGTGCCGGCTCGACGGGCGACCTCGGAAAGGGATAGGTTCATCTCTAAGCGTCGCTGCCTTAACTGCTGAGATATACTCTTGATCTGATTCATAATATTATCATGAGTGATAATATCTGTTGTGTCAAGGATCACCTGTTATTCTTGTCCAATTTCAATTTTCGGCGCACCTGTGATCCGAGTTCGTAGTGTTCTTCCTGCGGCCAGTCATGCGAGAGGTCGCAGACTTCGATATGCAGCTTGCA
>CAYFPQ010000182.1:0-2632 GCA_964345005.1 uncultured Victivallales bacterium | reverse complement strand
GCCCGACTCCGACGGCGTCGCCACCTTCGACCGCGGCGCCCTGACGCCCGGCTGGCACACCGTCACCGTGAGCGCCACCGATCCCCAGGGCTTCACGAGCGCGGCCCAGGTCAGCTTCCTCGTCAACGGCGCGCCGGGCGCGCCGGGCGTCGAGCTCCAACCCGACCCGGCCTACACCACCGACGAGCTCCTGGCCGTGATCACCACCCCGTCCGTCGATCCGGAAGGGGACCCGGTCAGCTACCACTGGCGCTGGCTCCGGGATGGGATCGAGGTGGCCGGCCACACGACCGCGACCCTGCCCAGCGCCGAGACCCGCCGGGGCGAGACCTGGCGCGCCGAGGCCACCCCCAACGACGGCCTCGCCGACGGCACCGCCGGTTGGGCCGAGCGGGTGATTCGCAACACCGCCCCCTCCCTGGCGACGGTGACCCTGTCGCCCGACCCGGCCGCGGTGACGGACGTGCTGGTGTGCGCGCCCGGCCCCACCTCCGACGTCGACGGCGACTCGGTCTCGACGACGGTCACGTGGTCGGTGTCGGGCATCGACCCGGGCGTGGCCGGTCCCACCCTCGTGGGCGCCTTCCAGTCCGGCGACCTGGTCACCTGCACGGTCACGCCCCACGACGGGACCGACGCCGGCGCGCCCGTCACCTCGAACGCCGTGTTGGTCGGCAACAGCGCCCCCGCCATCGCCAGCGTCCTCCTGACCCCCGACCCCGCCACCGAAGGCGACGTCCTGTCCTGCGCCGCCGCCGGTGTGACCGACGCCGACGGCGATCCGGTCACCCTCCAGTGGGCCTGGGCGGTGGACGGCCTCGACGCGGGCGTCGCCGTCCCGAGCCTCGACGGCGCCCACTTCGACCGGGGCCAGACGGTGTGGTGCACCGCCACCCCCGACGATGGCCTGACCACCGGCTCCACCGTCACCTCGAACGCGGTGGTGATCGGCAACAGCGCCCCCTCGATCGCCGCGGTGCAGATCCTCCCCCCGAACCCCTCCCACGCCGACGTGCTCACCTGCACCTGGACCGGCTGGGCCGACCTCGACGGTGACGCCGACCAGTCGACCCTGCAGTGGACGGTGAACGGCGCCTGGGCGGGCGGCGGCAGCACGCTGTCGGGCGTCTTCGGCCCGGGCGACACGGTCGCCTGCGCGGTCACCCCCTTCGACGGCATCGACGCGGGCGCGCCAGCGAGCGACAGCGTGGTGATCGGCAACGCCGCCCCCTCGGTGGCCTCGGTCACGATCGCGCCCGACCCCGCCTACGCGGGCGACGACCTCACCTGCCTGTGGTCCGGCTTCTCGGACGCCGAGGGCGATCCAGACCTCAGCACGGCGGCGTGGACGGTCGACGGCGCCCCCGCAGGGACCGGCGCGGCGCTCGGCCTCCCGGTGGCGCGCGACCAGCTCGTCGCCTGCACGGTCACCCCCTTCGACGGCATCGACACCGGCACCCCGATCACCGCCACGCGGATGGTCTCGAACACGGCGCCCTCGGTGGCTTCAGCGACGATCACCCCGCCGGCTCCAGTGGTCGGCGACACGCTGACCTGCACCTACAGCGGCTACGCCGACATCGATGGCGACGCCGACGCCTCGAGCTACGCCTGGACGGTCGACGGCGCGGCCGCGGGCACGGGCCCGACCCTGGTGGGCGGCTTCGAGACCGGCGACTCGGTGACCTGCACGGTCACGCCCTTCGACGGCACCGCCCCCGGCACCCCGGTGTCGGCCACGGTCTGGGTCGACAACTCCGCGCCGGCGGTCGCCGCCGTCGAGATCTCACCGGACCCGGCCTACACCGACGACACCCTCACCTGCACGTGGTCCGGCTGGACCGACCCCGACGGCGACCCCGACCAGTCCACCATCGCCTGGACCATCGACGGCGCCCCCGCCGGAACCGGCCCCACCCTCACCGGCATCGACCGCGACGACGTCATCGTCTGCACCGTCACCCCCTTCGACGGGACCGACACCGGCCCGCCGATCTCCGACATCTTGGTGGTCAGCAACAGCCTCCCAGCCATCGCCAGCGTCGACATCACCCCCGCCGACCCCACCGTCACCGACACCCTCACCTGCACCTACGCCGGCTACGCCGACGCCGACGGCGACCCCGACGCCTCCACCTTCGCCTGGACCATCGACGGCATCGACGCCGGCACCGGCCCGACCCTCACCGGCGGCTTCGCCACCGGCGACACCGTCACCTGCACCGTCACCCCCCACGACGGCACCGACCCCGGAACCCCGGTCTCCGCCTCCGTCAGCGTCGGCAACTCCGCCCCCAGCATCGCCGCCGTCGAGATCACCCCCGACCCCGCCTACAACGGCGACACCCTCACCTGCACGTGGTCCGGCTGGTCCGACCCCGACGGTGACGCCGACCAGTCGACGATCGCCTGGACCATCGACGGCACCCCCGCCGGAACCGGCCCCACCCTCACCGGCGCCGAGGCCGGCGAGCTCGTCGTCTGTACCGTCACCCCTTTCGACGGCCTCTCCACCGGCACCCCGGTCTCCGACTCCCTCACCGTCACCAACAGCACGCCGTCCATAACGATCGTTACGATCTCACCGGACCCGGCCTACACCGACGACACCCTCACCTGCACGTGGTCCGGC
>CAYFPQ010000181.1:0-2652 GCA_964345005.1 uncultured Victivallales bacterium | reverse complement strand
CCTCGCAAGTAAAGCCAAGCTTATGCCTGGCGCACCCTCGTCCCGATCTTCGTCGCGCTCATCTTCGTCTCCCCGTCGATCTAGTGTGTCGTGTATCAGAAACAGGGTTGTATAACTTGCGTGTCATCCCGAGCGAAGTCGAAGGATCTCGGCCGCAACATAGATGGGAGGAAACGAACACCCAATATCCCGCAACCCCAATACCGCTGAATCGAGACTTGCAAACCAACGACAAAACCATACAATACCATTTGCTGGTATAATGCAGTTCCGATCGGGAAAAGACACTGGGCCGGGAGCCCCGGGTTATGCGCATTATTTGTGTCAGATCTTTTTTTTGCTTGTTGCCGTTCTCGCTATCGTAAGACGCGCAACCGCCTCCCCTCTGCCCTTCATTGAAGATTTCGAGACTAACACCGTCACTCTCGGCCCCCTCCACGGCCAGAACGGCTGGACCGCCTCCCCCACGAACACCGCTCTCGTCCAGACCAACATCGTCTACGAAGGTGACCAGGCCCTATCACTCGACACGCGGCACAGGCTGCCCGACACGTTTTCTTCTGCCCAGCACCTCTTTTCCGCGCCCACCAACACGACCGTCTGGCTGGATTTTACCGCGCAGGCCATTCCTTCCCCCGTGCCCGCCGGACCCGGCGACAACGCCGGGGCGATGTACTTCAACACCAATGGGCAGCTTGTGGTCTACGACGGCAGCATTCAACCTTCGGGCGACTGGGTCACGCTCACCAATTACACCCCCGCCGCGACCGGCGAATGGGTGCGCCTCAGCGTCAAGCTCGATTACGCCCTGCAGCAGTGGCTGGTCTGCATTAATAGTCAGCTTGCAACTAACAATCTCGGCTTCGCCGTCCCATCCACCGAATTCACCGCGTTCAAGGCGCAATCCCGCGGTAGCGTCATCGACGATCTGCGTATTACCCACACCATGCCCGACCACGTATCGCTGGATGGCGATAATCTGCCCGACCCGTGGGAGATGGAGCATTTCGGTGATCTGGACGAAACCGATGACGGCGACCCGGACGGCGACGGCCTGACTAATCTTGAAGAAGTCGGATACGGCACCAATCCCACCTTGCCGGACACGGACGATGACGACGTGAACGATGCCATTGAGGTCGAGTTCGGCATGGACCCTCTGACACCCAACGCTTACAACAGTGTGCCTTTTGTAGAGCGGTTCGAAACCAACACGGTGACGGTCGGCGACCTCCACGGCCAGAACAACTGGCAGGCCGCGCCCACGAACAGCGCCACCGTCCAGACCCAAACCGTTCACCAGGGCGACCAGGCCCTCACCCTCGACGCCCGACACCTTTCACCCGGCACGTTTTCTTCCGCCCAACACTTGTTCGCTTCCCCCGAGGCAAGCTCCATCTGGACCGACATCTACGTCCTGGCTGGGGACGGCGAGGCGCCAACGAATGCGGCCATCTCCGCGGCGTCACTGTACATCAGCACCAACGGCTACCTCGTGGTCTACGATGGTCTGCAGCCTGAAGGCGAGGAATGGGTCACGTTAAGCAACACAACGCCCGTTGTTTTCGACCAGTGGATTCGCCTGACCATCAACTGCAACTACAGCACCCGCCGCTGGCGTGTTTATCTCGACACCGAAAAGCTGGCCGAAAACCTCGGTTTCGGCGGCGATGTCAGCCAGTTCAACGTCCTGACGCTTTGCGGACGGAATTCCCATGTCGATACCATTACGATTAACACCATGTCGCCGGCAGGCATACAGAGAAGCGCGACGATATATGGATTTAGATAAGGAATAACCATGAGACCAACGCCCAACATCCAACGGCCAACTTCCAGCTTGAGCCTCTCTTCACTTGGGCGTTGAATGTTGAGTGTTGGATGTTCATCTCCTATATCCTCTTCGCGCCCTGTCTCCACGCAGTGACGCCGATCGAGTTGGGATCGATTCCGGTTAACGGCGACGACGGCGTTACCGAGTCGCCCGCGGTGCAGACTAACTTCGGGTTTGAGGTGAAGGCGGCCTCCAAGGTGATGGAATGCGGCGACAGCGTGACGCTGATCGACTCGTATACGGGGATCGAAACGCCGCACACCGACTGGGCGGTCCCCTACGCGCGCGGGCCGGTCCGCGTGCTCTACATTGCCTCGGCGGAAAGCTCGCTGCGTAACCCGCTGGAACTGGAGCAGCGCTCCGATTTCGAGTTCACCGTCCTGCCGATCCCGTTTGTTTGTCAGGGCGCGTTGACAGACAACATGACAAACTATCCCACGCTGCATGACTATTACGATGCGAAATGGGATGCGGCTTTTACCGGGGACTACGATGTGATTGTGATGCCGAACCGTTGGTTGTTCTGGCATGCCGGCACCACAAACGTTCCGTTTCTGGATGAAGCGATCGCAACGATCGAAGACAAAGTGGCCGCCGGAACCGGCCTTCTCTGTCTGCACGACATGTATGCGTGGGCAGCTTTGACGCTGGAAAAACGAGATCAATTTCATGGACTGTCTCCGATTACGCATGGTACTGGTTTGATGTTAACAAACGTTCCCAGCCGTAATAGCGCGACTTCAGCGATTTCCGAATCTATTTCTTTCGTGGGTGGCTGATTGACTCAAGTACCCCCCATATGTAGTGTACCCGTGAAA
>CAYFPQ010000180.1:0-2675 GCA_964345005.1 uncultured Victivallales bacterium | reverse complement strand
CCGGTGGCTCAGTCTACATGAGCGCCGGTGGATCAGTTCCGGTGAGCGCTATAGGAATGGCATACTTGACAAATCTAGCCGCATCCTATGAGACGATGCACACCGCGCAGTCACTTGAATGGGCGTATATCCAGCGGACGCTGGACCTTTACCATGAAGAGCATCGCTACGTGAAGAAGGCAGCGTGGGAACAGCCGCTACTAACAGGTGAGATTGCTCTACACCACTACCCATTCACTGTGGCCGAGCACATCGACTATGTCACAGCATCCATGCTGATGGTCTATGTCTCGCAACTCGGTTTTGTCTATACGCGTCTTCTCTGCGAGGAGCAGGTTTTGCCGTTTGGCGAGGAGCAGTTCTTCCGGCTTCGCGATGAAGGAAGAGTGGTTTTCTCGCGATTCCATGACATCCACTTCGTTGAGAAGATCCTCGTTGCCGAGAGACAGGCAACCATGGAGATGTGGGTGGATAGATTCGCCTGCTCCAAAAACAGATTTCTTGGAGATATTCACTTCAAGATTGGAGGCGACCGGTGCACGGGGAGTGCTCGAGTTGCCGTGATCTAGCGGAAAGAACGGAATGATAAGGCTTCCAGAATCCGAAGAGATAGCATTGATCAACATCCAGTACGGTGTTGGGTTCGGCGTTATCTTTCAGTACTGCTTCTGCACATCGAGCAACCCTCCCGATATCTGGCCGAGCATCACGGGAACAACAGTCGCATCGTTCGCTTGCTTGGTTCTCTACTTCTTCCTCGACTGGCTCAACGCGAACCTGTTGCGGGGCAAGGTTCCCATTCGCCTTTGGCGGCTTCTAGGCTGGTCGCTCGTAATCTGGTATCTCGCGGCTGCGGTGACGCTGGCAAACGGAACCAGTCCATGGAAGTACATCGTATTTGCGTCCTACATGTGTTTCGTAGGGATCTATCAACTGCTGTCCCACATCGCGGGCTTCTATCGCTTGCCAGAAGGCCCTCGCCTGTTTGGCATTTCGCTTGCGGGAGTGATGAGTCTGCTTGGGTTGTTCTTCTTGTACAACGCCATCCTTGTCATATCGAATACAGTTCAAACGACGCTGTATATCCGAACAGTAATGTTCTGGGTGGCCGCTTCGCTAGTGCTGATAAAGCTGACTTTCGTTGGCTACCTGAATAGGTACATCCAGGAGACCTCATAATGAATCTGACTGTGTTCACAGCGATTGTTGTCGCCGTTCTCGTCGCCAATATTGCGTTCGGATTCATCCGACGCAAAGCAATCACGCTTTCTGTCTATGAGGCGGATCCTGACAAGCACCCTTGGTGGGTTGTGGCTCTGACCTTGACCGGAACGATCGTTGGAGGGGGGATGTTCCTTGCTGTGGGGCAGATAGGGTATGAAGCCGGCGTTACGGGGTACTTCCTTGGAGTGATATACCTGGTTGGCCTTGCAGCTGTGGCGGCATTGGCCAAAAGGGCTCGCAGGATGCTCGATGATGGCGGGCACGAGACAGTAATCGAGCTCATCGAGGCGGCCTATGCTAAGCGCGTTGTCTTTCAGTTCTGCGCGGTAGGGCTTGTAATGTACCTCTTTCTATTGGCAGGTCAGTTTGTGGCCCTATTCAAGTTTGCTGAGTTCGTTTCCGAGAAAAACGGTGCGACGGTCTTGCCGTGGTGCCTGGTCGGAATTGCAGCTCTCTCGCTCTTCCTGTATCCGGTGATCGGCGGCGTCAGAAAAGACATAAGGACTGACGTCATCCAGATGATCCTCGTTCTCTTCGCGTCAGCTGCCGTGATGCTACACCTCTCGCGTCTGGGCCTTCGCGATGCAGTCTTCACGAAACTGACTCCCGAGCATCTAACGGGAACAGGATATGGAGTGGTCTTCATCGTTGGGGCGATTCTCTTTCTCACTCCGTCTTTTCTCGTCAGAATGGACGTCTGGCAGCGTATCCGAACAGCCAAGACGACGGCACATGCGAAATGGGGTTTTCTGGTGGCTGCTGTTGGCTCGTGCTTCTTCTATTTCCTCTTCACGACCGTGGGAATGTGGGCGTTCGCATCTGGCAATGAGGGCGGCATCAATGCATCCCTAGATGTGATCTACGAGCAGTTCTCCAACCCTTGGACCCTCGGCACAATCATAGGCGCTTTCTTCGCTGCCGTCCTCAGTTCTGCTGATACCTTCATCAACAACACTTCGATCTTTGCTGCAAGGCTCACGCTCGAATCGGAATGGCAGAAGAAGGGAACAGACAAGGCTGCGGCAGCGAAAGTCCTTCTCTGGTCGAGGGGCTTTGCATTGGGGCTGACAGCGATTGCTATTGGGCTCGCAGTGGCGAGCCCGGACTTCGTTGACTTGCTGGTTGGAGCTCTGTCGATACTGCTGCTGTTTCTGCCAACCATCTGTGGTCTATTTGTGCAGGAATGGCGGCACACGAACGCGGCGTTCTGGTCCACGAACGTCGGCTTGCTGCTCTTTCTGTGCTGCTTCTTCGCATGGGAGCCAAAGTTGGCCTTTGCTCCAGCGGTCTTGGCGTCAGGCGTTCTGTTTCCTGTGATTCGTGCACGTTGGCCAAGCGGAAATGGTGCCTGAGGGAGCCGAGTGCACTGGTTCTGTCGAGGCGCGTCAGCGCCGCGTGCTTTTTGGCCCTGAGAGGATTTCAAGAGGCGTGATTGGACCGCGACAGCGGTC
>CAYFPQ010000179.1:0-2722 GCA_964345005.1 uncultured Victivallales bacterium | reverse complement strand
AGACTTATCGGGAAACGGTTGCAGAGCATCCAACCGGATTTTGCGGCAATAGGCCGGCATAGCCTGCCTGTATTTCGCAATTTGTTGGAGGGGAGAACGTTGTCTGCGCCCAACCAGGCCTGGGTGAGTGACTTGACCTACATCCGCACTGATGAGGGCTTTGTCTACGCGGCGCTGATCACAGACGCCTACTCGCGTAAGATCGTTGGGGCACATATCGGGGACAGCCTGGAGGCCGAAGGATGTCTGGCGGCATTGGAGCAGGCGCTGGTGGGTTTGCCCGAAGGACAGCACCCTATCCATCATTCGGATCGGGGTTGCCAGTACTGCTGCCACGCCTACGTTGAGCGACTCCAGGATCGTGGTTTGGCGATCAGCATGACCGAGATCATGCATTGCTATGAGAACGCCATGGCAGAGCGGGTTAACGGCATCCTGAAGCAAGAATACGAGATGGACCGGACCTTCAGGACAAAGGAGCAGGCTGTGAAGGCGTTTAAACAGGCTGTATGGCTCTATAACCACCGGCGGCCTCACTTGGCGCTCGAGTACCGGTTCCCTGCTGATGTTCATGAGGAGGCGGCGTGAGCGCGCTCCACAAATCCCATACCGGCGTCGTGGTGCTCCGCCCTTGGCCCTTCGGGCCACCCCTTCGGGGACGGGCTCCACACCACGACGCCGGTATGGCAGGCACCCCCTCCGCTCAGGGCCAAGGCCTACATCAGGCCCCGTCGGCCTCTGAGGGGATTAAGGGGATTGGGGTCGACCCTTGATAATTGATATTATGATTGACGCGGCTGGTCGGCTCTCTTTACGGTTGCGGGGTTATGGCCAGGAAGCTTCGCATACAGTTCGAGGGGGCGATCTACCATGTGACCATCCGGGGCGTGGAACGGCGGCGAATTTTCGACGATGATGCGGACCGGGAGCGCTTTCTTGCTCGACTGGGCGATGCGGTGAGAGAGTACGGTATACGCCTGTACCTGTTTGCCTGCATGCGCAATCACGTACACATCCTGTGTGAAACACCCCAGGCAAACCTGAGCGCCTTTATGCACAAACTCCAGACGGCGTACACGGTCTACTACAATCTGCGACACCGGCGGAGCGGCCACCTGATGCAGGGACGGTTCGGAGCGGAACTGGTGGCAGGCGACGAGTACCTGCTGAGACTGAGCCGCTATATCCATCTGAATCCGGTATTTGTGCGGGGAATCAAGAACCTGCCGATGGAGGACAAGCTCCAACACCTTCGGTCTTACCGCTGGAGCAGCTATCGTGGCTATGCTGGATTGGAGAAGCCCTGCGACTTTGTCGACGAAGGCCCGATTCTCGCGCTGGCGGACCAGCGGGTGAGTCGACAACGCAACGCCTATCGGTTGTTCGTGGAGGCGGGCATGGTCGAGAGTGATGAGGAGTTTCGAGATCTGGTGAAGGGCTCGCGATGGGGGGTCGGGGATGAGGCGTTTCAGGCGATGGTACGGGATCGGCATACGGAACGAACGTTGAAGGTACGGCGGCAGGAGGATGTCTCGTTTCGACGTATGGAGGCGGCGGTGCCTGCCCTGAGAGTGTTGGATGCAGTGGCCGAAGTATTTGAGGTCGAGCCGACGTCGCTGAGACGACGGCAGTATAACTGTGTGGCGCGAGCTGTTGCGGCATTTATGTTGGGGCGGTATGCCGGGATGAATCAGCGTGATATCGGAGCCTTCCTGGGCATGGGAACGGGATCGGCGGTTTGTCGTCAACTCGGACGCCTTCGCGAACGCCAGATGGAGGACGCTGCGTTACGGGAACAGATGGAAGACATCCGTACCGCTCTAGACAATGCGGGGCGGCAGGCAGAGCCATAGCTGGCAATACGGACAGTCGCTTTTCTCAGACTGCCGCAGCAATATCCTTGCGATTGAGGCCGATCTGGAATAATGCCTGCAAAATAAGGTCCACCGTGACGGTTGGGTCCGCGTGCTCCATCTTCGCTACACGAGACTGACTGGTCTTGAGCGTGGCGGCGAGCTGCGTCTGCGTTAGATGCTTCTTCCTTCGCTCTTCGCGCAAACGATGAGCCAAGGCTCGGCGCGTTTCGATGTATTCAACGTCAGCCACAGACAACTCAAGGAAATCCTGCACCGAGCCTTCAACCCATCCATTCTGAAGCTTCTTCATGACTTCCACTCCTCGTACACTCTGATTCTCCGCTGACACGCATCAATCACGGACTTTGAGGTCTTGGATGTCTTCTTCTCAAAAACATCCAAGATCACAACAGCATCTGCGTCCAAACGGTAAACCAAACGCCACGTCTTATTCTTATCGTTTACGCGCAATTCGTGACACCGCTTGCCTATTGAAGGCATCGGGCGAGATTGCGGAAGCGACAACCTTTCTCCCTCTTGTAGATCACGCAGAAGCATGCCCATTTCACGCCTGGCATCCACTCCTAACGGTGGTGTCTTCACTTCACCATGCAACCATCTCAGCGGCTTCTCACTCATCTCACGCCTCTAAAGTATATCACATCTGACATATTGTCAACTCTCTCATAAGCTCACTATCAAGAGCTCATCCCATCGCCTCGCTATACATGGGGGATTAGCGGGGGATTAGGGTCAGCCCTTGATAATTGATATTATGTTTGACGGCGGGAATTGCTGGACCTTACGGTTACGGGGTTATGGCCAGGAAGCTTCGCATACACGTCGAGGGGGCTATCCATCATGTC
>CAYFPQ010000178.1:0-2755 GCA_964345005.1 uncultured Victivallales bacterium | reverse complement strand
TGTCAAGAAACCACAACATATGGGGGGTACTTGAGTCAATCAGCCACCCACGTTCCGGTTTGAGGACGGGAACCCCATAGCAGCACCGACGTTCGCCGATGAGGAGACGCTCAAGGCACGCCTGATGATGGTCGATGCCGAAGGTTGGGCTGTCACCAACGAGCCTGCCTATTATGACCTCTACCCCGGAGACGGCGACCTCTACCGTTTTTCCGCCTCTCCTCTGGACGATAGCTATCTTCAGATGGTGCTCTACCGCTCCGTGACCGGCAGGGAAGAGAACTTCGCTGACATAGGGGTGGAGGTGATCCGTGATGAGAACAGTCTGTTCCGACAGATCCTCGTTACCCGCTACCTCTGCGACATCGTTACAGGCACCAATGAGAGCTTCAGTGTCTCCTACTACCCCAGGGAACTGGCGGGCGAGAAGGACCCGGGCACAGGGCTCTATGATGTGGCGCCAGGCGTGGATCCGGTTAAGGTCTGGATGTTCACCAATCCCGTTCCCGGAACTGTCGATCAGCTCTGGGTAACCAAGACAGTCGGCGACACCAGCAAGGAGTACCGCTACACGTACCAGTCAGACGTAGAAGACTGGGTGCTGACCCATGGCGGCGAAGATCCGGTGAAAACAGACGAGAAGACCTCCCTATGGAACGACTCCCGCACCATTCGCCAGCGTTCCCAGCGGATACTTGATGCCGACGGCAACGTGGTAAGACGCACCCAGGAAACCATTCAATACTCGGGCATATGGGCTGGTGTGACCGAGATGGTCAAGGGTGACCCCGAGGGGGATCTCAAGACCACCTTTACCTATGACTCCAACGGCAACACCGAGACGAAGGAGGAATCAGACGGCCAGTGGACCCGCTACAGCTACAACAGTAACAACCTGATCACCTCCATGACCCGCCCCTGGGGTAACCAGCCCATAACGGTCGCCGATGAAGATGCCGACCTGACTGAATATGATTACACAGCTATCGTCCCGGAAGACACCGTAGCTACAGGCGACCGCCGTCCCCGCACGATTACTCGCAAAGTCGATGGGCGGGTTATCTCCAAGGAGTTCCACGTCTACTTGACCGACTCCACTAATGGCTACCAACACATCACGGAGCACGCTGCTGCTCCAACCGCCCAGTACGGCGACAGCGGCAACATGCGCAAGGTGGAATCCTACTACGGCAGTATCGCCACCCCCCACACGATTGGGCGTCTCTCCTCCGTCCAGCATGCCGACGGCAGGCTCGATCTCTACAGCTACGACTATGGCAATTACCACGACGACCTCCCTGCCGCCTCCCGCTGGTTCGAGGCCGCGGCCACCGGCACGGCCTGGCGGGTGAGCGTCGACCATGTCGCCGCCAGCGCCACGAACGGCATTGCTCTCAAGTCCACCCGCACTGTCACGGTGTCCGACCGCTATGGACAGACGGTTCTCAACGAGACCTATGTGCTCAACGATGCCATTGGCTATGACCGCATCGGGTGGAATGTGCAGGCCTTCGACGACATGAACCACGCCACGAACACCTGGCACGCCAACGGCACCGAGGAGAGTGCCCAGTGGTCCGGCTGCTGCGGCAAGGAGTACACCAGGGATGCCTCCGGCATCGAGACGTTCTACGAGTACGACGAACTGGGCTACCCCGAGCTTACGACGAAGGTCGTCGACGGAGGGGCTAATGACATTCTGACCACCTACGTTGGCGATGTCATGGGCAGCCGCCTTAGCACCACGATCTCCAGCGACGGTCTCTCTCTGACGACCAGCTCCAATGCCTACGATCTGGCTGGGCGTTTGACCACATCCATTGATGCAGCAGGAATCGCCGCGACCTACAGCTATCCCGGCGGCGGCCGGACCAGCGTGGTTACCCGTGCAAGCCTGACCAACGTCACCGCCCGCTACAACGATGGTCGTACCCACTACACCGAGCAGAACGGCGTCCGCAAGCAGACCTACGATTACGGAGTGAACACCAACGGCTCGCAATGGACAAAAGTCTATACCGGTCCCGACGGCACCAACTCCGCCGTCTGGAGCAAGACCACCACCGACATGCTCGGCCGCACAATCAAAACCGAGCGTCCCTGCTTCGGCGGTGTGACCTGCGCCACCGTTAACTCATACGATGCACTGGGCCATCTGAGTTCATCCGCGTCCATCTGTGGTTCCACCACCAATAGCGTAACCCTCTACGGCTACGATGCGCTCGGCAACCAGACCACCAACTGCCTCGACATCGACCTCGACGGCGTCATCGACCTGGCGGGGCTGGACCGTGTCAGCACATCCAGCACTCTCTACGAGGAGGATGCATCGAATGATTGGTGGAGAGTGAGCACCAGCGTCCTTTACCCCGAAGAGGGTAGCGATACGCCGGTGACCAACAGCATCACACGCACACAGCTAACCGGACTGGGAGGGTCCGCGGCCTCGCGGACCGTCTCTACCGACATTCATGGAAACGAGACCGTTGCCACAGCAACTATCGACCGAAGCAACAAGACGGCAACGCAGACCGTGGACCACTGGGACTCGAACCAGGACGCCGTCAGCATAACCGTCAACGGCCTCGTCGTCTCCAACACCACCAAGACCGGCCTGACCTACGCCTACAGCTACGACGGGCTGGAAAGGCGCATAGGCATAACCGATCCCCGGACCGGGACCCAGACCACCGCCTACAACAGCAAAGGTCAGGTGGCCTACATCGAGGATGCCGCCACCAACCGGACGAGTTAT
>CAYFPQ010000177.1:0-2761 GCA_964345005.1 uncultured Victivallales bacterium | reverse complement strand
CAGCGCCCCAAGCACTTCAACGGGGACTCGCGCCGGTCAAAATGAGAATCGCTGCTGCGCCCCGCAAGTCGTTTCTTGATTATTTCTGGTTCATGGGCGCATGGCAGTTCTGCGGGGCGAACAGGAAGCGGTTGCCGTATTCAGAGCGACTTCGTATGATCCAGCCGTTTCGTCGGAATCGGAATCGCAGTCGCTATCGAAAGGCAAGCCCCATGGCGTTCGCACATGAACAACTTGATGTCGATCGAGCCGCCATAGAGTATGTGGGTTGGGCGCATCGCTTGTGCACGGGGCTAGCAGGCGAGCATCGCAGCTCGAAGGATCAGCTTCTGCGCGCCTCACAGTCGATCCCGTTGAATTCCTTGCCCGCATTGTCGCCATGCTGACCAAGCTTGGTAAACGAGGGTACCCCGTCCGCGAAACCGTCGCGGAGTACCAAGCCGATAGCGATGGCGATTCCGATTCCGATTCCGAATAGCTTCGCTTGTCCAACAGTCGAAATCCCCGCAGAACTGCCATGCGCCCCTGGTTCATCACGGAAGTGTGTACTTGGCCCGAGGCACGGATATCATGATCACGCTCCAAGAAAGACAAGACGAGCAAGGGATCGATGGAGTTCTCCTCTTCTCACGGCCGCGCGTCCACTCCGGCGAATTGGAAACATGTGCCTGTCGGATACCTGATTTTGTATTTCAGTATCCGCATGTTACCCGCGTCCGCCACGTACAGAAACTCCTTCCCGTTGCGCTCAACCACGGCAACACCGGAAGGCGCATTCATCCCCTCCCCGGACACGTCGTCGATATCGCCGAATTGCCCATGCGCAAACCGGAATTCACCGTCCGACGACAGACAAACAACACAGTGGTTTACTCTATCCACGCACCAAACATTGTCCCGGCGGTCAACAGCGATATCCGTGGGATTCAGAAATCGAAGATGAGACCCCGTTCCTGAAGGATCGTAACCCGCCTGCCAGATGACGGTTCCAGTCGGCGTCATCTTGTAAACGGTTTTCCTTGGTTCAATGGCCAGGATGATGTCTCCGTCCGAGGTCCAGGCGAGCGAGTACAGCAAACGCGCCGTGTTAAGATCGCCGGGATACACATCGTAGACACCCGGGAAATCGAACACGACTTCCTCCGCCCCGTTTGTATACACTCGCCAGAGCGTGAAGTTGATATTGCCGTACTGATCGCTATCGTCCACCACGCGAACCAGCACGCTGCCGTCTTCCTCGTCCACCAACAGCCCCCACACCGGGAGACTGGGGTCAGTCATGGAAATAAGAAATAAGAGGTTTCATTGACCCGACAGTGCGCTCAGGCGTGTCTCCAGCTCTCACACGCAACGCCGATTTTCTACCATTGGGAAACTAACCACGGCGGCGCGTCGTGTCGGCTCATCTACGTCCACGCATTCACGTTAAAGCAAGCTCAACATGGCCGGAGACTTTCCCTCTGTTGAGGAAAACGCTCTAGACCGCTCCTTTGCCATGAACAGAAACAGGTTGCTGATGGGGGTCGTCTCCGGTATCGTCTCTCGTGTCACACATGCTGGCATGCTTAAACAGACATGAATCAACTGCGGGCTTCACCGGCGATACGGAGAATCTGCTTACGCAGCTCTATCGTGATTCGATACCCCGATCCTGTGAGTGCATCCAGCGCCGGAGCAACCTCCATGAGGATACCCCTTCGCTTCGCCTCCACCAGAACGCGCCCAGTCCCGATCAGCGCGATGCCTCTTGCTTTGGCGGCTCTCCGCCCCCGACGCTCATCCATGAGGAGCAAGGCCTTACGTTCGGCAGCCAGAAGAATGGCTTGTGCCTCGCCGAGTCCCAGCGCAAGACCAGCAGAGCCGAGGGGTGCACGCAGGGCATGCCTGCGAATCCAGCGATCCGTGCGCAGGGCTTTACGCAGGACGGCTGCACCCGGCATCGTTGTGTCCAATTTCAGTTCGTCCTGAACAGCCGGCGGGATCTCAACGAGTTCCATGATATCGCGCAGGAGATAGAGATATCCGGTCCGGGCGAGCGCAATCAGCGGTCCGGCATCCGCGACAATCCGTCGCTTCACAACACAACCGCCATCTCTTCTTCCATCTCGGCAGGAGGATAATCCACTACGTCAACGCCGCTTTCGCGCAAGAGGTCCAAAAACTCTTCGATCGACCCGCAACCTTGGCCGCTTGACTGAGCGTCAGCACGCGCTGATCAAGCAGGTGCACGGCCAAACTGCAACACACGCCGGCATCGATCGTGAGGCGATCCAACGGAACCGCCAGGAAAGCGGGCCGCCCTCGCTTCGTCACAAGCGCGACATCCCCGCGCTCCGCATCTCGGATCAACTGCCCTGTTTTCTCCCGCAGTTCACGGACCGTGAATACATCCATTGCAGCATTCATAGCACTCCTTTATGTGACGCCCTTTGATAGCACAACCACGCCACCCTGTCAACAAGTACCTGCCCTTGGTTTTCGCACTCTTGCCATTCGCGACAGTTTTCTGTATATCGAAATGTGTGATGTTCACCCGCGTCTCATCCCGCCCTTGATGTGGCGGGGTGGCAAGTGGCGAGGAGAGGACGAAATAGTACGGTAGTTAACGTTGCCGCACAGCGCCACCCAGTCGCCGTAGAGGGGCTTGACCTCGGCAATATCCATATCAGCCTGTGGATCGGTGGAGTGAATCGTGTCTCGAAGAGCCAGTGACCGAATGCTCAGGCGACAGGCCCTTGGTAAAGCTCTCGGCATTGTCGAT
>CAYFPQ010000176.1:0-2792 GCA_964345005.1 uncultured Victivallales bacterium | reverse complement strand
CGAGCTGTGACTGGATCGAGAGCACTTGCCGCGCCTCGTCCTCCGTTGACTTCCTAGCGTAGATGAAGAACTTCATTCACTTGCTCCTTTCTTGCAGCGCAGAACAATGACCCCGAACTGCTAGCAATGCTATCACCAGAGCACTTGCAAACGCAAGGAAAATTGCTAGCATTGATAGC
This sequence comes from uncultured Victivallales bacterium, assembly GCA_964345005.1. Lineage (GTDB taxonomy): Bacteria > Verrucomicrobiota > Kiritimatiellia > UBA8416 > JABMPJ01 > JABMPJ01. The sequence goes on along the minus strand of CAYFPQ010000176.1, from coordinate 2,613 downwards.
ATGAATGGAAAGAAGAGCACGACAATTGGGGTGCGGGTTGATGATGACCTATTGTCCACTATAGAGCGGCTAGCTGAGAAGGAGGACAGGCCGCTGGCAGCAATGACGCGGATACTGATAAAGGAAGCTCTGCGGAAGCGTGGGGCGTTGAAGTGAGTGCCGCCCTTGCGGTGCCGGCAAGATGTGCTTCTGCTCCGAGGGATACGCCAAGAGGTATCCGGCTGAGGTGATGGTTTCTACTACATCCGCGAGGGGAGATTGACATGACCGACGGGACATGGCCGGAATCGGAAGAGGTGAGCTCTCTCCAGATGAAGCGTCCTCACTTGGTGATTCTTGGGGCTGGCGCAAGCTTGGCGGCCCTCCCAAACGGTGACCGAAACGGGATGCGCCTGCCGCTAATGAGGACGTTTGCGGATGTCGTAGGGCTAACGGCATTGCTCAGGGATGCGGGTGTCCCTGAACCCTATGACGACTTCGAGGCGATCTACTCGGACATCGCAATTGACCCAGATCAAAGCAGCCTGAAGACAGAGATTGAAGACCGCGTTGCCTCCTACTTCGGTTCACTGGAACTGCCGGCCGAACCGACGCTTTATGATCATCTTGTCCTTAGCCTTCGGCCCAAGGATGTGATTGCCACGTTCAACTGGGATCCATTCCTGTGCCAGGCAGCTTCGCGTAACCACGAGTTCGGGGGAGCCCCCACACTTCTCTTCCTCCATGGGAACGTCGCGTTTGCCTACTGTGCCGCCTGCAAGACGGCGTATCCGATGCAGACACACTGCCGGCAATGCGGCACCGAACTTGCTCGATCACCACTCCTGTACCCAGTCAAACAGAAGGACTATCAGACCGACCCTGCCATCGCCGGGCACTGGCGAACGCTCGACGGCGTACTCAAATGCGCTTGGGCGCTAACGATCTTCGGTTACGGTGCGCCCAGGACGGATGTCGAGGCGATCCGACTTATGAAGGCGGCCTGGGGCGATGTTGACAACCGAGAACTGGAACAGACGGAGATGATAGACGTACGGTCAGAGGACGACCTCACCTCAACCTGGGCTCCGTTCATACACACGCACCACTACAACATCCAGACCACGTTCTATGACTCGTACATTGCGAGATTCCCGCGAAGGAGCGGGGAAGCGCTGTGGGCACAACTGATGGAAGTCCAGTTCCTCAACCCTCACGATTTTCCCAAGGACGCAGGCTTCACGGAGCTATATGACTGGCTGGAACCACGGATTGAGGCTGAGAAGAGAATGGGCGAACTGGAGCGTTGAGACACGTTCCACGGACAACAGACGCGGTGTGAAAGGATCGCATGCATGGCGCTGACCACGAGGAAGACATGGACATTCAGGAAGTCAGGGAATTGAACGGAAAATTCACCGAGATCGTGCCCGAATACACGGACGTTTTTGTGACGCTTTCTGAGCCCGTCGGTGGGAAATCGGAACCAAGGGCCTTCGGTTCTTGCGTACACCTAGCCTACAAGGGGCACGACCTCACCGTCACGTGTGATCATGTCGCCAAGGAAGACTGCATCTACTTCACGAATCCAAAAGGCCTGCCGACTCCGACCGTGCCGGAAGGCGAGCACCCCACGACCCCAGGCATCCACCTTCTCGACCGCTCGAAGCCTCTGGATCTCGCGTTGTTCTCATCCGATGCGCTGGCGATGGCGCAGCACGGGAAGACCCGTTACGATCTCACGAAGAGCGCAGTTGTGACGCGAGAATTTCTCGCTGACCCCAAGCACAAAGGCCTTGCGTCCTTCATATATGGCGTATGGGGGAAGCATACTTCGGGGTTCGTCTACCCAGACGGTCTCGCATACATGCAGGTGATCACCTACTCCGGATTGGGCCCCATCCATGAGGTCACGGAGGATCTTATCGTCACGGACCATGCAGAGAAGGATAACCTCCGCGAGGGTGAGCCGACCCTCAAGCAGATCGAGGACATTGAGATTACGGGCGGCTACCGAGACATCAAGGGGTGTAGCGGCAGCGGCCTCTGGATCATGGCAGATGAGCCAGTGCTCGCGGGCATTCTGTGTCGACCACGGGCAGCGCCTGCCGACCAGCACTTGATCGAATTCACGCCGGTGTGGCAGGTGCTTGCGTTCATTGATAGCACATTGGCAGAATGACCTGCGGTCCGCTCGGCATGGCTGACGATGGCGGCTTGCGGCCGCCTCCCTGGGGCGGCACTCGGTCCGTGGTTTCTGAGCTTGCGAAGACGCCACGCTCGGAGTTTCGCGGGGGGTCTTCAGGGCGGTGGCGGGCATGGCTATCAAACAGAAGGGGGCGGCGATGTCGGGCCGGTGTGTGGCCGCGTTGGGAGGTCACGAGCAGCCAAGGGCACACGCCGGACCGGGATCGCCGCAGGGGCTTCCTTTCGCGCGTAGCGCGACAACCTGCTCTTTTCGTCGGAAGTGATGGAGAGTGACGTGTCCTGCGAAGCCTTGGCGAAGCGGGAGGGCATGTCCATGTCGGAGACCGTGACCGCGCACGCTGTGCGCGTCGGAGAGAAGTCCCAGCAGCCGGACGGCGCGTCCGTCCGGTCGAAGGATGAATCTCGCGGCGGCTCTGCCGCACGCTC
>CAYFPQ010000175.1:0-2821 GCA_964345005.1 uncultured Victivallales bacterium | reverse complement strand
GTGCGCCCGGGGCGGCCGAGAAGGAGAGCAACTACCTGGTTCCGGCTGATGCTGATGGGGCACGTCTGGCGCTGAACGGTTACCCGGTGCAGCAGCTCTACCAGAATCTGGCCCAGCTGGATGCACGTGCGGTTACGGTGGTGCTGGAGGCGTGCTTCTCCGGGGTCTCTCAGGAGAGTCGCATTGTTACCCACGCCTCCCCGATCTTTGCCCGCCGTACCCCTACCGTGGTGCCGGAAGGGATTACGGTGATCGCTGCCGGGGGTGGTGAGCAGATCGCCTCATGGGAGCAGGATCGTTCCAATGGCCTCTTTACCAAGTACTACCTCCACGCGATGAGTGGTGAGGCGGACCAGCAACCTCACGGTAATGGAGATGGAACCGTGAGTCTGGATGAACTGGAGCGCTATATGGGAGAGACGCTCACCTACTGGGCGCGCCGCTACTATGGCCGGGAGCAGGTGGTGCAGGTCCACCGGGGAGAGCAGTCATGAAGCGGTTGGCTCTGTTTTTACTGATCGGTGTCGTGCTCTCCGGCTGTGGTACCACCCCGGGGAAGAGGCCGGTCAATTTCGAGGTGGTTTCACAGCTCCCCCAATACCGGGTGGGAGATACCTTTATCTTCGATGATGGCAATGTGGAGAAGGTGGTTGCGATTCGGGGAGAGAAGGTGGACTGGGAGTCCCGTGGTGGTAACTTCCGCTATACCACCTACCGCAATTTTGTGGTGCCGAAGCTGCAGTGGGAGACCGAGAAGAAGCGGGTCACGCTGCAGTACAGTCAGGACCGGGATATTCTCTGGCCGCTGCAGGAGGGGGGCTCAGCCTACCTCTCTACGATCATTTCGGTCCATGATCGGATCAATCAGGGGAGTAAAAGCTATATCCAGAGCTGGCGCTGTGGTGTCGAGGGGAGCTACCGTATCGAAGTGGCTGCCGGCACCTTTGATACCCGCAAGGTGGAGTGTCAGCGCTCTACCTTGACTGGTAAGTGGATGCAGACCCGGATCTGGTACTACGCCCCCTCGGTGGGCCACTATGTGTTGCGGGAGGATGAGTATGCGCCCACCTCATCCCGGCGCCATATCGAGCGCAGAAGAGAGCTGATGGCGGTGATTCCATCCGATCAGCAGTTTGCCTCTGGTCCAAACTCTCCGGAGCTCCATTTTCAGCAGACCCTGGAGAGCTTCCGTTCCGGGGAGGAGAGTGAGTGGCGGGATGAACAGGACCGCTACTCCAGAAGGATCCGCATGATGCGCTCCTTCCGTACCACAGAGGGGCACTACTGTCGTGAATACCAGATGAAGCGGCGGGATGATGGTCGCTTCCAGGATTATCAGGGGACCGCCTGCCGAGGGGAGGATGGGCGCTGGCGGATTGCGGTGGCCCGTCCCGGTAGTGGTCAGGGATAGATGCAATGAACAGTTATCACTATCTTGCTGTGTTGATGTTGGGATTGATGCCGTTGCTGGGGGAGGCCGCAGTCTCTGCAAGCCATCTCTTTACCGATGAGGTGAGTGCTGATCAGGGGTGCCAGCGCGCCATCGAGCGGATCAAGCTGGATGCCATCGGAAAGCAGTGTGGCAGCACCCTGTCGGGTGGACAGCTCCGCATTACCGGTACGGAGCAGGATGCACTGGATCGGCTGCTGTTTGAATCCACTGCGGGCTATGTAACCGAGTTTGAATTGCTGCAGCGACAGGTGGAGATGGTGGAACCGATTGAGGGGACCTCCCTGTTTCGCTGCAGCGTAGAGGCGGAGCTGTCGGTCACCTGCAGCCAGGGGAAGCGGGACCCCGCTTTTGCACCGTTGTTTCAGCATCAGGTGGCGTTGAACCGGCCCAGCTTTGAGGCGGGAGAGATGATGGTCGTCGAACTCGATTTACAGCACTCCATGCACCTCTCGGTGCTGCAGCTGCTCCCCTACATGGAGACACGAGAGAAGGTGTGGCGTCTCTTTCCCAATTCGTTCCGGAGGGATACCGGGTTTGACAAGGTGGGTGTCACCACCATTCCGGATCAGCAGCGTAACCACTATCAGTGGATCAGTGCACTCCCCGAGGGAAAGAGACGAGTGGTGGAGGAGCTGGTGGTGATTGCCACCAAGTCACCGATCCGATTCCCGGAGAAGATGAGTGTCGAGTCCTTCCATCGCATGCTCTCCGAGATTCCGCTGGATCAGCGACGGGAGCTCTACATCCCCTATCAGATTATTGAGAAAAAGGAGGGCATCAGCCGATGAAAGCGAGGTGCAAGGGTTATCTGTTGAAGATGGTACTCTCTGTGGCAGCCTTCACTATACTGCTATCCGGCTGCTCTACACGCTATGTGGAGCAGAGCAGTGGAGAACAGGATGATCAATACAGTGCGATCTCCCCGAAGGTGCTCTATCAGGTGCACGAGGCGTTCCATCAGCCGCCACCGCAGTGTGTGGCGATCCTTCCACTGGAGGGAGAGATTGAGGCACGCCGGATCGATCTGGTGCGCCGTACCCTCTATGCCCACCTTTCACCCCGTGGATTCCGTGATATCGAGCTGCCGCGTGTAGACCATATCATTGAGGAGAATGGACTCGATGTGCGGGAGGCGGCAGACCGCGCGGCACTGGGTGATCTGCTCCACTGTGATGCGCTGATCATGGGGAAGGTGAGCAATCACGGCAGCAGCTTCTATGGGGTCTACTCCAAGGTGGAGGTCCATGCAAAGCTGAAGATGGTGCGTGCCAGTGACGGTACCCTGCTATGGGAGGCGGAGCACCATGCCCAGATTCAGGATGGCGGTTTGCCGATCTCCCCGATCGGGTTGGCGGCCGGCCTCTTCAG
>CAYFPQ010000174.1:0-2872 GCA_964345005.1 uncultured Victivallales bacterium | reverse complement strand
ATGGTACCAATCTCCATCAGCGCGGTATCGAGATCATCTACGGAGCGGTTGATATTGTTCTGCAACAGCTCCAGGTCTCCATGGGCAGCCACCTCAATACGGGAGGTAAAGTCACCACCCGCCACCGCAGACATCACTGCGCTGATCGCATCAATCGACTGCTCCACACCACTGACCGCACCATTGATACTCTGCTTGAGCTGGGCCAGATCCCCCTCCAGTTCCACCTCGACCCGGCGCTGGAAACGGCCATTGGCGAGTTCATCCATTACCGAATTGATTTCGGAAACCGCACTGCCGACCCGCTCTGCAGAGAGGTTGACACTCTCTTTCAACCGCGCCAGATCCCCCTGGAAGTCACCATGGACACGCGCTGCATAGTCTCCTCGCGCCATCGCCCCAACGGTTTCGTTGACACCACCCAGCGCACGATCCACCGACTGCATCAATCCATTGAAGGCAGCGGTCATATCGGCAATCTCATCATTGGAGCCGCTCTGCTCCACCTGACGGGAGAAGTCGGCCTCACTGCCCACCTCAACCATGGTATCGGCCAGCAGGGTGATGGGGCGAGTCACCTGACGAATTACCACGATCGACAGCACCATACCGATCACCAGGGCACCGATGGTTGCGATCAGCAGGCTCAAAACAGACTCTTCAACCAGCTCCACATTGTCCTCGGAGACCATATGGAGGTGTCCCCAGACCCGTTGCTGAATACGTTTCACACTATTGATAAAATCAACACTGAGGGGGAGCAGGTCCTCCTCCAGAATCGCGATCTCATCATCGACAAATCCCTCAATCTCGGAGACCTGATCGGTAATCTCTTCAATCACCATCAGAACACCTTGCGCCATCTCCAGTGAATTCCCCTGCCCCTCTGCATCTTCCAGCATTCCATTGAGCTTGTCGGCATACTCTCCCCCCTGCTCCAGCTGACTATTGAGGTCGTCCCAATCTTCCCCCTGATGCGTTCTGAGATATTGATTGAGGGAGATTGCAAACTGATCCATATAGTGCAAAACCTCCCAGCCACTCGCCTGAATGCTCTGCTCCTCCCCCGCATTGGCAATGATCTGTTTCAATTGTGCGGTAATCCGGGGCAATGCATCCTTCAGAATCTTGTGCTGCAACGCATCCAGCGTCTGCACATTGGGTACCAGTTGCATGGTGAAGATATTGGCCAGATCAAGGTGGATCTCTTCTGCCTGATCGACATAGCCGGACTGCACATCATCCAGCGCCAGATCACGCATATCATCGATAATCTCTCCCATCTGATCGACATTAAGCCCAAACAGATCCACCTGCAGCGGATCACGGGTTCTGAGATAGACCTCGATAATGTTTTTGCGCTGCAACAGGTTCTCCATCATGCGGTTGGAGATCTGCGCCTCCGGTACCATCACCTGCTGAACATGGTCCACATTGTGGTGGATCTCATCCATCTCCATCCACAGAAACAGCCCCACCATCACCATCAACAGTGCCATTACCGACGGGATGGTGATGATCTTCCTACCTAACGTCCAGCGAAACCCGGAACGGGCTCTATCCTCTCCACTCATGGGGTGTCCTCACTCTGACAATTCTCTGCTCACTTCACCAAAAGCAGGGGGAGTTGATCTTTGCACTCCCCGCTACAGGTCTTATTTACCCTGGGTATCCTGTATCCACGCATCAAAGCGCTCGGCCCCGACCACCTGAGCCACCTGCTTGCGAATCAACTGCATGTTCTGGAATACATGGTTGGGACTCTTGCCGTCGACCAGCGGAAAGGCCCGATGTGGTGTGGTAATCCCCAGATTGAGCTTGATCCGTATCAGCTCTGCCTTGAGGTTGTTGGTGGTATCAAACACCTCGGCCGGGGTGATCCTGCCCTCCGGGAAGCTGGCAACATAGGCACGCTTCATCTTCATTCGTTTCTGCAGTTTGACCAGCAGATGAAGATTCTTGAAGGCCACCACATTCACATGTTTTGGTGTCTTCCCACTCGGCAACGGGGGGAGTTCGGTGTCCAGCTCTACATCAAGGTTATCGGCCAGCAGTCGCAGCTCATCGAGAATCTGCTCGGTATTACGGAACACCTTGCTGGGGCTGATCTTGCCTGACAGTGCATCGAAGGCATTGGAGGCCTTCCAGATCTCCTCATAAACCTGAGAGGGGCTCTTCCCCTTCTCAAACGGTGCGGATTGCGGAAGCTGACTTAGCCCTCGCTGCCTGGCAACCTGCTGCAACGCTCCATAGCTCTCTTGTAGCGAGGCCAACACATCTGCAGGCACGATGTTGCGTACCGGCAGTGATTTCACCGCAAGGGGGGCAACCCCATACTGCTCCTGCAGCTGAATCAGTTTTTCCCGTACCTCCAGGCTCTTGGCCAGCGCATGAATCGGGGTTTTGGCAAACTGTACCCCCGGCTGCCGGTAGGCTGCATCAACCCCTTCATGCTTGCGTAGCGCCTCGGTCAGACGCAGCAGATCCTGTGCCTGCTGGAATACATGGCTGGGGGTAACGGCCACTGCCGCCTGAATCTGCCCGAAAACCCCCCATAACAGTAGGGCAGTCCAAAATAGTGACTGTCTGTTCCTCATCCTCATAAAGCCTCATCGCATAACTGTGGGAGCGGATCCTACACTATTAAAGAAAACAGTAACATATAACAAAAGTCATATCACACAAAAACACTCAGGTATTAATTCTACATGAGATCTTCAAGAAAACAACCCGTTAAGGAACCTCTGAAAAAGTCTGGGCAATTTGGATTACGTCCATAGCACCCAAGATCACAGCCAATAGCCAGCTATTAGCAAAATTTTCATCCGCCTCGAACAGCCAAAGGCTGGTAACGAAGATATTGGGTGCTATG
>CAYFPQ010000173.1:0-2933 GCA_964345005.1 uncultured Victivallales bacterium | reverse complement strand
AGCTTGCTTTGCAAGCGTCATCACATGGTCATCAATGCTCAATGTTGTTCTCATTTTTTGTTTTCCTGATGTTTATCACTTTGCCTATTAGGGTACTATACGCATATTGATGATAGCTGCAAACATAAATATGAGCCAGCGATTCTCAAGTAGGCGAATCCGGAATTGCAGTAAGCCTCAAACGCGGATTAACCCAAAGGAATCTCCGGGCCACCTTCAATGGTCGGAGGGACGCCCAACCGGATCGGGAACGCGTTGTTCGATTCATTGATTTCGTCAACGATCTCGTCGCGGTCAACGACGAGTTCGCAGGCGCCGGGGGCGACCCCGTCCGGAACGCGCAACGTCACGTCGCGAAATTGCGGCTCGTAGCCGGACAGGCCGGGAAGGTGGCCAACGGCCTCCCGGGCGACCGATTGGCCGTCCAGAATCAGGTCCACCCCGACGGTGTCCACGGGAGCGCATCCCAGGTTATGCACGCGGGCGATCACCGCGCCGCGATCGTCGGCCGGTTGGGCGAGGGTGACGGCTAGGTCGGGGCGCGGACGGCGTGGCCGAGCCTCCAGCAGTTGCAGGTCCACATGGAGCGTGCTCTTCGGCGGCAGTTCCAGGCGGGTCGGCGTAAAACGGCGCAGCATGATCTCCCGGATTTCGGTATCCGTATCGGGGCGCCGGTCGCCATTCGCGTCCGGCGCCGTTGCCAAACGATAACGCCCCTCGGGAAGCTGGATCGCCCGGAAGGCGGCGTGCACCGGCCTGTCCTTAAAGTTGTGCACGAGCATGGTCAGGGCGGTGGGATGATGTTCGATAACCATGCTGACCGTATCCGTGTCGATGCCCTCCCAGGTGAAAGCGGCCGACGGAATCGGGCCGGCCGCGCGCTCGTCGAAAAGGCGTCCGCCAAGCATGGCGATCGGCAGGGCCACGCGCCCCCACGGATAGACCCGGTCGGTCGGGGGCTCGGTGAGCGTATATGGGAGAAAAGATCGACGGTTGTTGCGGATGACGTATTTCAAGACTTCGATGAGATCGGAATCGTCGCGGGTCACCGCCCAGCGGCAGAGGGCTTTTCCTTCGATCATCTCTATCCCGCGCTGGAAGAACGCGTCCTTTCGCATTTGGGCCAGTTCAGCTTCGCCGATCGATTTCAGCGTCTCGTCGTAACGCTGGTCGTCCGTGAGGGTGCGGTAATGAAGCAGATTCTACCCGTACGTGTAAGCCCACTGCGGATCGAAGGCGGTTTGTTTCTCCATCACCGAACGCATGGGTTCCAGGAAGGCTTCATCGCCCGTGCGCGCATAGGCCCAGAGGAAGAAGTCCATCATTTCTCGCCGCGTGGAGCTTCGGCGGGCGCTCGACGGATTGACCAGCTCGTCGGTGATGAATCCGACCTTCCATGGAATCAGCCCCGCGGGTTTGCCCCGTTCGGCGCGGAGCGTATCCGCGAGCCAGGAACGGGCGTAGGCGAGCAAACCGCGTTCGATCGATGGGTGGCCGTTGTACTCGACAAGATAGAGGCCAGGCATAGTGACGGAGGACAAACCGACGTGGTCCATCCCGTGGACGCCGTTGGTCTTTATGCTTTCGGCGTTGAAGTAGTTGGAGCGAAAATGGTGGTGACCGCGCGCGTTTCGACCGATCCATGCGCCGTAATTGCTTGCCGTCAAGAGGTCGCGGTAGAGGTGGCGCGGAACGCCGGGCCTCAGGATCCCCAGGCCAGGCTGAATGTAGTTGGCTTCCTCGACTGCGTGGCACGCATCGGTCAGATGGCGGGAGAAACCGCGCAGCATGCGGCCGGAATTCCAGTGTGCGTCGAGATAGCGTTCGACGGCATCGACAAGCCGAGTGTCTCCGGCGAGAGAACCGAGCGACAGATACTTGTTGTACAGCTTGGTGATGTCGTTCCACTGGTTGCCGACACTGACAAGGTAGCCGTCGGCGTTGGAGCGGCGATCCAGCCACCAGTGAATGACCGCCTGCTCGGATCGGACCGCCTCGCGCAGGTAAACCGCCCAGCGCGGGCCGGCCTGTTGATCGAGGGCCGAGAAATCGCAGGCGGGCCATGGGCGCAGGCGCGACCAACCCCACAATGTCTTGACCAGGGAGTTCTCGGGATCGTACTTCTCCGCCAGGGTTAAGCCGCTCCAGATCGGGTTTGTCTCCTTGTCCTCCTCGGCGCACAAAAAGATGTTGGCGTTTAGTCTGCGTTGGTAGAGGGGCCACATTTTACGGAGCTGAGCCAGAGCGAAGGCGTGCCCGGTGCGTTCGGGGTCGCTGCTTTCCTCGATCTCCACGAAACTGTCGGCGTGGCCGAGAACGACTTCGCAGCCGGTGTCCAGAGTCAAGCGGAGAACCAGGCGTCCTCCGGAGGGAACGATCAAACCGGACGGTCCGAGGATCAGCCGCAGGGGCAACTCCCGCCCGGCCTCGGGCCAGTTGACACGGAAGTCGAAATCAAGGGCCGTACGGTCGGCGATCAGGGGGTCGTACACCCGGACGGCCGCGTCGAACGCGCTTTGTTGGGGCCGGATCCGCAAGTTGACGTTCAGACGTGAAACGAAGCGTTCGCGACCCGCCGCCTCGATCACGATGAAGGTGTGGCGCATCGCCCCGCGGTGGATGGAGCGCGAAGCGCCGCCGGGACTTGGCGCGGCATAAAGCGCCGGGCCGTCGCCGGGGTGGGACTCAGCGAGTAGAATCCGGTCGGCGTCCTCGAAGCGCCCGGCATTGACCGTCGCGGCAACGGGGTATCGACCGCTCCTGAGCGGTTCCGGCGTTGCGCCGCCGGGCTTCGGAGGCGGGGCAGGGCGGATGGGGCGCGCGTCGAGGTCGAAGAAGGTCAGCTCGTCGGCGATGGCGTCGCCCTTGAAGGAAAAACGGCTATTGCCGCAAAATCCGGTTGGATGCTCTGCAACCGTTTCCCGATAAGTCTT
>CAYFPQ010000172.1:0-2946 GCA_964345005.1 uncultured Victivallales bacterium | reverse complement strand
TATTTCTGTGATATATTTAAATAATCTAATAATAAAGTAATATATTGTAACAAGAAATGGCTCTCACCCCATGGAACCGTTTCCAGAAATTGCGATTGACCACCCGCATCTGGATCTTCCTCTCACTACTGCTCGTCCCTTTTATTCTCCTGCTCCACTTCTATAACAGCGCAGAGAAGAGTCGCTTGCAGGAGATCCATCAGTTCCGGTACGGCATTGAACAGATCCAGAATCTCTCTTCCCTCCAGGAGCAGATCGCCCAGTACCGCGGGCTACAGCATGGAGAGCAGCAGAAGAGAAAACCGATCCAACCAGTCAATCCACTACTGAAAGAGTTCTATCTCAATATTGAAAACGAACTCAATATTCTCCGGAGTCCCCAACTCCAGCGGTATCACCAGATTCAGATCGAGGCCATTCTTGCCCTGTGGCACTCCCTTGCACCGACAGATCAGGGTTTACCCGAACAGGCCAACTTCAGCAGCTATACCCGCCTGATCAATCAGGTACGCAATCTGATCCAGCAGGTCGCCATTGCCAGCACCCCACGCATCAATCATGAATATCCAGAACGCAACCGCATCTACTCTCTCTCCACCCTCACCATCCCCGCATTGAAAGAGCAGATGGGGCAGCTCCGTGGCCTCACCTATGGGGTACTCCACTCTCCCCATCCTGGCATCGCTCAACAGCAGTTCAAGACCTTCTACCCCTTCCTGCGCGAAGAGATTGAAACCTTGCGCATGCTGATCCGCGGACAGCTGATCAATATCTACGAGAACAGACCAGACACCTATCAGGAGAGCTTCACCTTCTTCTCCGACTATTCCATCGAAATGGCCGCCCTGCATGAGGTACTGGAGTGGGAGTGGCAATCCCTGAATGAAGAGGGGGAACCCCTGCAACTCCTCGATACCCCGGAGCAATTTTTCCAGAAAGTAAGCGCACAGATCGAGTTGCTGGACCAACTCGCCAACTCTCTGCTCAACCATGTCAATAACAGCTTGATGCAAGAGCAGCAGCAGATCAACCACCAGCGCCTGTTCCGCATGACCAGTCTGGGGCTGCTGCTAACCACCGTGTTGCTGATGGTCCACCTGATTCTCTATTTCCACAATCAGGGAGGGCGGCAGCTACGCCACTATCTGGAGAGTACCGATCCATTACTGGAGTCGGAGGAGAGCCGCCGAGCCATCGCCGAACAGATGGACCTCTCCCAGCTGGACCGAGAACAGCAGCTGATCTGGCACGCCTACCATCAGGTGGAGCAGCACCTGCAACATGAGGCAAGCCGACTGCTGGCACTGAAAAACGGGCTGGATCAGGCGGCAATGGTCTTCATCACCGCTACCGATGGCACCATCCTCTACGTCAACGAGGCGATGTGCAAACATACCGGCTACCGTCAGGAACAACTACTGGGACAGAACCCCAGAATCTTCAAATCAGGGCACACCAGCCGGGAGAGCTATCAGCGTCTCTGGCGCACCATCCTTGCCGGAGAGATCTGGCACAACCAGTTTGCCAATAAAAATGCCGATGGTGAACTCTACTGGGTGGTCGAAACCATTGTCCCACTGCGCAACAACCAAGGGCGTATCCATGAGTTCTTCACCATCCATACCGATGTCACCACCCAAGTCATCACTGAACAGCACCAGATAGAGCAGATTGAGGAGCTGGAGAGTTTTCAGGCCGTCGCCATCGAACGGGAGCAGCGCATTATCCAGTTGGAACAACAGCTCAATCCGGAACACACATTCGAGGAGAGCCTCAAAGAGGATGAAAATGATTCCTCTCATCCCTACACACCAATCCGCATCCTTGCAATCGATGATGAACCTCAGATCCTTGATGGCTATCAGACTCTGCTCACCCCCCCAGCCAACACCTCCATGGGCTCACTCAACGAATTGCTGGATGAAGATTCAGCGCTCCCCCCGGAACCCCCCTATGAACTGGAGTGTGTCTCCAGCGGTCAACAGGCGGTAGAGAAGCTGATTGAGGGGCTGAAGAGTGAGCACCCTTTCCAGGTGGTCTATCTGGATATGGTGATGCCGGGTGGCTGGGATGGGCTGAGAACTGCACAGGAGATTCTGCGCATCGACTCCAATGTACGCATTATCGTCATCAGCGCCTGGAGTGAGCACTCCCCCGCCGAGCTGAAACCGATCCTTGGAGAGCATTTCATCAACCTGAAGAAACCCTTCAGCCGCGAGGAGTTGCTGCAGCTCACCCACTACATGGCGGAAGACTGGCGTCGCACCCAGCAGTTGACTGAGAGTAAACAGGCGCTCTCCCACATCATGCTCGACCTCAAACGCAGCGTGGAACAGCGCGAGAAGCAGTTTGAGCGACAGCGTATCTACCAGATGATTCTAATCACCCTCTCCACCAGTGCTCCAATCTACTCCGGTGACCGTAGCGCCGGATACCATGAGATCACTCAGGCCACTCTGGAGGCACTGGGTGTGGACCGCGTCACTCTGTGGCACATCGAGGAAAACAGGAGCCAGCAGTATCTGGTAGCCGATGACTGCTACAGCGTAAAGGAACAGAGCCACCAGTTTGGTGAACGCTATGCGGTCAGTGAATATAGCGAGCTGTGGGAGCGGATCCACAAACGCCAGGTGGTGCGTGTCAACGACTTCTCCCACTTCGACCCCTGCAATGAGGAACGGGAGGAGTGTTACTTCCGCACCCATTCCATCCAGTCGATGATGGTTGCACCGATCTTCTATAACGACATCCAGCTGGGTGTAATCTCCGCCGAGGTGCAACACCACCCCCGTGACTGGAGCCTGGAGGAGGCCACCTTCCTCTCCTACGTCAGTAATCTGGTACCAATGGTCGAGATCGCCGCCGAACGCCGTGATGCCGAGATCCAGGCCGAGGCCGCCAGCCGCGCCAAGGATGACTTCCTCGCCACCATGAGCCATGAGCTGC
>CAYFPQ010000171.1:0-3024 GCA_964345005.1 uncultured Victivallales bacterium | reverse complement strand
CCGGTGGCTCAGTCTACATGAGCGCCGGTGGATCAGTTCCGGTGAGCGCTATAGCGCTGGAGGGGGATCCCTATAATTTCCGTGCGCTTGCGCCTGAGTTGTTGGCTTATGAAGCGCCGATCCTGGTGGGGCATTGCATGCGTCACGCGCCGATTTTGAAGAAAGCCAAAGAACTGATCGATCAAGGCTGGATCGGCAAGGTCCATTCCATGCGGTTTGTTCAGAACTGTCACTACGGGGATGTCTTTTTCCGTGGCTGGCATCGGCGTAGCGAGGCGATTACATCGCTTTACCTGGAGAAGGCTTCGCATGACTTCGATATCATGCACATGATGAATGGCGATCATTATGCGACATCGGTCTTTGCCTTCTCAAAGCGCTACAAATATGGCGGTGACAAGTCGAATGATCTGATCTGTTCCGAGTGTTCTGAAGAAGTGAGTTGCCCCGAGAGTATCCTGAATCAGCAAGCCACAATTTATGGTAATGAAGTGACTCAGGAACGTGTAGGTCGCAACAAATGCGTTTGGGCGAAGGAGGCGGATATCGGCGACGATGAAATGTGCGTGATCGAGTTTTCAAACGGCGTGCAGGGCTCTTATATCCAGACGTTCTACACACCGGCCAACTACAAAGGGCGCGTTTATACGGTGATCGGAAGCGAAGGGGTACTGGATATTGATGTAGGGCACCACCACGGTCATATATCGGTTCATAACCGTTATGACACCATGAAAGACAGCATGCGCTACGATTTCGATTACCTGGGCCGCAACCACTACAACGGCGATACCTACATTGTCCGAAACTTCCTGGGCATTATGCAGGGCAAGGAGGAACCGTTCACCACAGCCGAAGCGGCTATTGCCTCTGAGAACACGGGTCTGGCCGCCGTCAAGAGTGTGAAAACCCGGCAGCTTGTTGACGTTGAGCGCATCAATGAATAGGCCCAATATTCTCATTATCATGGACGACCAGCATCATGCCGGGTGTTTCGGCTATGCCGGGCATCCGGATGTGAAGACGCCGAACATTGACCAGTTGGCGGCGACTGGCGTGAACTTTCGTAATGCCTTTTGTCAGAACGGAGTCTGTGTACCCTCACGCGTATCGTTATTGACGGGGCAGTATCCCAGTGCGCATGGCGTTTTCGGCAGCGATACAATGGGCATTCCTGGCAGTTTGCTTTCGCTGGCGGCTTATCTTCAGAACTTTGACTACCAGACGGCCATGATTGGCAAGAAACACATGCCGGGCTGGTCCACACATGGTTTCCAGTATGAGCGGCTCTGCTATGAAGCCGATGCACCGATTCGAGTCAATCACTACTACAACTATCTGAAGCAGCACGGACTGCATGAATACTATGATGCGCTGGGTGATATTGAGAAATTTACGAGTTTCGAGAATCCGCTGCCCAGTGAACACTCACTGGAAGTATGGACCGGAAACGAGGCGATCAAGTATCTAAGTGAGCGTGATCGTTCGAAACCGTTTTTCGCGGAAGTATCGTTTGAGCGGCCCCATCCACCGCTGTCGCCGTCCTTTGATTGTCCGTTCAGCTATGACTCTGATTCACTGACGCTGCCGGAGAACAGCAAGGAGAACATTGGCGACAGCCCGTTCTATTTCAATCGTAACGTCGAGCTGAAGTGGTCGGCCGCGACGCATGGCGAGGGGGTGCTCCGCCAGGCGCTGGCTCGCTATTACGCACTGATCTCGCATATCGATCAGCAGGTGGGGCGAATTATCGATCAGCTACGTGAGAGCGGTGATCTGGACAACACGATCATCATCTTCACCGCCGATCATGGTGACTTTGCCGGCGAGTACAGCCGCATGGCCAAGGGCTTCAACTACGATGCCATTCATCGCATCCCGATGATCTGGCATATGCCTGAGCGCTTCGTGCCATCCGAGCGAACCGATGAGATGATCGAGCAGATCGACGTGTTCCCGACGATCTGTGATCTGCTTGGTATTCCGACACCAAAGGCCGTGCAGGGAAAATCATTGCTGCCCATCCTCACGGGTGGGGCGGCACCTGAACGCGACACGGTCTTCTTTGAATACACCGTGTGCAAGACTGTTCACACCCGAGACCACAAGTTGAGCTATGGGTTCGACGGTGCGAACGAGATAGGCGAACTCTACGATCTTCGCAGCGATCCACACGAATACGATAACCTGTTTGAATCGCCAGACCATCAGGATGTGCGCGAGCGATTGCTGCGCAAGCTTCTGGACTGGCAGATCGCGACGGCACAGCCCCCTAACTGGCCGCCGCAAGACACCCACTATCCACCGACACGATGGTTTTCATAGATAGATGGAGCAACATTGTGGGAATTATGCGTGCGTGTACTTGTCCGCCGTAGCCTTGGCGAAGGCGGATTCGCGCACGTGGAATTCCCACAACATCTTTCTTCTTCTCTACTCTGTATCTCAGTGTCTCCAGCGGGTGGTCAAAATTTTCGCAGGAAAAGACAAATTAACATGTTAGTAACGCAGAGAACGCAAAGAAGGAGTTGGAGATGATGACATCAAAAGAGAGAATTACGACGGCGTTGAGAGGGGGCATTCCTGATCGTGTGCCGGTCACAATGGGACTGAGTGAGATGGTGCCGGTGCGGTACTTTGGCGATGACTACATTGAGTTTTTCTGGAAGAACAAGACGCCCATATGGAAAGCGCGCGTAGAGACGGAGTATGACCGTTTTGGAAGTGACGGCTTTATGCATCTCTGCGAAGGCGCTTCGCCGTCCGATCCGGTTCGCGAAAAGATCAATGTAAAGGAAACCCGCGAGGTGGTCTGCTATACGGAAGTGATCCATACGGCGATCGTATTGCGCTGCGCGGCAACGTCAACTCCATCCACGTCATGCTCAACGGCAGCCCGGCAGATGTGCGCCAGGCGGTTGCCAATTGCATGGATGCCGCCAAAGCCGGTGGCGGGTACGTGCTTGGAGTGGGGGATCAGACCCATAGGTGTTAAGCTAAGAAGGTTATTTTTCGCGTCGATGG
>CAYFPQ010000170.1:0-3054 GCA_964345005.1 uncultured Victivallales bacterium | reverse complement strand
ATCGAAACAATCCAATGCTTAATGAACTACGCTTGACAGGACCACATGCCTGTTCTTTCGCGGTCAGTTCTCTCCTTTGCACAGCGCAATGGCCTTCTTCACCGCTTCTTCGGTGTTGTTGAGCGGCTCCAGTCCAAGTCCTTTAAGGATCTCGGTGGCTTCCTCTTCATTGGTTCCGCGAATCGCCGTCACGATCGGGACGTCCGGCTTGAGTTTGTCCATGGCTTCGGCAATGCCCTCGGCCATCACGTCGGCACGGGCAATCGTGCCGAAGGTCACCACCAGGATCACCTTGGGCTTGTTGCGCAGCGTAAACTCCATCGCCTCGACCGCGCGTCGATAGTTCGGCCCGCCAAACTCAAGATAGTTCGCAACGGTACCACCATAGTCGGCAATCAAGTCATACACGGTGTTGGTCAGTCCCGCCCCGGCGCACATCAAACCGATATCGCCGTCGAACTGAAGGTACGGGAATCCCGCCTCGGCGGCCTCAAACTCCATGTCACTCTCGAACTGCTCCCGCGTGCGGGCCAGCCCTTCCTGTCGAAAGGCTGAATTGTCGTCGATACTGAACTTTCCATCCGCGGCAATGAGTTGTCCATCAGTCGTCACCACCAGTGGATTGATCTCGGCCAGTTCCGCATCCTTCTTGCTGAACAGACCGAACAGAGCCTTAAGGATCTTCATTCCCGACTTGAAAGTGTCACCTTTAAGACCGAGCCCGAACATCACGTTGCGAAGCTGGAATGGCAGAATGCCCTGCTTGATATCCACGAGCTGCCGAACGATCTTCTCCGGTGCTGAGACGGCCAGTTCTTCGATGTCGACGCCGCCATCGGCCGACGCCATGACAAGTGCTTTGCCGCTGAGCGGGTCGACCGTAATGGCCAGATACAGCTCTTTCTCTATCTTCAGGGCCTGCTCCACGAGGATCTTGCGGACACCATGGGGTGACGCAAAGAGCTTTTCGGCTTTCTCCCGCGCCTCTTGAGCGGTCTCGGCAAACTGGATCAACCCCGCCTTGCCACGCCCCCCACGCAACACCTGCGACTTCAGCACACAGGGCAGCCCCACTGTGCTGACTGCTGCGTCCACGGCCTCAGCATCCGCAACAACCTGTCCGGTCGGCACGGGAATCCCCGCCTCGGCGAACAGCTCCTTAGCTTGATATTCAAATAGTTTCATGACGCACCCAATTCGTATTCAGCTTCGCGCACCACAAAGAACACAAAGATCGCAAGGTGTCTTATCTCCTTTTTCTGCGTTCCCTGCGTTCTTTCGCGGTTAATTCTTATCTCACTTGCCAAATTTCTCCCAGAATCCGCTCCACATCTCGTCATCCGTCGGTTTCACGGGATCGAACGGCTCGGAAACCCACGTCACATTGATAAAGTGCTTCCAGTGAATGTTCTCAGTGGTACTGTTCCCCGCCCATGTTCCACAGCCCAGCGATGTTGTAGACGGCATGCCGTTAAAGAAGTTTCCTCCATTCGCCGGGGCCATAGGCTGGCGCACCATGATGCGGCTGCTCTTCTGTGCCAGAGCCAGCTTCTCGACGTAATCAGCGTTGAATGTATGAATACCCGAAGAGTGCCCAGTACCCGCGTAATCAGTCAGCGCTTTGAGCATGCTCAAGGCTTCGTCGAAATCCTCGTAGCGCCAGACCGTCAGTACAGGTGAGAGTTTCTCGCCACGCCAGCGCGTCTGCTCGTTGGCATCAGTACACTCAACGACCAACGCCTTCGTATCCGCCGGCACGTCGATGCCAGCCATCTCAGCAATCTTTACCGCCGAAACGGCTACAATCTTCACATTGATACCGATCTTGCCCTTCTTGTTCGGCACCCATAGAACACTTTCCAGCTTATCCTTCTCTTCCGCCGTGCACAGATAGGCGCCCTCGCCCTTCAGCGCTTCCAGCATGGCATCGCAGACACCCGACTGCACTATTATCGAATTCTCTGACGAGCAGGATGTGGCATTGTCGAAGACCTTGCTCAGATGGATCTTCTTCGCCGCATCGGCGATATCCGCGTCTTCGGCTACGATGGCGATCGCATTCCCGGCCCCAACACCATACGACGGCGTTCCACTCGAGTAGGCAGCCTTGACCACGCCCGGTCCACCCGTGGCCAGCACCAGGTCCACCTGCCGCATCAGTTCCTGGCTCAAATCCAACGTAGGCTCGGCTATATGCTGCACCAAATCTTCCGGTGCGCCCACGGCCTTCAAACCGGCGCGCATGAAGTCACACACCACTTTCGCCGACTGTTTGGCTTTCGGATGCGGCGCGAAAATAACGGCATTGCGGCCTTTGAGAATGGCGAGAGCATTGCTGGCCGGGGTCGCGGTCGGGTTGGTTACCGGTGTCAAAGCGCCCACGACGCCAATTGGCTTGGCGTATTTCTTAATCTTACGGACCGGGTCATCTTCCACCAGCCCCACACTCTTGCCCTTGAGCGATTCGATCAAGGATCCAAGCACTTTGACTTTGTGCTTGGTGATCTTGTGAGCCACAGACCCCATCCCGGTCTCTTCAACCGCCGCCTTGGCGCACGCTTCAATATTGTCATCCTTGTAGGTCTGCCAGGCCACGCTGCGACACAGCTCATCGATCTGCTCCTGTGTGTAATCGGCCACCTGCGCCTGCGCTTTTCGTGCTTTATCAACTAATTCCGCAATCTGCTCGGTGATATCACTCATTTCACACTCCTTTTGAGGCGACAACCGCCACTCGCGTTAGTTCATTATGAAACTATATGCCTGGAGTCAGCCGCTGTCAACGGAGAAATGAGGATTTTGCGCGCCGGGCACAGAAAGGGTATTAGATCCTGCCCTCGGCGGGATGAAAGCTGAGCCTTCCCCGCCAAAAGGCGGGGTGTCGGGTGGATGAGGCAAGGGAAACAAATCGTCACAAGACGGTGCAACAGAATCTAATACGCCCCAGGCTCCTTGCCCGTCTCAATGTAGGCGTACAGGTTCTCTTCAGGCATGTGGTAGGGGTCTGATCCCATAGGTGTTAAGCTAAGCAGCGCATTTATCGACCTCCTCGGC
>CAYFPQ010000169.1:0-3059 GCA_964345005.1 uncultured Victivallales bacterium | reverse complement strand
ACATCGCCGCCGAGGAGGTCGATAAATGCGCTGCTTAGCTTAACACCTATGCCCTCGAACCCCCGATTTCGCGCGCGAAGCCTGCCGCCGCCGCATTCCACAGCGGAGGTGGTTGCCGAAATCAGGCGTTTGTCACCAAGTCAAACCGTCAGTTCTGAGGCGGCAGGCGTCAATACAACCCCGTCGTGCTTGCGCACGTCGGACGCACGGCCTGCGCAGGCTTGACCCGTTGCTGGGGTCGCCCCTGATGACGTCGCTATGCGACGACACTGGGGCTCCGCGGAATCCGTCTCAAGTTCCTTCAGACGGACTTTCCCTTCATCTTCCGCACCTCGGCTGCGGTGCCACTTCTCCGCCTGAGGCGTGCTACGGCAGTTCGCGGCACCGCCGGCTCTCGGTGCTCGACCAAAAGGCAGTCCCCGTGACGAGAGGGTAGGCTATGAACCTCAGAGACTGGAACACAATATGCTGTAGTTTAAGAGGGGGCAACGGCCCCATATGTTGTATCCATGGGCCGCCTATTCATGGGTGGCCCTTTTTCTTGATGGGAAAGGGACGAGTATGAGCGAAAACAATGGTCTGCAACCAGACGAAGCGACAGGCTTGGTCACGCTGAACGATGACCAGCGTTTCCAGGTGCTCATGGCACAACTCGCAGAACGCTATGCTGCGTGGCATCATATGCGTGCGAGAAGCATGCAGTTCACACTCTGGATTCTCGGTCTGGCTGTGGCTGTAAGCTGGAAGCTTCTGCAAGAGCCGTGGTCCGATCTGTACCAACGCACTGCTGCCACGCTGCTTGTCCTCATGTTGGGCGGAGCGTCGCTCTATTTTCTCACGAGTCTTGCCCGAGGCGTTCGAAAAAACCGAGAAGCGCTCATCAACATTGAGACTGCCCTGGGAAACCACCGTTCGGGGGCGTACTTGCGGGCCAAAGCAGTCCTGCCTGCCGAGTACATGGACACCAAGCCAAGAGCCAGTTCGCATTTTCGCACTCTCTATGTCCTCTTGACAGTGACGTCAGTGTACCTGATCGCGGCCATATGGTCGCCGGTCTGCTGTGACGCACCAGATAGAGGCAACACGCCGAGGACATCCGGGCATGGCCTCCAATCTACAGATTTGGCCCGCGATAGCGGGCCCAAAACAGGGACAACAGTATATGAACCCAAGAAGGAAAGTACGCCATGATAGACTGCTCAAGAGAGATTAAGAAGTTCCACGAACAGGAAGTCCGACTCGGAGGGCCGGAGCGTGATGAAATGCGACAACGTCGCAAAGAAAATCAGGACCGCCTGAAAGCTGGCCTAGAACGCGAAGATAAGCCTCTACCGAAGAGGCATATCAAGCAGGGATCATACGCGATGCATACGATGGTACACCAGCCGGACAAGGACTATGACATTGACGATGGTGCCGTATTCTGTCGCGAGGAGCTCAAGGGCGCTCAAGGAGGCGACATGTCCGCGAGGGGTGCACGTGACATGGTCCGTGATGCCCTTGATGACGGAAGCTTCAAGACGCCTCCAGAGACCCTCAAGAACTGTGTGAGGGTGTACTACGAGGCCGGGTATCATGTCGATGTCCCTGTCTATAGAGAATTTGAGGATGATAGCGGCAGGACGGTTCTTGAGATCGCCTCAAGTGACTGGCGTAAGTCTGATCCCACTGACCTAACAACTTGGTTCAACAACGCTGTCGTTGCCAAAAGCCCCGACTCCGTTAATGGTCGGCAGATGCGGCGCGAGGTGTGCCTGGTTAAGAAATTCGCACGGAGTCGAAAGGGGTGGAAGCTTCCGTGCGGCCTGATTCTGTCAGTATTGGCGGATGAGGGCTACACTGCAAACAATGGTCGTGACGATGAGACCCTATATGACTTGATGCAGGCAATCTACAACAGACTCCTCGTTGCCGGGCATCAAGTCTTCAATCCGTGCGACCAAAGCGAGGAACTGACAAAGGGAGCAGATGACCCGAAGGTGCAGGAACTTGAGGATAGGTTGACCTGGGCGCTGGATCGGCTCCGTGACGTAAAAAGCGAGACCTGCGACAAGAACGAGGCTCTCAAGCGTTGGAATGACATATTCAATACGGACTTCTTTGACCAGTTCATTGAGGACGAGGATGAGGAACAGGGATCCGACCGGCTCAATATTATTGTAGGCGCAACTGCGGCCGCCGCACCGAAGACTTGGGCGATGGAGGGCTGATGTCCTGGCAGAGACGAGACAGCGTGCTCTACAGTGAGGAATCCTCGGTTATCCGAAGACGACTTCCTGATGTGATGATCCGCGAGCATGAGGGGAAGGTTGTCCTGGAAGGACAATTCCCTGTTTACGACAGTCAGAGATCCGTGATTCGGAAATACTTGCTTGGGGTCGTATTTCCCGGAGACTATCCCGATTGGATTCCACGGGTTGTTATGCTTGAACCCGGAGTTGAGTGGATAGCAGATAGACATATCTTCACGCGTGGTACAGCCTGCCTGTGCTTGCCTCACGAAATCCCGTCATACCTGCCTGACTCCATTCGATTTGAGCCATTTCTGGACCGTCTGGTGAATCCTTGGCTCTTAGGCCAGGCATTCTATGACCGGAATGGCAGATGGCCTTGGCCAGACCGCTCCCACGGCAAAAAGGGTATTCTCGAAGGCTTTAGTGATCTGCTTGGGATTGATGATCTCGCGACGGTTGAGCGATACGCGAAGCTTCTGGTGAGGAAACACCCAGCCAAGGGACATGAACGATGCCCTTGCGGAAGCGGAAAGGCGCTTCGCCATTGCCATTCCGCTTTCTATCATCAGTATCGAAGGGCATTGCCTCGTCGGGCAATGCGGGTCTATCGGAAGGCGTTCGCGAGGGATTCCTCGCGCGTGTAAAGAAGCTGCTGACGCTTGCGGAGGCGTTGAGGTGACCGGCAATGCCCGGTGACGATGTGGCCATCGGCCACACGATTCCTGCGAGGGTCCAACGGACTAGAGCGGCTACGCGCGTGGCGAAGCCCGGCGGCCCTGCCTTGCTGCTGCTGGAAAGAGCCTGTGTGGAGCCAGTGGAAGAAGG
>CAYFPQ010000168.1:0-3103 GCA_964345005.1 uncultured Victivallales bacterium | reverse complement strand
TGTCAAGAAACCACAACATATGGGGGGTACTTGAGTCAATCAGCCACCCACGTTATGTTATGAGATTCAGGCGCCTCCAGCAGGTCGCTGATGGGCACTTTCAGCGCGTCGCCGACCTTGAGCATTACCGCAACCGTGGGGTTGACCTTGTCTTGCTCAATCTGGCTGAGCATAGCCTTTGAAACTCCGGCCATCTTGGCTAATTGATCCAAGGTCAACTTTTCAGCGGTTCTGAGCGTACGCAGCTTGCGCCCCATCTGCGAAGGCCGAGAAGGGGCCGCTTTTTTCTTAAGATGTTTATTGACTGGCGACATATGTTTAATATAATGAAATCCATATATTGAACACGATTTCATGTAATATACCACAACAAGTCTGAGCAGCAACTGTTTCTTCATAAGGCGAGATCAGGAAATGAAAGCACTGGTAAAATCAAAAAGTGAGACGGGGTTGTGGCTTGAGGATGTTCCCATCCCTGACATAGGCATAAACGACGTCCTGATCAGAACACTCAAAACAAGTATCTGCGGGACCGACGTGCATATCTGGAATTGGGATGAGTGGGCTCGGAAGACTATTCCGATCGGCATGACTGTTGGGCATGAGTTTGTCGGCATTGTTGAGGGTGTCGGCACAAACGTGCATGATTACAGTAAAGGCGATCTGGTCAGTGGCGAAGGCCATATCGTCTGCGGGCGATGTCGTAACTGCCTGGCCGGGCGGCGCCATCTGTGCCCTAACACCAAGGGCATCGGCGTGAATCGCGATGGAGCTTACGCTGAGTATTTGGCTATACCCGTAACCAATGTCTGGCCCTGTGACCCCAATATTCCGCTGGAAGTCTTAAGTGCGTTTGACCCCCTCGGAAATGCAACTCATACGGCCCTTTCATTCGACGTGCTTGGCGAAGACGTGCTGATTACCGGCGCCGGTCCGATTGGCATCATGGCCACCGCTATTGCTCGCCATTGCGGCGCACGTTACATAGTGGTTACGGACATTAATCCTTATCGATTAAATCTGGCCGAAAAGATGGGCGCTACCCTGGCGCTTGACGTCCGAACAGGATCAATCGCCGAGACACAGCAGAAGCTGGGCATGGTAGAGGGCTTCGATGTCGGTATGGAAATGTCGGGAAATCCGCAGGCATTTCAAGATATGCTCCCCAATATGTGTCATGGCGGCAAGATCGCCATGCTGGGTATCCTGCCCAAGTCTGCGATAGACTGGGACACAGTTGTGTTTAACGGTTTGACAATCAAAGGCATCTATGGCCGGGAAATGTACGAAACCTGGTATAAGCTGACCATGATGATTCAATGCGGGCTGGACATTACCCCGGTTATCACGCACCGGTTCCATTATACCGAGTTTGAAAAGGCTTTTGAGGTGATGAGATCCGGACAGTCCGGAAAAGTCGTTCTTGATTGGCAATAGGGAAGAACTGCCTGAGCGCACAAGCGGAGACATGATGAAAGATGCACTGGTAGAAATTGAAAACGTAATCGAGTCGCTACGTGAAGCTGGCGCCTATAAGAGTGCGCCCGTCATCGACGGGCCAATGGGGCCAACGGTAAAGCTGGTTGACGGCCGCGAGGTGGTAAATCTATGCAGTAATAACTATCTGGGGCTGGCCAACCATCCTGAAGTTGTTGCCGGCGCGGAAGCTGCCTTGCACAGGCATGGGAACGGTACGGCCTCTGTTCGATTTATATGCGGGTCATTCAGCTTACATGATGAGTTGGAGCAGGAAATCGCCTCTTTCCTGAACATGGAAAGCGCCACCACCTATGTGTCCTGCTGGAACGCAAATGAGGCGCTTGTGCCTACCCTGCTGGGTGAGGGTGATGCGGTTATCAGCGATGAACTCAATCATGCCAGCATAATCGACGCGTGCCGACTGTGCGGCAAGAAGGTCCGGCGGCTAATATACAAGCATAATGATATGGACGACCTGGCAGCCAGGCTGGACGAGGTCAAAGACTCTCACCGAAAACTGATTATTGTTGATGGTGTCTTCAGCATGGAAGGCGACCTGGCAGATTTACCCGGCATTGTCAAGTTGGCCGAAGAACATGCTGCACTGGTGGCAGTGGACGATTCGCACGCCCATGGTGTAGTGGGCGAGAGTGGTCGGGGAACACCCGAGCATTTTGGTGTGGAGGTTGATATTATTACCGGCACGTTGGGAAAAGCTTTGGGTGGCGCTGCCGGTGGTTTTGTTGCGGCCGACAAACCCGTGATTGAGTTACTGATTCAACGTAGCCGCCCTCAATTGTTCAGCAATGCGCTGCCGCCTTCCGTCGCCGGAGGCGCCATGGCCGCCTTGCGGCTTCTGAACGCTCAACCCCAACTTATCGACAGGCTACACGATAACGTTGCATATTTCCGTAAGGGGCTGAAGAGATCAGGTTTCGATGCGCTGGAGTCGCCAACGGCAATTGTCCCCGTAATTGTCGGCGATACCGCCAAGGCCATTCAAAAGGCAAAGGTGATGTTGGATCAGGGAGTTCTGATCACGGGTTTCGGCTATCCGGTGGTTCCGGAAGGAAAGGCTCGGCTACGCGCTCAAGTATCCGCCGCACACACGCAAGCAAACTTGGATAAAGCAATCGACGTCTTAGCCAACCCAGGGTCACCCATGAAAGCTTATCGCTTACCTCCGCCCCATAGTTCGTAGAGCATCCGGCAGGCAACATCGACCACGCGATATCCAGTCTCGGGATGGAAGCGGCGCCAATGCATTGGCTCACCGGAATAACCCCCGCCAATGATCCCATACATGGTTGGGCAATAACCGGCATAGCCGTCGGCCAACGAACATACCCCGGTAATTGGTGCGTTACTGCGGCGCTTGATATCGAGGCCGAATTGACAGTAGAGTTCAAACGGCGTGGTCACAAGCGCCACGTCGCCGATACGTACGACATGTATGGGAACGGTGTCGACCGGGTTTCCGCCGAACTCATCCTGTAACGCCGCGACGCCATAGGCTATGATCTTCTCATCGTTCGCTCGCGGCTCTTTCCCCGCATCCATTCGCTCCAATCTATTGCCGCAAAATCCGGTTGGATTTGATGTCATGCTGCCGCTTTTTCGACCA
>CAYFPQ010000167.1:0-3123 GCA_964345005.1 uncultured Victivallales bacterium | reverse complement strand
CCCCGCCCGCCACGCCCCCGCCCGCCACGCCCGCCACGTCGGCTTCGTGCCGTGATAGCCCCTCGCACATCGCTGCACCGCACCCATCACCAAGCCCTCGAAGTGGAAAAACATCTACATTTGGGGTTTACAGCTTCGTATTTCCACCATATATTGTGTTTATGACGTTCCAACGGTGGGCTATCCTGTCACATATATGGAGTGCCGCTCGTGTCATGTGAGACACCATCCGGGACATTCGAGACAGCTGTCTACACCGTTCTTCCCACGTCCGCCTCCATTCAGATGTCGACTTTTTCGCCCACAACCCCTTGCATTGTCTCGTTGTTTGTGTGTAGATTCGGGTCCTTCTGAAGCATTTGGTGCCGTCGAGCCCTGCTTGACTCGGTACGTATCTTGCTTCAGGATATCGTGTTAAGGAGGGATTCAGCATGGCAGCAGTCGTCTATAGAGCGCCGAATACAGCTCAGGCCGTACAGGAACGACAGGTTCGGCTTGCACCGGTGATCAGCAGAATGAGAGAAATGACAGATGAAGCTGCTATCTCAGCTGACCGGGGTCGTCGACGCATGCGTAAAGCTGTTGAGGCCATGCGCAGAAAGCGCAAGGAATAGACTCAAGCTGCTATTGGGGGGGCGTGCGCTACATATGGATTCCGCTGTGTCCCCCATGGCTGTACCCGACTCCTTCTCCCGCTTCGCCGAGGAGGACGCCGAGGTCACCATCTTAGACCTGAAGCAGCCTGGATGGCGAAAGGCCATCTACGATGCCATCGATCCACCATTCACGGAAACGGCACCCCTCAACCGTGGCGAAAAGGCTTTCCTGCGAATACTGGATATTGCAGAGGAGCTGGATGCATGTGCTGCCGTTGTGGAGCCATATGTCAGCACGGACTGGAGCGAGGAATTCGGGGCCATCTACTCTCGTGTCTTTGATCCTCCAGCGCAGCGAGCCACAAGGATCCATTTCTTCGCAAGGCACAAGTCTGACGGATGCCTTACGGCTGAAGAGCTCTTCCTGATCGATGAACCCCTCCAGCGTGCATATCTTGGGTACACTGTTCTCCGTCCTCTACCTGCATATCGTGTGGGTGACACTGTCCTAAAGACTCCCTGCTTCGTTCGGTTGGAAAATGGCGCAGGTGTCGAGGAGAAGATGTACCTCTCCCACTGCGCAGCCAAGCACCGAACATCTCTTCTCGGCAACACCCTCTGGGTCAAGGGCATGCCATTTCTCCAGCAGGAAACGACAGTCGTTGTTTGCGCCGAGGCCGACTTGTGGATGTTGGCACGCTACCTCAACCGCCTTGGAGAGACCGCACGATATCGCCCTGCACAGATTACTGAGATCGCCACACGAATCGTCACTGTCGGTCCTCCTCGCGAGGGCTTGGATGACGGTCAGATTGCAGGTGCTCTAAGAGATATGGGGCTCCATTCTAGACCGTTTTGGCCCAAGGATCATGACGAGGCCCGTGCGTTCCTGTATTCCTGCGTGGAGAGCAGTCTCCCCGTCATTGCTGCTTGTGGGAAGGAGGAAGGGCCCGGCCATGTCCTACTTGTCATAGGTCATGACTATAAGGCCCCTATGCACTTCGATGCAGCGGACAAATCGATGAGCGACATCGTTGCTCACTTCCATGTCCACGACGATGCCGAGGGGCCCTATCTCACTGTGCCAATAGGCCACCGCAAGACCGAAGATGTTGATATCTTGATGCTCGGGGACTGGGATTTAGATGTGTGTTTTGTTCCTTTGCCCGCCCGCGTCCACATGAGTTGGGAAGATGTTGTGACGCGTATGATACCGGGGTGGTTGGCCAACATCCGCGAATTCGCATTCGCGGAACTACAGAATGCAGGAGTAAGAGAGGATCAGTTATGGCCATCTCTATCTCCCGACGACCTGGTACAGCGTGTCTACCTGCGGCGCTCAAAGGATTTCAAGAAGGATCTTCTGCGATCCGAGCAGATGCCTCGCGACCCAGAGGTGGTCGCACAGTACAGATGCATGCCCATGCCCCGGTATGTCTGGGTTGTTGAATTCGCTAGAAGGGCGGACCTTGAGGGGGTGTCACCCTATGCTCGGACAATATGTGGTGAGATGGTGTTGGACTCGACCGCGAACCGCCATGCAATTGAGAGCACCTTGCTGGCCTTTCACCTTGACGGCCTGATGTTCGTGCCGGCAAAGAAGGGGAAATCGCCAGCCTTTATTGAAGCAGAGAACAAGGGCTCTTATCGCCCGCTGTTGCGAGTTGACGGAGGTCCTGAACGAACAAGGGAATAGCGATGGCGGCCAAGAGGACAAAACGACGACAGGCTGCGAGAATAGATGTCGAACAGGACCTCACACCGACAGAGGCATCTGTTGTCGATAAGGTGATTGAGAAGGAATACGGGGTGCGATGGGGTCCCCTGATCGGTGGTATCATTCTGGCTCTGCTTGGAGTTCTTGTCGCCTTGATTACCCGTGATTCCGCAACAGGAACCTACCAGCTTTCTTTACCGTCTGAATTTGACTTCAAGGGCGGCCTGGCCGGGCTCCTCGTGGTGATAGGCGGCCTTGTCATGTGCCGAGCATTGCCTTCTGTCAGGCTACGGTTCCGCCGATCTCAGCGCAGCTAGGTCTTTGGCAGTTTCTTCGTTCGGCGCTCCCTATGGCGGTTCTGGAGCCGGGCACGCTCCGCCCGAGAAGAGAGCTCCCTTAGCCCAATCGGAAGTGATCTAATGCAGCTTTCCGACTACGCCAGTCAGGGAGGCACCGCGTCAACAGGCGATGGAAAGCCGATCCATGATTGTGGTGCCGCAGGTGGCAGAGCTCGTGCGTGATCACGTACTCGATGCAATGAACAGGCACTTGAACGAGCCTGACATTCAGGGCAATGCGACCGGACGCAGCACAGCTGCCCCAGCGCCTCTTCATGTTCCTCACACACAACGTAGGTTCAGGTACGCCATGCCGGGATGCCACAGCGTAACACTGAGCCAGATATCGCTCGAAAGTAGCGGTTGCGTGGTCCCGATACCAAAGCTCCACGAGTCTCCGAACGTCTTCCCGATTCTCGTCCTTTTGCCGCGTACTTCCTTACGCGTTACAGCGGTCTGTCGCGGCGTGAGG
>CAYFPQ010000166.1:0-3138 GCA_964345005.1 uncultured Victivallales bacterium | reverse complement strand
CCGCCAAATGGAATTTTCCGGGATTTCGCCGCGTTTGGCGACGAAATCGGCGACGTGATTCCAAGGTCTCGGGTACTGAACATGCAGGATCGGATCGGTCTTCGATCCGAGGAAATGGAAGACTGAGTCAGGCGACTGACCGGCGGCGATGTCCGCCGGAAGAATCGGAATGAACGCTGTCTCACCTTCTGCTGTGCGACCGCGCGACGCGCGGGGGCGACTCGAAAAGGCCCGGTTCTGTTGGCTTTCTTGACTTCCCTCCCGCTTTCCATTGTCAGGAGAAAGAGGCGAGCGTGCGGCAGGGCCGCCGCGAGACTGATCCATCCACCGGACGGACGGCGCGTCCGTCTGCTGCGACTTCTCTCCCACGCGCACGGTGTGCGCGGTCACGGTCTCCGACATGGACATGCCCTCACTCTCCATCACTTCCGACGAAAAGAGCAGGTTGTCGCGCTACGCGCGAAAGGATGCCCCTGCGGTGATCCCGGTCCGGCGTGTGGCCTTGGCTGCTCGCGAACTCCCAACGCGGCCACACACCGGCCCGACATCACCGCCCCTCTCCGTATTCTTGCCATGCCCACCACCACCCGCAAGACCCCGCGGAACTCCGTGCGTGGCGTCTTCACAAGCTCAGAAACCACGCACCGAGTGCCGCCCCCAGGGAGGCGGCCGCAAACCGCCATCGTCAGCCATGCCGCCCGGATCGCGCTCCCCCTTTCCCTGGCACAAGCCGGGAGTCCTGTCTGCCGCTGTCGGAATCCCGCCGCCTTTCAGACCCACCCACCACCCTTGTGCGGACGCGTTGCGACTCTCGTGGCCGACTGCCCCGAATCCGGCGTTAACGCCGAAAGCACGCAGTTTCGGCCAATCTTCACGGAAGCGGCTTGCGAGGATCGCGCACAACGGCCTTGAAGCAGATGCCGAAGGTCATAGCAACCATGACAATCGCCCTGTTTGTGTCCTCGCTGTCAACGGTCTTGGCGGAGGTATACCGCGCTCTTCCCGTGCGAACGTGTGTGAGGAGGGGAGGCTTTGAAGGCAGGTGAGATCGCAGGTGTGTTTGATGGGGGCATAGCGGCGGGACGCGGTCAACGTCCTCATTTCCTGCACTTTTCTTGTTGCAGTGTTCGCGATTCGCGAATACAGTATGTCCATGAACTTGAAACCGCAGGATATTGTCGTCGTACTCAAGCTGCTCGTGTCGGACAAAGAAGCGAGCTACTCCGCCCTTGCCTACAAGCTCTCCATGAGCCCGTCCGAGGTGCATGCTGCCGTCAAGAGGGCCGCTCTGGCTGGCCTGATAGACGCCTCTACCAAAGAGGTCAAACGGAAGCCGCTATTGGAGTTCCTGATTCATGGCCTCAAGTACGCCTTCCCTCCAACGAGAGGCACGATAACGAGAGGTATACCCACCGCACATGCAGCGCCACCGCTTTCAGATCGGCTGTCCGGCAAGGACGACCTGCCCCCCGTGTGGCCGTGTGCGGACGGCACCGTTCGCGGCCACGAGTTCAAGCCGCTCTACCGATGCGTTCCGGCTGCCGCTCGTGAAGACGCTGGCTTATATGAACTTCTCGTGTTGGTGGATGCGGTACGCGGGGGGAGAGCACGCGAAAGAAAACTCGCGGAGCAAGAACTCACGAAGAGATTGGAGTCACAATGAGGGTGGTGAATATCGAATCAGTGGCGCACGTTGCCGAGAAGTTGCAGGCACTCGGCGAGCAGTTTGCCTTCCTCGGCGGCGCGGTCCTTCCTTTGCTTCTAGACGATACGTCTATCGTCATAGTGCGGCCGACCAAGGACGTTGACGTGATTGTGGAGGTATTGACGCGTTTGGAGTACAGCAAGCTTGAGGAGCGGCTACGAGCAAGCGGCTTCAAACATGACATGACTCAGGGCGCGCCGAAGTGTCGCTGGATTGTTGATGGCATCATGGTCGATATCATGGCTGCAAGTGGGGAGGCGAGCGACTGGCCGTCAAAATGGTTCCCGGAGGCGCTCGCGCACGCACTACCTATCGAACTATCGGCTAGCTGTACTGCAAATGTCGTCACGGCTCCTTTCTTCATCGCAACCAAACTTGAGGCGTTCTTTGACCGGGGAGAACGTGACTACTACGGGAGTCACGATCTGGAAGACATTCTCACCGTCCTTGATGGCAGGGCGGCGGTGTTGAAGGAAATCGCGCAGAGCCCTGATGCATTGCAGCACTACCTTGCCGATCAGTTCACGGCCTTGGTCTCTGAGCCCGACTTCATCCAATGCCTTCCCGGCCATATCCCACCGGATTCCGCGAGCCAGGAGCGCGTGCCCATCTTGCTGGAAGCCATCCACCAAATCACGCACATGCAGGAGGGAAAGTCATGAAGTTCTTCATCTACGCGAGGAAGTCAACGGAGGACGAGGCGCGGCAAGTGCTCTCGATCCAGTCACAGCTCGATGAGTTGCGGGAGTACGCGCGCAAGGAGTCGTTGCAGGTCGTGCGCGAGTACACCGAAGCCATGACGGCGAAGGAGCCCGGTCGGCCAGTGTTCAACGAGATGATGGAGGCCGTTGAACGCGGCGAGGCTGCCGGATTGCTCGCATGGCATCCTGACCGCCTAAGTCGCAACAGCGTTGATGGGGGGCGCTTGGTGCATGACCTCGATACTGGGAAGCTCCGAGATCTGAAGTTCCCATCGACGTGGTTCGAGAACACACCGCAAGGGAAGTTCGTATTATCCATGGCCCTGGGGATGGCAAAGTACTATGTCGACCACTTATCGCAAACCATACGTCGCGGCATCCGCAAGAAGCTGCGTGACGGCGTGTATCCCAACATGCCGCCACCCGGATACATGAACGATCCGAAGACGCGGACTATCGTGTTTGACGAGGAACGCGCCCCCATCGTCAAGCGCATGTTCGAAACGTACGCGACTGGGGACTACAGCGGGGCTGACATTCGGCGCATGGCGACGGAGTGGGGGTTGGTCGGTGTTCGTGGCAAGCCGCTCTCCATGAGTCGCGTGCATGCCATCCTCGCGAATACCTTCTACATTGGTATCTTCAAGTTCAGCGGTGAGGCATACGAGGGCAAGCACCCCCAGCTCATCTCTCGCGACCTCTTCAAGCGTGTTCAGGATGTACGCCAGCGCC
>CAYFPQ010000165.1:0-3249 GCA_964345005.1 uncultured Victivallales bacterium | reverse complement strand
GTTGGTACGCTCGCGGAGCGCACCAGCAAGCAGCCGGGCGTGCCCGGCACACAACCAGACGCTTGGACACGTACTTTGAAAAGCCGCGCTTCGCACGTCTTTCCAAAGACGGTCAAGCGCGACGTTGGCCGAAACGAGAAGGAGAACAGAATGAGCAACAAAAGTGCAGCCATAGCCGCCCTGTGTCTTGTCGGTATCCTCACCACACCTGCAATCCATGCCGCCACGCCACGGGGAATCAAGGTCGTGGCGAAAGCCATAGACACCACTACACACCGAGAGATGCCTCTCGATGTCTATGACAAGAGCTACGCGCTTCTCATCGGGATCGACGAGTATCGGTTTGAGGAAACAGGCTTTCCGCCGCTGAAGCAGGCGGTTAGCGACGTCAAACAGGTGAGGACTGCGCTCAATGACTTCGTCTTCACGGACACCCGCGTCCTTCTCAACTCTGCTGCAACACGAGAATCCATCCTCGCCGCGTTGAAGGAACTGATGGCAAGTGCCGGCAAGAACGGTGCCGTCTTCGTCTACTACGCCGGTCATGGACACAAGACCACAGGACTGTCGCGGGACGTTGGATTCCTCGTGCCCTACGATGGCACGGCCGATCCGAAGGACACTTATGATCGGAATATCCCCTTGGATGAGATCAAGGACTTGGCCGAACGCAATCTTGTTAAGCATACGTACATCGCTCTCGACTGCTGCTTCTCCGGGCTGCTCTGCTATCGCTCAATTCCCGCGTACAGCGTGCAGGCTCCTGACTTTTTCTACCTAAAGGAGATCACGTCCAAGCCCGTTGTGCAGGTCATCACGGCTTCAGGGAAAGAGGAACAGGCCATCGATGGCCTGTTCACAGGGCAGTTCATCGACGCTCTCCGATCGTCGCCCTCGCGTTCCTTCATCACAGCACAAGAGGTCGCCAACCATGTCGTCCGCAATGTCGTCCGCCTTGCCCGGGACAGGCACGATTTCTGCCAAGTCCCGAACTACACGAAACTCCACCACAGCGTGGGCGAATACACGTTCGTTCGTGCCGACCAATCTGGTACCCGTGTCCTCCGGCCGAAACTCATCGAAGGGCGACAGTACCAGATCAGTGGCGTTGCCGACCACGCGAGGATCACCCCGGCGGATTTGGATGACGATGGTGATCTTGAGTTCGTTGCATCACAAGACCAGAGCGTCGCGGTTTACGCGCATACTGGTCGAAGGCTGGCAAGCACCCGTTTTTCTCACAACGTTGGCGTGAATGCCGTCGTTGACTACAACCAAGACGGACGACGGGAACTTCTGATCTCCGGCACGCTCGGTGATAGCCTCAGAATTACCGTATTGGATAACGAACTCCGGCAGGTACGTGAGTTCCGCCGTCAGGGCAAAATCTACAACGGGAAGCCGGACAGCGGAATGAGTGCCCTCTTCTGTACTGACATCAACCGAGACGGAAAGCGAGAGCTTGTCGCCAAAGTCGGCACGGGCTACGGCTGGACACCCCGAGGGATCTCTGTGTTCGATTTCGACACAGCCAAGATGCTGTGGCACTGGGAAACCGGACCGGGTGTTACGGAGGTGTGTGAGCACCAAGACCCTCGTAGCGCGCAACGTGTCTTGTGCTTCGGGTCATACAGTCCGGGGAATGGGTATCGCGAGTCAAAGGGCACCGATGACTATCATTCATACGTCTGGCTCCTTTCTGCCGAGGGGAGACAAATCTGGCGCAAGCAACTTGGAGAGCACTTCACAGGCTCGTATCCCCGGTTCGTTGATCTGGATCACGACGGCACCGACGAGATCCTTGTGTACATGAATACGGCATACGAATACCGCAAAACCGACAACGGAAACGTTTATGTATTCGACATGCAGGGCAACACCAAGCACCACTACCCCAACCAGTGGTCAGTCAAAGGTGTGTGTGTGGTGCCCAGCTACGAAACAGAATCATCCCGCGTACTCGTGTCCGTACGGGGTGGCGAACTCATCCTCCTTGATTCCGACCTGAAGTTCGTCAGAAAGGTTTCGTTGCCGAACAAGTCGGGCCACATGGCAATGGCAATCATAAAGGGAGTGATGAATACGTACTTCGGTGAGTTCGTCGTCGTCCTGTACTACGAGGAAGATCGGATCGTAAAGAACCCCCGGAGCGACTTCGGCCCCAAGAATGTGACTGACTACCACAACGTCAAGCTCGTGTTGCTCAATCGCAAGACTCTCACCGTTGAGCATGAGTTGCATCTGGCCGACAAGGTGCGAGAGTTGAATCCTCGGAAGATCGAGATCATGGATATCGACGGAAACGGGCAGGATGACATATTGGCGTACTATCAGGATCGGATTCAGACCTATCAACTTGCCGAGAAGGACTGAGAGCGGCCAACAAGCCGAGTCCAGCGTACCCCGTAAGGCGCGCGCACGCGCCCCACGGGTCCCCTGACTCGCAACGTTCGCTCAAAGAAGGGAGGCCCATATGGGTTATATCGTAGTTTTGGGAATCATGGCATTGATCGCAGTTGTTAGCATGGTCGTGAGTGGTGAGTGGAAGACCGAAGACGTGCGGAGGAACGACACACACTCCGCCATGAGTTGTCCAAAATGCGGTGCCATCTTGAATGGACGAGCGCGACAATGTGGTTCATGCGGACTGAAGTGGCACAGGTGTCCAGGCTGCAACAAAGAATGGCAGCGTGGCTCTGAGCGATGCTACTCCTGCGGCATCTCTCTGCAAGAAGTAGCCAAACGTAGCCCCATATCTGCCCCAGACCAACACACGAGTCCGGCAAAGGGAAGGAAGCGACATGGCAGTGCAACTCCGCCACCGGGATGGAAGAGGCAGGAGGATAAAGGGAGATACAAAGGCTCCATGAAACTTGAGAACGCCCTCCTGATCACGTCTTCTGTTGGAATCGGCAACAGAGCACAAGTAACTGCTCGCAAGTTCAAGATGGGGCGGCGACCCAAAGAGGGAGGGCGTGTTCTTATCTGCAAGGAGGCCCCAGCGGACACCTTCTTCACAAAGGAGGCCGGAGTTCTCGGAGTCGCTACGATGGATGATGTGGCCTCCCGCGTGGCTGGAGGTGTTGTCCTCACCCCTGCGGGGGAAGTCAGTGTCGAGAACATTGGAATCGCCCTCTCGGGAGTACTCGCACATGAAATTGAGGAAGGTGATGTTCTCTACGTTCTATGATGTGAGCGATCGGGATAGGGACGCCCACTGAGGGGCGCCCCTCCCACACCACTAATCGT
>CAYFPQ010000164.1:0-3307 GCA_964345005.1 uncultured Victivallales bacterium | reverse complement strand
CAATGCTTAATGAACTACGCTTGACAGGACCACATGCCCGTTCTTTCGCGGCTAATTCTCTTTAACTGAACTATAGTTCTTGCTACTGTGTCGGGGTCATGGAGAATCGACCCCTTACCGTCAGGAGCTATCCGCAGGCAATCCTGCATATCGACGCAGATGCTTTTTTTACATCGGTCGAGCAGGCACTCGATCCCCACCTGCGTGGCAAGCCGGTGGTTACCGGCCAGGAACGCGGAATCATCGCCGCGGCCAGTTACGAGGCCAAGGCGCGTGGGGTAAAGCGTGGGGTTACCCTCGGCGATGCCCGCAAGATATGTCCCGAACTGATCGTCCTCCCCAGCGATTACGAGAGCTACAGTCTCTATTCCAAGCGCATGTTCAACATCATGCGCCAGTTCACCCCTTGCGTAGAGGAATACTCTGTCGATGAAGCCTTTCTCGATATCGGCGGCATGCGGCGCGTCTTCCGTTGCTCCTACGAGGAAATTGCACGCAAGATTCAGAAGGAAATCCATAGGGAACTGGGCATAACCGTATCGGTGGGTCTCAGCCCCTCCAAGACTCTGGCAAAGCTCTGCTCCAAGTTCCGCAAGCCCCACGGCTTCACCGGCGTTCCCGGACGCTACATCCATATCCTGCTGCAGCGTACAGCACTTGAACAGGTCTGGGGCTTCGGCCCCAGCACCGTAAACCTGCTTAGGAAGTACGGTCTGCGCACAGCCTATGATTATGTCATGCGGCCCCAGCCCTGGGCATCCGGTCTGCTCAAGAAACCCGGGCGCGAGATATGGAGCGAGCTACGGGGCGATTCGGTCTGGGCAGTCGACACCGCCGAGAAGGCGACTTACGGCTCCATCATGAAATCCAAGACCTTTACCCCACCCTCCACGGATAAGGAGTTCATTTTTGCCAAGCTGGTCAAGAACGTGGAGTCCGCCTTCATGAAAGCGCGCCGCTACCACCTGCGTCCGCGCATGCTCGGCGTGGTGCTGCGCCGGCAGGATTTCCGGCATGACGGACTCGAAGCCAGGCTCAGCCGCGCCACCTCCTCCACGCTCGAAGTGATGCCGCTGATCCGCACCATGTTTGAGCAACTTTTCTGCAAAAAACGGGAATACCGTTCCACCATGATCTTTCTTGGGTCTCTTGAGAACGACCTGACCGACCAGTTCGATCTTTTCGAGGACCGGATAAAGATCGACGCACTCTTCCGGGTAACGGGAGCCATTGATGACATCAATAAACGCTTCGGCAAGCACGCCGTCCGCTCCGCCACCTCCCTGTTCCTGACCCACAAACCCGATAGTCCACGCGATCTGGAACATACCCGCAAACAGCTGATTTTCCCGGGCGAATCATCACGGAGAAGATTGAAGATTCCGCGCATGGGAATTAGAGTGTGAAGAAATGTACAGAAGTCAGACCATACTACGCTGCCCATACTGCAAAGGCACCTTCGGACCGGAGGTCGGCGTGAAATGCCCGCATTGCGGCAGATACGTCGCTCTTCCGCCCCACCTTCACCCCGACAAGAAACCGTTGCGTGTCTCGCGGCGGGAACATGTCTCGCGTCTTGAAGAACATCGCCGCGAACTCCTGACCCCCACCTTCCAGTTCGGGCGTCGCCCCTCCACACTCCTGGTGGCGCTCGGCGTACTGGTAATCGTGGGCGGCCTGCTTCTCGGCCGCGTGGCAACGCGTTTCGGCGAGACGAGCAAGCTCGAAAGACGTGTAATGAAAGCCATGGACGCCGTGGACACCCTTGCCACCGCGTCCCGTATCTTCGCGAAGGAGTGTGGACGCGTTCCCACGGAGAAGGAGGGCCTCATCGTCCTGTTGAGTAATCCCGGGATCAAGGGATGGGCCGGCCCCTACATCACCCTCATCAAGCCCGACCCCTGGAACCAGCCCTACCACTACGCCGTCACCAACGGCACCGCCATCATCACCTCATGCGGCCCTGACCGGAAGCCAGGGACAGGTGACGACATTGTGGCGACGACGGATCTCTTGGCGCCAAACCGGTGAAAGGTCATCCCCGGGAGCAGCATCGAGACTCTCGATCAGGCGTTCGGCTACGAATGCCCGCGCACGAGGCGCGTGCCGCAGAACGAGCGTTCTTTTTTGTCGGCGACGCCCACATGTGCAACTATACTTTCCTTTCCAGTCCTAATCTGTACGCGAGGGCAGAGATGAAGCAGTACACCGTTCAGGAAGTGGCCTCCACAATCGATCACGCTGTTCTCAAGCCGAACATGACCGAGCAGGATGTGCGCGAGAACGCGCAAATGTGCATCGATCGAGGCGTCGCCAGCATGTGCGTACGCCCGTGTGACGTGAAGCTGACAGCCGAACTGCTGAAGGACTCCCCGGTCATGGTCTCTTGTGTGCTGAGCTTCCCTCACGGTGCGGATGCCACCCCCGTGAAGGCCGTCCAGGCCAGGCAGGCCATCGAGGATGGCGTACAGGAAATCGACATGGTTATGAACATCGGCCAGTTTCTCTCGGGGAACTACGATTACGTGCGTGACGACATCAAGGCCGTGGTCGACGTGGCACATGCATGCGACGTTAAGGTGAAGGTCATCCAGGAAAGCGGATTTCTGACACTCGAACAGGTCGCCAAGGCATGCGAACTCTCCTGCGAGGCCGGCGCCGATTTTGTAAAGACATCCACCGGCTTCAACTCAGGCCCCGCCACCCCCGAGATGGTCCATGTCATGGTCAAAACCGTGGGCGACAAGATGCAGATTAAACCATCCGGAGGCATCCGCGACTGGGACACGGCAGTAGCCTTCCTCGAACAGGGCGCCGACCGCCTCGGAATTGGGTCAACCGCTGCCGTTCTCGACGGATTTGAGGCCGACGGCAACTACTGACAACGGGTCTCGCCAGTCAAAGGCGTGCGGCGCCCTACTTCGTCTCTCGAGCTACAATGGGAGACAGGGTCAGACCTTGTGGGAGACAGGGTCAGACCTAGAAACTAGATTCCGTTGAAGAACCCCTATAGGTCGGCGGCGCGGCGGCGGGTGCTCGGTTTGGGGGCGTCGCGGCGCACGAGGTGCAGCTCGTTGCGACTGAGCAGCTCCCATTCCGAGGACAGAGGAAGGGAGAAAAGGGGTCAACATCTAACAATCGCTCTTCTCCCCCATACACTATACCCACAACTGCCGATCCAGCGTGCGGTACTGGATGGCTTCGAAGACATGGCTGGACTGAATGGTGTCGCTACCGGCGAGGTCGGCGATAGTGCGGGAGACTTTGAGGATGCGGTCGTAGGCGCGGGCGCTGAAGTTGAGTTCGC
>CAYFPQ010000163.1:0-3384 GCA_964345005.1 uncultured Victivallales bacterium | reverse complement strand
GGCGTGAGTCTCATTGAGCATGAGACAGCAGTCCCAAGTTACGTGGACGCGACACATACAGTGAATGTCTGATTAGATGCCTCGCCCATGCTGAACGCACCGGCTGGCGGAGCATTTGAACTGATGACGGGGCGCGTGTTGGGGTTCAGGTCAATGAGAACTTCGAGTTCTCTGCTGGCAATCGCGCCAAGGGAATCCTGTACCACAAACGTCACCAGGTTTGTTCCCGCCTGAACAGGGGTTCCGGAAATGACGCCGCTCGCGGAACAAGTCAGTCCTTCCGGCAATTCGCTCGAAGAACCACCAACAGAAAAGAAGGTAATGTCATCAGTGTTATCCATGCTACCAGACTGGCTCTTGTCACTCAGCAAGTAGTTCTGCCCATCGCCGCCGGAAACGCCGATCATTTCGCCATTCACGTTGCCCGACCCATATCTCATTCGCACGGCCCCGTCGCTTGTCAGTGTCACCGAAACATTCACCTTATCACCGCCTAGGTAGTGTGCGTCCCAATAGACCGTGGCTGAGTCCGACCCAACTTCAACCCTGATGTCATCTGGATCATAGGTAGACAGATCAGACCACAGCGCGGAGATCATCTCGCGCTGCTTGAACGTGTCGAAGCTCACCCAGAACTGCGAGAAGTAGCCGTCAAACGTGATCGTGCCATTGCTATTGATGTAGAGAGTGTTGCGATTGCTCCCGTAGAACGGGAAGTCGAACGGGATGGACACCGACCAGCAGTTATCATCGGCATGCCATCCCTGTGCAGTACCGGATTCAGCAAACGAATTCCCCGACGATTGCTCATAATAGTAACCTTCCGCAAGGCTCCATACATAAGGTGGCGTGCCGTTTATTGCCTGCAACGTCGTGTCATAGGGCACCATCTCCATCCCGGCGGACAGTGATGTTGTTGCAATCTCTAAGTCCGGCAAGCGTGACCCTTGGTCGCTCCCGCTGAATATCCCGGCCCCCGCCGTGGTCTTTGACCTCACCCAGTACCAATATGGTGTCTCACCGGCTACGGCAAAGTCGTCGTACGTCGTTCCCGTCGGGTCAGGCACGGATATCTTGGTTGCCTCGCCCAAATCGTCGCTCGTATGTCGCCAGACCTCGTAGCTCGTCGCACCAGAAACAGAATCCCATGACACTTGGACCTTGTTGGGGAACGCCGCATCACTCGCACTCACGTTAGATGGGGCTGGCAACGAACGATAACCCGAATCGGCCCCACTGAAGCCAGTGGTTCCCGCAGAAGTCTTCACCTTGACCCAATAGTAATACAAAAGACCAGGCGTGGCAGACGCATCATTGAAGGTTGTCCCATTCACATCAGCCTGAAGCAAACCGGAAGATGCGGAACTGCTTGTCGTATTTCGCCAGATCTCGAACTGCGTGGTTCCCGGTGCGCTATTCCATTGAACCTGGACATGGTCGATAGACGTGCCGTTGCCAGCAACAACGTTTGTCGGCGGGCCGACAGCGTACCAATCGCGAACTTCACTGTAGTTTGTATTGCCCTGATTGTCTGACACTTCGACGCCCCAGTAAGCTCGGCCTCCTGGATAGGTTAACGGTGGAGTCGTAATGGACGTGGATGATCCCATGGACAGGTCTGACTCATCGAACGGGTTGTCGTCTGCCCTCATCCACACTACGTATGTCAGAGGATCGCTCTCGGGATCTGTACCTGCCCACGAGAAGGTGACAGTTTCCCCGACTCCAAGGACGAAACCGGAATCAGGAGCCACCAACACAACGGAGGGCGCAGCATTTGCACCAGTGTAAGTGTTCCAGTAGATGTTGTAAGAGTTGCCCGCATTCTCGTTGTAAACACGGATGTAGTAGTAGCCGGTGGAAGAGACCGTGAAGTCTATGTACTCGTTATCCGTCTCACTGTCTGAGTATGCAAGAACAGTTCCAGACCCGTCGACGAGCTGGATGTCAATGTCCCCATTGGCATCGGTGAAATTGCATTGTACATAGACCCGCTGACTCCCCGCGCTAGAGACATGTACCTTGTACCAATCGTCATCAAACTGGTATGCGCGCCCGCGATACAACCACTGTGCCGGGCGGCTTGACAGATCGTGAGCAGATGTCCTGTCATCATTCTGTTCATAGTAGTCATCGCTGGGGCGCATTTTCGTGTATGGGGACTCGCCATTGAAAGAATAGCTGTCAAAGTTGCCTCCTCGTTGGCTCTTTGGACAAGTACTGTACCAAGGGTCATTGCCGCCTTGGTCAAAGTTGTTGTGCGCCCCGAGGTAGGCACTGTCATTACGAGAAACATCGAAATTCGCCGGGGTTCCACTTGATGTTCCATCATCCGTCCGTCCCCACACCCACACGTTTCGCCATTCGTAGCAATACTCAACCAGACCGTCGCATCGGAGTTGAGTGACCTCCGCCGGTTCGACGTAATCACCAGGGAACAATGTATGCTTGAGCATGTCGCCCCATGTGTAAGACACATCTCCTCGGTTGTAGAGCTCCGTAGCCGTATTTACGATCTCTTGCCTCTTGGCATCTGTTAAATCTCCCTCTTGCGTATAGCTCCCAAGCCAACTGCCAGCCCGCGTTTTGTGGTCAGCCATTGTATTGAGGGTTATAAAGCCACCCAGACCAAACTTGCCGTCTGAATCCAGTTCGTAAATAGTGCTACTACTGTCCCCAGAAGAGCTCACAGCAGCAACAAGACCAGCGTGATTGTACTGCGACCCCAATATCGAAAGGGGCGTATACGAGGCATCTGCGTGCCGATAGTTGTAAACATTGCCCGTATCACCACCTAGGTCAGCGGAGGCTGACTGCATTAAAATGAGCGCGACGATTAACAGGCGAACGCAGATGCGCCCTCTTGATTCTCTCACTGCTCTTCCCTCGCTTTCAGTACTTGCGACATGATCCCCTGAAAGGTCTCAGTATCACCGGCTTTCTCAATAGCCATTCGAATTACATCATGATCCTCACTTGGACGAGATTCCAACAGCTGTCTTAGCCGTGATTCCGCTGGCGGAAGGGGAACGATTGTTGCGGCTTCAATGGCAGCACTTAGTATTCTGGAGTCATCACTGTCCAGCGCTCGGATTACATCGTGCGGCCGGTTCCACAAGACAGCCGTGAGGCTGTTACGGGTGTGGGTGTCTCCAGAGAAACGATGACAAGTTGTCATCACATCAGGTAGTGCAGAAATGAAAGCACTGCTATCAAGCCGCGAGATGGCATACATGGATGAAGCATGCACATCGCGGTCTGTTGTGGTGATAAGCACATGGTTGATATGGCTCAAGGTATCTTCCTTGTGATGTCTTCCGTAATCTCCAAGTGTCGCGTCCACGTAACTTGGGACTGCTGTCTCATGCTCAATGAGACTCACGC
>CAYFPQ010000162.1:0-3388 GCA_964345005.1 uncultured Victivallales bacterium | reverse complement strand
GATCACAACCGACCGTGACTATGCAAAGTTCCCCGGCCTGAACTGGCGCCACCCGTTGGATTGATTCTCTGCGCCGGATACAAGGCGGGCTTCAAGCCCTGCCTTTCGGTTGTAAAAAACTCGTGGGGATCGTCATCCGCCAACCCTGCGTCAATCTCTATTTTCTGGTTTCATGGGTGACCCTGACTCCTCTGACTCCTGTTCGAGGGGGCGATCTACCATGTGACCATCCGCGGCGTGGAACGGCAACGGATTTTCGATGATGATGCGGACCGGGAGCGGTTTCTTTCTCGACTGGGCGATGCGGCAAGAAGATCCCGCAAGAAAGATTCCATAGCGTATATCTAAACCATCACTTTATGATTCCGCCATATAGAGATTGACTTCCTGGTGATTAGCGAGTAGGTTTCTTGCCATGAAGACGTATGTTCAGAGGGTTATTGAAGAAGAGGTTGAGCTGAGGCTCAAAGAGTTCCCGGTTGTGGCCATACTCGGGCCGCGGCAATGCGGAAAATCAACACTTGCCAGGCAGATCGTCGAGACCAAACCCTCTGCGGTCTATCTTGACTTGGAACTCCCATCAGATCTGAACCGACTCGATGATGCTGAAGCCTTCCTCAGAGCCAACAACGATCGGCTGGTCTGCATTGATGAAATACAGCAAAGACCCAATCTATTCCCGGTGATTCGAGGAACATGCGATATCACCGGCAGAGAAGGCCAACTACTCATCCTGGGCTCTGCTTCACCAGGGCTTCTTCGACAGACATCAGAAAGCTTGGCCGGTCGGATTGCCTACCTTGATCTGACTCCCTTCCTCATATCAGAAACGGGTACGGAAATGTTGCGGCAACACTGGCTGCGCGGAGGGTTTCCTGACAGTTTTCTTGCTGAATCCGACGATGCAAGTTTTGTCTGGCGACAGAACTTTATCCGCACGTACCTGGAACAAGATATCCCCTCGCTGGGTTTCAACATTACAACACAGACGATGCAACGTTTATGGTCCATGCTTGCACACAGCAGCGGACAGCTCTTGAATATGGCGAAGTTGGCCGGCTCGCTGGATGTGAGTTCACCGACCGTGAAGACCTATATCGATATTCTCGAAAAGACCTACATGGTTCGTGTGCTGCGACCGTTTTACAGCAACCTGAAGAAGCGACTTGTGAAAACCCCAAAAGTCTACCTCCGTGATACAGGAATCCTACATGCCCTGCTTGGCATCGAATCAGAGAACGCCCTGTTTGGGCATCCGGCCTATGGTGGATCCTGGGAAAGCTATGCATTGGAACAGGTCTGCGCGGCGATGCCAACATGGGACGCCTCCTTCTTCCGCACGGAGAAGGGCGCCGAAATCGACCTGATACTCCAGAAGGGTCGTCGACAGATCGCTTGCGAGTTCAAAGCATCTTCCGCTCCCAAGGTGACACGCGGATTCCA
This sequence comes from uncultured Victivallales bacterium, assembly GCA_964345005.1. GTDB lineage: Bacteria > Verrucomicrobiota > Kiritimatiellia > UBA8416 > JABMPJ01 > JABMPJ01. The sequence goes on along the minus strand of CAYFPQ010000162.1, from coordinate 1,945 downwards.
TCAAGCCATAAGAGACCTGGGTATTCAGGAGGCCTTTGTGGTAGCCCCATTGCCGAGCGAGACATCGTACCCACTGAAAGATGGGGTCATCGTTACAACCGTTGGGCGATTCGTTTCCGGCGCGACAGTCTGATCTACCCAGCATAGTTGATGCAGCTGGTCGGTTCTTCTTGCGGTTAGGAGGTTATGGCCAGAAAGCTACGCATACAGTTCGAGGGGGCGATCTACCATGTGACCATCCGCGGCGTGGAACGAGGGGGCGAGGGGGGCGAGGGGTCGGTCCTGGAAATAAGAAATAGGGGGGTGTGCTGATGGTAGTGTGCTGGGCATGCCACGTCGTCCACGTGCAGTGTGCTGCGCGGCATTGCCGCACGACTGCTCTGCAAGTACGCAGGGCTGACGCCAGCAGTTCCGAATACGGAGGAGAGCGTGAGAGTCGTTGGTCTTCGGGCGGAGGTGGCGCAAAGAGAGGGCGCAACTGGAAGGTCGTGCGCGGGAGATTGAGACGCGTCTTGCTGCGTTGTCAGAGCCATGAGCGAACCGTTAACTCTTATTTCTTTTGTAATCAGGGGCCGTAAGAAATCCGCGCTCTGTGCAGACAATCCCGGTACACCTCTTCCGAGTGCGGGCTAATAGCCGACGTGACGCAGCCAGGCACGGAAGAAGGGGTTGGAAAACCGGAGACCCTCAGGGGTCTCCTGAAGGATCCGTCGATTCACCAGCCGTGTTGCCGCAGCTCTTGACGAACTGGCGTGGGCGATGCCTGTTGCGGCAAGGAAATCGGCGGATTGAACCGACTGCCCGCCCATCTCCGCGATTGCACGCAGGACAGCGAGTTGCTGACCGGTGGTATCCGACACAACCTGTTCGTAGCCCTTGCGTTCATCGGCGAATACCTGAAGCAACGCGTCTCTCACATGCTCGGCGCGGAGCGTTCTTGTCGAACGGGTCTTTGCGATATCCCAGACCGCCGCGCAGATCTGCTGCGTGTCGCCGGGGTTGCCGTCCGCAATTTGAATGATATCCTCAAGCGTTTCGTCACAAACGGTGAGACCGGTGTCATCGAAGCGCCTTCTCAAGAAACCGCGCCAATCGTCGAAATCGTCGGCCGTAACTTCAAGCATCGAGGCGGATTTGTAGAAAGCGCCCCCGTCATCCGCGAAAAGCTTCCACATATCATTGCGGACGCTTCCGCAGAAACAGAAGGGAATTTCGCCAAGCAATTGGATTTCTTTCCGCAGAAGCCCGAGAACCTGGTCGGCGTCCTCCATGCCCATCAGGTCCTGGAATTCATCGAGTGCGATGATGAGCTTACGGGAGTCCGCATGAAGCGACTGCCAGAGACGCGCGATGTGAGCGACTGACTCGGGCGCAGGCTTCCGCCGTGAGGTCAGAGTGGGTGTCATCGCAGGCGCTCCCGTCACCGGGTCAATGCTCATGGTAACCGTCAGGCCAGGCAGGGCACGGGCGATTCTGTCCAGCAACCCCGCCTTGTCGTCAATCACATCAAGGGCCTGGACACAACGACGCATGAAATCGGACAGAGTGCGGATGCCCCACAAATCCACATACACGAACGTCGAGCCCCGAATTGTCCCGGCTGCTCTGTGGATCAATGAACTCTTCCCGACCCGCCGTCGACCGGTGATCGCCACATTCTGTCCGCTCCGCAGCAGGGAGGAAAGCCGCTTCTCCAATCGTTTCCGTGGGCAGAAATGCTCTGCCCGCACAATACAACCGTACAGGAATGGATTTGACTTCTTCATGACTCCTTATCGCACAAAACAGTGTGACAGTCAATAGTGTTACAGCGAAAGACGCCAAAGCCGGGTCATTCGCGAAGATTGGAGTCATCCTGACTTTAGCTCCTTTTGATTTCCGTGAAACCAAGGGAGACTGGGGTCATGGAAATAAGAAATAAGAGGTTTCATTGACCCGACAGTGC
>CAYFPQ010000161.1:0-3495 GCA_964345005.1 uncultured Victivallales bacterium | reverse complement strand
AGGTGGCTCAATTCAGATGAGCAAGGGCGGCTCAATTCCGGTGAGCGCTATAGCTATATGTGAATGGTGAAGGGAATCCGCGTGCGTTCTTCTATGACGGGATGAATCGCATGACAAACGAAGTCGACGCACTGAATCGATCCAGGTCCTTTGTGTACGATGACGCAGGGAACTTGCGACAAAGACAGAATGCGGATGATGCTGTAACCGAGTATGAATACGATGAACTCAACCGCTTAAGAGTGGTCGAGTATCCAGATCTGTCAGTCGTAACCAACGACTATAATGAGCTGGGCTTGCTCAAGTATCAGAGTAACGATGTTGCTGAGGTCTGGTATAGCTATGATGATATCAACCGGCTTCATCTAGTGACTCAGAAAGTAGGAGAAGTTGAATCAGTCATAGAGTACAAGTACGATAACAACGGCAACCGTACCAACGTCACTTTCGGAGGTGTGAGTGTTGCTTATGCATTCAATGGAGAACACCTGCTGGCTAGTGTTGAGGATTGGGCTGATCGGCAAACGAAGTACATGTACGACGATCTCAACCGGATGACCAATATCAGTTATCCCAACGATGTCTCCTCTAGATGGGACTGGGACGACTCGTCTCGCTTGCGGCGCATCAGGCATGCGGGTACAGGTGGTGACTTTGTCGACCGAGTCTACAATCTGGATGGACACGGCAATCTACGGGAGCTGGAAGTCAACGCAGGCATCTTGCCTCAGGTAGCCCCTTCTCTGGAACGGTTGCACCAGAACGCTGCCGATGAGCTGACAGTTCTACAGGAGAAACAGGATCCTGGGGTGAGCACATGGGCAGAGATCAATCCCATCTATGACGATAATGGGTGTCTGTCCAGCGATGGCGAGGTCGACTATGCCTACGACTATGATGAGCGCTTGATATCTACCCTCTCGTCAGGCAGTTCTGTAAGTTACTCGTACGCTGGCGACGGGACGCGCGTGATGTCAGAACTGACCCAAGGCGGCAACACCGAGAGTGTTATCTATGTCATCGATTATGGCGATCCTCTGCTGCGCCCGCTGGCAGAGCTGGACGAGAATGGTGTAGTGATACGTCGATATGTATGGGGAAGGGGGCTGGTAGCGCAGATAGAATCCTCTGGAGCTATTCGCTATTTCCATGCAGATAACCAGGGGTCGACACTTGCTCTGACAGATGAAGGATCTGTAGTAACAGACGAATGGTTCTACTCACCATATGGCAAGACCATGGTCCGATCAGGGGCAAGCATGGTGCCATACCAATGGGTTGGCGGCATGGGCGTACGGCGAGAGAATGGTGACCTATATTTCATGAAGGCCAGATACTATCATTTCGGGCACCGGAGATTCATAACCCCTGATCCGATTGGGATTCTTGGTGGCGTCAACCTGTATGCCTACGCGAATGCAAACCCCTTGCGCTTTTCTGATCCAGATGGACTTCGTGCCGTTCTGCTCTCAAGTTGGACGCAGAGCGGTATTCAGGTGGGGCCAGCCAACAATTGGGCTGAAGCGCTTGGAGGTCTTGCCCAGCAGGCAATTGAGGGGGCTGGGGTCTATGATGAATTGGACAGCGCTGCCCTGGGACTTGCGGTGACTCTAGGGTTTGTGTCCTCTGCTCAGTTTCCTGATCCTGTATGGGCACCATTCTTGAGTGGAGCGACTGATGCTTCGTCAGCATATCAGCAGCAGTTGGAGTGGATGTATCCAAGTGAGATCAACGAAGTCTTGGAGAGTCTGCCCGATACGCCGGTACCATACTAGGTATTGCTCATTGAGCACGGGCGTTTGGTGCGGTCAGAGGGCGGCTACGGCGTATCTCGAGATGGAGGCTAACAGCAGCGCATATGATTCGCCGTCAACATAGCAGTGATGAGGCGGTATGAGAGGCGAGTGTAGTGCAATCAGACTTGTATCTCGGATATGCGGTTGCTGTGTATTGGTTCTCCTGTTGCTGTGCCTAGCTGGCGAGCTCAGCATTGATGCCAGTGTGCGTTATGAGTGCGTTCAGGCAAGTGTGATCCATGTGCGTCTTGTCCCGAAGGCTCATAGCGGAGGAGGAAAAGGTCCGGAACGGACATGGTGGAATGCTGTAGTTCGCGTGTCATTCGAGCTAGATGATGTATACCACATTGTGGAGTCACAGCCCATGCCTGGAGTGCATAGGTGGAGGGTGGGGGACGATGTTAGTGTCTACATTGATCCAGATTGCCCTACTGCTGTACTGTTCAGTCGCCCTAGTCCGCCGAAAGTGCGTGCGCTTGCGTGGACTTTTGCTGTTTTTGTTGTAGCGTACCTAGCGTGGGAGCTCTTTCTTGTTGTTCTATTCAGAAGGTAGAATGTGAGGGTATCCACCTGCCACTTTGCATATGACAGGAATGGGAATGCTTGTTAGATGGGGTTCAGTTGCTGTACTTCTAGCACTGCTGCCGGGATTGTGCCTTGGCGGGCTGGTGCTTGGCTGGTCAGGTGGTGGTTACAATTATCACATACACGACATTGTGATTGGATACGAGTTCTCCGTTGGTGACTCTGACTTGCTCATAAGATCTCTCGGCTTCTGGGATGCGAGGGGAGATGGTTTGGATGCAAGTATTCAGGTTGGGGTGTGGAATCAGGAGGGGGAGCTTGTCGCGCAAGGCACTGTGCAAGAGGGTGATCAAACCCCACTGATTGCAGGTTTTCGTTATGAGGACTTGTCTCACGCGACGACTCTTGGCGCGAACGGAACATACGTGATAGGTGCTTACTTGTCTCTGTATGATTCAGGTGTCTTTCTGAGTAACGTGGGCAATGTGCAGGTCGGTCCAGGGATCGCTTCTGTGGGCAACCCAAGGCGTGGAGCTCATTCGGCACTGGTATTGCCCGAGAGTGTTGTTCCCGGAGCTTCATTTGGGTATCTCGGGCCCAACATGATGTATGATGTTGTTCCAGAGCCGAGTTCGCTCTCGCTAATGGGATGTGGAATTCTTGCGCTTATGGCACTGTCGCGCCGAAATCTCCGGCACAGGCTGCTGGTGTGGAGGGATAGAAGATGAAGTACTTATTGGTCTTTCTATGTGTTGTAGTTGTGGTGGTTCAGACACATGCAGGCACAACCATTAGCTACACTTACGACAAGCAGCACCGGCTCACGTCAGTCAACTACTCAGAGGCACAAGCCGATGCACATGTCTCCTATCAGTATGACGCGGCCAACAACCTTGATGTGTATGTCGCGATTACGGATGGCCAGTATCTGAGATCATTCCTGTACTGGTTGAGCTATGTTGTACCCGAGAGATGGTTGCAGCCACTCTTGGCGAGCATACAGGAGCATACGCAGGCAGAGAGCAGACAAGCATGAGAACCCTCGCTATAGGCTTTAACAGATTCGGGGCGCCCTCTGCCTTGCCGTCATTTACATTCAGGGCGTGACTGGTGCTATGCCTAGCCCGAGTTTCCTACTTACAGGAGAGTGTATCGCGTAAGTGTTTGCGAGTAA
>CAYFPQ010000160.1:0-3503 GCA_964345005.1 uncultured Victivallales bacterium | reverse complement strand
TCGTCGAGCAGCAGCACAAGCGGTTTGTCCAGCGCGGCGCAGAAGGAGGCCAGCGTTTCCTTGAGCGCCGACGTGGTGCGCGACCGATCCGTGTTCCGCGGATAAGCGTCTTTCAAGACAGCGGGGGCGAAGTTGATCACACTCTCAAACTGATCAAGAATGGCCGGAATGCCTTCACGCGGGTCCGTCACCTCCTGCACGGACTCCAGCGAACAGTAGAGGGCATGGTAGCGGCCCTGTTCGTTCAGCACACGGGCCGCGTCCTGCAGTAATGTGGTCTTGCCCGATTGACGGGCGGCGTGGATGACGAAGAACTGCTCCTGATCGATCAGGGAGAGAATGTCGGCGCACCGGTCCCGGGCGGGCAACATGTAGTGCTTTTGCGCGTTACAGGGTCCGGCAATATTGAAGAACCTGTTCATGCGGAAAAGCTATTCCTGTGCGCAGGGTTATTCAAGATAAAAAGGGGCTTCCGCAGAACCTCATCCAATTCTGGCGATTCGTCTTGAAGAGTGAATCTTGGGCTGTTCGTGTCGCAACGGCGTGTTAAATGCATCGTCCCCTATCGCCACGGAGTATCTACTCGAACGCGAACAGGGTACCTCGTGGCTCGGGAGGCGTAAACGGATCGACTGTCGTGACAATCAGGTCGTCGATATCCGACCCCCTGCCATCGAAGATGATCTCGTTGAGGTTGGTCGGGTTGCCGGGCATCGCGAACCAGCTTCCGCCGTAGCTCCCGCTGCCGTCGTTCGCCGAGCGCGCGAGCGCGTTGGTCAGCAGGGACCCGTCGACGCGGGTCTGGAAGTAGCGCTTGCCGCCGAAGCCGCTGGTCGCATAGTCCAGCTTGAACGTCAGCCGCACCCACTTATCCGCCGAGGCGGTCACCTCCGGGATCTCCGTCCAGCGATTCGAGCTGCCGGCGGTGTCGTAGTGCCAGACCACCGGGTGCCCGTCAGCGCTGAAGTAAAGAGCCGCCTGCGCCGTGGACAGAAGATTGGTGTTGGGATCGGTGATGGCGTTGACCTGGATCATGTGGTCCACCCACAGAACCTGGCCCGCGCTCGTGTTGAAGCTGTTGGTAACGGTTCCGTCCACTTCGAGCACCTTGGTATGCGCCGCGTTCACCGGATAGCCGCAGCTCTCAGCGTACGAGCCGATGGTTCCCTGGTTCGTCGTCACCGCTGCATCCGTGAATGCCCCGGCCGACCAGCCATTCGTGCCCGGCATCTGAAAGCCGTTGGTGTAGCTCTCAAAGGTTTCGACATAGTCGAGTGTGTTGGTCGTGTTGGAGCCCGGAGAAACCGCAAAGCTCGCCGTGATCGCGCGCGCCGAAGTCATTGGCGCCGTGATCTGCGCGCCGCCGATCGTACAATCATTCGTGTCGCCGCTCCATCCCGAGAAGCTGTAGCCGAAGGCGGCCGTGGCGTTGATCTGAACGTTCGCGCCACTCGCCTTCCAACCGTCATCCACATCAACCGAACCACTGCCGGAGGTAGCGGTATCGAGCCAGTAGTTGGTCTCCCACAGCCAAGTCAACGTCGCATCATTGGTAATGGTCATGCTGAACGAGGTGGACGAACCGCTCGCCGGACTGTGTGCGGTCATCGTCCAGCCCGTGCAGGAGTACCGGGTTGTGCCGTTGGTGATGACGGCCGTTCCGCACGACGGCGTCAGCCCGGTCCCCGCGTTATAGACATGGGCGCCGACGTCCGGCGACGGTGTTCCGTGCTCCGAGGCCACGGTCAACGTCCAGGCACTGCCCAGGGCGAATGTACCTGAACCGGAGATCCGCTTCACGACCAGATAAGCCGTTTCGGTTGCCGACGGCGAGTAGTTGATGGTCTCGTCCGTACCGGTTCCCGCAGCGGTGCTGGAGTCGAGAAGCGTGGGCGCGCCATAGGAGGTGGGCGTCCCGCTGTACAGATACATGTCGAAATCGCCACCTGCCGGAACATCCAGCTCGATCGTTATGGCAACGCCATTCGTCAGGCTGACCGACCGTGCCCAGGCGCGCCGATCGTTTGCCGCCGCCCCCAGTGTGTCGGTGGCATAGGCATCGATTGCGTAGCTCAAGTTGACCGCCTCGATCGCGGCGTCGGGATTCATCATCCCGTAGCCTTCGTAGCGGTCTTTTCCTGCTCCCCAGCCATCGCTGTCCGATGCACGCTGTAGTGTGGGGTTGTAGTTGCCGTCCTCCCGGTTTGCGTTCGATTCCGTGGCCGTCGCACAGAGCAGCATCTTGACCTGACGGGCATTCGCGGAACTGTTGAAATCCCAGGTCAGCCCGCCATCTTCGAGAGCTTGAATAACCAGCGCCGCCGCGCCGGCCACCATCGGCGCGGCCATGGAGGTGCCGTGCTTGTTGGCGTAATCGTTGGCCTGCTCATCGGAGAACGCCGATCCGTCACTGTCGTTGCTGTCGGGGGCCGTGATCTTGGAGTAATACCACGAGCCGCATCCACCCGGCGCCATGATATCCGGCTTGTAGTCCTCTGCCTTTCCAGGCGGCGCGGAGGACGGCGAGGAGAACCCGTGGCTGGTATAGTCGGTCAGCGCGTTTGCGTCGTTCGCAGCGGCCACCGTCAGGGCCATGGCCGCGCGACCCGGGTCATCGACTTCCCGCGCCCCTGCCGTACTATTCAGCCCGTCGTTTCCCGCCGTAGCAACCAGAACGATACCGTTGTCAACCGCGGTATTCACCTTCGCGCGCAAAGGTCCGTCCGTGCCTGGATCACCGACGATTCCGAGGCTCATGTTGATGACTTTGATGTTGTGAGTTGTCCGGTCGGCAACAAGATCGTCCACCGCACTGCCGATCCAGCCGGAGTCCCCGGTACCGTCCGCGTCAAACACCTTGGCCGAAGCCCACTTACAGCCGGGCGAGGCGCCCCGGAACGCCGCGAACCCGTCATCCGCGTCGCCGTAACCGGCGACTTCTGACGCAACGACGTACTCCTCGATGCTGCCCGTGGAACTGCTGCGCGTGAAATACACCTGGTGGTCGTTGGTGGCGGATCCTGCAACAGTGTTGTTCGCTGAGAGTGTCAGGGGTGAGGTTGTGCTGCTGACGCTGTTCTTGGGCTTGTAAGTCGTATGACTGGTGTCATTGGTCGGCGAGTAGGTCAGCCACAGATAGGCTTCCGGACTGCCTGTCCCGTTCCACCTGGCCGTAGCCGTATGCGTGAGTGATGTTGTCGGTATATTGATATGGCTGGGGAAGTAATTCCACTGGACAACTCCGTTCAGGTTCCCTGTCTCGGTATACTTCAGTGTCCCGCTGTTGGCTGCGTGCGCCGCGCCGCTGCCCAGCGCAATGCCGGCTACGTGCGTGCCGTGCTGGCTCTCGTCGAGTACGCCACTCCCCTCGCCTGTGTAGTCGTTGGTCCAGACCCCACGCCCGGCGAGGTCTGTATGCGAGCTGTCCACTCCGCTGTCGACAATCCCGATCGTGGGTGGCTGATTGACTCAAGTACCCCCCATATGTAGTGTCCCTGTGAAAT
>CAYFPQ010000159.1:0-3812 GCA_964345005.1 uncultured Victivallales bacterium | reverse complement strand
CAGGTGGCTCAATTCAGATGAGCAAGGGCGGCTCAATTCCGGTGAGCGCTATAGTCCTGCTCCTGTGCTCGGCATCAGAACCAAGATGTGTGCTCATCTTTTGCTGCGAATGGCCGTGGACATGCGAGCGGTTTGCCGCGTATCCTCCCAAGAATGGAATGAAGAGAACTCGGCAATCACAAGGTGGCTGAGAACGAAGGAGAAGCATGAGTACAAGTATGGCACAGGATGCTCGTTAAATAGGAGGAACATGAGACTGCGAGATCGGCTTACGCTGCAATGCTTGCTACTGTCACTCCTTGTCCTTGGCTGTCGAAGAAGCAGCACTACGGAAGACGTCAGCAAGAAGGACGCTGCCTCGTGGTTGGCTCAGGAGCCCACAGTCAGACGCGATCACACTGAGACGAAGAGCATAAGACGCGATGGCAGGGCTGATTCTGTCCGGAAGGTGATTCCCGCAAACAGGTTCGTGCGATTTGGGGACATTGTCATCCTGATCCATAGATGGACTGGACCCTCTGAATTCGAAGACATACGGATACAGGACTTGAGAGAGCCAGAGATCTGTCGAGAGATTCATGGAGCATCAGGTAAGGCCTCGATCAGCCAGAACGGCCGGAATATCGTTCTCGATATATCGAAATGCAGAATCCATCCGTTCTCCGTCGATGTGCCCAAAACCGTATATGTTGATGAGTGGCTCATCGAGATCGAAGATGCTGTATGGCCTTCGCAGGATTGGGGAGCACTGGATCCTCCACCGTGATAACGCCTCCAACATCCGATCAGACTGTTTCGCTTGTTGCCCTGCCTTCTTTCTTTCTCTTTCGGGAGAGGGGATTCATCCGTATTTTGAGGGCCTGCAACACCGAGACAGACGCCGCTGTGCGGACATTCCTGTCGCCCCGGTACACGGTCTTACTCAGGTGACTCATCAGGAAGCGCCCATCAGGAAGCGCCAATCGACTGGACAGAACTACTCCTGTCTACTAGGCTGGCCGCCGCAGTGAGCAGTACGGGTCGCGGCATCCAGCCGATCGAGGAGAAGTGCCATGCCTAATGTGATCGAAACAGTCATTAACTATGTGTACCTGCTTGTCGGGTTTGCCATGATTCTATGGGGGCTCAAGCTGTTCAAGCTGTACATCATCCTCACAGGTATTGCTGTCGGCATGGCTTTGGGGCCAATGGTCATCGCCTGTGTCTTCGGTTTGGCATTGGATGGAAATGTATTCCTTGGCTGGGCCATGTTTCTTAATGCCGTGTCTGAGCATCCTGGACTGTTGCTTATCGCCGCTGCTGTCGGTGCAATCGTGGGGGGCTCTCTTGCTTGGCCTCTGCGTAAGCTGCTCGTCTTTCTCATAGCGGGGTTTTGGTCTGGGTTACTCGGCGCTGTCATCTTAGCAGCTTTGGAGGCACCGCAGAATGTATTGCTGGGACTGGGGTTCGGTCTGTTTGTCATCGGTGGAGCAGTCGCCGTGTACTTCTACGAATACGTGATCATTATCCTCATGGCGCTTGGCGGAGCTCAGACGGTGTTCCATACGGTGTTCAGTACACACGTAGTCTTCGCCATCGATGGTTTTGCGGAAGTCTGGCGATACTTGTTGCACAGTTACGCCGAGCGCATCATGGCTTTCCTTCTAAGTATTGGCCTGTTTGTCTGGTTTGCTTTCTATTTCCAGAAGCGTGCCGTTGTCGAGAATGGCGATGACAGGAGAAAGCAATTGAGAGTCATCCGTCTGCGGAGGCTGTCCTATCTGTTGTCGGGCCTTGCGGTTGTTGGATATGTGCTGACGGACCTGGTTGGTCCAGCGTTCTCCGGTACCGTTCTTATCGGTTCCAGCGTCTTTAGCTGGCCTCTCGTCGCTCTCGCAAGCGGCGCTTTTGCCGCGTGGCTTGCTTGTGCTGGAGAGAGATGTTGTCTCAATGGGCACACACGGCTCTGTCGCTTTCTGTATATGCTGCTCTTCAGCCTCATCATACCTCCCCTTATCACGTGGGTCGTGACGTGCGTGCTCTCTGTACAGGTTTTCCCCCTGTGGTACTACCAGGCATTCTTCTCAGGAAGCCCAGCAGCTCTCGTATCTAAATGGGTATGTGCACTTCTTGTGGTGCCTGGACTGTTCTATCTTACGGCACTACGGGAGCTCGGTCCTCCTCTTGGACTGGCTGTCGAGGATCGAGATGAGGAGGCAAGAAAGCGGGGAAAGATCTCCCATGGATAGACTCTTCTCCCGAAAGCCAAGAGCAGAGCAGAAAGGCGCTTATGTCTGCCAAGTAGTCCTTTGGTGATCGGAGAAGAGAGACAAACGCAAGCGGAAGGAGTATGCAGAAATGGAAGGTTTCGCGATGATTCTAGGGGCGTTCGTAATTGGCTGCATCTTTGTTGCCGTCTTGAGTTTGACGCGCTTAGTTGCACAGATACTGCTCTGCCTGAACTATGTCATCTCTTTGATACTCCTCTTCCTTGTGGTCAGAGCTACAGACGGGTCGCTTCCATACTGCATTGCCGTGTCCATCGGCTTCGGGATCTGGGCCGGTATCTGGAGCATACCTCTGATGCCATATGTTATGCGTGAAGGCAAACAAGAGGCAAGCAGGGAGCGAGACCAATCCGATAAGCAGCGTCCCTAGCTGAGACTGCAAAGCCCACAACGAGTACTAAGGGAATTACGGCGCTCTTCCCCGTCGTGCGGAATTCGGTAAATAGCGCCTTGAGCAAGTCGAGAGCGACTACTGCAGCGCCTTGCTGCTCGTGTTCTGGGAATCAAGAGCTGCCGCTATCTGGTTGGTCAGGCTCTGAAGAACGAGTCTATCCCAGCCTTCGATGGGATCCCCAAGATTGTCCAACCATTGGGCTTCTGCTCTCACATCGACTCGTCTTCTGTCAGCCGCAAACGACAAGACCCTACGGACTTGGTACCGTTCGCTCGTATCGTGGAGGCAATGCCAAGGCGTAGTAAGGAGTCCGGAGTCTTTACATGCTCTGTCGATGTCGTGATTCTTGGCAATCACTTCTGCAACGATGGCCCAAGCTTCGTCATACTCAATTGGTCCAGGAATCGTAATCGAATCCCAATCGCATGAGGGATCATCCATAAAGGACAGTGGCGGTCGACTGCAACCAGACAGAGCGATCATGAGTATGAACAGAGATATTTGGCGGTATGGCTTCATATCAACAGAGCCCCAGAACAGTTTCACTATAGTGGTCACACAACTGGGCTGTCCAGCGGGATTCAGAGGATTGCTGGATTCGGGGACAACGGAGGCATATGCGGATTTCACTGGGCAATGGAGGTCCCCACAATCAATCCAACCATAAGCCAAATGGCAGAAAGCCCCACGCAAATGACCACAGCGTAGACCGTCTCCAGTTTCCCTTTCACAGGGCTGTCTCCGTCTGGGCCACACACGGATTCACATTTCTTGCACACATGAAGTTCGCACAGCCCCAGATATCGTCTGATACTCATGATCCTCCTTCTTCTTCAGCCAACTTCCTATTGACGAGTCTTCCACATCTTCCGGATCCGGTGAACATACATCAGGTCCCCTCCACACCCACGGCCATTCTTGGCAGAACAGACAGACGCTCTGGTGTTGGTCACGAGCATAGTCGTGGCAAGCAGGGCGTGTCCAGATGTTACCTGCTGCCTCGGCTGTCCCGGTCTTCGGCGGGTGGTCAGTGTCAATGCCTCATGGCCTGCCTTCGCCATGGTTCCCCGTCTAACCACTTGCCTCCCCTTTGGGTGCCACGGTAGTGCTATAGAGTGGGTCAAGCATCTGGAGCACAAATAGTTGCGAAT
>CAYFPQ010000158.1:2798-4018 GCA_964345005.1 uncultured Victivallales bacterium | reverse complement strand
TGCTGCGCCAGTTCAACCTCTCGCTGCTGGTGACCAAGGAGTTCATGGAGGCGGTGCGCAGTGACAGTGACTGGAAGCTCGCCTTCCCGGTCAACCAGAAGGGGATCGACAGTGAAAATCTCGACCTCAACAACCCGGAGCAGATCGTCTGGCGTGAGTGGGCCGAGCCCGAGGGGCTGATCACCAATGAGCAGGGGCTGGTGGCCTGCAAGGTCTACAAGACGATTCGCGCTCAACGGTTATGGGATGTGATCATGTCCTCCACCTACGACTACGCCGAGCCCGGCTTCATCCTCATCGACAAGGTCAATGAGATGAACAACAACTGGTTCGATGAGGTGGTGCGTGCCACCAACCCTTGTGGTGAGCAGCCGCTGCCTCCGTACGGTGCCTGCCTGCTGGGCTCCATCAACCTCACCCGCTTTGTCGAGGAGCCGTTCACCGAGAACGCCACCTTTGACTGGGAGTCCTACCGCAAGACGGTAAGCATCTTCACCCGCATGTTGGATAACGTGGTCGAGATCAACGGTCTGCCGCTGGAACAGCAGCGTGACGAGATCATGAGCAAGCGCCGCCACGGTATGGGCTTCCTCGGTCTCGGCTCCACCATGACCATGTTGGGGATGGAGTATGGTGCACCCGATTCCCTCGAGTTCACCGAGATGGTGACCAAGGAGCTGGCGATCACCGGCTGGAAGACCGGTGTCGAACTGGCGGAGGAGAAGGGTGCAGCCCCGGTGATGGATCAGGCGTTCGAGATCACCCAGGATATGGTACGTCAGCGTCCCGAGCTGATCGCTGATGGCTGGAGTGTCGGCGACAGGATTCTGGGCAAGGTGCTCCATGCCAAGTACAGCCGCTATATGCAGCAGGTGGCGCAGGAGGAGCCGGAGCTGATTGCCGCGATGACAGAGAAGGGGTGCCGCTTTACCCACCACAGTTCTATTGCGCCGACCGGTACCATCTCGCTGTCGCTGGCCAATAATGCCAGTAACGGCATCGAGCCCAGCTTCTCTCATATGTATTCGCGCAACGTGATTCGTGAGGGGAAGAAGAGCAAGGAGAAGGTGGATGTCTTCTCTTATGAGCTGCTCGCCTATCGTGAGCTGGTCAACCCCGATGCGGAGCCCTATGCCGAGGAGGCAGCCAACCAGCTGCCGGACTATTTCATCTCCTCCGAGAACATCAGCCCGAAGGCGCATGTCGATGTGCAGGCGGCG
>CAYFPQ010000158.1:1998-2659 GCA_964345005.1 uncultured Victivallales bacterium | reverse complement strand
GGAGGTGTTCCAGGGCGTGCTGGTGAAGGAGGAGGATCTGGAGAACACCACCTATACCTTCGAGCTGGAGGATGGCTCCACCGTCGAGGTGAAGGGGAATGAGGAGATCGAGTATGACGGCGAGATCCACACCGCAGCCAACCTCTACGACGCCCTGAAAGAGGGCTACTACGGTAAATTTTAATCGTAGTTACAAGGAGCAGTATTTATGAGTATCAAGATTCAGAAGAAGATAGTCGGCTACAGCGTCGGCGCACAGGAAGAGGAGGCTGCCGTTGAAGAGGCGGTGCAGGAGCTGCCGCAGGAAGACCCCTTCTCCAATGTGATCCAGATGCATGAGAAGCTGGAGCGCCCGGATCATCTGGTGGGCAACACCTACAAGATCAAGACTCCGCTCTCTGAGCATGCCCTCTACGTCACCATCAACGATATGGTGCTCAACGAGGGGACCGACCATGAGCACCGTCGTCCGTTCGAGATCTTCATCAACTCCAAGAACATGGACCACTTCCAGTGGATTGTGGCGCTGACCCGAATCATCTCTGCGGTATTCCGCAAGGGTGGCGATGTCACCTTCCTGGTGGAAGAGCTGCGCTCGGTATTCGACCCGCGTGGTGGCTACTTCAAGAAGGGGGGCAAGTACATGCCCTCACTGGTGGCG
>CAYFPQ010000158.1:0-1829 GCA_964345005.1 uncultured Victivallales bacterium | reverse complement strand
TGCAGCACCAAGGCGGTTATTAAAATGGATGGGTGTATGACCTGTCTTAATTGTGGTGAGAGCAAATGTGGTTAATAATGGCGGCTCGATTGAACTGCATTGCATAGGGAGTTGTGAATGAAGCTGAGCATGATCCGCAAATTGGGTGTCGCCCTGCTGGGTATTTTGATGGTGGTCCCACTGGCGCAGGCACAGGATTACAACAACCGCTACGGCTATCGTGGCCCCTCCCAGTCGTTCAACCCCTATCGGCCACCGGCACCGATGCGTCGCTACCAGCCTGCACGTCAGGCGACCCCGGACCAGCTGTTGCGTCAGGGGGTGGAGCAGACCTTCTCCTACCTGCGTCGTACCGGTAGTACCGACCTCTCCAATGTGCTCGACTTCGTCAATAAGGAGTTGGGCCCTTACTTCGACTTTGATCACATGACCCGCCTCGCGGCTGGCAAGATGTCGAAGGATCTGGACGATGCGCAGATGGAGACCCTCTCCAAGAAGCTGAAGGAGATGTTCATGAGTGCGTTGGGGCAGCAGATCGCCACCTATGCCTATACCAACCACCGGGTGACCTTCTATCCGGCGAAGCGCTCCCGTTTCGGCAAGGAGGTGACCGTTGCGGCACGTATCACCCATCCGCGTGGCTTCCCGGTGAAGATCACCTTCAGTTTCCACCCCACCAAGCAGGGCTGGAAGATCTATGATGTCTCTGCCAATAATAACAGCGCGGTGATGTACTACCGCAAGCAGCTGGCGATGATTGCCCAGCGTTACGGCATTGAGGCGCTGCTGAAGAAAGCAGACAAGAAGAGCTAAAAGCCTCTTTGGGCGCTGCTCTCCACAGGGAGGTGGGGAATAGTGCCATCGTTAAATTACAAACCCAAAAAGCAGGAGTCGTAACCATGGATGGAACGCTTGTATTTCTCGGCTTTGGTGTCGTTGCGGTGATGGGAGTTTTGCTGCTCCACTGCCGCTCCTTCAGTCGAAGCTCCTGTAATGCAGTCCTTCGAGGCGCATTCAACAAAGAGAAGTGAAAACAAAAAAACCGGAGTAAAAGCTCCGGGTTTTTTATGGCTGAAGAGTGTTCAGTAGAGATCAGGCACCATACTGCTCTCTGTAGGCTTCGACCTTCTTCAGGTTCTCCTCCATACCGGACTGCTCGCCCAGATAGGTGATCAGATCGTTCAGCCCCACAATACTCGCCACCTCTACACCGTAATCGGATTCGACCTCCTGAATCGCAGACTTGTCGCCCTGTCCACGCTCCTGACGGTCCAGTGAGATCACCACGCCACCAAACTCGGCGCCGTTGGCCTGGATGATGTCGACCGATTCACGTACCGAGGTACCGGCAGAGATCACATCATCGATCACCAGAATCTTCCCCTCCAGTGGGGCGCCGACAATCACGCCGCCTTCACCGTGATCCTTCGCCTCCTTGCGGTTGAAGGCAAAGGGGAGATCACGCCCATGCTCCTCCGCCAGATAGGTGGCAGTGACCGCGGCCAGTGGAATCCCCTTGTAGGCGGGGCCGTAGATCAGATCAAACTCGATCCCGCTCTCCACAATCGCTGCTGCATAGTACTTGCCCAGTCTTGCCATCTGTGCACCGGTATTGAACAGCCCGGCGTTGAAGAAGTAGGGGCTGATACGACCCGATTTCAGGGTGAACTCACCGAAACGCAGCACGTCGGCATTGATGGCAAAGTTGAGGAAATCTCTCTTGTACTGTTGCATGAGGGGATGGCTCCGAAAATGGCTTAAAAACAGGGCGCATTATATACTTGCAGGGTTAACGGTTTAAGAAAGATGAAAAAAGTTGGGCACATTGA
>CAYFPQ010000157.1:0-4074 GCA_964345005.1 uncultured Victivallales bacterium | reverse complement strand
TGGAAGTCCGGTTCTGTGAGAGCTGGGGGGCGGAGACGCCCCCTGGCTACTCGACGCGGTGACTGAGGCAGGGCCCGTAGACCGATCACGACGTAGTCGGGATCGGTCGGGACGGTCGGTCACTCAGACGCGCAGGGCAGTACCGGTATGCCGTTCGTCGACGTCAGTCGACGAAGCGGCAATCGCTTGGAGGGACCGCTCGGGAATCGGCGGGGATGGGTAGGTTTCCTCGACGAAGTCGAGGAAACGGCAATCGGTCGGGAGAGTGTGAAGGAAGGGGGTCTCGGGGGGTTGGATGTGAAGTGTGCAGCAGTGCGGTGATGCGGTGCGCAGGGAGCACACAAGAGAGAGTGCAACTCTCGAACGGTCCGGCAGGCAGCACGGTGTGTGTTGCCGTGATCGGCGGGAGAAGGGCTCCGGAGTTCTGCCCTGTGTCGGTACGACCAGAACACGGGAAGAGGGTTTCACCTCTTTGATTCTCTCAAACCTTCCCCCGCTGCTTCTAATTGGGAGGATATCTTAATTAAGAGGGAGTGTAGACCGTCATGGCCGCAGGTCGAGACGGTCACACGAATTGGAATTGCATTTCCACCGCTGGATGGCCTCCCCTATGGAATAGGGGATGTGGGGTTTCTACTCTTTTTCCCGAATGCGGCGACGAGCCGCAATGGCTATGATGAGACCGCCGAGGACGAACAGGATGTAGGTGGAGGGTTCGGGGACGATGTTGTAGCCGAATGTGGTTCCGAGATAGGGACCGTTACCGTTCAGTGCTGGTGGAAAAGCCAGAGAACCGGACGCAAACCATGCGCTGTTGGCAGCAAGACTCTCGAAGTGTTCGTGTCCAGCCGGATCCCAAGGCTCCCAAGTAAACGGTTCGTCGCTCATGTCGGAGTACCAGGTTCCAATGACGTATGTATCGCCCGACTGAAGCGTGACAGGGGTCGCAAGTTCCGCGTGCCGCGAGTTTCCGAACAAAACACCCTCTTCTCCATCGGGTACTGTCACACTTGCAACGGGTGTGCCTTCAGCAGTCCATATGCTCACATCATGACTCTCCAGCAACCCATCCTGATGAACATCGTAGACCCCAAGACTGCTGACGGAGATGTCCTGATCCCCGACTACGAAGTCATAAGCAAATGCAGTCGGCTCCTCGAAAAAGGCGTAGAGCCGATAGGGTCCGTCATGAGGTTCATTCCAGATAATGATGCTTGCATTGGACGGCCATGCAAGAAAGAGCACGCATACAAAGAACAGTGTTCTCTTCATGACTCTCCGTCCGACCGCGTTTGGGGATGGGCGAGTATGCTCCGGTGAAGGAGGTGGGCCGCGAGAAACGGTCCAAGGACAATGACGGCACGAACAGGCACGGGGCATGCAAATGCCATCAAGAATAGCGGACCAAGAGAAGCAAACGCAACCAACATCAGAAAGGCATACTTCTGCTGTTTCCTAAGCATGGCACACTGTCGATAGTAGCCAATGAACATCCAGAACCCAAGAGCGAGCATGAAGAAACCTGCTATCCCGACTTCCGTACCTCGAACAGTTCCCCATGTGTAATGCGAGAACTGTTGTGTTACTGCAACGCGGATACCCACGCCAGTGAACATGAGTCCTATCAGCAAGTTGAGTTCTTTCGCATCTTGTCGCACTACCGATACACCTCGAATACGGTCAGAAAACGTCACCGCCTACAGCTATGGACTTGTGATCTGCTCCAGAATCTCTCTTATTCCCGTGCCGACCGCCTGAGCGGGTGTCTCTGGCAGGGTATCTGAGACAGCACCGTAAAAGGCATCGCCGATGAGATAGGATTCCAACGGATGCGTCACAACCCACTCAATGGCTGCCGGACCGCCCGCAGCTCCACCGGTGATCAACCCCAAGACCGTCAGCTGGATCGGCTCAAAGTCGTCGTTCACATCACTCACAGTCTGGCCGATTGCGTTCAGTTGCTGCGGACTAAGCCGGAGATTCGAATTGGGATTGCTGAGCGTCCAGCCGGAACTGCTTGTACACAGCCCCAGAATATCGAGCCAGAACAGTGGATTCCCGGCCGCATAAGCATAGAGGTTCGCCATCTTCTGCCGCGCCAACAGCCCGCGAACACTCAAAGGATCGCTTGAGAGAAACCGTTTGAGGCCGACATGGTAGTAGCGATGCTTCATGTGATAGAGCGGGCCATCTTCCCAGTACACACCACCTCTGTAAACTAGTAACTTTAGGACCGACCCCTATCGCGCTATCGCGCCTATCGCGCTCGAAGATCAGAGTGACATACCCGATGGCTCTGGAGGGCTTCACTTCGACTCTCGGTATTTCTGGATAACCATGATGCTCATCAACACATACAAGAGTGCATTTAGCAGAAGGCCCGGTGCGCTTTGAATTGAAGGATCTCGAAAGCAGTACCAGATCGATACAACGCATGTGAGTATCCAGATGAACAGCAGGACGAAGACTGCGGAAGCCTTTCCGTTGACAGCATGAACAAGAGAGACAACTTCTATGGTGAGCTTGGCAAGGAATCCGGGCAGCAGTTCAACAACTGAATACCCGTTCATGAGTGCCCCCATGAAGTACAGCCCGTTGGCCAGCAATATGGCAGGTAGAATAAACGCTGTTTTCATAATCACTCAACTCTCATGGATTCTATAACAAGCATAAAGGCCTCACCATATGCTTGGTTCATTTCAATAAAGGGAGAAGGCAGATTTTCGACGAAAGGACGGACTGGCAGCAGTACGACTTCACCTATTACAGATCCAGTCAGAGCTACTGGATACGAAATCGCAATGCCGAAAAGCTCACCTCCCAATCCCGCCATAGCGGCACCTTGTGCCCAGATATCTAGTGCACTCTCTCCGCAAAGCCCGTACATGTCAATCAGCACAGTCGGCGCTCCGCCCGAATACGCATAGAGATTCGGTCCACCATTCAACCCGAGTGGATCAGCCGAGAGCCACCGCTTAAGACCCACGTCATAATAGCGATGCTTCATGTGGTAGAGCGGGCCGTCTTCCCAATAGACGCCATACCGCCCCACGAACGTATAGGGCGTCTCGGTCGTTCCCGTCCGTCCGGCAAGTTCGCCGTACGGCAGATAGAAGAACTGATCGGACACGCTGCCTGAGCCATCCGATATGGCCAACGTACTGCCGAGTTCGTCGGCATGGTAGTAACGGTTGGTTCCGCTGCCGCCAACATCCTTGTGCGCGAGCAAGCCAACACCCGGAGCCCAGAGATAGACCCGCAGGACCGTGCCATCACTCTTTGCTTCCGCCAGAACGTTTGCCAGTGAAGCGGCATGGTCAAGGACATGAACAGAGGCTGCAGCGCCGGTGACGGACCGCGAAACCCTATTGCCCCGAGCGTCATATCCAAAGTAGCGTGACTCGGGGAGAGGCGGCGTGCCAGTCCAGAGATTCGTGGACAGCTCGCCACTGAAAGTCGTCAACCGGTTGTTGTAATCCCAGCTCAGTGTGTGCGTGAGATGCTGACCGTTGTACCCCTCGATGATGTTCGTGACATTGCCATCTTTACTATAACCGGGGTTCAGGTCGCGCCACACTTCCGGGTGTGCGTAGGTGTCCATCCGGGAGACATGTTCAACGCGGTCGGCTTCATCGTTGTAATGGAACTGGTGCGTATCGGGTGGTGCGATCTCAAGACCCGCTTCGATACTCTCCACGCTTTTCCTGCCAAGCAGATCACGCGTGATGCCCCTCTCGAGGAACGGGCTTGCGCCGGTGCCATAGCTGAAGTTCGTGAGCTGTCCGGCGACATCGTGTGCGTAAACGGCATCAACACCGTTAGGATACTCAATGTCTGTCAACCGACCGGCATCATCCCAGCCGAGACCGTAAGCCCCCATATCGCCGGTGATATCGGAGAGCCTGTTGGCTGCGTCGTATACAAAGGTCACGTCGTCGCCATTGGGATACTCAACTGCCGTCCGGTTTCCGTTGGCATCATAGGTGTAGCTCACAACGGAGTCTGCGGAAGCTACGGATTGGGTTATGGAGGTCACTCGATTCATGGCGTCATGGCCGTAGCTTATAACCGCAG
>CAYFPQ010000156.1:0-4142 GCA_964345005.1 uncultured Victivallales bacterium | reverse complement strand
ATTTCACAGGGACACTACATATGGGGGGTACTTGAGTCAATCAGCCACCCACGATAGGTAATATCGAACGGTCTGTCGCTGCCGCGGTCGAGCGTATCGGGCTCGATGGAAAGTGAACCCGACTCGATGAGAGGCTCGACAAAAGGCGTGTAGCCTTTGAAATGCCCAACCCTCAAAGCGTCAAACCAACAGTTCGCGCGGCATGTCCCGCCGATCATCAGCTTCAGTCCCGTCAAAACGGCGTTTTCACACGGATGAAACCGCGCTTCACACAACCGCCATCTGTCTGCGGCGCAATCGCCGTCCAGCAGAAGATCACCGGTTGTGGTCTCGGCCCACAGTGAACTGCCGACACCGGCCAACTCGGCGGCGGAGAAGAACCACAACTGCATGCGCTCGACGCGATCCAGAGGTTGTCCGGTTCGCAGTTGGATATGCACGTACCCCGGTCCTGCGGCATCAATGTCGAGTCGCAGCGGAAGAATGCGGGTGTAACGGATACGGGAGGGATTCCGTTGTGGTCCACCGCCGGGCATGGGCTCCCGCTCGGCACTGAGGGTCGCGCTGATGCCCGCCGAGGCGGAGCAACGGACGCAGTCGATCAGACGCCGGTCTTCATTTCCATCAATCGGCGCATCTTCGTCCTGGGAAATGACATTGAAGAAACGGTCCGATGACGGCAGCGCGTAGGCCCACTCGTATGCCGAGTTAAATTGCATCTGTCCTATCCCCCCATCCCCGTTCGGCAGGCGGTAAAACACGGCTCCACAATCGGGGTATAGCTGGGACGCTGTATGCGGTCGGCTTTCCGCATACAGTCGCAGACATAATCGGGCGTAATCTTCTCCGGCGCTTCAAAATCGTTACGGCATCCGATATATTGACCGCCTTCTTCCGGAACAAAGCCGTAACGCTGGGCAAAATCGCAGCGCAGCCGATCCAGCCGCCCCCAGCGGAACGTGCGTCCCCCCAGAGTCACGCTGCAGGACGCTTGTTCATCGAGCGCAGCCATGGGACAGGCGGACACGCAATCCCCGCATTCCCTGCACAAAGCGGGCCCATCATAAACGTTGTCCGCAATCAGATCGGCATCGGTGACCAGACAGGCAAACCGCTGCCGGGGGCCGTATTCAGGAGTCATGGGGATCCCGTTCCAGCCCAGATCAGCCAACCCCGCCGCCACTGCCGCGAACCGCGAAGCGGTCAGATCCACGCCGCCGCCACTGACCCGCGACTCTTTATCCGCGCCGCTGACGCCGCCGGCCAGGCCAAACAGGTCAAAGACCGGAACCGACCGGTAACCGGCCGCGGCTAACAGACGCGACACCCTGAGCTGAACCGTCTGCAATTGACTGAATATCTCCTCGTGAACCGAGGTGTGGAAATGTCCGGCTTTTCGCGCCGGCTCCGCGCCCGCATTGTCAATACTGGCGTTCAGAAGGCCTATCCCGAATACAATGACCGATTTTGCGCCGGACAAATGTTCAGAAGGCCGTTTGGGGACAAGTTTCACGGCCTGAGCCGCCGGCCTGAAGGGATGCCCCTGGCGTCCCCACAACGTCTCGCGTTTGATCGGACATCCTTCATCTTCAACAACAAAATAGTCATCTATCGGCTCGAAGATATCCCGCAGTTGCGCGGCCAGCTCGTCAAGCCGCCCCACCGACGCAATCCCCATCATGTCCGCGCCGGCCCGATGCGCAGTCTCCCGTGTTTCCGCGGTCAGACGGGATGGCGTCCCGGATTTCGAGACGTCCGCCGGACCGATCTCCCATCGATGCTTCGTCAAAGGCGCCGAGGTGACAATGGTGCGCCATTCACAACAAACACCGGGCCTGTCGACACCGCATATCCGGGCCGATTGCCCGACAGCCAGCGCGGACCGAGGCAGCGCGGAGAAGCCGTATTGCTCCTGGAGCAGTTTGCCGATCTCAATAGCGGCCTTGTGCGCATGATGATCGCTGTTCAGAGCGCAATGCTTCGGGTATTCCAGCCCGAAAACAATCACGCTTTCGGCGTCAGGCATGAATTCCCGAATGTCGATGCCAGCCGTTGTGAAATCCGCTTTCGAGCCTGTTCCAAAAAAGTCAACGCCCAGATCGGGACAACGGGCCTCGATATCTTTCAGGAGCGCTCGGAGGTTTTCCGGCCGGGTATCCGGCTCGACATCGCGGCGGCGACGCGGCGCTTTGCAGTATTGCCGGTCCCAGTAGCGCCGCTCTTTGGACATGCAATACTTGAGACACATACCCATCTTCCAGCCCGTGATCCACTCGTTATGCTGTTCGACGGCCTTCTGCTCCATACGCAGCACCAGTTCCTCGGTCACTTCCCGGTCTTTCCATTCGTCCAGGAACACATCGAGCATGAAATTCTCGCCCAGCGCGCACCGCCACAGATTGCGCTCGGGAAACTCCCACTTCCTGTCTTCGCATTCGATGCACAGCATCTTGCCGGACACATCCTTCTCAAACGATTGCGTGGGACACTGCTTTGCGCACATCCTGCAGCGATCGCACAGTGGAGGACCGTCATAGAGCGGCGTCGGGGTCAAGTCGGCATCCGTGATGATCGACACAAAACGTTGCCTCGGCCCGAACTCGGGTGTGAGAGTAATATTGTTCCAACCGACTTCACCCAATCCCGCACAGGCCGCAGCGTAGTAATGACAAATGTCGCCGACCCACCCCCTGTCGCCGTTGGCGCCGCGATAACGCCAGGCTCCGCTCTGGCGAACGAACAGCGCACCGTGCCCCTGTTTCTGCAGGAATTTTGAAACTCGGAATCCGATATCCTGCAACATGGTGGAAACGCTCATTTCGGTCATCGCCGGCCCCGGAATTCGGGGATCCTCCTCCGCTCCCAGTTCCGTGGGTGCATCCAGAAAATGGCAGGCGCATACGATAACATTCCGCGCCGACGGAAATACCCCCTGTGGACTGTGCTCCACAGGAGCCTTGGCCCAACGGGAGACCGGTGCAAAACCAACCAGATCCGCGCCCAGTGAGCGCGCATAAGATGCGACTTCTTTTGTCAGCAGAACTTCCGTCATTTTCTCGTCCTTTCTTGGCGGATCACCCGCATATCAATTCACCTCCTTGACCATATCATCAATATAGAGCATAATCGCGGCGTCATTTGACTATTCATTGATCTATTTTGATCTATCAGCAAGGCGGCCACATGACAAGAGCATCCGGAACCGATGCGATTCTCGGAAGACTGTACGGCGGCCCGCTCCCTGACCCGGAAGACGTGCGCGGATGGATAGAGAAGAAGGGGCTTTCTTTTCCGCTCAACGTGATCGCCATAGAGTTGGAGAACCACGATCCGGGCACATTGACGTTCGCCTCCGCGAGGCTTAAGCCGTGGGTCGTGAATACCGACCAGGGCATGCTGTATGTCACATACAAAGGACCCGCGCAAGAGATGGAGGAGGCCTGTAACCAACAGGGCCTTCTCCATGGCGACAGTTTTCACTGCGCAAAAGCCGCACAATGGATGCCCGCCCTGCGGCGCGCCATCAGCTCGACTCGTCAGCGCTATCTGGCGCAACTGCCCGATACCAACCCGCGGCATTTCTCCGTTTCTATAGAGCATGAAATCCGCGCTATTGCGCTCAGCGCCTTTCGCGGCGAATCCGATTGGCACACCACCGTCAGGTTGTGGCTGGACATCACATTGATCCGAAATCAGAAGAACCTGCTGAACGCCAGGCGCAAGCTGATCGAGTTCCTCAGCCTTGCCGCGGGAACGGTTGATATCGATACCAACCTTTCCTTTCTCTACGGAGAGGCGTTGGGCCGTATCCAAGGCATCCACGCCTTTTCCGATTTCAGAACCATCGTGCCACGCCTTCTGGAACGCATACGCCCTTACGTGATGCAGGAGACCACCGGGAGCACGCTTCCCGCTCACACGTATTCCGCGCCGGTAAGGCGGGCTCTCTCCTACATGCGAAAGCATTACACAAATCCGATTGGCCTTGCCGCCGTCAGCGCAGCCTGCTTTGTCTGTCCGGAACACCTGTCCAGGGTTTTCAAGCGTGAAACCGGCTATACGGTAACGGACTTTCTCCAATCGTTGCGCATTGATCAGGCCCGATATCTGCTTGCCGAAACGGACAAAGGGATTCTGGATGT
>CAYFPQ010000155.1:0-4188 GCA_964345005.1 uncultured Victivallales bacterium | reverse complement strand
CCAGTGCGTATTCGCTGTTGGGACCGCCATGACCACTGCCCGGTTGGGTAACGGTCAGTTCTCCACCAGAGAGCAACAGGGTTCCGGGAGCCGCAAAGCGGGTCAGTTGAGCATGGTGCTGGGCCACCTTTTGTGCCTCTCCTTCGATCGCATCGCCCAGGATCTCTACCCGGTATCCCGCTTTTTCGGCCACTGCTGCAGCGGCCTCCAGCCCCTGTTGGGGGCGGGCAATGATATGGGTCTGGCAGTGTTCAAATTGAATGTGGTCTCTACTGCGTGGTGGTTCACGGTTGAGATGGTTGTGGACCGCCTCTGGCAGAGGAATGTTGTAGTGCTCAATGATCTTCAGTGCCTCTGCAGGGGTTGAGGCGTCCGGCACGGTGGGACCGGAGGCGATGGTGGCGGGATCATCCCCCGGTACATCGGAGATCGCCAGCGTCACTACCTGTGCCGGTGCGGCGGCCAGTGCCAGTTGTCCCCCCTTGATCGCAGAGAGCTGTTTGCGTACACAGTTGATGGCGTGGATTGGTGCCCCGGAGTTGAGCAGAGCGTGGTTGATGGTGATCTTCTGCTCCAGCGTAATCCCGGTTGCCGGGGCAGTGAGCAGGGCAGAGCCGCCACCGGAGATCAGCACAATCACCAGATCTTCTTCACGGAGGTCAGAGACTTGCTGCAGAATACGTTGTGAAGCGATCACTCCGGCTCGGTCTGGCACCGGGTGAGCCGCCTGCAGAATCTCAATCTGCTGGCAAGGCAGGGCGAAGCCGTAGCGGGTCACCACGGTGCCGGAGAGTGCTCCCTCCCAATGCTGCTCCAGTGTCTGTGCCATTGCGGCACTCGCCTTGCCGGCACCGACCACAACGGTGCGCCCTTTGGGGGGATCAGGCAGGTAGCGGGGGATGTAGTGAGCCGGTTGTGCCGAGGCTACGGCGGCCTCGAACAGTTGCTGTAGCAGTTGTCTGGGGGGCGTGTGCAAGATGGCTGTTCTCTGGTGGAGTTGCCGCTATTCTGGCACAGATCCGAAATCAGCGGCTCGCTTCCTGCTTGAACAGCTCCTCGGCGATGCGCAGGGCGTTGCGACCACGCAGACGGCTGCTGTAGTTGTGCAGATAGGAGAACGGGGATTGATCCACCTGTTCGGCGGCCTCGACCGGATCAAAGGCGCCCTCGTTGATGGCCTGTTCGATACCATGGTGCAGGTGCTGCAGATAGTCGTAGCTGTCCTTCAGGGCGCGGTTGAGATCGGTGACGGCACCATGGCCAGGGATGATGGTACGGGGCTTCAGCATATCCCGCATATACTCCAGGCTCTTCAGCCAACGTGCCCCGGAGCCGGGCTGTACCCCCAGAATGCGCTGGGTATAGACGATATCTCCAGTAAAGAGGATCGACTGTTGCGGTAGCCAGATAAAGATATCGCCGGGGGTGTGGCCGCCGCCGGTGTAGATCAGCTCAATCTCCAACTCCTCAATCGGCATGCGGTAGCGTTGCTGGAAGGTGAGGTTGGGGTAGGTGGGGTTGGTCTCTTCAAAACGGTCCTGAATGAATCTTCGGGCCTGCCCGAACTGGTCGGCGCTACGGGCCACCATGTCGTCCCGTGCCGCCTCCGAGGCGATGAGGGTGGCCCCCAGTTCGATAAAGCGGGTGTTGCCGATCCAGCGGTGGTCCTGTCCACCACTGTTGATCACCCAGCGGATTGGTTGATCGGTTACCGCTTCAATGGCATGGATGATGGCATCGGCACCAGCCAGACAGGCACCGGCATCGATCACAATCACCCCTTGTGAGGTGATGATGAAGCCGGAGGTCATGTTGTGACCGAGATTCTCCGGGGAGCGCTGCCCCAGCTCTCCAACCAGTGCATAGACCTGTTCGCTCACCTGTACCGTTTCGAAGGCGTGAAGCGGGGCGGCAAGCAGTAGCCAGAGCAGGGTTGTTTGAATCTTCTTTTGCATTTTATGTCTATATTTCCAGAACAATAGAAATATGATAGCAAAAAAATACTACTCTGTGGAGCAGCTGCAGGAGGAGTACTCTTCGGTAAGGAACTGAACCACCTCATTGAGTGCGGTCAGGGAGGGGATACAGCGCAGGGTACGCCCCTCCCGTTTCTGCTCCAGTAGCCCGGCAGAGACCAGTTTGGAGAGGTGGTGGGAGAGGGTGGAGCCGGGAATATCGAGGCTTTTCTGGATCTCTCCGACTGAGCAACCGCACTGCCCACAGCGTACCAGCTGATGGAAGATGGCGAGCCGCGTGGGGTGTCCCAGTTCGGCAAAACGTTTGGCAACAACCTCAAGTTCCATACTTTATAGGATAGTCGATTTCAGCGGGTATTCACATTGCCTGAGTGGTTATTTTGGTGGCTGAACGGGGTTCAAGATTTGTGATTTTCAGCATTTTTCTGGAAAATAGAGGGCAATCTATATTCGTGTTAACGGAGTGTTTTTATGGGTGTAAGCAATTTCAAGGAGTTTCTCAAGCTGGAGTCTGCCAGTGGCATTATTCTGGTATTGGCGGCCTGTGTTGCCATGCTGATGGCCAACTCTCCATTGGCGATCTACTATGACATGTTGATTGATCTGCCGGTGGAGATTCGGGTGGGGCCACTGCAGTTGGCGAAGCCACTGCTGCTGTGGATCAATGATGGTCTGATGGCGATCTTCTTCTTTCTGGTTGGACTGGAGCTGAAGCGGGAACTGCTGGAGGGAGAGCTGCGTGAATTAAGTAATGTAGTGTTGCCTGCACTGGCTGCAATTGGCGGCATGGTGGTACCTGCCTTCTTCTATATCCTCTTCAATGGAGGGGATGAGATTGCGATGCAGGGGTGGGCGATCCCCACGGCTACCGATATCGCCTTTGCTCTCGGGGTGCTGTCACTGTTTGGAAAACGGGTACCGATCAGCCTGAAGATCTTTCTGGTCAGTCTGGCCATCTTTGATGATATGGGGGCCATCATCATTATTGCGATTTTCTACACGGCAGATATCTCGACCCTCTCACTGGTGATCGCCTCTCTCTGCCTGGCGGTACTGTTCACCCTGAATCGACGCAATGTGGGGGAGATGACGCCATATATTGTGACCGGGATCATCATGTGGATTGCGGTACTCAAATCGGGGGTACACGCCACACTGGCGGGGGTGTTGCTGGCCTTCTTTATCCCGATCAAGAGCTCGGATGCCCCGGAGCGCTCTCTGTTGAAGGAGCTGGAGCATGACCTGCATGGTGTGGTTGCCTTCTTTATCCTGCCGCTGTTTGCCTTTGCCAATGCGGGGATCTCCCTGACGGGGGTCGGTATGGAGCAGCTGATGCACCCGATCCCACTGGGAATCGCTGCTGGCCTCTTTCTGGGCAAACAGCTTGGGGTGTTTGCCTTCTGCTGGGTCGGGATCAAGTTCGGGCTGGCCAAACTGCCGGATGAGATCAACTGGGGGATGCTGTATGGCGCCTCGTTGATCACCGGTATCGGTTTTACCATGAGCCTCTTTATCGGATCACTGGCGTTTGAGGAGAGTGGGGTCAACCTGCTGTTTGATGAGCGGCTGGGGATTATTGTGGGCTCACTGCTCTCTGCGGTCGCGGGCTATCTTGTGCTGCAACGTACCTTGCCAAAAGAGGAGGAGGGATAGCGGCCGGTCGCGGGTTGCTGCAGAAAAGAGAAAACCCCGGTAACCGCAGAGGCTACCGGGGTTTTCTCTGGAGAGCCGGATTACTTGAACTCGACGATCAGGTCATCCTGCTCTACCAGTTCACCCGCCTGCAGATGGATCTTCTTGATCGTACCCTCAAACGGTGCGGTGACGGTGGTCTCCATCTTCATCGCCTCAATCACAAAGAGTGGGTCGCCCTTGTCCACCTGATCCCCCTCGCTGACCACGATATCGGAGAGTTTGCCCTGTAGTGGTGAGCCGATCTCATGGTCGTCGGAGGCCTTGGTATTGACCTGAGTCTTCGCCACCACCGAGTTGTCACGCACACGCACGGTACGGGTTTGACCGTTGAGATCGAAGGTGACGGTACGCATTCCATCTTCACCGGCACTGGAGATATAGAGCAGACGGATGATGATCACCTTGCCCTTGCCGATCTCCACCGAGATCTCCTCCTCTTGCTGCAGGCCGTAGAAGAAGGCGGTGGTGGGGAGGTAGGAGATCTCGCCATACTCGCACTTGTGCTGGTAGAAGTTCT
>CAYFPQ010000154.1:0-4191 GCA_964345005.1 uncultured Victivallales bacterium | reverse complement strand
TTACTCGCAAACACTTACGCGATACACTCTCCTGTAAGTAGGAAACTCGGGCTAGCATTCTCCGAGGCCAGCGACAAGCACCGGTGACGCGCTTCCTGTCGCGGGCCATTCGACCGTCGCGCGTCTCTCCCGAATATCCTTGTTGCAGATACAGCAGGGCTGCCTCATATTCATGAGGATCGTACAAGGGAGACAGCATGGTTGTTCAATGCACACACTGTGGGAATCGACTCGCACCTGATCCTCGTTACGCCGGGTCTACCACAGCCTGCCCCGTTTGCAGCGAGGATCTTTATGTTCCGCTTGAAGATGGTGACTATGGTGGCCCCAGCATCGACTCAATTACTCCCGGCGAAAGATATGGTGGTCAAGCTTCGGTCTTTTGGTATAGTCGGTAACCAATGAAAGGAAGGGCCTGTGTGCGAGTGGCAGCATAAGGAGGCGAGCATTGTCTTGCTGGGGGTGTTCAATCCGAAGATCTTCCAGCCCGCTTGGCTTGCGGCTCAAGGCCTTGTCCGGCAGGAAGAAGCGGATGCAGCAGACATCAGCGTTGTGCATCGGGACGTGGCTGTCTTCACGATTGACTGGGCCGCAGTGCAGGTCGTACGCGAGAGGTTCTCGGTGGGCGCTGCGACGGAAGGCCACGACGAGGAGATCCGAGACTTGGTCTTGGGCATATTCCGGTTGCTCATCCATACGCCACTTCATGCACTTGGAATCAACAAGATGGCCCATCTTGCCATTGAGTCGGAAGAAGCGTGGCACGCCTTGGGTGATCGCTTGGCGCCCAAGAACCCGTGGGAAGGGATTCTCGAAAATCCGGGTATGCGAAGTCTGTCCATGCAGGGCAAGCGAGCCGATGAGTACAAGGGCTTCACCAATGTCAAAATTGAGCCCTCAATGGCTGTCCAGCCCGGTATCTTTGTGGATGTCAATGACCACTATGAGGTCGAGGATAAGAAGAGCGTGATCGGCGGCGAGTCGATTGTCAGTATTCTGGAGAAGGTCTGGCCTGACTCGTATCAGAAGTCGGAGCAGATTCTTGCCCAGTTAAAGGAGAGCGTATGACGACACAGGTTGCCGAATTCACGGACACGGTGTCTCCTGACCGTCTTTCCCTGTTCTCCGACCTGGTGGCGGATGACGGGCTGCACGCCATTTCTGCGGCAACAACAGTACGAGATCTCCCCGCACAGGAAGTGATGAGCTACTTCGCTGCTCCGTCCAGCCGTTCCTCTGATACTCTAGACGCGGATGAGCGTAGGGAGTATACAGCAGATTTTCTGAGAGAGAGCGTCTTGCCAGAATTTCGGCCGGCTCCGCGGCTGCGAAGCCCTGAGCAGTTCACGGCCTTACAAAAATGGGAAGGCGTCGTGCTCAGGATTCAAGACGAGACGTTCTCTGCCAGGCTGTCAGACCTCACCACAGCGCACGCAGACGAGGAAGCTGAACTGCCAATAGCGGAGGTGTCTGCGGCAGATCGCGACTTACTGCAAGCAGGAGCATTCTTCTATTGGACAATCGGCTATCTGGATGACCGCTACGGGCAGCGGCAAAGGGCGTCTCGGATTCGATTTCGACGACTGCCAGCATGGACGCACGAAGAAGTCGAAGCTGCCCGAAGGGAGGCCGATGCCCTTGCAGAGCAGCTCGGATGGGATTGATCGGGCGGATGCTCCCAGGCGAGATCAACTTGAGATCTCGCTGTTTGGCCCAGGCTACGGGGAGTGTGTCATTCTCCACATCGGCAACGGCAAGTGGATTGTCGTTGATTCCTGTATCAATGCGGAAAGCGGCGCGCCTGCAGCGCTCGACTATCTAACCCACCTCGGTGTCAACGCGGCTGATGATGTCGTGATGGTCGTTGCGTCTCATTGGCACGACGATCACGTCCGTGGCTTGAGCCGTGTTGTCGCGCACTGTAGGAACGCTCAATTTATCTGTTCGGACGCATTGCGCGAAAGGGAGTTTCTGACGCTCATAGCTGCACACGCAAAGTCCCGCTCTGCCAGCGGCTCCGGCGTGCAGGAACTGAGCGACATTCTTAATGTGCTCCGTCAGTCGGACAGCGACCTACGCAGATTCCGTTGCGCCATGGCCGATCAGTGTCTGCTTCGCGTGGACAGTTCGGACGCTGGCTCGGATGGATGCATTGTGTGGGCACTTTCTCCCTCGTCCTATTCCTGCATTCTGGGCCAGATCGCTTTGGGTAAGCTGCTGCCAGAAGCTGGCCCCATGAGACGCGTACCATCGCTCACGCCTAACCACGCGGCCGTTGCCCTTTGGGTATGCGTAGGCGAGACAGCGGTGTTGTTGGGGTCCGATCTGGAGGAAATGGGACATCCTCAGGCAGGTTGGTCGGCTATCGTGAGTTCTACAACACGACCAGGCGGAAGGGCGCACGTCTACAAGGTTGCCCATCATGGCTCACCCAATGGAGACACAGAAGCGGTCTGGACACAGCTTTTGGGATCCAATCCTGTCGCGGCCCTAACCCCGTTCGTTCAAGGCCGGACTGGCCTGCCGAGTCCGGCGGACGTGAGCCGCCTGTGCTCCCGTACAAATCGTGCATATGCAACAGGGCTTCCGACTTCCAGCCGCAGCAAACGCCGGAGTTCAGCAGTGGAGCGAACCATCCGCGAAGTGGCGCGCGACATCCGCCCTGTATGCATGAAGACTGGGCATGTGCGAATCCGTTTGCCCATCTCGGGGTCAGAAAGCGGCAAGCCGAATGTCGATCTCTTGAATGGAGCACTCCAGCTGAAACCTTGCGACTAGTGGAGCGAAGCAGCAATTCCGTTCCCTGCGCAAGTAGGCTGCCATTCCCGAACTCACAGTGTCCAGCGCCTCAAAGCACCAAGTGATCCCCAACTAAGCCAATGGCGCTCAGTTTCCGGTTCTGCCCCGACCAACAACCTGCTCCAGGAACCGCACGACGTAGTCGCGGTCGGCTTTCGGGAGTTTCTTGACCTCTTCGACGCAGCGGTCGAGCTTGCTCTTGCGGCCGACAGGCTTCGCCTTGCCCGACTTGACGCCGAGTAGTTCATCGGTTGTGCAGCCGAGGACGGTTGCGGCCTTGACGACGAAGGCGGATTCCGGGTTGTCTGTGCGGCGTTCGTAGTAGCCTACCATTTCCCGGGAGATGCCGGCTTTGTCGGCAAATTGGGACTGGCTCAGACCGCACTGCTTGCGCAGTGCTGCTAACCTGGCTCCGAATGGGGGAGCCTTCTTCTGTGCTGGTCGCCCGCCGGCCATCTTGTTCCTCCTGGTTTACCCGCCAGATTGTCCCGGCGCCCGGGACTTTGGGCGAGCATGCGGATAGCATAGCACATGATTCCGGAGGTCTTGGCGGCAGAAGAATATGCTTGCACTAGTTAGCAGCGGTTCCAAATTACGAATTCTTCGAGTT
Organism: uncultured Victivallales bacterium; assembly: GCA_964345005.1. Lineage (GTDB taxonomy): Bacteria > Verrucomicrobiota > Kiritimatiellia > UBA8416 > JABMPJ01 > JABMPJ01. The sequence goes on along the minus strand of CAYFPQ010000154.1, from coordinate 782 downwards.
GCGGAGTGCCGGAATAGGGTGACGGGCCAGGAAGAACGGAGAAGCGGTTAGCGTTCGCGGATTTTTTTTCTTCGCGCACGCTTTTTTCTTGTCTCTATGTCGGCAGTATATATACTTACGGCATGAAAAGTACAAAACCGTCCAAGAACCGGCATCATAAGCTCCAGGCCAGCTACCTGAAGCAGCTCGCTCAGATCGGTCCCTTCGTGGAGGGCACGCTCAGCGAGTACAAACGCGCAGGCCGCAAGGCCTCCTCCTGGCATTTGACATTCAAGGTCGAGGGCAAAACAAAGACCGTCTACGTACCCGTGGACATGGTGGAGGAGGTGCGGCAATGGACCGAGCAGTACAGGAAGTTGAAGCAACTGATACGCAAGGAGACGAAGCAGTCGCTGGCGATCATTCACGGCCATGTCGCAAGCCGGCGGGCCGCAAACCGCGCGCTGTAGAGTCCGTCCCACCCATGCTGGACTTGCTGATCGCGACCAGCTCTATGTCCCCATCTCGGCAGATCCACCACACATCGGACAGATCCGCTTCCTCCCCGGCTAGCGACAGGCGTGCGCGAGCAACTCCAGCCCATACCCATCCATAAACCGACCGTCGCTGCCGATCAAACCAAATCGGCCCTCTCTTTGCGCCCCCACGTCACACGCCCGACGACTGGCTTCCGCCCTGTCGCACAAAGAACCGCCTATTTGGAACCGCTGAACAGTTGCGCAAGGGATTGACAGCAGTGCTGACGCATGAGTGATGAAAGGGCAGATTGGTAGTGGTTTTGG
>CAYFPQ010000153.1:0-4246 GCA_964345005.1 uncultured Victivallales bacterium | reverse complement strand
ACACACTGAGAACCGCAGCATGCAACACCAAATCCGAAAAACGCACACCCGTGATGGGAAGATGGGAAGAATGAAAAAGGTCTTGTGCTGAGAGATGAGTGGCGTTACGGTCGGCAACATGATGACAGGCTGTGATTCGGATACGAAAGGACAATAGCAATCGCCTAGCGGAAGATTTGATTGAAAACTGAATACACTGCGTTTCGGCAGTGACTGTCCACTGAAAATCACCAATTTTTCCACGGAGAGAACAGGCCCCGCCATATGGCGCGGCTTCGGGAGCGTTCTCTCCGGGCTTTTGGTGAGCCTTCAGTGGGCGCGAACTTAGTCGCGCTCTTTTTTTGTGCGCTGATCCAATGCCAGACGCCATAGGGAGATTCCCGTAGGGAGAAGTCTGTAAGACCAAAGGTGCATGGACGCAGTTGCGGAGGAGGAGCTACGGTGCACGCTGAAGATAGGCTTGCGGGAAGGTAGCAGAAGGAACGGCTTCATGACATTGAGGCGAACGAAGAAATACGTCTGCACGGAATGCGACCACCGGGACGTATGGAGGCAGTTCGGTATGTTTGTACGCTGTCCGCAATGCGGAAGCGATTCGATTGCCTGCGCCGAGATTTGGGACCGTTTCGGCCCCGGAAACAATCAGTATGGATCGGGAAAGGAGAAGGGAGGAGGTGTAGACGGCGATCTAGTTGCCAAGTAACCAGAAGACAGACTTTGGAGTGAGCTTGTGGTAAACCACTGGCCTCGTTGCTCCGGGACTCGCTTTTGAGGGCTTTGACTTCTCTGATTTCCTCGAGTCCCGGAACGCGTTGCTTCCGATGATCCGCAAGCTCACTCCTCAACACAGAGGAGAGGTAGATCATGCAGAAGAAGATTATCACAGGAGCTTGTGTGCTCCTGAACGCCATGTTGCTGCTGAGCGCGCCAGCTATCGAACCGATCATTACCGGATTCGAAACGGAAGACATGAAGGTTACGGAAATCTCCAAGACCTTGTGGGACCACATGTGGGAGCACAAGCTGATAACGGATGAGCAGCTCGAATATGTCTATGCTCATAACCGTTTGCCGGGCGGCACGGTTGTCGAGGGCTCACCGCTGGAGGCGGACAGGCAGAAGGCTTGGGGCAAACTGGCCGAGCACAATGTTGTCACCGGCGAGGAACTCGCGCAGATGCTCTTGGGCGGCAGCGTTACGAATATGGAACCTTGGGAGATCAAGGCATTCGAGGAGCTGGCTCCTGTTTATGAGCCGGACAAGCGGAAGCGCATCGCGTATGACGTGAAGAACAAGCATGCAAAGGTTGACCTCATACGGCTGGCCCACCGCCAGAAGCAGGAGTACGCGCCCAAGAAGGCCGAGGCCATGAGAGTAGCGGAAGAGCAGGGGCTTTCAACCGAGGGGCTGTTCTCGATCGAGAACGGCAGGCTCCTCTACTGGTCGTTCGACAATCATTATGCCGCCGACAGGATCAATACCGTAGATGTCAATACCTACTCCCAATTCAAGCTCAAGGGTGATGGAATTACGCTGGCGCAGTGGGACGAGGGGAATGTATCAACATCCCATGTTGGGTATGCCACAAACCGTGTTGTGAACATGGATAATACTACCTATGTGTATCGGCATGCGGCAGGCGTTGCCGGAACAATGGTTTGCCGTGAGGGTGTGGGACCCCACTCGGGAGCGATAGGGCGGCCTGCCGGTATGGCCCCGCATGCCAGCTTGATGACATGGGACGCCGATGGTGTCTACACCACAATGACTTCCGCCATCGCGGCGCATGATATTCGCCTGTCAAATCACTCGTATGGACTCGGAGGAGGCTGGGAGTTTGATGGTCTGGATGACCGTTGGTGGGGCGATACCACAATCAGCGGGTCCGAAGACCTCCAGTTCGGTCGATACCAAGAGGATGCAAGGGAGTTCGATACGATAGCGTACAATGCGCCTTATCACCTTGCGGTCAGGGCTGCAAGCAATGATCGGGATGACGATCTGATGTATGGTCCTTATTACTATGTCAGGACAAATGGTACTAACGGTCCTTGGGTTCTGACGAGTGTCTACCGTCCTCCCGATGGCGGAGACGACGGGTATGACTGTCTCACTTCTCCTGCAACAGCAAAAAACGAGTTGGTGGTAGGGTCGGTCTACGCGATCAGCGCGCCGGGATATCCGTTCGGATCCCGATCATCGGAGTTCTCAAGTTGGGGACCGACGGATGATGGACGTATCAAACCTGATCTTTGCGCGTTTGGCGAGTACTTGATGACTACAGACTGGCCCGTTACGAACTATTACCTTGCCAGTGGGACGAGCAGTGCGGCTCCATGTGTGACCGGGTCGCTGGGGTTGCTGTTGGAGTACCACCGCCGTATCTATGGCACCAACGCGCCGATGCTGGCCTCAACGCTGAAGTTGCTGCCCATTCACACGACCTATGAGATAGGCGATCCCGTTGCACCTGGACCGGATTACAGCTTTGGGTGGGGCGTGATGGATACGAAGGCCGCAGCCTATGTGATTACCAATAATGCGGCCTGGGATTCGTTGCCGCACATCAAGGAAGTGGCACTGGAAGATGGTAGCTATATTGAGTGGGATGTTCTGGCGGTGACCAGCAAGCCGCTCAAAGTCAGTGTCGCCTGGACTGATCCGCCCGGTGCAATACAGCCCTATGCACTGGACCCCACAAATCTGGTTCTAGTAAACGATTTGGACTTGCGGGTCATCGGGCCTGATGGCAATACGAACTTTCCATGGGTGCTTGACCCGCAGAATCCGACAAACAGCGCCACGACGGGAGACAACTTCCGTGACAATGTAGAGCAGGTGCTGATTGCTCAGCCGTCGAACGACTGGTATACTGTTCGCATCACGCATAAGGGGAGTCTGAGCAACGACGTGCAGGATGTGTCCATTGTCGTGACGGGCAATACGCCCTCCAATGCGCCTGACTTTGCCATTACGGAAGCTGGTGCAATGGGCACGAACGGGCTGACAACGCTTGAGTGGCCCGGTGTGGTTGGCGCGCTCTACAGTGTGGAGGCATCAACCAATCTGTTGGTCAGCAACGGATGGGCAAGTGTGGAGTCGGGCATGAGCGCGAATATAGAGACCATCCAGTGGAGTGATGCGGACTCTACGAATCACAATGTGCGCTTCTACAGAATTAAGCGGCTGAGGTGAACGATGAACAGATTGAACCTCCTAATGGGGTTGACCGTGTTCGTAGCCGGGAACCTATGTGCCGGACCCATTCAGTGGTCCGGCACGAGGGATATTGTCATAAGTGGTGGGATTCCTTCACCTACGTACTACACGGTGGATATGAATGCAGATAGTGTTGGAGATGTTCACTTCGAGGAGGGCTCCGAATCGTGGTTCTTGACTTTCGAAATGAGTCCGCTGAATGGAAACCAGACGGCCGTCACGCCGGATGGCGGCGGATTTGAGAGCAATCCTCTTCCTTTTGGGGAGAGCATTGGCAACGTATTACCCTCACCGTTCGAGTGGGATTCAGGCGACTATACTCTGCGAAAGTGGTTACACGTTGATGAAGAAGGAGGAAGTGGTGGTCCGAGCACGCAAGTGTGGCCAAGCTATGGAGAGAGCGGGTACATGGGAGTCTCGTTCGATGTGGATGGAGAGGTTCACTACGGATGGATTCACCTGACTGTCGGCGAGCACGAGAACCGAAGTTACGCGGGGATGATCCACAGTTGGGCGTGGAACACAACTCCCGGAGAAGGACTTTGGGCAGGGCAAGTGCCGGAGCCTTCAACGTGGGCGCTATTCGGGTTGGGTGGGATCGTGCTGCTAGTAGCGCTTCGGCGCAAGTCAAGATGTGGATGCGATGAGGGACACTTGTAACCCCGACTTGCAACCTGACGAGAGAAAACAGGCTGATTCAGGATGAGTGAGGCCAAGCGCACCAATAGCATAAGCGGTTGATCCAGAACGGATTGATTACTGGAGATGATGTGAGCTAATTCGGGAGGATAGGCCCTTTTGGGATTAGGAATCCGTTGCTCTGTCCTACTGAGCTACCGGGGTGAAAGGAATCCGGTCTGTGATTTCCGGTCAGTGTAGCGGTTTCTCCAAGGATCGCCACTCGAAATGTATGCCGCAGGCCGACGCTACAGTGCCTCAGATGTTAGATGTTGAGACGCGACCCTCATGGTCTTCATGGTCCTCGCTATAGCCCTTCTGCGGGAGTCGGGCTTTACCTGTCGATACG
>CAYFPQ010000152.1:0-4344 GCA_964345005.1 uncultured Victivallales bacterium | reverse complement strand
AGTGTGAAGCAGCGTTTGTGGATGTCTCAACGCTCAGGGTGATGCAAGTGTTCAGGGGTTCAAGGAGGCTTTGAACTGGTACCGTGTGTTACAGGCCAGTATCGGTGCGCTGGTGAATAATTCTGTCTAAAAAGAGCAGTTGACCTTTTGTCCCGCAACAACTGGATGCAGAATAGAACGTAACCCTTACAAGCCCTCAGTCTCCTGCTTTGTATTGCGTCCCATCCCTATCTTCTGCCCGGCCTGGAGCCGGGCGGCAATCTCCTGCGCCCGACTTATAACCGTAAAGAGGTTTGTGTGTGTCTTCAGGACATCTGTAAGCAGCAACTCCAGTTGTTCGTCCCGGCGTTCAAGTTTGATCAGGAAATCCCCGTAATCCTCTCGCCGATCCGGGTTCCATGTCCGCTCGCTCATGGCGGCAAGACGCCGCCTCAAGGTCGGCAGTTCCATGCATTCCGGCTGCTCCCATGAACACATCATGGCGCCGCACAAACTCTCATGTTCCGGAATAGCCCTGACAAACGGCGGCCTGTCAGAACTGCTGTTTGGCGGAAATGTTGCCGGTTCGGAGAGCTTGTCACAACCTGCGAGCCACTCAGCAAGCCCGGGTATTGTATGGGCGCCGTCAGAGCCAAAAGCGCGGGCATGCCACTGATAAATTAACTCAACCGGAGAGCGTTTAGCGCTGCCGGCAAGGTAGAGCGGCACCCAGGAGGCATTGATAATCTCGTACCCATTGGCAATGAGCGCGTCCGGCATGGCATACGCCATTTCGTAGCATTGCACAATCACATCGGTCGGAACCTTGATGCGACTTGCCGGATCAAATCCTTCCCAAACGATGCTGCGCCTGCCGTGGCGCTTTACAATTTCGCTGGTATTGGCCAGGAACAGATTGAAAAGTTCACGAAACTCCTCGAGTCCGTTCTCTCGCATAAAACGGTGGCAGATCGAGCAATCCTCCCACGCCTTGAACACCAGCTCGTCACCGCCGATATGAAAGTAAGGACTGCTCCCAAAAACATCACAGATCTCGCCAATCAATGTGTCGAGAACTTCATGCGTCTTCGGATGAACCGGATTGATAGCATTCCAGTCGTTATGCGGTTCGGTCGGGCAGAGCGTTCGCAAGGCCGAATTGGCATGCCCCGGAACATCAAGCTCGGGGATTATGGTAACGCCGTACTTTTGGGCAAAACTCTCCAGCGCTTTGAGCTCATTGAGGATAAAAGCGTTATGCCGGCTCGCCAGATCGGGAAAAGCGGCACTGGGAAAGGTAAAGGCCTGAATATCCGTCAAATGGAGCTGCAGATATCGAATCTTATACCACCAGCAGAGCACGATAAGCTGCCGGATGGTTACGGGCGAATGATTATGACGGGCAAGATCGACCATCAATCCTCTGAAGGGCAGAGCCGGGCGATCTTCTATAACGAGACACGGACAAACGGTCTTTTCCGCGCGGACTTGCAGCAGCTGCAGGAAAGACGCGGCCCCATGGGCAGCGCCACAGTAATCACCGCCCAGGATTCTGACCTTATTGACCTCCACTTCCAGCCGATAAGCTTCCTCGGACAACCCGTGATCATACCCGAGAATGACAAGGCCATTGCCGGGGCTGGGAGCAGCCGCGCTCAAGTCATACTTTGTCAAGGCTGAGATTCCCCGGCACAGCACATCACGCAGTTCAAGAAGGCTGTCGTCTTCAAGGCTGACTGAACACTCAGGGCCAAGCGTGAAATAACCTTTGCCGGGTTTCATCTGTGATGGGCCCGGCACGATACCGGCAACAAATGCATTACTGTCCATTTCTTTTCCATATAAAACCGCGAGTTCTGTCAAGGCTCTCGCCCCGGTTGCGGGGCTAATCAACGTTTCATCCACCTACGCCGAGGCTACGGCGGACAAGTCAATTACTTATAGCGACCTGGCCATTCTCCATCGCTTCCCACACAACCCTGCCTTCCGACTGACTTGGCGGACGAATGCCCAACACATGCGCTAGAGTTGGAGCAACGTCAACCAGGTTGACGCGCCGGTCGCCGCGGGTGTTTTCTTTCACTCCCGGGCCGCTGAGCATGAAGATTGGACGGTTCGACGCGTATCCGGCCGTTGCCTCCGGCAATCCCCAGTGGACCGCGGTCAAGTCCCAGATCAAACCGCGTTCGATACACTCTTCAAGATGAACAACTTCACGTCCGGAATCATAGAAATCCTTGTGAGTATGAAATAGATTCATATCCGACATGTGAAAGTTATAGGTAGTTGCAAACATAACAATATCTTCGATTCGTTCACCGTGCATTCCCATGCCGGCAAATTCTTCTCGGCGTCCGACCAGGGAAAACAAAGCTTCACCCGTCTCCGGATCACGCATGTTCTTAAGCTTGTCAATAATCTCAGAACGCAGTTTATCATACTCTTCACCTGGTTCGACACAACCGTTCTTCTCTCTCCCTTTTACATTTATCCAAATGCCATGGGCGCCTGCTACTGCTTTGGACAACTTGGCATTAATAACGGGACGATTATGCTCATTAAACTCATCAATAACCAACCAGCCGTTCTGATGAAGCATAACATCCGGCAAGACGACATGGGTCTTTGGCAGATTACCATGATCTGAAACTATGCAAACCGTTGTATGCTCATCTGCACAGGCTTGTGCAATCCGATCCGCCATACGAAACAGTAACCGCACGGTCTCGCGAAGGATGTCATCCGCGGCATCGCGTACCGCCTGATCCGCACTTTCCAGATCGCGAAGGTAAGCGTGGCTGATACCGTCGGGCGCGTGGTACTGGATCCACATGCTGTCCCAGTCTTCAGTGCGATTCATGTACGCGGCGCAGTCCACCATCCAGTCGGCCTGAATCTGCATGATTTCCAGGCACACGTCATTGAACTTCCCGCTCCGCAATAAGCCGCATCCCTCAAGCTCCAACGCCTCCAAGTAGCCGCCGGCGTTCTCAATAATCCGATCTTCTATGCCTTCGGGATATCCCCACCCTCGTGTCTTCGCCGACTGCGTGCGGTAAATGCAGATTCTGGAAGCGTCCTCGGCCAACTCAATGACTTTATATTGGCACATGGCCGAAACGCCCTTGAACGTCTCCCTCACCCAACCGCTCCATTCGCCATTGGCGGAGGAGAAGATTGCATCCTTCACGTCCCGCGTCGGAGACATCAGAACTCGGGTTTGCGCCTCCTCACGAAATATCAGGATGTATCGGCATTCCGAGTTCGCTACATCCTCGCCATCGCTACTCTCATCCGCCTGGATGCCGGCCGCATTCCAAACGAACCTTCCCTCGTGCTCAAGCTTGATGACACCTTCCTTAAGAACATCAACTCCATCAGGAACGTTCACCCATGCCTGAGGCTCTCCCAGAATGACTTGAGTGGGCGGGAACATCTTGTTGTTAAAATTTTCGTCCGGATGGCTCTGCATAAGTCCAACCCCTCGCACACGCCAGTCCGGCGACGACAATCCGTCGCCGCCAATAACAACCCCGTTCTTCAGCAGCTTCGGGAACGCGCAGGGGTAGTTGATCAGTATGCTGCGCTTGCCCTGACGATCGCACGCGTGCCAGAAATACTCCGCCTGACACAGTTCCGAATTGAAAGACGGCGTCGTCTCGCCCAATTCCATTCCGGGCAGGTGCACGTTGAAACTGGTGCAGCCGTGCGTTCCGACCCAGGCGCCGGTAGCGATGGTGGGCCAATTTGTTGCCGTACAGGTATACGGCGATGAATGCGCCGGTGAAAAGAAACCCCTTTCCAGAAATCTCTTTAACTCCGGAATATCATCCTTGTAGCGGTCGATCTGTTCCGGCATCAAACCGTCCATGCCGATGAGTATAACCTTCTTCTTCATTGTTTCTGCTCCTATTTTAGAACGTTCGATGAAACCTGCATCTACTCAAGCACCCACCATTCCGAACCCAACGGCTTTATCCATCCCTTGTGCCGCGCAATGAACAAGAGCACGTAATACATGTGTGAAAGTGTCCCTTCATAACCGACCGGTATGCCTTCGCGGCTGTAGAACTCCGCTCCGTTGCGACTGCCATCGAACATACCCTTTTCAAAGCTATCCAGCAACTGATCGCAGATCTTATCGGCGGTGGCGGTAAAGCCGTATGCCGAAAGCGCGTGCAGATAGGCAGCCGTAAAACCGGGAACCAGGCCCTGGCAGTAGATACCAAACATATCCAGACCATCCTTCCTTCCCGGAATGTAGCCATAGGTGTTGTATACCGGTTTACAGGAAAAATCAGAGCGAGGAACAGCTATTGCCGCAAAATCCGGTTGGATTTGATGTCATGCTGCCGCTTTTTCGAC
>CAYFPQ010000151.1:0-4411 GCA_964345005.1 uncultured Victivallales bacterium | reverse complement strand
GGTCGAAAAAGCGGCAGCATGACATCAAATCCAACCGGATTTTGCGGCAATAGAATCTGGAAGACGCCTTCTTCGGGGCATGCCACCTGGATGGTCTTGACTTGCATCCTGTCGGTCGCGGGGAATGATACCTTTGCCGGAACGCTTTCTTCCCCGGTGATGGTATTGCGGCTGATGATCTCATACCGCGTTGGAGCAGTCGTGCCACCCTCTATACTCAACTTCAGCGTTTCCCCGGCACGAATGATGTTGTAGCCATCCACTTCCGCCCGGATACATCCGGCAGGATCGGCCCCTGACGCTCGAAGCTCCCATGCGCTCGGCAGCATGTCCGCCCGGAAGTGCGCGATCCTGATCGAGTGCTTCCCTTGCGTCAGGAAGGTGTTGATTTCCTTGTAGAGTCCCTCCTTGCCCCGGTCGGCGTCACTCGAAACCGCATTCTTCAACACCAGCTTTCCGTCAAAATGAATATCCCTGGTCTGTCTGCAGCCGGTTTCCAGATACAGCTCATACCAGCCCGTTACAGGCGCATTAAAATCGTACTCAACCCACCCGCAAACACGTCTAAGCATTCCCGCTTTCTTCTTCGCTTCAGGATCACCGCCACGATGAATCAAATTGCTACGGTCGAAATCCCACGCCTTGCGCCTGATGACAACCGGACCCTGATCCGCGATACAGTTCCGGGAAAACAAGGGCGTGTTGCCCAAATCAAGATCCCTCGACTTCGCTCGGGATGACATCTGCGGAAGGAGCGGATTCCCCGAGGAATTGTCATGCTGAGCTTGTCGAAGCATCTCGCCGAAGGCGCGTTCTTGATTTGGGCAACACGCCCACAAAATCGCTAATACGCCTACGACCGCAGCGCGTCCGATTCCGCCGTACATATTACCTCTCTCCCTTACAAATACAGCAATTCTAATTTTGAACCTTTTCCCGTCGGGATCGGAATCGCGAACGTGCTCGGAAATTCGATAGCGATCCCGATCCCGATGCCGATTCCGATTCCGAGTTCAGCATCCATCCATAATGCGAATTGCTGTTACAAATAGCATGAGTCTCCCATACGAATCTGCTTTTCTGTATAGTCGAAGCCCAGCTTCCCGTCCTCGTCGCGCAGATCGTCGGCCAGGTCCCAATATCGGCCGCAAGTCCTGCCGTCCGGGTTCATGGCGGTGGGATTGATGGTTTTCTGGCGCGTGGTGCGTATCAGCCAATTATAGAGTCTGTGGCGCAGTTCATGGACAATGCCCTGATGCTCCGGGTCAAAATAGAGATTCTTCAACTCCCAGGGGTCGTCTTCAACGTCGAACAGTTCTCCAAAATCGTCGCCTCCCTGCATCTCGGGCAGGTACTGGGTAAGCTTGTATTTTTTCGTATGAATCGTTTTCGCATAGGGGTTCTCGGTAACAGCCATGTCTTTCATGTCCGCGCCCCGGGTCAGGGAATCGGTAATGTCGATGCCGTCCACCCAGTCCGGCATGGAAAGACCGGCCAATGAGCAGACCGTCGGCAGGAAATCCACCGATTCCACCATGTTGTCGCGGACAACGCCTTCCGGAAGATGCCCCGGCCAAGACCAGATGTAAGGGATACGCGTCACACAGCGACACCCTATACCAGGCGCCTTCTCCACCATGCCGTGTTCGCCGGCGAATTCGCCGTGATCGGTGGTGTAGACGACAATCGTGTTGTCACGGATACCCAGCTCATCCAACTTGTCAAGAACCCGCCCCACCGCATCGTCCACCTGGGACACACAGCCGTAATAGCCGCGCAGCACGCGACGGCGATAGCTATTCCAGTCGTCGGGCTCAAGTCGACCGTCTTTGTTGTTTTGAATGTCGTGCTGCCGACGCCGCATCACCGGATGCCGTCCCTCCAGTGTGGCATCCGCATTGGGCGGCAATGTGAGATCGTCCTGGTCGTACAACTCCCAGAACGCTTTCGAGGGCGTGTAGCACTGATGCGGTCGCGGCACCGTCATCCAGAAACAAAACGGCGTGTCGTTCCTGTGCGCCTGTCCGATAAAGTCATTGGCGCACTTTGCCGACCAGGCCTCGACGGTGTGGTCCTCGGGCAAGTGCGAGCAGCGCGCATCCAGATACACGTCGTTACCTTCCCACGGCTGGTCGTCGCGTTTGTCAAGCAGGCCCTCCTCCTGAAGGTATAGATCATAGTGGTTGCCCCGCAGCCCCTGGATGCCGCGCTGAAGATGGGTGTTCCATGGCCTCAGCATCACTTCGTAACCATACCCGTCTCCCACAAAGTCGCAGTGGTCCGAAAGCCAGCCGGCGGGGGTGTGGATCTTGCCGGCCATGCCGGTGCGGTAACCCTGTTCCTTCACGTGCTTGAAAAGATGCGGCAGCCACCGCGGACTATGTCCCCCGAGGCCGTAATAGCCAAAATTGTGAACATACTGCCCGCTCATGATGCACATTCGGCTGGGCGTACAGATCGGATTCTGAGTATAGGCGTTGGTGAACATCACCCCTTCGCGCGCCAGACGGTCCATATGCGGAGAGTGGACTTCACGGTTCCCGTAGCACCCCAGTGTACGGGCACTGTGTTGATCACTGTAGAGCAACAAGATGTTCGGTTTCTTTCGCATCCGTCAGTCTCCTCTGTTGTTGGTCCCTTCTGTCAAGAGTTCTGCCCCACACCGGGTACAATCAGCTCTCCATCAGTGCCCTATATGCCCGAGTGCGTTCTCCCCCTTGGTTTCAGGTGTCAGGTTTCAGGTTTCAGGAGCGGACAGCGCAAGACCGGCATATCCTCCGGCGGATCCGGCCGGCTCTTCGCTACTTTGCGCTGAAGGATAGCACCTGTAGGGTTCGAACGGAAGAACTCACCCCGCCCTTCGGGCGCCTCTCCCAGGAAGGGATTTCGCGTTGGCCATGCGTGGGGCGTTGAGCGGGCAAAGGAACAATCCCTTCCGGGAGGGGTCCGTCCCGACCTCGAAGAGCGTCGGGACGGGGGGTGGGTTCTGAAAGGCTCAACGCGCCATTCGATCGTGCGTAACGCGACCGGACTACCTGATAAGAATCGCTGTTCCCTGTGGCGGCGGCGGAATGTACTCCACGCGAACATCGTCGAACCAGGCGCCCGCCCCCGGGCCGTTCTGGTTCCCGCTTGAACATTCAGAAGTCAGCCCCACCCAGTGCAGGTCACGCAGGTCAAGAATGCTGCCGTACGCCGAGCCGTCCTCCACCCATTCGAGGTCGGGATTGTCCACCGAGGTGGCCGTATCGTTGCTGTTGGTATGCCAGAGCTTGATGGTCACATCGTCGCCGTCGGTAGCCTGTTCCAGACGCAGATAGTAATGAATGAAGCCATCGTAGGCCGTTCCAACCTGCGCTTCACTCGTCGGCGTTGCTCCTTCCGACTCCGTCCAAGTCGCCCCCTCTTGGTCTCCCAGATATTTGGTGTTGCCACGCGCCTTGATAATTGTCGCATAGTTGTTGTCGTCCCAGGTGCCGAAGCCCGGATGCTGACTGCGCCGCAGCCGGACCCCGTAGCCGTTTTGATCCCGACCCATCAGGATCAGGCGGCTCTGCCACCCGATGCTGACCGCCCAGGACCCAGTCATGGCCGGTAAACGCGCCGTTTGTGAAGGCAATCGTCTTGTTCTGCGGCGCACCCACGTCGGCAACTTGCCAACGCGTATACTGGTTGTTCCGCAATGCCCAGTCACCGGCAACCCACCCTTCATCGATGCTCCCGCCGGAACCGTTGGTCCAGCTACTCTCAAAGTCCTCCTCGAACACAGCAGGAAAAACATCCGTGGCAGCCAACTGCAGCATGAAGGAGCCCGGGGCCAGGGGATGATCCGATGCGGCCACTGCGTCAAGCTCGCCCTCAAAAACCCAATTATAATCACCACCCGCCGCTTGGCACCCAATGCTGAATTCATCAGATGATATTTGACCATCGCTGCCAGGCTTCGCGCCGGAATTGCTGCCCAGCGACACGTAGTCGACGAAAACCTCGTGCTGATAATTCGCCCCGTCAACATTCGACCTGTAGACACCGGCCACGTGGTGCCATAGTCCATCAACAAGGGTGCTCGCCGGTGAGACGACGAGATTCCCGAAGCCTGTAACGAACTTGATATCAGGATCGCCAACCGCCCCGCCCTCCAACCTGAGCTGGATATTTAAGTCGCCAGACTGCGCAATCAGACCGTCAGGACCGACCGAGGGAAATTCATCAATCTTGATGAGGGCTTCAATCGTCACCCCGCTGCTGCGCAAACGTTTGAGGCGCCATACCGGAGTGGCCGTCGAAAGATATCCGGCGCTTCGGTCGACGGACGGTCCCTGCCGGTCGGTCACCATGGCGCGCCCGCCCTGCGGTCCGGTGCTGGCGACAATCTGCGGCGTCGGGTTGGTTCCATACCGATCCATCGCCA
>CAYFPQ010000150.1:0-4430 GCA_964345005.1 uncultured Victivallales bacterium | reverse complement strand
TGGCTCAATTCAGATGAGCAAGGGCGGCTCAATTCCGGTGAGCGCTATAGGCTTGTCTTGTTGCGCTATTTCTCGCGCACCGCGGAGTAGGTCTTCTCGGATAGATGGCTGGTGAAAACGTAGGATCGCACCTCGCGAACATCGTTCTTCAGATCGCGCATCTCCTCGTCCACCTTGTCAAAGCGCTTGTCTACCTCATCAAAGCGCCTATCCACCTGCTCGAAACGCTTGTCGACCTGCTCGAAACGCTTGTCGACCTGTTCGAAACGCTTGTCGACCTGTTCGAAACGCTTGTCCATCTGGTCAAGTCGTCCGTTGATCACCTGGATGTCAGCCTTGATCTGCACGACATCAGCCTTGATCTCGGCCACTTCGGGCAAGAGCTTCTGCTTGATAACATCAAGAATTTCCTGTTGGAGCGGCACTTTCATTACAGTCATGCTTTCACAGGCGGCTGTTGACGAAATCCGCAAGGTCATGGATTGGGCCGAGGAACTGGATTGCCCCTACATCGACGTCTGGCCCGGTCAGGACGGCTTCGACTATGTGTTCCAAGCCGATTACATCGAAGCGTGGAAATGGCTGCGCGAAGGACTTGCGGCCTGTGCAACTCACAACGACAAAGTGCGCATACTGGTCGAATACAAACCCCGTGAGCCGCGAACACACTGTTTCGTCGATCATGTCGGCACCGTCCTCCTTCTATTGCAGGACATGGACAGTGTGGGCGTATTGCTTGATGTCGGGCACTCGATCCAGGGCGCGGAAAACGTGGCCGCCGCGGCCGCCCTGCTGGCTCAGCACGGCAAGCTTGACTATCTGCACCTGAACGACAACCACGGCGATTGGGATGAAGACATGATGGTTGGTTCCGTCCACCTGCCGGCCACTCTGGAACTGATCTACTGGCTCAAACGCTTGGATTACAAGGGCTGGCTCACGCTCGACATCTTCCCCTACCGCGAAGACGGTGTGGACGCCGCCACCGAATGCCGCGAATGGCTGGAGTTCATGTTCAACGCCGTCGATCGTGTCGGCATGGATGCCTTTGAGGCGATCATCAAGGGCGCCGACGCCTGTCCTGCCTCTCGTCTTGTTCGTCAGGCATTGGGCGGGTGACGGTCGGCGTGGCGATCCCATGCCGCACGCTGGCGCGGTTTATAGGTGCGCAGTTTGAAGGATTGACGCGCCATGTCTCGAATGTCGTCGGGCGTGCGTAACCGATCCGTCGCCATTGCCTGAAGCCCCAGGTTGCCGGTAATGGTAGCTTCGGCCGGACCGGCAATGACCTCCAGGCCCGTCGCATCAGCCGTCATCTGGCACAACAACGCGTTGCGGCTGCCACCACCGGTCAAACAGACCCGTTTGAGCGTCTTGCCCGTGAGTGCCTGCAGGTCTTCGGCGGCCCGACGGTGATTCCATGCGACACCTTCCAGCAATAGCCTGGCCAACGCACCATGCCCGCGAACGCCTTTTTGCCCGGTTTGGCGCAGGTGCTCGCGCACTGACTTCGCCGGATCCTGCGATACAAAAAACAGCGGCGCATTCAAATCGAGCACAGCCGCAAACGGCTTGGCCGCAGCCGCATCCTTAATCATCTGCGCGTACGTCAATGCGTGACCGTCTTTCGCCAATGAACGGCGCAGATTCTCGAACAGATACAACCCCATCATATTCTTGCAGAGCAGTACGGAATCCACGCCCAGCTCGTTTACGAATCCCTTGTTTAAAGCATCCGGTGTCGTGATCGGGTCTTCCCGAATCGCGCCAAGCACCGACCAGGTGCCGCAACTGATAAAGGCGCAATCGTCAGCAACATAAGGTGCGGCCGCAGCCGCGCACAATGTGTCGTGACCGGCCACGGCAATCACCGGCGCACGATTCAGTCCGGCCTGCTTGGCCAACCTCGGATGCAGTGTGCCTGCCACCGTTGCCGGCTGAATGATATCCGGCATAATGCGCATCGGAATGCCCATAGCCTTGAAAATCTTTGGGGACCATTTTCCGGTCCGAACATTGGCAAGTTGGGAACTACCGACCGAACTCAGTTCGGCGCCTTTATGCCCGCACAGGAAATACCGGATCAAGTCCGGCATCATCAACAAGGTGTTCGCGCAACATAATGGGTCGGCAGACCCACGCTTCTTACGCACGCACAACTGGGCCAACGTTCCGATCGGGCCCGGCTCGAGTCCCGTTAGTCGATAAAACGCCTCTTTGCCCATCTTCGAGGCAATGACCTCCCCCATCCCTTCCGTTGCACCATCCCGATAGCAGACAGGATTGTCCAGCAGGTGACCATCGGTGCCCAGCAGACCGAAATCGACCCCCCATGTGTCCACACTGATTCCATCCAGTTTTCGATAGCCGGTCTGGCTGCATTGGCGCAGCGATTCCTGCACATGCTCCCAAAGCGACAGAAAATTCCAGTAAAGTGTGCCACCCAACCCGGACGGCGCATTTGGAAAACGGTGAACTTCTTCGATGCTGAGCGTGCGATCCCGGAGCTGCCCCACCACCGCGCGGCCACTGCTTGCGCCCAGGTCAATGCCCAAGTATGTGGAGGATAACGCCTTCTTCATTTCATGGATCTTCTTAAGATGTCTTCCGCGGCCGCATTCAGCGCCTCGGCTTTACGGAGCGGAGCCTTCATATTGCGCGCTGTTAGAAGATAAAGTGCATCGATCAGGCACATTTGGGCAATCCGCGATGACAGCGCCGCCACCTTGACATGGCTCTCGGGAAATGAACTGCACAGAAAGAAGCGGCTCACCTTCTCTAACGGCGACTTCATGTAGTTGGAAAGACCGATCGTGATCGCTCCCTGCGACGAGGCTCTCTCTAAAGCATAGATCGTCATGTTCGAACGCCCGCTGTGTGATATACCGACCGCCACATCGCCCTTCGCCAAGCCAAGCGATTGGTTCATTATGCCGTACGAATCGTTGTACGCTGTGGCCTGTAGATTCAACTGCGAAAAACGCAATGCTGCATCCCCGGCAATATAGCCACTGCTCCCAATGCCGAAGAAGACAATCCGATTCGCGCTCGAAAGCGCCTTGGCAGCCCGAATCACGTCCCGGCGAGCCACAATCCCAAGTGTTTCCTCGAGACTGCGGATATTGCCCGCAAATACTTTCTCGATGATCCTTTGATCCGTGTCATCCGGCGCGATCGACTCATAGACGGTCTCCACCGCCGAGAGCGAATCCTTTCCCAGGGCTGTCTTGAAGTCTTTGTAACGCGCGTAGCCAAGTTCGCGTGCGAATCGGCTGACCGATGCCACACTGACCCCGGTCGCCGCCGCCAGCTCGTGAACAGACAAGAACGGGATATCCTGTCCTTGCGAAAGCACATGGTCCGCCACCCGCTGTTGCGCGGAGGAGAAGCTGTTATACAACGACTTAATCCTGGTCCGTAGTCCCGCCATGCACCCTCCTTAGCGTCCGATCTCGTAAATAAGCTATAGAACTCCACAGCCACACACGAGAACAGGTGTAACATTTGTTACACAGCGCCGTCAAACCCTCTGCAGGTCGCTCATGTGAAGCGGGTGACGAAACGCGGATAGTATTTTCGGCCACGCCTTTTCGTATAGGCCCGACTTTACCAACCCTATCTTGATTCCCTTCGCTTTCAATTCCAGAAGGAGGTCCTTGAGCCCAGGGGCCTGGATGAGCGCGTCAGTTCGCCCCCTGCCCTCCAGTATCTCATTCATCTCACGGCGTGTATGCTCAAAATAATACTTTCGGGCCACTTCTACCGTCTTGTCCGACAATACTTATCGATACAGTACTGCAAGTGCTGCGAGACACTGTGACCGGAAACATGCGGAAAATCGGAGTCCTCCAACTCAAACCCGGGATCGCTCAACAGGCTCATAACCGGCCGTTGAATGATCCAGATCCGGGACTCCTCGCTATGCACACTGGCGCCATCCAGATCCATCAGCACGGCCTTGACGGGTCGCTCGGTCCTGACTGGGTGGACGGGGCTAATAGGCGGGATACCCCATCGTCGATTTCACGTGGGCCAGCGTATGTTCTTCAAACCCAACGATCTCAACCTTCCCGTCGGTGGGCGATAGAATATGCTGCACGCTGGCGGGTAACGGACATGGGCCGTCCAATCGTGCCCTTGGCTGGAACACTTCAATTGAATGGTGCATCCAATTGCGGCACAATCTCTTCCCCGTTCTCACCAACAAGGATAATATCGCCGGCTCCAGCATCGTTCAGCAGATCGATCATCATCTCGCATAGCCCGCTCTGCGTTTTGAGACCGGGATTGAAAACGGTGACATACGGTTCAACTTTCGCGCTTTTCTCGTTCAGACACTTCTGCCGCAAAGCCAACCTTTATTGTCTCAAAGAATCAGTGACCGAATGCTCAGGCGACAGGCCCTTGGTAAAGCTCTCGGCATTGTCGAT
>CAYFPQ010000149.1:0-4610 GCA_964345005.1 uncultured Victivallales bacterium | reverse complement strand
ACGATTAGTGGTGTGGGAGGGGCGCCCCTCAGTGGGCGTCCCTATCCCGATCGATTCTCCTATCGGTAGACGTCACGCCGGTTTCCGACCCTGACGACACAGACAATGAGTTTGTCATCTTCTATCTCGTACAGAATCCGGTAGTTCCCCTGCCTGAGGCGATAACGCTCCTGCCCGGACAGCTTCTTGGTGCCTAGAGGGCGGGGATCCTCCGCAAGGGATTTGATGGCCGCAACAATGCGCCGGGCATCCTTCTTTGGGATGCCCCTCATGTCCTTTGCGACGGATTTGCGGAGGATAACCCTATATCGTGCCATCGCGCTTCAGTCCTTTTACGAAGTCCTCGAAATCAACGGTTGGTTCATTCGCTCGTTCGTCAAACATGGCGAGGTCGCGAGCGTCCTGTGCGAGCTCGTCTCGAACGGCGTCGTTGATCAGCTCAGAAACGGACCGTGAGGTCTCAACGGACTGCAGGCGAAGCGCCTTGTGCAGAACCGGGTCAAGATAGACTGTTGCGCGTTTCGTTAGTGCGCTCATGCGTCACCTCCATTCACAACAACAGCATAGCACTATAACGTCACAACGTCAAGGTGTCATTCTTCTCTGAATCGAACGTCGCGAGTCAGACTTTTCTTGACGCGACAGCGGCAAGAAACAGTTCTGCATTCATCTTGTTCGGGGCTCCGTCAATCGGTCTTCGGTCTTCGCTGGATCTTGACGGCAATCCAGGACGGCCCACACATTGACCACTTCTCCATCGACTCTGTAGTAGACGGCGAAGGGGAAGCGTTTCGAGAGGAGCCGGTGATAACCGAAGTGGAGGGAGTGTACGCCGGCATAGAGGTGAAGTGAGTCGATATCCGCGAAGAGGGAATCCAGGAAGTAGTCGCCGAGATCTTCCTCCTGCAGATCGTAGAACCGAAAGCCGTCGACCAGATCCTGTTCGGCTTCATCCAGAATCCGGATGTTCATCGGGTACGCTCACGAATCCTGCGCTTGGCGTCTGTCCAGCCACCGAATTGGGATGAGCCCTCACGAACCCGGTTTTCTCGGGCGTGGAGAACGTCGGCGTGCCAAGCTGGAGATGGTACTTCGTCCGGCGTATGCTGGAGGTCACTCCAAATGTCCTCCAGCGCCCTCAGCTTGTCTACAGTTGTCATTTCGTCCAATGGGATCGCGACTTGCATCGGTTGATTCCTCCATTCACCCCAATCGTACACGAGTGCCGGTTGACGCGCAATCCGGCCTTTCATCTTCTCCCAACGGCGTGCTCACTCGCAAGGAATGGCGCGCTTTGGCGCGCTATTTCCTGTCGAGTGCAGCAACTTGTTCGCACTTCTCATACAGGGTCTCGGGGGCGATGTCCGCGCCGTTCGGCCACGCGATGGTGCCGCCCTCGATTCGGGCCTTCCTGAAGAATGCGAGGTCTTTGAGTGGAGCAAAGACAGGGCCGCGTTGTAGGTAGTCAGAGAAGTCTATGACAGCGCTTGTGCTGTCATCGAACACGATGAGGAAGGAGTGGCCGGTCTTGTACTCAATCTGCGTGACGTCGTTCATGTTCCACATGATACACCTCAATCCAGTGGGGCAATCTTCTTGATTTCCTTTCCGGCCTGGGCAAGTTCCCAGTCTGCCTGCAGCTCGGGAACATGTAGATCAATCCATTCGCGCACAAGCTTCGTCGCCGTGCGCGATTTCAGAAGGCCCTTCGCAATGTTGCCGTTCAAATCGAAAACAGCTTTGTTTCCTTGGTGTTCTGCATGGATATGGGGTGGATTGTGCTCGTCGAAGTACATCCGGATGATGATCCCGAAGAATCTGCATATTTCTGGCATCCCATATCTCCTTTCTGAAACAAGAATAGCAAACGGCCGTCCTCTTTCCAGTTCATTGTCTTGTGCGAACGTCACCGTTTTCCGTTTGGGACATCGGATAGAGTGTATGTGCCGAAAACGCTTGGCTGACCGGCGCTGGAAGGCGCGCTTGCGCGGCTTTCAGCGTACGTGTCGAGCCGGATGTTGGACGATCTCATTTCTTGAACAGGTCACTGTGTGTCCCTGTGCGCTCTAGGCGAAGCGTCGCTTCATCCGCTGTGTAGACCAAAATCCAGTCTGGCTCGACATGGCAATCGCGTGAGGGCCGCCAGTGACCAATGAGAGCGTGATCACGATGCCTGTCGTGAAGTGTCTTGCCCGCTGCGAGTTGTTTGACGATCTCGCGGAGCTTGGCAAGATCCTTGCCGCGCCTGCGCATCTTCTTGACGTCGCGTGAGAACTGGGTGGTCTGCGAGACCTGCCTCATTTCTCCCAACTCTCGAACATGTCGTCCAGGGAGTCGAACTCCGTAACGCCTTCACTTCGGCGACTCTTCTCGAGTGTGGTAGCCGTACGCTCATTCGGAATCTCGACCGAGAAGGGGAGGCCCCCACGGAGAGAGATCTGGCGGTAGAAGATACGAATGGCTTCGGTCGGCGATATTCCGAGGCGGTGAAGCACGCCCTCGGCCTTGCGTTTGGTCTGCGGTTCCAGTCTTGCATGTACAACTGCTGTTTTCATGGTTCTAGTGTGTCACATATGCAACACATGCGCAAGGTCTGTTTCTCTCGTCCAATGCTTTGTGTGACGCGCAAAGAAGAGCCGCGCTCTTGGCGCGGCTGTTCTTTGTCGCTGTCGACACAGTTGTTGGAAGATCTACTCGTCATGCGGTCTGGAACTGCATGGTGGAAAGCTCATCCTGTGTTGCCCTGGCGGACACCCCAAGGAACTCCACACCGACAACCTTGTCATTCTCGTCGAAGTCGAGAATGACACCGGGCCTGACTTCCTCTGACTCCACGATCCTGTTCTCGTCGAGCCGGAAGTACAGCGCATCGCTGTCTCTATCCAGTTTCACTCTCATTCTTATCTCCTCAATCTCCGGTCGAAGAACGCGGTCACGCGTTTCTCGGGATCGGACGCTATATTCACAATGACACGAAGCCAACGATCTCCGAACTCGGGAATCCTGCGGATGTAATGCCGGGTTCCGTCCGGATGTTCCTCCGTTCTGTCTGGCTGAAGAACCGCAAGATCGGCCCACTCGCGTTCGATTCCGCGTTCATTCAGCATGTCTTTGAAATGGCTCGTGTCTTCCATCGGTCAGACGATAGCACTGCAGGAGTCGGTTGTCATGATCTCATTCTGCTTCAACGCTGCGGATCTCGCGCGGCTATGAGCCGTCGCGAGCGTCCGGCTTGTTGGAAGCTCATTTCTCCCGATTCCGCTGATCCAGCAGGTACGCCCGGAGCAGTCGTTCTGATCTCATGACGTACAGAATGTAGACTGCTGCTCCCTCGAGACGGTAGAACACGCGACACGGGGGCACGACGACTTCACGATAGGGGGAGCGGGGGAGTTCGGGTGGTCGCTTCCCCGATTTCGGGTGGGCTTCGAGTCGCTCGACGCGGTCAAACACCTTCTGGACGTACCGGGATGCGGCAAGGGGATCGTCGAGGGCAATGTACTCGGCAATCTCATCGAGATCCAGCAGGGCGGGTTCGGTCCAGATCAACCGAGCCATTTCTTCATCTTTCGCTTGGCTTCAGCATGCGAGAAGGTGCGCTTCTCCAGGATCGCACGCTCTCCGCGCGCGATGCCTTCAAGAATGTGCATCCGATCCTGCATGAACTCGTATGAATCTACGTCGACCAGATAGGCCGAGGGTTTGCCGTGCTCCGTGATAAGCACCGGTTCGCCCGTGTTGTGCAGATCAGACAAGACTCGGGTCGCTTGACGTTTGAGCGTTGTGACAAGTTCTGTTTTCATAATGAAGTGATACTATAGTGACACTCTCGCGTCAAGTCATTCTCTTGCTTCCAACGCTGTGAATCACGCTTGCGCGGCAGCGCATAGCGTGCATTCATCTTGTTGGCACCAGCCCGTGCTCAGTGCTGGTGGGCGTGGACGTACGCTTTCAGCACTGCGTTGATCCGGGTCTGGTAGCCTCGCCCCTGGTGCTTGAACCATTCGAGAACGTCAGGATCAAGGCGCAGTGAGACTGAGCGCTTCCGCTTTGGGAGTCGGACGTGAGCATTCTCGAAGAACGCTTTGTTGAGCTTGGGGATATCAGAAACGTCGATATCCGAATCCGACAGCGCTTCCAGACGCCCCCAATCAGTCCGAGACTCTCTTATCGTATTCTTTGCTTTCATGGCGTAGTGCTTTGCGGGCTGAAATGATGCGGATTGTCTCCTCGTCTTCCCACTCGAGGTAGACAGTCACAGCCACGATGTTTCTCAACAAGCCGATGCCGATCCATCGGTCCTCGCCGTAGTCGCGGCGAGTGTCAAGGTGGGTGATCATCGGATGGTCGAACATCTCGACGACATCAGCGAAGTCGATGCCATGCTTTCGGATGTTCTCGTCGTTCTTCCGGTCATCCCACTCGAACTTCATGAAGCTAGTGTATATACACTACGTATTGACGTCAACAGTTCGTTTCCGGGGTGCCAACGTCACGCATGAGACTCAAAATGATCCGCGTTTGCGCGGATCATTTTTTGTAGCTCTCGATGCGATTGTTGTGTGCCGGGCAAGCCCGGCTGCTTGCTGGTGCGCTCCGCGAGCGTACCA
>CAYFPQ010000148.1:0-4654 GCA_964345005.1 uncultured Victivallales bacterium | reverse complement strand
ATCCGGGCACCCAATGCCTGCAAAAAAACAGGTTTGCAGGATTTAGGTATAAAGCATCAACGTTAAAGGTTAGAATCCATCATGAAGCTTCAGAGGAGGAGAATCATGAGAAAGGGAGTAGCCAACGATCAGCGTTTAATTGCGTTTATAGACCGTTTAAAGAACTGTGCTACCTCTGAGGAGGCATGGGTTATCTTTGACCGTGAGATGAAGGACAATGGGATTGAGCATGTCTTATATGGCTTTGCCTCACGAAACATGGAGCATATGGATGAGGAGCTATTATTCCATTCTCACCGTAAGGATTTCTTTGAGGATTATGGGACGCAGGGTGTAGAGACCGATTGGGCCACGCTCCACTGCATGGCCTCAGTTGATACCGTTTTGTGGAACACCCCTGAAGTATGGGCAGGTCTTACCGAGGGACAGAAAGTCATTGAAGAGTATGCCTTCGACTTCAATATTGCAGAGGGCTTCACGGTGTCCCTTCGTGGTGGTAGTCCTTATGGTTGGGGGGGCGTAGGTCTCTCTGCAACCGATATGAAGAAAGAGGAGTGGTACAAGCTTTACGGTGATCGAGGGGAGTACCTGACCGCTGTTGTGCAGGCATTCCACGAATTCGTCATGCTCCAAGGGTATTTCAACCCCTATCATCTCACCAAGCGCGAGAAAGAGGTCTTGAAGCTGATCGTTGATGGCTACACCAGACAGCAGATTGCAGGGCGTCTGGGGGTTGGAAACAAGACCATCGAGGTCCATACCTACGCGATCCGAAAAAAGCTGCATTGTGCAAATGATGTGCAAGTGGCCGTGAAGGCGCTTACCTTCAATCTGATCGAGATCTGAAAAGCTGGGCTGGTTTTTCTGCTGGTCACTCAATTTTACATGGGCAGGTTTGCCGGACTCGTTTCCCGGCCTGAAACGGGTCTGAGAATCTGGATGTTGTTTTCGTTAGGTGATCTCCTGATAAATCAGCCTGTTTTCTGGGGCGATTCCTTTTGATGGTTAGGTGTTTTGATAACATGCTGATTTTATTGAAAAAATAACTAAAACCACAGCGAAATTAGTCGATATTTCTGTTGCAAGAGTTCAATGCTGCACAAGACAGCATGGACATAATAAGAATCCCGCAAAGGGATCGGGGAGACAGAAAGTGCTAGTTTTAAACACAAATATCGGTGCATTGAACGCTCAACGGATGTTCAGTTCCACCATGATGATGCAACAGACCGCTACGGAAAGAGTAGCCTCTGGTACACGTGTCAACAGCGCATCGGATGATGCGGCAGCACTCTCCATTTCTGATGCCATCACGGCGCAGGTGCGTGGTCTCAACCAGGGGGTCAGCAACACCAATGATGCGATCTCCATGGCACAGACTGCTGAAGGAGCCCTGTCTGGTATCAATGATATCTTGCAGCGCATGCGTGAACTGAGTGTGCAGGCGGCAACCGGTACCCTGAACAGTGATGACCGCACCTATCTGCAGAAAGAGATGACTCAGCTGGTGGAAGAGATGGATCAGGTTGCCTTTGATACCAAATTGAATGGCAAGGCGCTGCTGGATGGGACGCTGAACTACAATTTTCAGACCGGTGCCACCAGTGACGATACCATTACGCTCTCTCTGACGCAGTCCGTGGACAGCACCAACCTGCCTCCGGTGAGCTCCCCCTACCCAACGGTTACCTCTACCATCTCCAACTTTGTCAATGAGGATGGAGACACCATGCAGTTTGATATTGATGGTATATCCATTTCTGCATTGGCTGCCGGGAGTGCCGATCAGGCCGGAAATGCAACTGCACTGGAGACGGCATTGACGGCAAAATCCGCAGAACTTTCTGCCAAGGGTATTACCTTCAATAAAGTTGGAAGTACGATCGAGTTTTCGAAGACTTATGTTCCTGGTGGCACCGTTTCGATGGAGATTACGGGGTTTGAAAACGTAGACAATACCCCCAGCATAGACTATACCACTGCGACCATTGGTAACTTCAGCAATGTTTCTGGTGATACCGTAGCCTTTAGTGTGGAAGGGGTGGACATCAGCTTTACTGCTACCGGCACGAGTGATCAGAGTGGCAATGCCACCGCATTGGCGGCAGCATTAAGCGCCAATAGTGCTGCATTGACAGCAGAAGGGGTCTCATGGGTCAATAATGGGAGCACCGTAGATATCAAGAAGCAGGGGGCGGGTGCGATCAGTGCGGCTAATGAGCTGGATATTGAGATGAAAACCGGTGGAGGTGGTGTATCCTCCTTTGACGTGACTGCTGATTCTGGCTCTGTTGGGGATACCGGCACTATTGGTGAGACCCGTACCATTACCGATGGTACCCATGCGATTGTGGATACCTTTACCAATGTTTCCGGTGAAACGATCTCGTTTGATCTTGAAGGGAGCAGCGTCAGCTTTACCGCAGCTGGTACTGCAGATCAGGACACCAACGCCAGTAATATGGCCACCGCGATCAATGCGGCCGGGATTTCTGGTGTGGCTGCATTGGCGATCAGCGGTCAGGTCTATATCAACAAGGGAGATGGTTCTGCGATTGATCTCTCCAACTACAGCGGGAGTGATGGTGATGTCTCCCGCTTCAAGGTCAGTGCAGGAACTGATTCGGAGATGAGCGGTTCGGGCTGGATAGAGGAGGGACCAAAAATGGTTCTGGATACCTTTATCAACACCTCTGGTGAGACGGTCTCTTTTAGTATTGAGGAGGTCAGTGTCAGCTTTACTGCTGCCGGTAGTGGGGATGATGCCAGTAATGCCACCAACCTGAAGGCGGGTCTGGATGCTCAATCGGCTGCACTTGCCGCCAAAAATCTGCAGTGGAAGATCAGTGACTCCGGGGACTCTGTAATTATCAGTCGTACCGACAAAAGTGAAGCCATTGATCTGGCTAACTATGTTCAGACCGGACTGGGAAACTCTTCACTGAATGTGACAACAGGAGATGATGATTCAGGCACCACAGAGACCTCCGCAATGACCTTGAATGATGGTTTTAGCGTCAACATGAGTGGTTTCATGAATCAGACGGGAGAGACCATCTCATTCAAGCTGGATGATGTAGAACTGAGTTTTACTGCTACAGGGAGTGCCGATCAGACCGGAAATGCGACTGCACTGGAGGCGGAGCTGGATGCCCATGCGGCTGAGCTGAATGCGCTGGGATACCTCTGGAGTCGTAGTGATGGTGTAGTGGAGTTGTCGAAGTGGAACTCGGACCCCATTCAGCTGACCGATTATGTGGGGAGCACCATTCAACCCTCTCGGATTGATGTTGATAATGGAACCGGTGCTACAGCACACTCTGGTGCAGAGTATATGTATGCCCTTTCGGGTATTGGGCAGGGGCATAGCATCAAACTGGGGAATTTTTCCAATACTTCAGGTGAGACCATCTCTTTTGAACTGGAGGGGCTTAGCTTCAGTTTTACCGCAACCGGTTCGGCGAACCAGGCCAGTAATGCCGATGCACTCTATACGGCACTCAATGCCCAGTCCTCAGCATT
Organism: uncultured Victivallales bacterium; assembly: GCA_964345005.1. Classification (GTDB taxonomy): domain Bacteria; phylum Verrucomicrobiota; class Kiritimatiellia; order UBA8416; family JABMPJ01; genus JABMPJ01. Next base: position 1,132 of record CAYFPQ010000148.1, on the reverse strand, counting down.
GAATGCGGCGGATATCTATCTGGAGTATTCACCGGGTGATACCGAGGTCCGTTTGATCAAGGATGCGCAGGATTCTTTCAACTTTACCAACTTCAATGGCTCCAGCAGTAATATCTCTGTACCCTCCACGATGGAGATCATCCGGGATTTTACGACCGATAATGCCTATGCAAGTTATGAGACATTGACCGATGTGGCAAAGGTGGATCTGCGTAACTTTACCAATGTTTCCGGTGAGGCCATCTCCTTCAATCTGGAAGGGGTAGCCATCAACTTTACAGCGGCAGGCAGTGGTGATCAGGATGCCAATGCCACAGCCTTGAAGGCTGCTCTGGATGCCAATTCGGCAGCATTGACGGCGGCTGGCCTCGGTTGGGATCAGAGTGGTGGGAATGATCGGGTAACGCTCTGGAAGATGGATGGCACCAGTATCGATATCGATGATTTCTCTGGTGATGATGATGCTGCTGCCGCGATGAGTGTGGATGTTTCAGGCTACAGCTCACTCGATGTGGATAGTGGGTACGGCGACTTTCTCTATGAGCAGGGGTATTATTCAGGGTACTCTGCCAACAGTAGTGATACATCCGCCACGATCTACCCCAACAAGGATGAAAATACTGAATATGAGCCAAGCTACGCAACTGCCTATGAAAGTGCCGGTTCAGTATCGGTAGCACCGGACAGTGATCCAACCTCGGTCTCAGTCTCCTTTACCGCTGATCGTGATGCCTATCTGGAGGATATGTCTGCCGGTTTCACCATTACTGGCACCGGTACCTCTACCGCAGCAGGGACCGTTTCGGACTCCATTGATTTGCTGGAAGGATCAACCACTACAGCCAAGATTCGCAGTACAGAGGCGGGGGTAGTTGCCGATCTGGATATTCTGACTCAGGATGGTGCTTCCTTTGCCCTTGATGTACTGAGTGGCGCAATTGATTCGATTTCAGAGCACAGAGCCTCTTTGGGCGCATTTGTCAGTCGTGCAGAACATGCCATTCAGAGTGCACAGACAACCGCTGAAAACCTCTCTGCATCACGTTCCAGAATGATGGACACTGACTATGCATTGGAGACTGTTAACGATGCCAGAAACCCGCGCCTATTCGCCGCATCCCGCACAATGGCC
>CAYFPQ010000147.1:0-4683 GCA_964345005.1 uncultured Victivallales bacterium | reverse complement strand
TTGGTAGTAAAGCAGATACAAAAGCGTCTCGCCATAACTAGGAAACTCGGGCTAGCGTCAGGAAACATGAGGTAGCTGATTCACCATGCCCCGCAACTGGACAGAACACGAACTGCTTATCGCAATGAACGTCTACTGCAAGTTGCCGTTCGGAAGGCTCAATCATCAGAATCCGCTCATCGTTCAGGTGGCCGAGAGAATGGACCGCACGCCCAGCAGCCTGTCGATGAAGCTTTGCAACTTCGCCTCGTTCGATCCCGCGCTCCAGGCCCGGGGTATCAAGGGACTCACCGGTGCCAGTCGCGCCGACCGTGCCATGTGGGACGCTTTTCATGCGAATTGGAACGAGATGAGTTACGCCAGCGAAGCGGCGTTTGATGAGTTGATGGGCAGTGAGTCCGTCGACGCTCGCGAACCGCAGCCCCCTGCTTCTCCGCAAGGGCCAAGTGAGACCACAAGTGCGGTGACCGTTCGTCGTCACCAGCGGTTCTTTCGCAATGCGGTGTTGTCCAGCTACGAGCATCACTGCGCACTGTCACTGATTGCCTTTCCCCAGCTTCTGAACGCCAGCCACATTATACCTTGGAGTGAGGACGAGTCTCGGCGTACCGACCCAACCAATGGTATCTGCCTTCACGCTCTTTACGACCGCGCCTTCGATCGCGGCCTAATCACTTTTGACGAAGACTATCGCCTGGTCCTCTCAACCATCCTCAAGACCGGCCACGTATCCGAGCTGCAACACATCAACTTCGTCGCGCAAGAAGGGGCCTCCCTTCACTTGCCGCATCGCTTCACTCCGGATCCTGATGCCATGACCATGCACAGGAATAGAATCTTTCAGGGGTGACATTTGCATGTCGGCGCTATATATGGGGTTTGCCTGCGCTGCCGGTCCGAGATGGAGTAAACTGTATTGGTGTTGAACGCATGATTGCGCCTGACCTGAACATGAACGAGCTTTCCCACTACACTGAAGCACTCACGCGACTCCGCGCCAACCGGCGTGCCGGGCATACCAGCCCGCACAAACCGGTGATGCTGCTGGCAGTTCTGTCATTGGCGGACAACGGGCGCTTGATCGACAACAAGATTGAGTATGGGCCTGAGTTGCTGGAGTTGTTCAGGGAGTATTTCAACATCGTCTGCACGCCGGCAGATCAGTGCAGTCCACTCTTGCCCTTCTTCTATCTGCGGGGAGATGGGTTCTGGCATCATCAGCTGCTGCCCGGGAAGCAACCTGTATACGAGGCTATGTCGGGGCCGGGAAGCGTTGCGCAGTTGGCCGGTGTTGTGTCGCACGCACACTTGGACGACGAGCTGTTCGGGTTGGTGGCGAATCGGGCTGCGCGAGAAGTGCTGCGCGAGGCGCTTATCAGTCGCTACTTCTCGCCTCATCGCCAGGCACTGCTAGCGCTTAGTGCGCAGGAGGGGCAGATTGGGCTGTACCGAGAAGCACTGGAGCAGGGCGCGAAGGTGGCAGAAGATGGCGTTGAGTACGGCGAACAGGTCCGCAGTGCAGGTTTCCGCCGCAACGTGACCTCAGCCTATGACTACCGCTGTGCCGCTTGCGGATTCCGGGTGATCCTTGATGATTTGGTCCTCGTTGATGCCGCACATCTTGTGCCTTTCAGTGAGTCCCAAGACGACGACCCACGCAACGGCATGGCGCTCTGCAAGAACCACCACTGGGCTATGGACCGATCGCTGATTGCGCCCGGACCTGACACAAAGTGGCATGTTTCGAAAGCACTCGACGACCGTTTGGAGGGACAACGCGAACTACTTGAGCTTGATCGCCGTGAGATACTCTTGCCCGCGCAGGCGAAATACCGACCTAAGACCGCGTCGCTGGAATGGCGAATGGAACATCTGAGGAAGAGCGCATGACCCGGCTGGCTGATGATTCTCCGTTTGCGCCGATTGATCCAGGCAGTGTGTTGCTGGAGACGACCTGCTGCGTGGCATTTCTGGATCGGTATCCGATCTCAGAGGGACACGCACTGGTCATCCCGAAGTTCGCAGTCCTCTCGCTCTATGAATTGGATCCGGAACTTCAGGCGGAGCTTTGGGACACCGTGCGGCGTGTACGTGAGATGTTGGAAGAGAAGTGCTCCCCAGAGGGCTTCAATATCGGCGTGAACGACGGCCGGGTCGCCGGCCAGACAATCCCACACGCACATATCCACATCATCCCGCGCTACAAGGGCGATCATCCTGATCCCCGTGGCGGCATCCGATGGGTGATACCGGAGAAAGCCAAGTACTGGGAGTAGCTGGCGGCAGAATGGCAGTAGCAGAGGTGCGGGCCCTATGACGATAGTTGACGAGCTACGGCCGCACACGCGGTTGCGCGTTTATGACCTGGTGCAGGAGGCCGGTGTTGACGTCAGTGCGTGGGCGGAGATGAAGGGCGGGGCTAAAAAAGCCGCTTCCAACCCCAAATACTGTTACGAATGGGCGTTTGTCCAACCCGGCAAGGTCGTCGTCTTGAATTTCTGGCACGATACGCTGGAAATGCGAGACGGCAGGATCGTCAAAGACCTCAACATGCGGGCCCGCGCGCAGAAACGCCGTTCCGAGGGAATATCCGTCTGGGTCGGCAGAGCGGAGCGAATGGACACCGCATTGCGGACAGCCCTCCAGGATCACCTGCCTGTACGCGTGATTGTGCTGGACCGGGAGATGCCCGACGGTATCGACGGAGAGGACACGGCATCGCAGGCCAGTGGGCGCCTATTGGACCCGGAACCATGGGCTGTGACTGCATACAACTGGGACACGGGGGCCTGCACCGTCACTCGCGGCGAAGTTCCCCAGCAGTTCATTGACCAATTTGAGTACATGGAGCCCGAGACCAGAGATGTCGAGCGCCGTCCGGTAACAGGAGAGACATTCAAGAGAGACCCAGCCGTGCGAAGACGAGCCCTACAACGCGCTCAGGGCCTCTGCGAGCTGTGCGGCGCGCCAGGCTTCGAGACACAGGACGGTCGTTCATACATCGAGACCCACCACATCACTCCATTGTCAGATGGCGGGCCAGACTCAGATGAGAATGTCGTAGCGCTCTGTCCCAACCACCATCGTGAAGCGCATTTCGGGGCCTCCAGTGACGACATGAAGGACGAGCTAAAGAAGCGCTTGGCCGAAGTGCTTCCCGCATTGCCCGCCGCATCGCGCACTTCCCCTTGATACGCTTGGTCATCATGGCTAACATGCCGGGAATGAAGGCTGGCATCCACATTCTCTCTGCGTGTTTGTTTCTCTCCGCAACGCTTGTACGTGCCGACGACAGTCCGCGCGGCATTAAGGTTGTCACGAATAGCCAGGGCGAACAGGTCTGCCTATACAAGGAAAGCCATGCCCTTCTGATTGGGGTTAGCAATTATACGGCAGGCTGGGCTGACCTCGACGGCGTGACGAAGGACATTCCACGGGTCAAGGCGGCTCTTGAGAAACAGGGCTTCGATATCGTCACGGTCATGAATCCAACGAAAGACGATCTTGAGGATTCCGTTGCCTCGTTCATTTCGAAGTATGGCAGGGACAAGGACAACCGTCTCCTTGTCTACTACAGCGGCCATGGCTACACGCTGACGAAGAGTTGGGGCGGCGACATGGGCTACATCGTTCCCGCCGATGCTCCCGATCCCGCCAAGGACAAGAACGGCTTCATGGACAAGGCCGTAGACATGCTCAAGGTGGAGGGATGGGCGAAGAACATCGACTCCAAGCATGCCATGTTCATGTTCGACAGCTGTTTCTCCGGTTCGCTCTTCTCCATGTCAAAGGCTGCGCCCGCCATCATCAACTATAAGACATCGCAGCCGGTCAGGCAGTTTATTACGGCGGGCGGCGAAGACGAGACTGTTCCCGACAAGAGCATCTTCTGTCAGCAGTTCCTCGACGCATTGAACGGGGAGGGGGACGGGAACGGCGACGGATATATCACGGGGTCGGAGCTGGGGGAGTATTTGCAGAGCACAGTCGTGAATTACAGCTATGACGGCCAGCATCCTCAGTACGGGAAGATACGGGACAGGCGGTTAGACAAGGGGGATTTTGTGTTCACGGGTGTCACGAGCAAGACGCCATCAAGGCTGAAGCATGCAGCGGTCAAGCCATCTTCGCCTCCGTTAGTTTCAGGTTCGCAATACGTTGATGTGTTGTCAGGGGAGGCAGACCCTTCACCTCCTGCCGGGTGGGTGCAGTGGAAGGTGCAAGATGGAGGCAATGGGCATTGGTACAAAGGGGTATCTATTTCTGGAGGAATACGTTGGCAGGAGGCGCGGCAAGCAGCTGAGTCGCGGGGAGGCTACTTGGCAACAATCACTTCTGCAGAGGAGAACACTTTCGTCTATAGACTGTCCAGATTGAGCGACATAGTCTGGGCTGCGGGATACAGTGGTCCTTGGCTGGGAGGGTTTCAGGCAGATGGATCAAAGGAACCTGATGGTGGGTGGCGATGGGTTAGCGGGGAGCCATGGCGCTACACAGCATGGGCTTCCCGTGAACCAAGCAATACTCGGAATCAAGAGAAGTTCCTGCAGTATAATGACAATGGAGCCAAGAATGCCGGGTGGAATGATGTCGGATATGCCTCGCCACTAAGTGATGCACAGGGCTATATCTATAGCGCTCACCGGAACTGATCCACCGGCGCTCATGTAGACTGAGCCACCG
>CAYFPQ010000146.1:0-4731 GCA_964345005.1 uncultured Victivallales bacterium | reverse complement strand
AGTTTCTAGGTCTGACCCTGTCTCCTCGACCCTGTCTCCTCATAACTCGACGTTGCCCTATGTGGCTGATTTTGAGACCACAAGCGGGTACCAGGTCGGAGACCTGGATAGCCAGCAAGGATGGGCGGCTGAAGCAGGGACATACGTACAGGCTGAACTTGCACATGGGAGCGACCAAGCTGCTCAACTGGGCATTGAGAGCACTGCTACTAAGCACGTGTTGAGTGATAACCAGACCGTTGAAGTTGTTTCATTCATCTACCTTGACTCTCAGCAAGCACTCCCTTCGACTCTGCCCGCCAGTGCGAGCAGCGTGATCAGTTGCGAGTCGGGCGTTGGTATCAGGGCTCTTGACGGGAACGGGGCCGGAGGCGGTTCATGGGTGACCGCTAGCGGGACGGCTGAGTTGGTGGACCAGTGGGTTGAGCTGAAGATCGTGCAGAACTACACGCTGCAAATATGGGATCTGTATGTGAACGGACTTCTCAAGTTATCGGGGCTTGGGTTCAAGGATGGTAGTGTAGAACGACTCGACTCACTACACCTCAGCGGAGGCGTAGGCGGTGTGGTGATGTGGGATGATATTGGCGTTCAGTAAGTAGTGAGGGGGACGATGTATAGCTTATCTCGGTTCAGGTGTGGTGTTCTAATACTGTGCGCAGTTCTGTGCACGAATTCGACATGCCTGTCTTTTGAGCTTATTCCTCCTGAATCGCCTGTTGAGTACTCGCTGGACGGGCAAGTCCCTCTCAGTGGGCCGGCATCTGGGAGCACTGTCTGCCAGGATGATACGGAGGCTACCCCTGAGATTGTCGCGCTTGCGCGGGCACTTCGGCATGATCCAAAGAGAATCTATGAGTATGTCCGCAATCGTATCGAATATGTCCCGACCTACGGCCTGATCAACGGCGCTCATGGCTGCCTGATTGCCGGGCGAGGGAATGACTGGGACCAGGCATCTCTTCTTACAGCTCTCCTGCGGACCTCTGGCTTTACGACGCGATATCGCACGGCCGCGGTCATATTCAGCCTCTCAGATGTCGCTGAGTATGGAGGCGTTGAGCCCTCATCAGTAACGAACATCTTCACAGGGTCAACATCTGGTGGCGGAACAATACCTGGATATCCTGATCTCTACGTGTTACCGCGCATATGGGTCGAGGTGCTTGTTGATAGTGTCTGGCGGCAAATGGACCCAGCATACAAGTCCTACGCTGTCTATGAGAGACCTTCTTGGACAGATCTGACAGGTTTCGACGAGACGGCGTTTATGACTTTGGTCACCGGTGGATCAGTTACTGATGATCACAGCATCAGAAATGTTAATGTAGCTGAGATGGCAGATGAGCTCACTGACTACTCAACGAATGTCGTGTCGTATGTCCAGAACAGCATGCCTGAAGCGACTGCTTCCTTGCTTATCAATGGGAGAGGCCTTCTGGATGAGTCGGTGGAATCATTTCCTGAAGATTATCCCAGCAGTTGGCCTCCTCTACCGCTTCCGGGATATCCCTTCGCTAACGCGCCGCAGGAATCGTGGAATCATATTCAGCCCGAAGATATGCATAGAGTCAGGTATGCTCATACCAACGACTCCGTAAATGACATCGCTGTCACTCTAGAAACATATCGCATTGCGGGCCGTCGCGTGTCGCTGTGTTACGATTCCACTGACTCCGGACGTCCAAAACTCTATCTGGATGGTACTGTTTTGGCTACAGGGAATCCTGCGGTGTCTGGGGGTGATTACCACCTCAATATCGTTACAGATCACGCTTACTTTAGGCCTCACCATGCTGACAGTACTAATTTGTTTACACTGCATGGCGGCGGTAAGTACCTGCTTGTTTCTAATCATGGATCGGCTTCAGAGCGGCTAGTATCAGAGCGAGGGCAGTTGCTGAATCTTGCCATGGAGTCTGGTGCTGCGAATGATAGCGAGGAGGTATTGTGCGGGGGAATGCACGTAGTAGCTCTTTCAGGCCTCGTTCAGTGGGATATGAGCCGCAATCTCTACGGAATGGTAGCCGGGGTCCGCAGCTATACTCATCATTTCGTAGGCATCTTTGGGCAGGAGTCTGGGTATCTCGTTGATATACCTGGAGTCCTTGTGCATGGTGCATCAATAGAAGATAATGACGACGATGTTGAGCTTTGGTTCACTACCTATGCCCTCGTTGCCAGTGGTCTTGAGCACAGTGTTCTTGAGCAGGCTCAGGGAAGGGATAAACCCGCTGCTTCGACGGTAAAGGTTCTCGATATCAATAATGCAGAGGGCTACCGAACTTTCTTGGCTGATAGCACAACTGTATGGAATGACACGGTAGCGGATGCTCTAATTGGCTACCCGCAGGGAATCATGGACAGTATAGCGACTGGGCTAGCTGATGGACATGTCTACCTGCTTCCAGAGAACGGTGACACTGCGGTCTTGGAGTGGGAGGGGCACGCCTATGTCGACTATCACAAGACCGAGTCAGATTTCTCAATAGGGATGCCTATCAGCGGTGGTTACGAAGGGGCGTATGGAGGTCTTCTAGGGCTGTTTGATGTGAACACGAGCCAGAACCTAGTTTTCGAAGCTACCTACACGTTCCCGACAGTCTCAATTCCAATAGTTGTGGGAGGAGATCCTGTTAATCTACAGACAGGACATCTGGTAGCGAGTAAGCCGCTCCTGTCGCTAGGTTCAACACCTCCCAGGGGACTAGTGCTGACGGTGGGCTACAACAGTGGCCAGGCTGTGACGAGTGGCGTCATGGGCAACGGCTGGACTCACAGTCTTGATATGAGCGTTTCGGAGACTACTCATGCTGCAATCATGCTGGGTAGCCGGAGGGCGTCTGAGATGGGGCCGCTGATATCAGCGGCACACGCTGCAGTGGAACTTCTTCGTGACTCACCTGGAGTAGCAGAGTGGACCACGGCAGCGCTTGTTACGAAATGGGCAATGGATCAGCTCTCAGTGAATTCGGTGTTGGTAAAGCTCGGTGATAGAACTCTTGAGTATGTTGCAATGCCGAACGGTACCTATAGCCCTCCAGCCGGTGTGACTACGGAGCTCGTGAAGGACGAAGGATTCTTTCGGCTCGTCGAGAGGTTCGGCAAGGAGTATCTGTTCGATTCTGATGGCCGCGTGTCTTCAATCATTGATGCTGACGACAACTCTCTGGATTTTCTATATGACGCGTCTGGGCAACTTGAAACGGTGCGTGACACCTATGGCAGGACATTTACGTTTTCCTACTATGATGATGGCAAGGTATCCGACGTCATAGAATCTGCCGGCAGTCTCTCGCGGACAGTTGGATTCTCATATACTGATGCTGACTTAACCACTGTTACGGACCCCGATGGCCATCCTTGGACCTACGAATATGATGGGGCTCACCAGATCGTCGCGATGATTGACCCTCTTGGACTGGTCACAAGTAGCAACGTCTACAATGATGTTGGTCAGGTTGTAACACAGTTCAATGGCTATGTAGAGGAATGGGCTTACTACTGTTCGGGATACGAGGGGACTGAAGTCGACCCGAAAGGCGGAGAGATCACGCACTTCTTTGACAGCCAGGGGCGGGACCTTGGCGTAAGGGATGCACTCGGGCACCGCAGCCACAAATACTATGACGGGCAGGGAAACCTAGTAAGCAATGTCAACATGCGAGGATATGCTACAGTCTACCAATATGATCCTCATCATAACCTAACAAACAGGATTGATGCCGCAGGCAACCATTGGAGATTCGAGTACGATGAGCAGCATCACCTGAGGGCAGAAGTTGATCCCTTGAGCAATACGAATAGGTATTTCTACGATGACAACCACCATCTTACGAACACCGTTGATGCGCTCACGAACGAAGTTGTGAGAACATATTACCCCAGTGGCGTACACAAGGGACTGTTGCATACACTGACTGACGCCAACACGAATCTTACCGTCTACACCTACGACACCTATGGCAATGCTAGTGAGATCACACGGGATGACGGAGGAACGGTTGTCAACAGCTGGAGTCCAAGGGGCGACTTGCTTGTTTCATGGGATGCAAATGACAACCCCACCACTCGAACGTATAACAGCCGGCGTCTGCTCACATCAACGCGTGATGCTCTAGGCAATACGGTCACCAACCTTTACAATGACGCCGGACTAGAGACAAACAGGGTCTTCCTTCCACTCAGCCAGGAGACAAAGACCACCTATACACCTACCTACAAAATAAGTTCAGTTACGTATTCGGACGGCAGTGTGGTCAGCAATCGATACGATGAACGTGATTGGATTGTGGGAGTAGTTGACCGTCGCGGCAGTGTTTCCAGTAATGTCTATGATGCAGCAGGGAGAAGAATAGCCGTCATTGATCGACGCACAAATCGAACCGACTATGCTTTCGATGAGAATGGTAGTGTCACGGCTCAGACCAATGCTCTTTTGAAGGTGACGGGCTATCAGTATGACAAGCGTGATCAACTGGTGAAGACGACTACTCCCTTGGACCACTCTGTGAGCAATACATACGACGCGGCAGGGAGACTTGTGGCAGTCACAGACGAGCTGGACTACGTCACAGAGTTCCGTCTCGACGGTGCGGGTCGAAAGCTCATGGAGATCAGGCCCAATGGTGTAGTGGAGCGTTTCAATTACGATGGAAATGGAAATCTAACCCTATACTATAGCGCTCACCGGAACTGATCCACCGGCGCTCATGTAGACTGAGCCACCGG
>CAYFPQ010000145.1:0-4804 GCA_964345005.1 uncultured Victivallales bacterium | reverse complement strand
AAAGACTTATCGGGAAACGGTTGCAGAGCATCCAACCGGATTTTGCGGCAATAGGTCGTGGTTTCCAGCAAGCGTACTGTAACTGTTTTATAATGAACATGTTGCGAATTCAGATGGCTTAAACGAGTGCCGAGAGGTGCTTGGACTCGGATAGCTGTGTGCCCCAAGCTGTCTGCTGGCCTGACGTGAGAAACGGTCCGTTTCTGACCCACTGAAAGAGCGGTTCATAACTCGTTCTATGCACAAGCTACTGCAAATGTGACATTTACGGGCGTCAGGCGGCAAATCGCGAGCGACGGAGGGCTCAGGAGGCTGGGAATCGCGGCTCGACAAACACGGCGGGATGGAGATAAAGCGGCTCGGGAGGATCAAGCGGCGAAACCAGTTCCTGTTCAGGCATTTGGGTCGCGAGCTGTGCCACATCGAGGGCCGTGGGGTAATGTGGTTCGGTCATGACAGTCCATCCCTCGTCGGCAAGGGGGGCAAGTTGTGCCTCCAGACGTTCCCAGTCAGAACTGACGATGCAGCAGCCTGGAGGAAGGCGTTCCCGCAGCTCTTCGGCCGGTATCAGGGAGAGGGGAAGCGCCGGGGCGAGTGTGCCGGTGGAAGCGTCGCAGTTGTACGCCGTCATCCAAAGTCGCTGGCGTCGCGCATCACCAAGGACAGCCACGGTTGTCGCTTCGTTGTCGCGCATTCTCTGCCTGGCGAGAGCAGCGGCGCTGCTGACCCCGGCGATGGGACGGCGATCCGGGAGTACGAGGGCACAGGCTGCCGCGATGGCGATACGAACGCCCGAGAACGACCCGGGGCCAAGTCCGACAGCCACACGATCCAGCTCTTCGATCTTCACGCCGCCAGTCTCCAGAATGGTGGGCAGAGCGGCGAAGAGGTGTTGGTCACGCTTGCGCGCCTCGTGCCATTCGTGCGACGCAATGACTTCGCCATCACGCAACAGCATGATGCCGGCCGCCGGTGTCGACTGCTCTAGCGCCAGAATCAACATGGGAGGTAGGGTAAGCCCGGCTGTTCGGAAAAGAAAGTTTGAAGTGTTGCATCGATTGTCGATACCATCGCCATTTACGCCGTTGAACATGAAAACAGCGAGAATCGCGGAAGGAAATCGGGTATGGCACTGAATATTGTTGAGAAGATTGATGACGAGGTGAAGGTCGAGCATGTGCTGGCCAGCGTGTCGGACAAGACTGGACTGGAGCAACTGGTGCCGGGCCTGGTGGCGGCGAACCCCCACGTGAAAATCTACTCGACCGGAGGAACCTACGCCGCCATCGAGAAGATCCTCGGTCCGGATCGTGCCTCCCACAATCTCGTTGCGGTGTCCGCCTATACCGGGCAGCCGGAGATGCAGGGCGGCCTGGTCAAGACACTGGACTTCAAGATATACCTCGGCCTACTCAGCGAGACCTACAATGACGCCCACAAGGCCGACCTCGAGAGGACTGACGGTGTGGCCATTGACATGGTGATTGTGAATCTCTATCCCTTCAAGCAGACCGTGGCGAATCCGGACGTCACCCCCGAGATGGCACGCACGAACATCGACATCGGGGGGCCGTGCATGGTGCGCGCGTCGGCAAAGAACTTCCTGCGCGTGGCGTCCGTGACGGATCCGGAAGACTACGAGAGCATCCTGTCCGAGCTGCAGAACAGTGATGGGTGTATCAGCCTTCAGCGGCGTTTCGAACTCGCGCGCAAGGCGTTCGCGCATACGGCGGCCTATGACACGGCCATTGCGGGGTATTTCGGTGGGTTGGCTGTAGAGGCTATTGGCGGCGGGTATCAGGTCCAGGGAGCATAGCGGCAATGTTCGAGCTTTCGGTTAAGAGTCATTTCTCGGCGGCCCATCGTTTGGTGGCATACGACGGATCCTGCGCGGCCCTTCACGGGCACAATTGGGACGTGGAGGTGTTCATTCGCGGTGAGGAGCTGGATGCATCGGGGCTTCTCGTGGATTTCAAGGAGGTCAAAGCGGCAGTGAAGCGTGTTCTCGCCGATGTCGACCACGTGGACCTGAACGCTACGGACGCTTTCGGAGCCCTGAGCCCGAGCTCGGAGAACATCGCCAGGTTTCTTTACGAACGCTTGTCAGAAGAGATCAACGACGAGCGCTGTGCCGTGCACCGGGTAGCCGTCTATGAGACGCCCACGTCCCGTGCGGTGTACTGGGCCACTGAATGATCGATCTGCATATGCACTCGACGTTCTCGGACGGCACGCTTGCGCCGGAGGTGTTGGCCGAGCTGGCTGCGGGATTCGGGCTGAGCGCGATTGCCTTGACCGACCACGATGGCATGGCCGGGACGGCACGCTTCCTCGCCGCGTGCGAGAAGGAGGGAGTACGAGGGATTTCGGGTGTGGAAATCAGCGCCCAGGTGAGCAAGGGAACGATGCATATCCTGGGGTACTTCGTCGACCACACTAACGAAGAACTGGAGAGCGAACTCAAGCGGATCCGTAATGGCCGTGAGGTGCGAAACAAGGAAATATTGGACAAACTCATTGCTCTGGGCTGCAGACTCGAATGGGAAGAGGTGACTGCCTTGACCGACAAAGAGGTCGTGGGTCGCCCACATTTCGCGATGGCCATGCAGGCGCGCGGATACGTCAGAGATAAGACGGAGGCGTTTGACCGCTACCTGGCGAAAGGTAAGCCCGCCTATGTTGAGCGGTTTCGGCTGGGGCCGGCCGAGAGCATTGCCGCGATTCGAGACGCTGGCGGCGTGCCCGTACTGGCACACCCGTCAACGTTGCAGCTAGGCAACAAGGCGCTGCAGGCGGCATTGGGTGAGTATCGGGATATGGGATTGCAGGGGGTCGAGGTCTACTACTCCGAGCACACGCTGGAGCTGGAAGAAACCTACAAGCGGATGGCCCGGGAACTGGGACTGGCAATGAGCGGCGGCAGCGATTTTCACGGTGATGTGAACCCGAAGATCAGGATGGGGATCGGATTCGGCCGTCTGCGCGTTCCTGATGAGCTTGTGGCGGAGCTGGAGGCACGGCGAGGATGAAGAGGGCACACTGGGAGAAGAACCTTGTTGAGCTGATCCGGCGTACATCGACCGATCTGCCCGCCGACGTCGAGCAGGCCATCCGCAAAGGACTGCGGAGGGAGAAAAAGGGCACGAACGCCTATGATTTCCTCACCATGATGCTGGAAAACGCCGCCATTGCGAGGCGAGACAGTGTTCCGCTCTGTCAGGATACGGGCACTCTGACATTCCGTTTTACCGTTCCGACCGGTTTCGATACCAACCGCTTGGCTTCGAACGTGCGGAACGCGGTTTCCAAGGCCACCCGTCTCGGGTACTTGCGCCAGAATACGATCGATTCGGTTTCGGGCCAGCCCTACGTGACCAACATAGCCCATGCGGCACCGGTAATGGAGTTTCTCCAGGGCGCCCGTAAGACCGTGGATGCGCGCTTGATCATGAAGGGCGGGGGCTGCGAGAACGTGGGTCAACAGTACAGCCTGCCCGAAACATCGCTGGGAGCCAATCGCGATCTGGAAGGTGTAAGGCGGTGTGTGCTGGACGCGGTGTGGAAAGCCCAGGGCCGTGGTTGTGCGCCGGGCGTTATCGGGGTCTGTATTGGCGGTGACCGTGCGAAGGGACACGCCTATGCGAAGGAACAGTTCCTACGCAAGCTCGGAGAGCGTTCGGATGTGAAGGTTCTGGCGCGTCTTGAGGAGCGCATCATGCGCGATATTCGGCGCATGGAAATGGGCCCCATGGGATTGGGCGGCAAGACGACAGCGCTGGATGTGAAGATTGGGTCGTTGAGCCGACTGCCGGCGTCCTTCTTTGTGAGTGTGTCATACATGTGTTGGGCGTTCCGGCGTCGGGGCGTACTTCTGGGGCCCGAAGGGGGCGTGCACCGCTGGTTGTATTAAGATGATTAAGCGTATTGAATATCCGTTTACCGAAGAGAAGGTTCGTGGCCTGCGCGTGGGTGACAAGGTTTCACTTTCGGGGCGCGTATGCACCGGTCGCGATCGGCTCCACCAGTACCTGGCCGAGGGCGGCAAGTGCCCCGTCTCACTTCGGGACGGTGCGATGTATCACTGCGGTCCTGTCATGTTACGCGAAGGCGGCGAGTGGGCCGTGCGCGCTGCCGGTCCAACCACGTCCATTCGTGAGGAGCCCTATATGGCACAACTGATCGAACGACTTGGGCTGCGCGTGATCATCGGCAAGGGAGGCATGGGCGAAGCCACGCGAACGGCCTGCCGCGACCATGGCTGCGTTTACCTGCAGGCGGTCGGTGGGGCCGCGGCGCTGCTCGCCTCGTGTATCGAACGGGTCGATGGCGTGCATTTTCTGGCTGAGTTCGGCTCGACCGAGGCCATGTGGGAACTCCAACTGCAGGACGTGGTGACGGTGGTAACGATGGATGCGCGTGGGCACAGCCTGCATCGCACCGTTGAACGCAGGACGCGCAAAACGCTCAACGCGTTGTTGGGTGAGTAGGTTCTCCTCAGAGAAAATATCTTGCGTAGAGGAATGTATGGCGCTACGGTGCGCAACATGATGACAGGCTGTGATTCCGATTTGCGAAAGGATAGAGCCGGACTGAAGATTTGATGAAAAACTGAATACACTGCGTTTCGGCAGTAGTTGCCTATCACAAAACGACCATTCCTATCTCAGGGAACAGAGCAACGCTGAACGGAGACGTGTCCCACGTGGGCGCGGCTTCGGGATCGTTCTGTTCGGGGGCTTGGTCGTTCCTGTGGTGGGCGTGAACGGAGTTCGCGCCTTTTTTGTGCCCGGACTCGGAGCCGGAC
>CAYFPQ010000144.1:1770-4853 GCA_964345005.1 uncultured Victivallales bacterium | reverse complement strand
CCCGTCTCAAGGATTCCAATGAACTGCGCCCGGTGAAGCCTACTGATTGCTCGAGAAATAAGGGACGGACCTATAATCGTCTATGTGCTTGTGTTGTGCCCTGGATCTGTGGGATGGTTGTCGTGTTGGGGTTCGAGAGAAAGGCTAAGAATGAGGACGGCACGGGTTGTGGGACGTGGGGCGGCTTATTATCACTGTATGTCACGGGTGATTGAGCGGAGGATGTTGCTGGATGATGGGGAGAAGGAACGGTTTCGCATTGTGATGCGGAAGGTGGCGGCGTTTGCGGGGATCGAGGTGTTGACGTGGGCGGCGCTAGATAACCACTTTCACCTGCTTCTGCATGTTCCGGAACGGCCGGAGTTGAGCGAGGTGGAGGTCCTGCGGCGGATTCGAGGGCTCTATGGCCGGGTACGGGCGGCGAATGTGCAGATGGAGCTGGAAGCACTGCGGGAGCAGGGACGGACGGTGGAGGCGGAGGAACTGCTACAGGGGTTTACGCACAGGATGTATGACCTGTCGGAGTATATGAAGATGGTGATGCAACGGTTTACGCAGAGCTATAACCGCCGACATGGACGACGGGGAACGCTGTGGGAGGACCGGTTCAAGAGCATCCTGGTTGAGGGTACGGCGGATGCGTTGTCGACGATGGCGGCGTATATTGATTTAAACGCGGTACGCGTGGGGTTGATTGAGGATCCGAGGGATTACCGGTTCTGCGGGTATGGCGAGGCAGTGGCGGGGGAGCAGGCGGCGCGGGCGGGGATTGCGCATATTGCGGAGGTTTTGGGCCAGGGGGGTGGCTGGGCGGTGCAGTCGCGCAGTTACCGGAAGTACCTGTTCATGCAGGCGGGGACGCACACGAAGAAGGGGCGCAAGGTGTGCGAGGAGCAGATCGAGAAGGTGCTGGAGGCGGGCGGAAAGCTATCGAAGGCGGAGCTGCTGCAGTGCCGGGTACGGTATTTCTCGGATGGGGTGGTTCTTGGGAGCAAGGCGTTTGTGGAGGATGTGTTCCTGGAGCACCGGGGCGAGTTTGGGTTGCGGCGCAGGACGGGGGCGCGGCGGCCGAAGTTCGGGGAGTGGGGGGATTTGTGTACGATGCGGGATCTGAGAGTGGCGCCGGTGGGGGTAAATCCGGCGGCGTGAACCATCTCCTGATCATACCGAGAAACTACAGATCATATCCGAGTCAGCCAGTAATTGGGATGCTGTCGCGTATGCATAACCGCCAACACCACCACCGCATCAGAATCGAGCCTGTAAAGAAGTCCATACGGGAAGCGGTGTATCAACCGACGGCGTATATCGTAGCGGATCACGGGCCACTGCTCTGGAGCACGACCCAAATCCTCCATTGCCGACTCCATCTTGTCCAGAAACTGGTGACCCAAACCCGGGGCTTGTAGCTCGTAGTACTTCGCCGCATCAATCATCTCCTGCCTGGCCGGTGCGAGAACAACGATCGGCTTCATGCTAGACTCGCACGGGCATCCCGGATCGCTTCGGCGGCCGGGGTCCCCATGACCTGTCCGCTCTTGTATTGCCGATAACGCGCCTCCGCTTCCTCTAGCCAGAGCCGCTCATTCTCCTCAATATCCACATCGTCGAGGCTGGCAATGAGATGCTCGGCCAGCACAGCTCTTTCTCTGGCCGGTAACTTCAGCGCCTGAGATTCACATTCGAGTAGTTGTGGTGCCATAGTGGTACAATCTCCTTATTCAGGCTGCATTGTACGTCGGGGAACGTGGAATATCAATGCTCGCGTTGCGCGAGTTGTGAGAGTTGTGAGTTGTGCCAAGGATTGTCACCCCCCGACAGTCATGCGCATGTGCCCAATCAAGAACCGCACCAACCCGCTGTGGACTCTTGGGTGCACCGGCAACAATATAGATCGCATCTACACCGTCAGATGACCTCAACCAAGCGGAACGCTGCTGCAGCCAGCGGGCGGCGGCGAGGTAGGTGATGGCGAGGAGGGGGCAGTTCATATCTTGGGTCCCTTGGGGCTTGGTTTGCATGGGATAGAGTAGGAGTAATAGCAAGAGTAAGAGGGAGGCGTTCCCGTACTCGTACTCTTGCTCTTACTCTTTGATCTCTTCTGGCAGGGGTTCGCCTGCATAGCTTTGACGACGCAGGCTGATCTGCGGGCAGTCTTCCATTTCCTGAATTCCCATGGCGCAACCGCTCCATCTCTTGCCCATAGCCCCCTCCCCTCTGTTCGCGCCAGCACCTCCGCCTCAGCAATCGGCCCAGTCTTGCGCGCATACCGGTATCTCCAGGCATTACCGGTTCGGACCATGACCAAGTTGATGTTGTTGTCACCGGCGAAGAGCGTGGCCAGCAAGCGGCCGTAACGATCGCAGCCACGGGACAGCAGAGTAACCGGACAGCCTGCCAGTAAACCTGTGAGAACATCGCGCGAGGCGACGCCGTGAGCCTGCCGAAGTTCAGGCGCGTCGATATCAGCGAGGCGAACACGCGTCTCGGTGCCGCTCATAACCAGGATCACGGTGTCCCCATCTATGACGCGGTTTACCTCTACCTCCGGGAGTGAGGGAGCGCTGTTGCCCGCCAGACTTGGCTGCAACCAGCCAAACAGGACCACGCAAAACACCATCGCCAGCACACTCACCGACCGGACCTTTCTGCTTCGCAATTCCTATGGTACATATGATACCATTGGTATCATTGCGAAATCAAGAAGGAATGCTAGCGTGATGGGCGCTATGGGAAAGAAGGAGACCTCAATCGGATTTCGGGTAGATGATGACCTGCTGCAGATACTGCAGAAGCTGGCCGAGGAAGAAGACCGCCCAATGGCAGCCATGGCCCGCCGCCTGGTAGTAGAAGCCCTCCACCAACGCGGCCTCATCCCCGACAAGAAGTCACGCTGACCACCACCTCCCCCGCCCCCGCAACACACCCCTCTCACCACCCGTGACGACAAGATTGACGATCGTCGTTCTTATCGTCACGGCTCTGATTGGGTTTGAGGGCCAGCCAAGCCGGATGACGGGGGCCTCATACCGGAGTGCTGCGGTGGAGCCGGCCGGTGATCGACTGTGGCGGGTTAGGTTGGT
>CAYFPQ010000144.1:0-1760 GCA_964345005.1 uncultured Victivallales bacterium | reverse complement strand
CTCAAAGCAATGCTTTGAGGGCGGCCACAAATGCCTGGTGAGCGCCGAATACAGCCCCACCAAGATAGTCCTGCGGCAGCAGGTCTCGCGGTAGAAGCGGATCATCCGCCATGACAGCCTCGTATGAGAGCAACTCCTCTCGCGCCAACGCAGGCAGCCCCCCTTCGGGTTCCGCATGAGCGGCCAAGTCATCGAGTTTGGGCATGTAGGTATCCAGATACATCTGCTGCTGAGCCCGAAGCTTTGACCAAGGCCAGGCCTCATTCACGATCTGCATCGGATCCATGCCCAAAACAGTCTCCGATCTGAACAGGTAGGCATAGTCGGCGACGTCTGCACCATCACACAGATCGGCAAAGGCCGGCCGAGCGTCGCGGGGTGTCACATATACACTCTTCTGTAGACACCCCATCCTCTGTGACTTCAAGAAGTGCCGCAGCACATTGCGATACTCTCGTTCCGTCTCCGGCACGTCATAGATGAACAGGTACCAGTGTTCCGCCCACTCGGTCCGCCAGAGCTTGTCCGGGCGGTAGATGACATTGAGAGCAGCCCTTCCCGGCTCGGTGACGGACAGGCGCTTGGCCCCATCGCGCTCCTCGCTCACCAACAACCCAGCCTTCTTCAATCGATATACCGCCGCCCTGAACGCGGCACGCGTGGGAAACAGATCCTGGACGAAATAGCGCCCCTGCCCAAGAGTCAGAATCCCCTGCCCATACAGCGCCACCAGGTTAAGCAACTCCGCACCCACCCGCCGCCGCGCCACCACAAACGACACATCCGCACTATGCCACTTCCCCTTCATCATCCCAAGACCATGACGATAAGAATGACGATCGTCAATCTTATCGTCACGGATATTCAGGTACTCCTGATTCAGACAGAGACTTATACCTCGTCTTCCGCGTCGGGGATGAATAGGATTCGCCTATGTCGTGGCGACTACAACAAGCACTGAAGGCTTTTCGACTCAGCTTCACCGGACCGTTCCGTGTTTTGCCTGACTTCCTAATCATTGGGGCACCGAAGTGTGGGACCACTTCGTTGTCCGGCTACATGGAACAGCATCCACATGTGCTGCCTGCACTGCACAAGGAGGTGCGGTTCTTCGACCAGTTCCAACACATGTCCCTGCTATGGTATCGCGCCCATTTTCCTATGCGATGGCAGATCCGTGCTGCTGAGCGGCGGCTGGGAGGTCGTGTTCTGACCGGAGACGCTACCCCCACTTACCTGATGTCGCCGATTGCACCGGGTCGGACGCATGAGGTGGTGCCGGACGCGAAGCTGATTGCCTTGTTGCGTAGTCCGGTTGATCGCGCCTATTCGAACTACCAGATGGAGGTACGACACGGGACCGAGACGCTATCGTTCGAGGAAGCACTGGATGCCGAGGAGGAGCGGCTGAAGGATGAGCGGATTGAGATCTATGAGGATGGCGCGCGGTTCAAGTTCACGGAGTTGCACTTCAGCTATCAGAGGCAAGGGATCTATGTTGAGCAGTTGAAGCGGTGGCTGGAGTACTATCGACGCGATCAGTTGCTGGTGCTGGATAGCGCGCTGTTGTTCGAGAAACCCGCTGAGTGCTTTGCCCAGGTTCTGGACTTCCTCGGTCTACCGCCGCATGAGCTGGAGTCGTTCCCCGTTTTATACCAAGGGATCTACAAAGACGCGATGCGTCCGGAAACGCGTGATCGACTCCGGGCGCATCTCACTTCTGACGGTCGTTCGACCGGAAAGCCTGTTCCCTGGATCAC
>CAYFPQ010000143.1:0-4986 GCA_964345005.1 uncultured Victivallales bacterium | reverse complement strand
AGGCGTGAGTCTCATTGAGCATGAGACAGCAGTCCCAAGTTACGTGGACGCGACAAGGACGGGTCGGAACGCCCTCGCGACCGGATCGAGTCAGAAATAGACAGGTAATGGGACAGGCTCTACCCTATATACCCCAACACAACATCTCGTAAGTAACCAATGCTCTGGTCAACCGCCGCCATCATGTCCGTGTCGCAACGATCGATTTCTACGCTGAGCCATTCGGCATGCTCCGCTGCATGCACAATAGGAGGAAAGTTCATAATGCCGGCGCCGACAGCGGTCATTGCCTGTTCCTTGTCTCCCGGGCCGTCCTTGATATGAAGGAGTTTCACACGCGGGCCAAGCTCCTTCACAACCAGTTCCGGATCACAGCCGCCAACTCTGACCCAGTATGTATCGATTTCAAAACATATCTCCGGCGCAAGATGCTCAAGCATTACCTTGTACGCCAACTGACCTTCGACCGCCTCGAATTCCCACCAGTGGTTGTGCAGATGCAGTTCCATCCCGCGCTTGGTTACGACTTCATTCACGGTATTGAACAACGCACACGTTTCGCCAATCTTGTTCAATGTCTCGAAATCGGGAGGATTCTTGCCCGTCACCAACCGCTTACAACCGGAAGTCTCCACTGCGTCCAGGATCTTGTCGCTGTCCTCTCCCACCGGGGGATCCGCGGAAGCGCTGATGACCTCCAACCCCAGATCCTGAAAGATTCTTACCCCTTCTGTCAGCGCTACGCCTTCGAAGATCTTCACCACATTATCACTCTTATCGATAAGAATATCGATTTCAACGCCCTTATACCCCATTGCCGCAACCTTATTCATGGTCCCGGCAAAATCATGCTTCATCTTGTCCCTGACCGAATAAATCTGTAGTCCAATCCGCTGCTCCATCACTGACCTCCATTTGTAGTTTGAATTCAATGTATTGCGAGGGCCTTCTGTACTAAGTGCTCTGGCTCATAATTATGGTGACGTATGTCCTTAAGATGGAGATTCCTCGACTCCGCTTCGCTTCGCTCGGAATGACAATGAGGAGCGTGTCATTCCGAGCTTGCCGAGGAATCTCATGCATAGTCGAATACGTCATCGTATTTACGATAGCGTGTACTAAGCGCACGCTCTGCTTTCTATGTTCAGAACAATCAATCTTCCCTATAACCACCGCCGTCTTTCCGCCATTCCCCGACTGCGTATTTCACTCTCTACCGCTTAGTACACTGATTCGCAAGTTCGCTAACGTATTCACCGAATACGGAGATTCCTCGACTAGCCTGTCCTGAGCGAAGCCGAAGGGCTCGGAATGACGGTAACAGCCGTGTCATCCCGAGCCTGTCGAGGGATCTCCGTGACAATCGATACGTTACTGTATTTGCGCCGACGGGTACTTAGGCGATATCTTCAGGTCCCCGGGATTGCTGATATAAACGAGTATCCAGTTGGAGATTTGTCCGCCGCGCGACTTGACCAGCAACGTGTTCCTGCCCTTCTGAAGCTTGCCTCTCGCCACCGTGGGACGCCATCCACAGAACTCGGCGCCGTCATTCTCCTTCAGGTCCTGAGCCCTGTCGGTGACAAGTTTCTCGCCATTCAACCACGCATTGGCCCACCAGTCGGCCCCAACCAATATCTCCACATCCCGGGCTTCCGGGCTGTCGATAAAGGTTACCGCGTAACAGACCTTGTCGTTGTAGACCTTGCACCGGTCAAGAAAGCACAAGCCTTCTGCAGAGTTAAAATGCTTCAGCCCCTTACCCGTCGGTTGGTCACTGTATCCCCACCTTACTTTCCTGCCGTCCGCACCCGAATACTCCGCGTCGAAATCAAGTTCCCGCATGGGGGGATCGACCCGCGCCATGACCCGCCTCAGCGCCTTCGTCGACTTACGCCACCCGGGTTCCGCATCATCCGGAAATGGGCCAATGGTCATCCATTTGTCCGACGGGATTGCGTCATAATCCGGGGTAAGCTGCAGGGCATAAATTCCAAACTCGCCCATACCGTTAAAGCTGAGAACGGTTTGTCCGGCCGGTAAAGCAATAGACGGAAACACCATCTTATCCGGCGCGTTCGCGTTCTTCATCATGATCGGCAACGGCATCAGTGCCTCTCCCGCCTTCATACGAATCATTCCCGGCTGTTTCGTTACGTAACCCACGGTCAGCCTATATGTGCCGTCCACAGGAATGTTGACTCCCAACCTCATGGCCCCGTCGCATTCCAGAACCTGGGTGAAGCGCCACGCTTCATTGTAGGAAGACGACTCGACCACTCGCACATCGCCTTCCCCGGCGATAGCCATGGATCGTAGCGCTTCTGCTTCCAACAACGGTGGTTCTTTGGGCCTGTACCGGTCAGGAACACTTCTCCTCAGAATGTTAAATGCGGCCTGACGTTGAATCAGACCATCGGGATAGTTGTTCAACTTCTTAAATATTCTAACAACCGAACTCATACCCAGCGCACATCTTGCCCGCCAATAGTTATGCTTCTCCAAAGCTTCTATGGCAACATCCAGACTCTTACGAAATTGCGCTTTTTCCGCCTTGGATACACTGTCGCTATACACCCCGGCTTCGATTTGTCTTGCCAGAGCACGGGCATGGTTTACCCTGTCCCAGACTAACTCGATCCGCTCCCTTGGAATGTCCATTACAGCACCCATGAGGATGCCCTTGCCCGGCATCCGGAATGATTGAAGATCGAAAGGCCGTAAAGGCACACGCATGCTGCCTTCGGCATCGACGGAAGGCTTTTCCCCGGTTGATAACGAGATTACCTCACGGACGCCATCCAGCCTCAGTGATACATCAATTGCATACGACTCCCGACTCACGAGGTAGAAATATAATCCGTCTTTGCATCGGCGGTAGCGCACAACCACGGAATCACCGTCAACATCCAACGTCTCAAACCGTTCCCGCGGCAAAGCACGATAGGCCGACAACCAGTCACGATAAACTTCCGGACGGCCAAAGACATTGATCCAGCCCCCCTGGATCAGCATATTCGAGTCCTGCTCGGCCAACGTGACCGCGAGCTTTTCCAGGCAGTTCCGGCCGGCGGCTTCCGCGCCACCACAATAACCGCCCGGCCGCATGTCCGGCGTTCCCAATAAGTGTGTCGGCACGCGCTCGTGAAATTCGAAGTAATCGTTGGTGAATCTGAACCCTCGCGTTTTCCCTCCTCCCGTATTTCTCCTCTCTGGATCAAGAAGGCTATCAAGGTTCATTTTATCCCTGCACTCGATCAGGGATGTTTTGGCGCGACCGTATACGCCTACGGGCACAACGGCAATGCCCGGTGTTTTCTCCAAGCGCTCCAGATCTATGCCCACTTCTTTCAGGGACCCTTCCCACGTGCCGAAGTAGGAGCCAAATATGTTATCCAAAGCCCCCTTGGACGAGCCCATGGCGCCGAGATACAAAACGGCATCCGGATGGTTGCGTCTAATGATGTCCCGTAAGCGTTTGTAATAGCTCGTCATTTGTGAGCACCGGTAGTCCAACCACGTATCAATTATCTCCTCTCCCGTCAGGAACTCGAAACGCTTCTCAAAACGATCGGGATCATCGGGGGCGCCCGGGACATCGATGCCGGTATCTTCTTCAAACCGGCCAATCGTAAAATCGCCATACCCCCAATGCAGGCTGGCCAGACTATCCAGGGAACTTGCGCAATAGGTTGCCAATCGACTGCTGACACCGGCAAAGGCAGGCGAATCCCCAATATGATCCACCAGTTCCTGAATGATTGCGCAATACTTGTCCTGGATGGCCGGGTGCGCGGATTCCACACCGGCGATGTTTCGTTGCGGTAATGTGAACGTATCCCCATTTTGTTATACAGGTAGAGTCCAGCGGGATCATCAACCAAACCATGCATCACGCTTCCTGAAAAATAGTCCTGAAAAGCAATAATCAATAACTCGGGGATGTATCTCATGTTATACTTTTCACACATCAAGCTTATTAGTCTGATGGTGTCATAGCGATCTGAGAACCACCCCTCCAGCTCTTCTGATCGCCACAATGCGTTTTGATAGATGGCGTCGGTGGGCATGAACGTGTCGGCTCCAAAGAAACGCATCAGGCGACAAAAACGGTCCAACCCAACATAATCACATTCGAGCGTTCCCAGCTTCTTCCGGCGCGCGAGATAAAAAGAACGGGTATACGAAGTCCATCGACGTGGCTCCTCGAGAAAGGCAGCAAATTGCCTCCCATTGTCTTTGGCGCCATTTCCAACAGGCACATCACTGAGCGCCCAAACCCTGATCCGTGTCGCGGCGGCGCGGGTCCCCTCCTTCATGCTCACGACGGCAACCCACAGTTCATTTGTTGCCGGCCAGAAAAGCTGGCGGTGAATCATGGTTTTCCGGGTTGTTTCGTACCAACCTCCGGTTTCATAACCGGCGCCCGGCTGTATACCTGAACTCCCAAGACCCGTAAGTCTTCCCGGGCCATCGGTGTTTGGATTGTTCTCGGTAATGATGACATTCACGGTACGAAAATCATCATCGGGAAATTCGACTTCCAGAAGATATGGCTCTTGCGCCTCAGCCACATCGATGGCGTATGCGAAACCACTGAAAAACGTCTTGCCTGCACCCATGCCTCCCCCGCCTTTCGCGTCGGCCAGGGATACGACCGGCACATCAGGGGATGTCCCGTCACCGCTTTCGCGATAACGCAACTCTCCATACTCGCGTATACGAGTAGGTTCACATGCTTCCCAGAATCCTTGGCCCTTCTCCAGTTTTCTGCCCATGTCCGTCTGATTGACACAGTCGATGTCATGCACGAGCACCTTCTTGATGTGCTCGATGCCTTTGTTGTTCGCCCTGGTATCCACCACCACGTACTTGCCGGCACGCAAGTCGGTCTTGCGCAGCAGCTTGCCGTCGGTTCTGGCCAGAATCTGGACTATTGCCGCAAAATCCGGTTGGATGCTCTGCAACCGTTTCCCGATAAGTCTT
>CAYFPQ010000142.1:0-5060 GCA_964345005.1 uncultured Victivallales bacterium | reverse complement strand
CGCACGCCGGGATCTGTAAGGGGGGCGCCGGGCAACCGGCGTTCCTACCTTGATAGTTGGGAGGTCTTCTAGGGAGGTACGACCGGGGTCCTGATAGGTCTGCGCCAGAGTCCCTGCCTCGAAGTCCTCCAGCAGACGTGGCCACGAATCGTCCGCTTCACCAAGCACAACGGTGTCTGCATGTTGTAGCGCTTCGTCAGGCAGAAATGTTGCATGGACCCCACCCATGACGACTGTGACACCCCTCCTTCGGAATACGTCGGCTACCTCGTAGGCCCGCGTCACGTTCGGCGTATTTACCGATATGGCAAGGAGGTCGATAGGGGCTTCGAAGTCCAGGTCCTGGATGCTCTCATCAATAACCGTCAGGTTGTGCCTATCTGGCACCATGCCGGCAAGGTATATCAGCGTCAGGTTCGGAAAGACAACACGCTCAGGCTTCAGCAACTTCTGCTGCTCATCGTAACAACTCGGGAGCAGAATCGTGATATTCATCGTTTGCTTGTCCTATATGAGACAACATAATGTCAGGGCAGGAATCTCTTATGGTGAAGCATCAACGCCCAACCATGACCATCCGGTCCAGTGCCGCGGCAAGTTCCAACAACTGCCGCATCTCACGCTGACTACACTTGCACACCGTTTACGCTGAGTCAACAGCCGAGGATAACAATTGAGGGCGAAGGAACACAAGCTGCTCCGGAGACAATGTTAGCGAGGGCGAGGGCAAACGCCGCATAACCATACGTTACCCCGGCAATATCTGACCCGATGGACGGCCTCGTGAGAGAGGGATCAGCCGTCGGCTACCTCTAGACAAGGGAAGGCTGCAATGATGTACGGAGATGTGCTTTGTATCTTGCTCTTGCGTACATCCATGCTCGTGCTCCGCGGTTGGTTGGTCCAGTATATACGGAATCGCGACCAAGAGCGCATGTGTTGTCTGAACCCGTTTCGCGTCGAGCATGCAATACTCGGGTACCTGCCAGGCCCTTAGGGTTGCTCCAGAAAGGTTCTGTTACGGCGCAGCGCAAACAAGACGACGCCGAATTACTGGTCTGCGATGGTGAACACCACCGCGCCATAGCCGACCACCCAGCTGCCTCGGCTTTCCGGGTGGTCATCGCCACTGTTCCGGTATCGTAGGAGTGTTCCTTCCTTGCAGCCGCGGGCACGGGCGTAGGCCATGGCCGTCAGTACCGGTCCTATGCCGCAGCATACCTGGTTCCGGTAGTCCCAGCTTTCAGCCAGGCCCGCGCTCTCGAGAGCCGTTATGCGCTCAAGCGTTCCACGGTCGGTTGCGGTGACCTTGTCGTAGTCGGCGTCGTGCAGCAGGTCCGTGCTGGCGATCACCAGTACCTTGTGAGTGGTCGAAAGGTCTTCCAGTGCTTCGAGCAATTCCTCGCGGGTACGGGCATCATGGTCGCCGATGATGCCGACGACTATCGGTGTGTCGGGCAGCGCGGCCTGTACGAATGGAATTTCGTTTTCGGCCGAGTGCTCTCCTCTGTGCGGGCGGGAGTCCAAGACGATACGGGAGCGCCCCTTGGCCATACGTGCCGTAGCCGCCGTATCGACCGTGGCATCGCCCATCGGTGAGCGGATGATGTCGGTATCGAGCAGGGCTACGCCGGGCACCACACCGCGATGCGAGAAGCCCAGCACAACCACGATATCCGGAGCCAGACCGGCTTCAGCGGAGTCGCGGATGGCACGAAACGTGTAGCCGGCCACGGGCCCTGAGTAGACATACCCGGCATGCGGTGCAATGGCGGAGACGATGCGACCGGTGACGGTGCTCGTATCGGCGGCGTCTATATGTGCATTCACCTCTCGGCGAAGGCCCGCAGGGCTGGACGGGAACCAACGACCATCGCCCAGCGTGATGTGCACGCGTTCATCGGAGTGCGGTTTCATCTTGACCTCCCCGTGTGAGTTACCGGCCAGGACGAGGATCAATATGCCGCCGAGAAGGACGCCCAAGGGCGATCGAGCTCCGGTTGCGGCAGCGCGTTCCGGCCTATTCCCCTGCGCCATTGTCAACGCTCCTGTCAACGGTGTGGTGTTTTGTCGCGGCTATTCTTCGTAGAACTCGATCACGGCCTCCAACTGAAGTGCCTCATCAACGGCTTTCTGCAGGTCCGGCATCATCTCTTCCATGAGAATCTGCATCTTCTCCATGGTGGCGAGGCTGAGTTGCGGTTGCTTCTTCAGGAACTTCCGACCAATCGGCGACTCGTAGAACGCAATCAGTCCTTCCAGTTCCTCCAGGTCGAGCACGTCGGCGTAGATGTCGATGAAGATGTCTTTCATGCGTTTCCAGGAGAACTTCTCCATGGACACGTTCATGCTGGCCTCCAGGGCCTTACG
Organism: uncultured Victivallales bacterium; assembly: GCA_964345005.1. Lineage (GTDB taxonomy): Bacteria > Verrucomicrobiota > Kiritimatiellia > UBA8416 > JABMPJ01 > JABMPJ01. The sequence goes on along the minus strand of CAYFPQ010000142.1, from coordinate 2,690 downwards.
TGCATTGGCCTTCTCGACTTCGGGTAAGTCTTGCCCGTCGATCATCCTGACCGCCATGCTCATTGTCTGCTTCATGGCCTGGTCATATGTCTGGTCCATATTGAATAGGTCCAACAGTTTTTCCGCAGCGGCTCGCCGCAAGGACTTGTCCTTCGCTACGGGAGTTGCCTCCTCGGCTATCAGCGGCCGGGCCAGCCCCGCGACCACCAAAATCAGTACAAACTTGCGCAGCATATCCGTTTCCTTCCCTCTGCATGCACAGCCGTCCACTGTGATTTGTTCCGCCTCTTTTCGTCAATCAGGTTAGCGTGCGGCGGACAGAATGGCAAGCGCTGTAGGCCATTCGGTCCAGCCATGGCGAAATTCCTCCTTTTCTCCAATGGCCCTGCACTGTTACTCTTTAACGCCATGCCACCAACGAACGGACAGTCCGAGCAGCCACAATCGATCGATTTTCGACAGTATGTCGGGATCATATTCTTCCGATGGCAGATCATAGCGGTTTGCTTCCTTTATTGTCTCCTGGCCGGGGTGCTCTACATTCATGTAGCTCCCAAGAAATACCTGACGGAGGCAAAGATCACGCTCTATCGTGATCCGCTGCTGGCACTCAATCAGCCGAGGGAGCGCAACCCCTATTGGACCTCTTTCTCTCTGCATGAGCACATGCTCACGAATCCGCGGCTCATTCAACGCGTGGTGGGGGTCTTGAAGGACGAATGGGGCGAACGCCTCACCAATGCACGCCAGATGGAGCTACCTGTCACGGTATCGCGTACCCGCGGTATTTCACGCCTGTTCTCGGTTTCGGTGAAGAGTGGTAACCCGGAGTACAACGAAGCGTTTCTATCGACCCTGATCCTGGAGCACCAGGTCGAGTGGGAAAACCTGCAAATCCAGTCGCGCGATGCCGCGGGCGATATGCTTGAGTCCGAGCTCGCCCGGCTCGAACAGCAGATCAAGGAGGCCGAGGACGATAAGCTCGAGTACCAACGATTGCACGACATTGCTCGAACTGAGGCGCGTAGCACCATGGAGAGCCGCTACCTTGAAGCGCTTATGGAGCGGCGTAACCAGATCAGCACGGAGCTGATGCTCCTGGAGGCCCAGTTTCCAATGCTGAAGGATGCCAGTGCATCGCTGATCAGCGATGTCGGGTCGCTGACAAAGGAGACCGGCGAGGTCAAAACCCCAGAAGAGGTGGACGACGAAGACGAAGAGGGCGACACCGAAGAGAGGGCCACGCTCCCCGCTGCCTTGCGCGATGCCGGCGCGGGTGCGCCCACGGTGAGCGAAGAGTGGCAGAATCTCTCGGCCAAACTCGCGCGGCTTGAGCAACGCGAAGAGCAGATGGCCAGCGAAGTATTCGAGCCAACCCCGCCGCTAGTCGCGGTCAGGAAGGAGATTCAGAAAGTAAGGGAGCGGCTGGAGCTGGCCCGCAACCTGGAGCTGGCGCGGCTACAGGATCGGCACAAGGCGCTGACGATCCAGCGTGATGCTGTGGAGGCTGCGGAATACAAGTGGCAGGCCAAGAACCTTCTGGCGAGCCAGCGCAAGGCGGAGTACAACCGCATCGCCGGCGTTGTCGAACGCTACGAAGCGAACTATTCGACGCTCTTCGAGCGCCTCCACGACATGCGGGTATCCGAGGAGCTCAAGGCGGAACGCTTCAACGTCTCGGAGGACCCAGCCACTGGCGATAGGCCCGTATGGCCCGACCCGCTGAAGATCCTGCTCATGGCACTGGCCGGTGGTCTCGGCAGCGGCTTTGGCTTGGCGTTGTTGCTGCAGGTGCTCGACAACAAGGTGCAATCGATCAAGGACGTGGAAGAGGAACTGGGTGTGCCGTTCCTCGGTGGTGTGCCTTACTGGGTGCACAGTGGTCTTGAGGCCATGATTCGTCCCATTGTGACTGAAGAGCACTCCGCCGGGGCGGTTGAGGCCTACCGTGCGTTACGCACGACCATTGTTACGGCACTGGATAAGGTCAACGAGAAGATACTCCTCGTCACCAGCGCCGATTCGCGTGAAGGTAAGACACTGACCACGCTGAACATGGCGATCATGATCGCGCAGATGGGCAAGAAGGTGCTTCTGGTCGACATGGACCTGAGGCGCGGTTGTCTTCACCGTTCGCTGGGCGTGGACCGCTCGCCTGGTGTGACCGACGCTCTGCAGAAGGGGCTTTCTCTGCGTGAGTATCTCTCGGGAACGCGGATCGAGAATCTGGATATCGTACCGACCGGAAGCAGCGTTGATGACGCGGCGGAGCTTCTGCAATCGACAGGTATCGTCAATCTCTTCGCGGAAGTGCAGGATGACTATGACTATATCCTCGTGGATACCTCACCGGTCCTGCGTGTAACCGATACGGTCATACTGGCCTCACAGGGCATCGGTGTGGTCCTCTACATCGCCCGCGTCAATCACACGCCCAAGCCGCTGATCCGCTACTCGCTTGGTATGCTGCAGGATGCCCGCGTGCTCGGGCTGGTCATGAACAGCATCGAGATGCACAAGATCAGCAGCCTCTACTATACCTACCAGTATCCCAACTATGCCTACTACAGCAACGCCTATGCTTACGGTTACAACTATTACTACTACGGTGACGTAAGAGGCGAAAAAGGCCACCGCCTGTCGCGTCCACGTAACTTGGGACTGCTGTCTCATGCTCAATGAGACTCACG
>CAYFPQ010000141.1:0-5127 GCA_964345005.1 uncultured Victivallales bacterium | reverse complement strand
AGTCGTCGATCATACGTCCCCTCGCATCCACAGCGTGGTCAACCGGCAGTGACAGGCGGCGGTCGGCTACGCCTTCCTCGGCATAGGCGATCGTGAACGCTCCGGACGACCCTCCCTCGAAGCTGTAGGCATGTAGGCCCGGCCGCGTTTCGGTGCGGCCTGTAAACGTTGCGAGCCCAGCCGCCCGAACGAACTGAAGCAGCATCTCGTAGGCGGGACGTTTGCGCGGCTGCGCCGGATCCTTGTCATCCACCAGCCCGAACCCGTGCGCACAGAGCCGCCACCAGCACACCCGGTCCGCCAAGCCCGAACAGAGCGCGATCAGCAGGTAGCGGATCATGTAGTAACCATACGTCACCTCGTCAACCCCGCCCGCAACGGCCTGTTCCTTGTAGAGGTAAGGCGAGCAGATCGGCGACCAGATGCCCGTATCCTCGAGCGGCCAGTTCGTTTCCGTGATCACCAGCCGGTCGCCCGTGCACGGGGAGAGTCGAGCTATCGCGCGGAGAAGCGCCAGTTTTCCCAGCGTGTCATAGCGGCCCTGGCAATTCTCGGGCGCGCCGCGCCGGTCGACGTAGAGCAGATGCCCCACACCATCAAATGCTACAGATGCCGGAAGCGCGTTCAGCATTCCCAGCAGGTAATGCGGCTCAAAATCGATTACAGCCGGCCCCAGCAGCCTGATGTTGGTGTAGTCGCCCGCCACTTCGGTTGCTGAACGGACCAGTTCGGCGTATTCGTGTGCGCTCCATATCCCCCACTTCGTGCGGTTGACCGCTTGGCCGATTTGCACCTCCTCCGCAATGGAGCCGACACGTCCCAAGACAGACGCGACGAACGTCCGCCAGCGCCCCAGCTGCACCACGGCACAACGGTCTTGAACCAGCACAATCGAGATGGAGTGGCCCGCTGCGTGTAGCCTGGTAAGACGATCCGCTATTGCCGCCCACTCCGCTTCCGACTCATGCGCATAGAATCTGGCGAGTAGGTGCAATGCTCCCAATTCCTGAAGACAGTCCTCCTCGAAACCAATCGTTGCCGGATTCTCGCTGATCGCTATTCCGATGCGGCCAGCCATTTCAACGCGGGCCCGGAATGCACCTTCGAGTAGCCGTTTCGTCTCCCGTCTGGCAGGCAACGCCCAGCGTGCCGACGACGCGAGCATCGAGAGCCAGTCGCCCTTGCTCATCATGCGTCGCCGCTCTCGGCCACGTAGGGCTGCGACAGCCTGAACCGAGCGTGGATCCCAGATCCAGAGGTCACGAGGCGCCGGGTAGCTCTCGGTCTGCTTGCCCCGATTACGCCATGTGCGGAGCGGATGACGGAACGTTCGTGTCATCGTGTGAATGGTGAAGCGTGCCCTGTAGCAGGCCTCAGCACGACTGAAGGTTTTCGGCGGCGGTGCGTCGAAGTAAATCTCATGGAAGATGCGGCGAAGGTCGGAGGGCAGATGGATCCGTGACATATCAAAGGCCCGGCGGCGCATTGATAGTTCATCACAGGTTCGCGCCCGGTTCAGATCGATGAACGCGAGTGAGTGGAACTCGTTTCCCGCTTCCCTGCGCAAGAGGATGTTCTGGTTGCCCATATCGCGGTGATAGAGGCCCGCATCGTGCATCGCCCGGATGCCTTCCGCCACCACGCGTAGCAGCGCCACAATCTCCGGGGCCTCGCCACCAGTCGTCAGCAGTTCGACAAGGATATCCTTGAACGATACATGGTCGCCGAGCCATTCCGTTATCAGCAGGCCACCTGACGTGTCATACCCATCTCCCTCCAGAGCCGCGATGGGAGATGGTGTGCCGATGCCGTGCTGGTCGAGGTGGATTGCCGCCTCGAGTGCACGGAGAGCCGGACCACCGTGTCGGCGGTCGAACGCCCGCTGAATCGCCGAACGCGGCGGGAAGTGTTTGACCGCTGCCAAGCCACCGTCACACGCTACCACATCAACCCGAGCACTGTGCGATGTGTGCACGCGCCGTGCACCGCGCAGGAATTCGTCCGGATGCATCAGGCGTTCCGACCATACCGCGCGATCCACGCCCGGCGCGAGCACAGCACGTCGTCCTGTCACAACGTGGCCTTCATACTCTGACCTCTGGCCTGTGTTAGCTACCTCTCCCATGGATTCGCCATTATCCAAGGCATTCCGATGCTTTTCAAAGCCCTTTTTGGGCCCGCGGAATTATCTTCACATCGAGACTTGACGATTTGCGCGTAATCCGATACTTTAATAATCATTAAATATTTGGAGTATATTCCATGGCTCGTACACTCGAAGAGATTAGACAGCGATTCGACAACAACGAGGAGATCTGCCGACAGGTGCTGGAGGTATTCTCGCTTATGTCCAACAAGACCCGCTTCCGCATTCTATGCATGCTGGCCGAGGGGGACTTCTGCGTCAACGAGATTGCCGACACAGTCCGGATCGGCAAGATGAGCAACATCTCGCAGCAACTGCGCATCCTTACGCTGGCAGGTGTACTGGATAAGCGGCGCGACAAACAGCGCGTCATATACCGCCTCTCGGACCCGAGGATAGGCATGCTGATCAGATATCTGGAGGAACAGTTCGCAAAGGAGTGCATGGTATGAAGCAGCTCGTGATACTTGGCGCCGGAAAGGATCTCGACCCGGGATTCGATGGGCACGCCAACTGCTTTATCGAATCGGGCTACAACAAGGCCTTCCTGATCGACTTCAACTACGACGTTGAGCCGGTCGAGGGTGCCTTCCCCCTGCCGGTAGTCGGCCCCTTCAAGCTACTCAAGGAAACGTGGATCAACCACGTGGGCAAACTGGCTTTCCGATGGATCTACTGGAACATGTTGTTAAAGGGACTCCCCATGCCGGGCATCACGACGAAGATGTCCATGATGGGGAAGAAGATCGCGAGACGAGAAAGGAGTGCCGAAGTATGCCAACCGCAGACATCGCAGGGGTAACCGTAGACGTAAACGAGGAGGGATACATGACCAACCCAAGCCACTGGACTCGCGAGATCGGGGCTGCCATCGCAGCCGAGCTGGGCATCGCAGAAATGACCGATGGCCACTGGAAGGTGATCGACTTCCTGCAGAAGGACTACACCGAGCATGGACAGATGCCGACCATCCGCCGCGTGAAGAATGCCGGCGGCATTCCAACCAAAGAACTCTACGACCTGTATCCGAACGGGCCGCTCAAGAAAGCATCGAAGATTGCCGGGCTGCCCAAGCCCGCCAGCTGCGTCTAAGTAAGGAGGCATCCCATGTCAGAAGGTAACGACAGAATCAAGAAAGTGTCTATCGTCTGTTCCAAGGGGTCACTCGAGGGCATCTACCCGGCCTTGATCATGGCCAACGGGGCACGCATGGAAGGGATCGAGGCATCGGTCTTCTTCACGTTCTTCGGCCTGTACGGCATCCTGAAGAACTACAATGACAAGATCAAGATCGCCACGGTCGGCAACCCGGCCATGCGCGTTCCTGACGCCAAGGGCTTTCCGCTGCCTACATGGATGGGTTCCATTCCGGGCATGTCGGCCTTTGCGACCAACATGATGAACAAGGAGATGGAGAAACTGGACATTCCACCTGTCCCCGAGTTCCTCGAGATGATCCATGACGCCGGCGGCAAGCTCTACGCGTGCAAGGCCACCGTCGACATGTTCCACCTGACAGAAGACGACTTCTGCGACGAAGTGGAAGCGGTCCTGACCGTTGGCCAGTTCTACGAGCTGTCAGCGGGAGCACAGATCATCTTTACGTAATCCACCTGTAAGATGCGCCCTCGACCAGGTAGGGCCCGCTCTCCGAGCGGGCCGGGCGCAAGGGGCGTGCAGCACCAGGGTCAAGGGAGTGATTCTCGCTTAATCTGCCTCTTCCCTGCTCAGGTCTTGCTCGCGGCCCGCGCGGAGCGCGGGCCCTACCTCGCACACGGCAGATCGAAGCAGAGCCTATCTAATCCGTGATCTCGATCGTGGCTTTCTCTTTGAGGTCATTGACATAGGCCGAGATCACTTCGCCGCGGCGAACATGGCGCAGGAAATCGCGCACTTGGTCGTGCGCGTCGTCAAGGGAAGCCGGGCCGCCCCCTTCGTGGCCCAGCTTCTTTATGATGTGATAGCCAAACTGGGTCTCGAGCACCTCACTGAGTGCGCCGACCTCCATGTCAAACACGGCATCGTCGAACTCCGGCACCATCATGCCGCGACTGAACCACCCGAGGCTCCCACCGGCACGCTGACCGCTCGGGCACTCGGAGTGCGCAGCTGCCAACTCGGAAAAATCGGCACCATCCTCGATCTGCGCACGCAACTCCTCGACACGGGAACGGGCTGCGGCCTTGTCGGCATCCGAGTCCGTTGCTGCCGAGACCAGAATGTGCTGCGCCTGCGCGCGATCGGCACGCGTGTATTCCTCTTTGTGACCTTCGAAATGAGCTTCGATTTCCGCCTCGGTCGGTTCCCCGGACTCCGCCGTGATCTTCTCAACGAGGAGATCCATCCTGCGGCCACGCTCCACTCCCTCATGCACCATCTCTTCGGTCAGGCCCTGGTCGGTCAGTTGCTTGGCGAAGCCATCCTCGCCGCCGCAATTCTCCTTCATCTCACCTACGCGCTCGTCGATGTCGTCCTTCGACACACGGATGTCGAGCCGCTGAGCTTCGTTCATCAACAGCTTTGCACCGATGGCCTGATCGCGTGCCCGGTCGCGCAGTGCATCGATCTGCTCGCGCACCTTGTCGGGCGGCATGTGCTCGGAGTAGAACCGCACCAGTCGGTCCAACTCGTACTGCACGGCCTGATCGGGAATCACTTCGCCATTAACGGTAATCGGCATCTTTAGCCCTCTTCTTCGCTCAGTTCTCTCAGAATATCCGCCGGCGTAGTTTCCACCCCGACCGAAACGAGCCGGAGTTGTACCCCTTTCGACTGATAGTGGTCAAGCAGTGGATGGGTTCGCGCCGCATATATCTTCAGCTTGTCCGCGATTTCTGCCACCGAATCGTCGGTCCGGTCCGCCCGGTCGCCGCCGCTGTTCGTGGCAATCCGCTCATGCACCACCTCGGGCCTGCACTCAAGGACCACCACCATGCATACGTCCAGAACCTCTGCCACATCGCGCGCCTGACCCACATGGC
>CAYFPQ010000140.1:0-5155 GCA_964345005.1 uncultured Victivallales bacterium | reverse complement strand
TTGGTAGTAAAGCAGATACAAAAGCGTCTCGCCATAACTAGGAAACTCGGGCTAGGGGCTCGCTCCTCAGTGATAACCGTGACCAGAGATGGAGAGATGCACGGGTTTCTCCTCCTCCTCTTCGATGACAAGACGCTCATTCCTCTGTTCTGCGGCCTGGACTACAATACCAGCCGAGACATGCGGACCTATTTCAATCTCTTCTACAAAGCCATCGAAGTGGCTATCGACACACAGATGAAGGACATCGACTTCGGCATCACGACCCTCGAACCCAAACTCGAAATCGGAGCTACTGTCGTTCCTTTGTACATGTACATGAAACACCTGACCCCCGGCCTCAACAGAATAGTACCTCGCCTGTTCGACATGATGACGCCACAAGCGACAACGCGCTCAAGAAAAGTCTTCAGAAATGCGGTTGATTAGAATCGGAGTGCTTTCTGTGTCGAGCGGGAGTAACGTGATGACGGCTGGCACGAGATACCACGCTTCATCTAGTACGGCGACACTGCCATGGGCAGGGATAACCACGAGGGACAGCTAGTAGTGGCTGAAAATGGACAGGTGAAAGAACGTCACGTATACCCTATGTCACGGGTGGACCCCCGTGACACGCGCACCGAGCTGGCCTGTGGTGCTGCCAAGATCGTCTTGATGTACTACTCGAAGCACTACGGACAAGAAGCATTGGAACGTCTGGTTGCAGGCACTCGGATGAATCTTGACTATCTCCGGAAGCGCACGAACTGGATCAGTTTCGACTACTACTGCAGGCTCCTCAGAGAACTGGTGCGAGCGACGGGTGATGACAACGCGCCGTACTCTGCAGGACTTCACTCCAACAAGCGCGAATGCTACGGAGCCGCCGAGTTCCTGGTGGCGCGCATGGCCACTGTCGGCGCGATGTACTCGATGATGGTGGCGTTGGCGGGGCGTTATAGCAAGATAGCAACATGGAAAATGACGGAGAAAGGACCCGGGAAGTGCACGCTGAGTGTGCAGCTGCACGGGTTGAAGCAGGACAGAAACAACTGCCTCAGTCTCCAGGGAATTTTCGCCGGGGTGCCCGCTCTTCACGGTCTCCCTGCCGCCAGAATAAGGCACAGCCAATGTGCCTGTGACAGCGGCGATGTCTGTGTCTATGAGCTGAGCTGGGTCGACAAGCCGAGGAACGTGTTCACTGTCGCAGGGCTGGGCGCGGGTATTACGGCCGGCTTCACGCTGGGATCGGGAATGGGGCCCTTGGCATTCGGGGCTTTCACCGGTGCCGGACTGTTTCTTGGCTGCGCGGTCGACTTCTATCGGGAACTGAGGCGCGTTCACAAAGTCAGCGATGAGCAGGCCCGGTACCTCGACCAAAGCATCCAAGATAACGAGGCCATTACCAAGGAGCTCCAGAACACAGTGGAAGCGCGCACTGCAGAGTTGCGTGATGCTCTCGCTAAGCTTAAGAAGAGCCAGGCCAAGGAAATTGCCACAGCTCGGCATACGGCAACCGGCCTCCTTGCTTCTGCAATGGCGCATCAGATGAACAGTCCGCTGAACGCCATCTCGCTCTCTCTCCAGTCCCTGGCCGAAGAGATGGGGAATGATCCAGCCTATGAAGGAATCCTCGGCACGGCAAAGCGTGGAAGCCGAAGGTGTCGGGATATCCTGAACCAGCTCCTGGTCTTCTCTCGCGAACCCGAGCGAACATCGCAGGCACGACTGGACCTTATTATCCCTGCCGCGCTTGCCAGCTTCGAAAAGGAGCAGGTGGGGAACACCAAGGTGGTAGCCGACATACCGGATGACCTGCCTCCCATCCATCTTGATCGGACGCAGATACAGCAAGTCCTCATCAACCTCCTGACAAATGCCTCAGACGCGATGGAGGGCGCGGGAACCGCTACGGTGACGGTCGAACGAGACGGAGAGGACGTGGTTGTCAGTGTTGCCGATGACGGCCATGGCATTGATGAGAATGCCAAAGAGAAGCTGTTTCAGCCCCTCTACAGCACCAAACACAACCAACCCCGCCTGGGAATCGGCCTCTCCATCGCCGCGCGACTGGCCGAACACAATGGGGGCGTGATCGATGCTCGAAACCGCCCCGAACACGGCAGTGTGTTCACCTTGCGATTTCCCATAGAGGGGAGTGGACCGGAGGAAGCAAGAAGCAGAAAGGTCCCACTCTTCGCCAATCAAGGAACTTCACTCGTCAATTGATTCGCCGTAATATAAGTCAAGCTGGTGCGCCGTAAGCCGAGGCAGTGCGGACACATCAGCGGAGAAGCTTGCAATGAACGAAGAGAGCAGGATTTCCCTCCTTCTGATCGAGGACGACAAAGAGTCTGGCGTGGCGATGCTCGACATGCTCAGGCGTCGAAACGTCGATGTCACGCTCGTCGAGACCGCAGAAGCGGGACTGGCGGCGATGAAAGAGCATGCGTTCGACGCTGCCGTTTCCGATATTCGGTTGGGAGAGATGTCCGGTGTCGATTTTCTTGCCGCGGTCCGCAAAGATGACGCCCGCTTTCCTGTCATTCTCCTGACCGGATTCGATAGCCTCGACTCAGCTATCCAGGCCATCCGCCTGGGGGCACAGGACTACATCCTTAAACCACTCGACAGTATCGATGACCTCTTGGTCCCGGTGAAACACGCGATCGAGGCACGCGATCTTCAACACGAGAACGAGATCCTTACCGAGCGACTTCGCTCTCTGGCATCTGAACTGGTCATCGTCGAAGACCGGGAACGGCAACGCATTGCCTGTGGACTACATGACTCGATCGGCCAGGAGCTGATCGGACTGAAACTGAAGCTCGAATCGGCCGCCTCTGAGCCCCAGAATCGTGCCGCCGCGCCCTTGCTCAGAGACTTGGAAGCAGAAGTCCGTGCTCTGGTTATTCAGACTCGTTCTCTCATTTTCCGCATCTACCCCACCACGCTCCACGACTTGGGCCTGGCCGGGGCGTTGGAGAACTACCTGCACCAAATCTCCGAGGAGTACAGTATTCAGAGTGATTTTGATGCTGAAGCCGACCTGCCGGCTGTCAGCGACGATCTCAGGATTCTGCTCTTTCGCTCTGCACGTGAGCTCATGTTCAACACCATCAAACACGCCAACGCTGTGAACCTCTCCGTCAAGGTCTTCACCAACGAAGGCGATATCGTGATGACTGTCCAGGACGACGGCAAAGGCTTCGATACCGAGGGACCGGCCAAATCATCCCGGCAAGGCTCGGGTCTGTTCAGCATTCGCCAACATCTGCAGAACATCAATGGCTCGCTGAGCATCGCTTCCCAGCCCGGCAAAGGTACTATTGCCACTGTCAGGGCACCGTGCGTAGGAAGGTAGATGAAGAAGATTCGCATCATGCTGGTTGACGACCACGAAGTGGTTCGCCTGGGGATACGGACCCTTCTCGCCAGGGAGCAGGACATCGAAATCGTTGCCGAAGCCACCACGTGCTCCGAAGCCGTCGCTCGGGCAAAGAAAAGAAAACCCGATGTAGTGGTCATGGACATCGGCCTCAAGGAATCAAGCGGCATAGATGCGACGCGACAGATTCTCTCGTTCGCGCCTCACATCAAGGTTGTGGCACTGTCCATACACGATGAACCCGTCTATATCCGGGGGATTCTTCAAGCCGGTGCCTGCGGCTACGTCGTCAAAGACGGTTTGGCCAGTGAACTCGTCAGGGCCATCCGATCCGTCCTGGAGGGACAGGCATATGTCAGCCCCGAGTTCCTCGGTGTGGTCGTCAATCCCGATAGCGGAGCTGAGAACCTGGAACCGGCACCCAACCTGTCGAGGCTATCTCCCCGCGAGAAGGAAGTGTTCAAGCACACGGTCAACGACAGAACCCTCAAGGAGATCGGAACCACACTTGGCATCTCCGAGAAGACCGTTGAGACTCACCGCATGCGCATAAGGGAAAAGCTCGGCATCACGGGCAACGGAGCAATGATTCGCCTGGCCATTCGTGAAGGCATAGTGCCGATCGTGGACTAGTCCATCAGTACCGGGTCAAGGACCGCCCCCGCATCCACACCGGATACGAGTTCCGATGGCGTGTAGTCGAAGCGATAGACGTACCATCTGCTTCCCTCGTCCCCGCCATCGATAGGCGACCTCTGACATCCGTAACGATCCGCATACCACGCTTCGTATTCCTCGGCCTCCGCCAGACTGATGAATTCCCGAAGAACCGTCCAGTCCGCCACGCCTGACATCTTCTCTTCCCAGTAGGCCTTCTTCCTATCTGGGGATGTGGTTACGCCAACTCTACAAGCCACCGTCTGCCTCTCGATTCATGCGCCGAAAGTCGTCACACTTCTCGTTCCCCGTGGAGAGGGAGAACTGTGTCGTTCCCCTGCCCCTGCCCTTCGACGCATTACCCATCTATTCGTCGAAGGTCCCGTTCCTCTTAGTGACGTTAATGAAAATCGAAAGACGCAGATAGATCAGAACTTTCCTACAGAAGAGATCAGGGAAATTCCTACACCGAGAAACAGCGAGAGTTCTGCCTCCCCCTTCTTTCGAGTGGCGATCCCCAGAGAAGACGTTACACTACCCCGTAAATCACACCCCGGTAGCTCAGTAGGACAGAGCAACGGATTCCTAATCCGAACAGGGCAATTCATCCCAAATCGACTCACATGGTCTCACACTATCAACGTGCTTATAATCAGCATGTTACACCGATAGCCGGTTCATCCTGAGTAATCCGAAATACGCCTATTTTCTGCCATCGGGTTACAACTCAGGGTTACAGGTATACCAGTGGTCACGACAACACTCTAGACAAACACATGGCACAGCACTAGTCTACGCTCGGGCTTGCAGCAAGTTGAGCATTGTCCTCTCACCTATTCTGGCGCCCTAGCTGTTCGATCTCACGGGAGGTAGTTTAGTGCATCTAGATCGACCCTGTCCGAAAAGGTTTGGGACATCAGAAAGGGCGAATGACGGAGAGAATATCCAATATCCAACAAGGAATCTCCAATATCCAAGGTAAGACTTCGGTCGATACCGACGGAAACCGCGGAAGGTAGCGTGAAGTCCGGCAGAAGTTCCCCCCCTTGTAAATTGGATTTGAGTGTTGGCTGTTGGATATTGAGATTCCAAAGAGCGCAGATACCTTTTCGGACGACGTCTAGATCG
>CAYFPQ010000139.1:0-5167 GCA_964345005.1 uncultured Victivallales bacterium | reverse complement strand
GGGCGCGAGTCCGGCCCGCGATGCGGCTCCAAAAGGGTCATGCGTCAGCAATGGAAAGCGGTTGACGCATTAGCAGTGGTCAGGTAGCCTTCTGACAGGAATAGGCGTACTGTTGCGCTGAGAACAGCATAGTAAGGAGTGTTTTCATGATGAAGTTATGGCGTCGTAAGGGTGAGCGGGGCTTCACTCTGGTTGAGCTTCTGGTGGTAATCGCGATCATTGGTATTTTGGCCGGCATGCTGCTTCCGGCTGTTTCTTCGGCCCGAGAGCGCGCGCGCCGTGCGAGCTGCATGAGCAACCTGTCTCAGATCGGCAAGGCCATGGTGATGTACTCCATGGATAATGATGAGCGTTTCCCCGCACAGATGAAGTCTTTGGGGAGCGAATACGTAAGCCAGCCGAAGCTCTTCATCTGCAAGAGCGCAACGGCTATGTACGGGCCGGCCGATACGATGGATGTTATGGACACAACGAACTGTGCGTACAACTTGGTCACCAAGATGAGCGATGCGACGACTGCTCTCTCAGCGGGTTCTGCAGCAAACAGTTTGCTTGCCGGCGACAAGGATGGCACGGCAAACATCACTGCGGCTGCAGATGGTTTCGGTGGCAATCATGCAGGCAAGGGCGGCAATGTACTTTACGTTGATGGTTCGGTGACATGGCTGAATACAGCGGACTGGGACAGCGGCAGCTCGAACGTTGTTGGAGATGTAGATCTGGGCACTGTGGCCGATCTTTAGACACCGCCGTTTGACACTGAAATTGCGAGAGGACCGGAAGAGCATTCCGGTCCTCTTTTTTGTGGCGACAAGACGAGCGGCAATGGGTACAGGGCTGGTCCTCTGAACCTTGAACCTTGAATCCTCTCGTCGGAGCCGGGTAGAGTTCACGGTATGGCGGTCGCGCGTGTAGTGGTGGATGTGGCATTGGATCGGGAGTTCGACTACTCGGTTCCGGCGCCCATGGTTACGGATATCAGTGTCGGCGCACGCGTGGTGGTTCCCTTCGGTCGGCGGGTAACCGAAGGCTACGTCGTAGGGATCCTGAACGCATCGGAAGTTGTCAACCTTAAGCCCATCAAGGGGTTGGCCGCCGAGGGACCGATGCTGTCGCCCGCTCTCATCTCCCTGGCACGCTGGATGGCGGATTACTACTGCGCGCCGTTTGAGCGCGCGGTGCGTACACTGTTGCCTGGGGCGGTAAGAAGGAAGGGGGCGAAGCATAGAGAGGTGCTTGTCGTTCGGGAGAGGGAAATCTCGCGCAAAGACGCAAAGACGCAAAGGGACGAAGGTATAGAGAGGAGACTGTCGGAGAAACAGCGGGCGGTGATGGATGCGGTGCGGGAGGAGTCCGGTATTGCACTGAGTGAATTGACGGGGCGGTTGGGGATTTCGGCGGCGCCGGTGCGTGCGCTGGAAAAGAAGGGGCTGGTTACAATCGAACGTGAAGCGACGAGGCGTGATCCGTTTGCCGGGCGTGAAGTGATGCGGACCGAGCCGCTCGATCTGATGGAGGAGCAGCGCGAAGCGCTTGAGGCGATCAAGCAGGTCGTGTGTGAGGTAGGGCGAGCCGTCCCGGTGAGCCGCCAGTCCAGCCGCCAGTCCAGCCGCGGCTCGCCGGGACGGCTCGCCCTACCTGGCGGAGGGGTGAAGCAGCACGTCGTGCTGCTCTACGGCGTGACCGGCTCCGGCAAGACAGAGGTCTACCTTCAGGCGATCGCGGATGTGTTGGAGCGCGACCAGGGCGCGATTGTGCTGGTGCCTGAGATTGCACTGACTCCGCAGACGGTGGGGCGCTTCAGGGCGCGGTTTGGCGACGGGATCGCGGTGCTGCACAGCCATCTGTCGGACGGGGAGCGCCATGACGAGTGGCATCGCATTCGGCGCGGTGATGCACAGGTTGTTGTGGGGGCACGTTCGGCGGTCTTTGCGCCGGTCAAGGCGCTTGGGTTGATTGTGGTGGATGAAGAGCATGAACCCAGCTACAAACAGGAAGATATGCCGCGCTACCATGCGCGTGACATAGCCGTGATGCGTGGGCATTTGGAAGGTGTGCCGGTGGTGCTGGGATCGGCCACGCCCAGCCTGGAATCATGGATGAATGTGCGGCGCGGCAAGTACCAGCTGGCCATGCTGCCACACCGGGCGGACCACCGCAGTTTTCCTCGCGTGCGTGTGGTCGATATGCGACTGAAGCGGGAGGAGGACAAGAAGAAGTATCACGTGCTGTCGCATGATCTTGTGGAGGCCGTGCGCGACCGTATCGACAAGAGCGAACAGACGATCCTATTCCTCAACCGCCGGGGCTTCTCTTCGTCACTGATCTGTCGTAAGTGTGGGCATGTGGCGCAGTGTGATTCCTGCAGCGTATCCCTGACCTATCATAGGCATGATGAGCGCCTCCATTGCCACATCTGCGGGACACTGCGATCGGTGCCCGAACAGTGCCCAGGGTGTGGGGATCCGGAATTCAAGTTCTCCGGTGTTGGGACGCAGCGCGTCGAGCATGTCGTTAAGGCCTGCTTTCCGCATGCGCGAGTGCAGCGGATGGATACGGATGTGACGCGGAAGAAGGACTCCTACGACCGGATTCTGGGTGATTTTCGGGTCGGAAAGATCGATATCCTGATAGGAACGCAGATGATCGCGAAAGGGCTTCACTTCCCAAATGTGACATTAGTAGGCGTTGTCAATGCTGACCTAAGTCTTCATATCCCCGATTTTCGCGCCGGAGAGAGAACTTTCCAGCTGCTGGCACAGGTAGCGGGGCGGGCGGGGCGCGGCGATGTGCCGGGCGAGGTGATTGTTCAGACCTACACGCCATTCCAGCCCGCGGTCCAAGCGGCGAGGCGCGTGGATTTCGAGGGGTTCTCCGATCAGGAACTGGAGTTCCGCAAGGAGCTGAGCTACCCTCCGTTCTCGCATTTGGTTTGCATAGGGCTATCAGGCTCTCATGAGGAGAAGACAGCCTTCTCCGCACAGACTCTTGCCCACCGGCTCAAGTCAGTGCTTCCTGAAGCTGTGATCTTCGGGGACGCAGCGCCAGCCCCGCTGGCAAAGGCCAAGCGCCGTTACCGCTACCAGATCATGCTCCGCGGTGGGTCGGTTAAGGCTATGACCGAGCCGATCCGCGAGGCACTCTCCGGAATGGACTTCCCCGGCGACGTACGTGTGAGCGTGGATGTGGATGCAGTGAGTCTCTTGTAGGGAGATGCCTTCGAGAGCGGTATTGATTCGTCGTGTGCGAGGTAGGGCCCGACCTCCGGGCGGGCCGCGTTGGAAGCTAGCGGCTCGCTGGGGACAGCTCGCCCTACCAGTTCTCAACCGTGAGAAGACAGGCAATAACTGCCGGTTATGTGGCAGAATCCATCTGTTTCAGTATATTCTCGGCTGCCTCAGCAGGGCTATCTGCCTGGACAATGGGGCGGCCTACGACCAGGAAGTTGCTGCCCGCAGCCACCGCATCGGCGGGCGTGGCCACCCGTTTCTGGTCGCCCACATCGCCTTCCGGCATACGGATTCCGGGGGTTACGAGGACCGGGTCGGGTCCCAGATCGCTACGTAGAGCAGCGGCTTCGTGGGGAGAGCAGACGAGTCCATCGATACCGGAATCGATCGCCAGCCGTCCCAACGCGCGTGCGTGTTCGCTCAAATCGCGGGTCACACCAAGGGAAGTGAGGTCGGACTGGTCGAGAGAAGTCAGCGCCGTAACAGCCACGATGAGTGGCGGGTTGTCACAGGACTGTGCGGCTTCTGCAGCGGCCTGCAGCATGGCCGGGCCGCCGGAGGCGTGTACGGTCAGGAGCCCGACATTGTGCGAACTGGCCGTGCGGACAGCCCTTTCGACGGTACGGGGGATATCGTGCAGCTTCAGGTCCAGGAATATCTGTTTGCCCATGCCGTTGAGGATCTGGATGGCCTCATGCCCCTCGCCAATGAAGAGTTCAAGACCTACTTTGTACCATTCGATTTCGTTAGGGATCTGTGTAACCAGTGGTTCGATGTCCGCGGCACGCGGGACGTCCAGGGCTATGATCACCCTTGATTTACGGGGTTTTTCGGTGTGTGACATTTTTTTCAACTTTTTCCGTTTTTACCTGTTGACACTGAAACCGGGTTTGTGATCTACTGCGCGCTCGTTTGACGAACCCGGGTTCGCTCGGGCCGTCAACGAAGGCTGGCCGACACTGCCACAGAGGTGGCGCGGGGGCAACCCAAAAAGGGCGGCAAAAAAGTTTGAAAAAACTTTGCCGCGGGGTTGACACTGCAAAAGCCGAGTGATACTGTTTCGGTCGCTTTTGGGGAAGTGGTTCAAGCAGCCACTGGGGAAAACAAGGCCGTGGATCCTTGGATCCTTTTGAGAGAAGGGATTGAGGAGACGGGGCCTTGCGTGCTTATGGGTTCTTTGAAAACCGAATAGCATACGAAGTCTACTGCTGCTCTATATTAGAGCAAAGCAGTGACACTACTT
Organism: uncultured Victivallales bacterium; assembly: GCA_964345005.1. Lineage (GTDB taxonomy): Bacteria > Verrucomicrobiota > Kiritimatiellia > UBA8416 > JABMPJ01 > JABMPJ01. The sequence goes on along the minus strand of CAYFPQ010000139.1, from coordinate 694 downwards.
CGATTCGGAAGTGGTGTGACTTGCCGGACGCTTGTGTCAGGTCTCACTCTTGTCAACAAACTATGAGCATGAATATGACCCGCTGATCCTTCGGGGTTGGCAGGGTTGCTCTTTTTCTGATGGAGAGTTTGATTCTGGCTCAGAACGAACGCTGGCAGCGTGGATTAGGCATGCAAGTCGAACGAGAAGCTTTGGATTCAATCTTTCGAGAGAGAAGCTGAAGTGGAAAGTGGCGGAAGGGTGAGTAACGCGTGGATAACCTACCCTTGAGTTGGGGACAACATCCCGAAAGGGGTGCTAATACCGAATGTGGTATCTTGTCGCAGGGCAAGATCACTAAAGACGGGGATTCTTCGGAACCTGTCGCTCGAGGAGGGGTCCGCGTCCCATCAGCTTGTTGGTAAGGTAATGGCTTACCAAGGCTTACGGGTAGCCGGCCTGAGAGGGTGATCGGCCACACTGGGACTGAGACACTGCCCAGACTCCTACGGGAGGCTGCAGTCGAGGATCATTCGCAATGCGCGAAAGCGTGACGATGCGACGCTGCGTGGAGGATGACAGCCTTAGGGTTGTAAACTCCTGTCATGAGGGAAAAACGGCCACTGGGATAATACCCCTTTGGTGTGATGGTACCTCAAGAGGAAGCCACGGCTAACTCTGTGCCAGCAGCCGCGGTAATACAGAGGTGGCAAGC
>CAYFPQ010000138.1:0-5193 GCA_964345005.1 uncultured Victivallales bacterium | reverse complement strand
AGGTGGCTCAATTCAGATGAGCAAGGGCGGCTCAATTCCGGTGAGCGCTATAGCAAACCGGCCTCGCTTGGCTTTTGCGTCGCGAAGGCCTGCTTTGAGGCTGCGGTTCAGGCTGACGTTCTCTCTGATTTCAGTCATTTCGTACTCATCGACCAGTTCGTGCTCCTCAACAAAGCGAAGCGCAGCTGTCTGGATGAAGTTCGAGAGGGGACGGTTGTCATGAAGGGCCAACCCCTTGAACTTTTGATAGACGGCATCATCAAGTCTGAGTGTTACCGTTTGAGACATGGTTCAACTCCTATTTTCGGGTGTGTGCGTATGTCTACGATGTGAATACAATAGCACACACTTTGCCGGATATGCCATAGCTTTCTTTCCCGGGATAGCGCTTCCCTCATCTTGCGGCCAGTTCCAGGGCGTCATGGACCCATGCGTTCAGGCTCTTGCATCCATCATGAGATTACCTCCGCTTCTCCCAGTCTGTACCTCAGGATGGTGTCACGAACCTGACGTACTTGATAGACCTTTGCATGCAGGGGGATGCCCTCTCATTGTTTCAATGTAGAGCCAGAGGGACATGTTGCGCGATCAGTGTGAAGTGCTTGTCTCGCGTGTATAGTTCGAGATGGTTCTGGATTGCATGTTGGGCGATCATCAGGTCAGGGATGCCTGCCTTGTTGATGCCATGTCTGAGACATGCGATTTGCATCTGGATCAGATCATCCCAGTCGAGCTCCATTGGAGGACAGACGATCTCTCTCATGAGACCAATTAGCTTGCGTTGCCGCCGCAGATGCAAGGCGGGAATCAGCTCGGAGAGAATCAGGTCGTTAACGACAACAAGATTCTCCTCAATCAAGAAGTCGAGCCCGCCGTCGCTCATTGAGCCACGGAAGTACTCAATCCATATGGAACTGTCGACAAGAACGCTCATGATCGCTTCCGTGCAACATTCAGGTCAATATCCAGATCAACCTTTCCCTTGAACTTTGTGAGACCATGGATACGGTTCTTGCGCACGAGATCCTCTAGTGCGGTTACGATGACAGCTGTTTTCGTGCGCTGGTGCGTGGCCTTCATCGCTTCGGCGATAAGTGGTGCGGGGAGATCAAGTGTCGTTCTCATGGGTTCCTCCGTGCATATAGATAACGGTAAGTATGCATATATCATATGCGAACGAGGTCGCGTGTGTCTAGGTCAGTCTTCAGGCAGGTGCTCCAAGTCGTCCAAGTCTTTGTGTCGGCCGGAGGCACGCTTGTTGATCCGGAGGTGTTCGCGGGAGATCAACTGAACCACCTGACCGTCGATCTCTGTCGTGACGCGGGCGGTATAGCAGTCCGCGAATGCAACGCCATCGATTTCTGTGAGCACTTCGATACGCATGGGCGGTACGCCCATGCGTATGATCTTGCCCCGCTGTTGAAAGAGCGAAGGCGTGAGCTTGGAGTCCCGCATGCCAAAACGCCTGAATACATCAACGAGTCTCGCAGCGTTGTCGGGCGAAATGGCGACCCAGATGTCCATATCAGCGGTTGTGCGAGGATAACCGTGGTAACCCACGGCGTAGCCGCCGATGAGGAGGTACTCAACGTCAGCCTCGGTCAGCAACCTCAAGAACTCTCTGAAGTCGTCGGGAAGTACTTGCTCGGCCATAAGCCACCTGTCTGTCGATCTGCACTGCGCGGAGTCGCTCCAACGGGCTATGGTTGCGCCAGTATGCCCGGTCAGACGACTCGGTACGTCCGTGCGACTCTTCTATCACCAGTTTTGTACGATCCAACTTCATGACGAGAAAAGGCTATCAGAACGGTGCAAGACCGACAACATTCCATTCCGCTTCACTGGCGGACAATTGCGTCAGCGGCGTGCGAATAGCGTGTACGGTGCACGCGCAGGTTCGAATCTTCTCGTCATGCATGTGCATGTTCAAGGTGCTGAGCGATCAACTTCAGATTCACTTGATGATTGTCTTTCATGTTGCCAACGTTCAAGCTCTGCGGAGGCTGCAAGCCGTACGCAGCAGCGCCATGTCGGCCGCTCTATGATGCCCACTTGAGCTGCAACTTCTTGTGGTGCAGCGCACAATCTCTGAGGTAGAGATTGATCAGGCTCTGATATGGCATGCCAAGCTCTTCGGCCAGAGACTTGAAGTATGACACCGTGGGCTTGTCCAGTCGCATCGTGACTGGCTGCTTCAACTGCTTGGTGTAGGGATTCTTCTGTCCCTTCATTTTGCTGAAATCGTAGTGTTCTCTCATGATTCAACTCCAGTAATCGGATTGTTCACCCTTCTCGTCACACGTCAAGCAAAGTGCCGAGCTTGTTTAGAACCTGTCTCACCGCGGATTCGGGCAGGGAGCAGAGGCGTGTTGCCTTGCGAACTCGCCAGTCCAGGCTCTTGACTTGATCAGACAAGACTGCGCCCTTTGCCTTCAGTCCTTCGGGGATCTTTACTTCAAATGGATACCCTTTCACCTGGTTGGTAACAGGGCAAAGGATGGCGAGCCCAACCTTCCTGTTGTACGATTGCGGTGAGAGGACAAGAGCAGGCCGGTGACCGGCCTGCTCATGGCCAGCCTGAGGGTTGAACGAAATCCAGACAACGTCTCCCCGCTTCGGGCAGTAGGGGGGCATTACCATACCTCCTGTCCGACGGCATCCCCTGCTGCTACCTCCGCATGCATGTTCTGCCTAGTGATGCCTTCCAGCAGATCATCAAGCCGGTATTCTGTCTGCACATGCGGATCGATCACAATCTTCCCGTCATCAACGGATAGGTTGACCGTTGTCCCGTATGCCACGTGTGCTTCCCGTACGAATGCCTTTGGGATACGCACCGCCAAGCTGTTGCCCCATTTCTGAATCTTTGTCTCCATGATGCGACTCCTGTATCTACAAAGAGGATACATCTACAACGCTTGGCGAGCAACATATTTTCTTGTGTCGACCGTAACATACATCTTCGCAATTCCCTCGTTGACATCGTCGCACAATAACGACAGTATTCTGCTATGGCAAGATATGAGATTCGACTCAAGCCGTCCGCAGTCCGGGACATGGATCGGTTGCGGAAGTATGACGCGGCCAGGGTTGCTGACGGCATGGAGATTCATCTGGGGCGCGAGCCGTTGAAGGAGAGCAAGAGTCGGATCAAGAGGCTGAGAGGGATCAGCGACCCGGACTACCGACTCAGGATCGGGGACTACCGCGTGTTCTACAACGTCCGCGGTGATCAGGTGGATGTCTTGAGAGTCATGCATAAGAACGAAACACACGAGTACTACGAGGAGTTGGGATCATGAAGGTAGCACCGATGGGTGATGTACGGAACCACTTCGGTAAGTACCTCGCCGTGTGTGAGGACGAGCCAGTGTTTGTGACGAAGAATGGCAAGATTGCCGCCGTGATCGAGCATGTGGAGGATAAGGACGTGGAGGACTTCCTGCTGGAACGAAGCCCGCGATTCCGGAACATGCTCAACAAGGTGAAACGCGAGAGGGGCGGCATGTCCCTGTCAGAATACCGCAAATCACGGGGCGTGTAGATCATCTCTCCTCTTGCTTCGAACGTCGCGCCTCACCGGACACTGGAAGTTGCGCGTAGCGCGGCTTTCAGCGGTACGTGTGCAGGCGGCTTGTTCGGCAATCAGGCCAGCTGTACTTTCAGCTTCCTGCCGAGAGCCAGTGCTGCGCTTTCCATGGTGAGAAGTGTCACGGATGCATTCTCTGGGTCGAGAAGTCTGTCCAGTGATGACCGGCTTGTCTGCATCATGCGCGCCAACGCGGTCTTGGAGATGTGGCGTTCCTCCATCTCCTTCTCGATCTGGTACGCGATGACTCGCTTGACGGCGGTCGCCTCGGTTGCAGCGAGGAGACCTTCCTCTTGGAGAAAGTCATCGAAACTGGTGCCAATATGTTTGTTCTTCATGATTCAGCCTCCTGATACTGCTTTAGCCGAGACCTGGCTGTGCTGATCTCCTTCTGAGGGATCTTGCGCGTCTTGTTGATGAATCCGTGAAGCAGGATCATCACATGACCGTCCACCGTGAACAGTACTCGAGCAATCCCGTTCGGGACCTTGGTCCTCACTTCCCACAGGTATGGATCGAGCTTCTCCACCAATGGCATCCCGAGAGGCCAGCCAAACTGCACGGTCTTGATGTCCTCTCCAATCGCTTTCTTGTGCGCGACGGGCAGGGCTTTCAGCCACCTCCGGACCGGCTCAGTTCCTGAGCCTGTCCGGAAGAAGACCACGTTCAACCTTATGTATCCGATACTCATACGTCACCCACTGTACCATAATCGGTACGCATGTCAAATGGGATTCTCTTCTCCTGCCGAACGCTTGGCTCTCCGTTTTTCAAAGGCCGCTCGCGGCCTTTGGAAATACGTGAGCAGCCGAATGCTGGCCCCTCTATCGTCAGGCTTGCAGAGCTGCGAGGACGGCTTTGGGTTGCTTGTCCACAACGCGCAGAAGGGCCTTTGCGGGTCCGTCAGGCTCCCTTCTGCCCTGCTCCCAGTTCTGCAAGGTCGACTTACTGACGCCGATCATGAGGGAAAACTGAGATTGGGAGACATGGAGCCTGCTGCGGATGCGCTTGATATCCACAGGGCGATAGCGAAAGGTGCGGGAAGGCTTGACCAAGCCTTTCCGGATCTTTCCGGCTTCCTCAATACTCTCTACCAATTCGGCAAATAGTTCTTTCTTCATTACATATTCTCCTCAACCAAGGTTCGCAGGATCTTGACCTCTTTGGCTGACAGGTCAGCTTTCTCCTTCTTGCCGTAGGCGAGAAGAAGGAAGATCTCACTGTCAGCCACATACCAGTAGTATATCACCCTGATTCCGCCGCGCTTGCCGCCTGTCGCAGAGCGCCAGCGGATCTTTCGAAGGCCGCCGCTTCCCTTAATCAGGTCACCGGCGGTCGGGTTGAAAATCAGCTCCTGCTGAAACTCGCGATAGGCATCATCAGGAATCAGCTTGCCGATCTGCCGGGTGAATACACTTGTTTCTTTGAACACCATCACAAAGAGACTGTACGCCAGTGGCGTATACTTGTCAATCCTCTATTCTTGAACGCTTGGCTCTCCGTTTTTCAATGGCCGCTTGCGGCTATTGAAAATACGTGAGCAGCCGGATGTTGTGTGCCGGGCAAGCCCGGCTGCTTGCTGGTGCGCTCCGCGAGCGTACCAA
>CAYFPQ010000137.1:3308-5350 GCA_964345005.1 uncultured Victivallales bacterium | reverse complement strand
GGCCCGTCCCATTTACGAGAAACGCCAGTCCCATTCAAAATGAGACGCGACATTGGCACTACCGTTCCGACCAGTGGTATTGTGATGATCCTGTTGCTGGTAGTGGCCGTCTACATGGCGATGGCCGGTGGACAGGTTGCGGTGATGGTGACCGATTTCCTACAGGGCACCTTATCCAACGTGGTGTTTCTGATTCTGGCTTTCGTTGTGCTCAGCCGATTCGGTTTGTCCGATATCATGGAGGGCCTCAAGCTGGCGCCCGAGAACCAGTCCATGATCAATCCTTTCAAGATCGGGACCGGCAGCAATTTCGGGATTTCCTTCTTTCTGATTGTCAGTTGCATGCTCTTCTACCGGTTTAGAATGTGGCCGGGGGCACAAGGCTATAACTGTGCCGCCATCACGCCGCATGAGGCCAGAATGGCCCGCGTGATCGGAACCTGGCGCATGACCATCGTAACGTTCATGATGATGATGCTGACCCTGGCCTGTTATACCGTTATGCATCATCCCGCGTTCAGTTCGCTCGCCGGGGATATCCAGGCGTCGTTGAGCTCGATCCCGGATGCGCAGACCCGGGGATTGATGAGGGTGCCGACGTTGCTTCAGCATATCCTGCCGACCGGACTGCTCGGCTTGGTGTGTGCGGTCTTTATTGCGCTGGCGATATCGACCGACGACACGAATCTGCATTCGTGGGGCTCCATCTTCGTGCAGGACATCATCATGCCGTTCCGCAAAACCCCCTTGGGCGCGAAGCAGCACCTGACGTTCCTGAGAGTGGCCATTGTCGGCAGCAGTTTGTCCGCCATTCTTTTCGGGTTCTTCTTTACGCTGCAGGATTATTTGATGATGTTCCTGCAGATTACCATGTCGATCTACGTCGGCGGCGCCGGGGCGGTAACCATCGGGGGGCTATACTGGAAGCGGGGCAATACAGCCGGAGCCTGGGCCGGGATGCTCACGGGATCGGGCCTGGCGCTCTTCGGCATAATGCTCCAGAATGTTGTCTGGCCGCATATGTTGCCCGGCCTGAAAGAAACGTATGCGGACATCGGTTGGCTGCAGCAACTGCCGGCGGCGTTTCCCGTCAACGGGGTGATGATGTCGCTCTACGTTTCGCTGGCGGCCATTGCGATGTATGTGGCGGTTTCCCTGCTTACCCGTGATCCCGGCATCGATATGGATCGATTGCTGCATCGCGGTCGCTATGCTATTGAGGGCGAACATGCCGACAAGGATTTCAAGCCGGTGACCGGTTTGAAGGCCATGATCAGTTGGAAAGGCAGTGAGTTCTCCCGCGGGGACCGGTTGATTGCCAAGTTTACCTTTGGGTGGGCGCTGCTCTGGGTTGTGCTCTTCCTGGTCGTGACGCCATTGGCGCTGACGGTTGGCATCCCCGACCGTTTCTGGGAGACGTTCTGGCTCTGCAAATGGGTGGTCTTGTTGGGTATTGCCGGTGTGGCAACGGTCTGGTTTCTGATCGGCGGCGTGCGCGATATGTTGCGGATGTTCCGGATGCTCAGGACCGCCAGGCGTGATGACCGCGATGATGGCCGTGTTGTCGACCATCACAATCTTGCCGATGAAACGAACGGAGAGAATTCGACCAAATGAAGCAACAGAACTGGCACGAGAATGTTTACTTCGGGATACACTACGATCTGCACGCGCAGGCTGAGGATACAGCGCTCGGCGCTGAGCTGACCGAAGCGCATCTGATCGAGCGCTGGACGCCCATCAAACCCGATTGGGTGCAGTGTGATTGCAAGGGCCATCGCGGCTATACAAGTTGGCCTACGGAAGTCGGATCGGCTTCCCCCGGAATTGTGCGGGCCAGCCTTCCCATCTACCGCTCAGCCACCCGCAAGCTCGGCATCAAGCTGGGTGTACATTATTCCGGGGTCCGCGACGATCGGGCCATTGAGATGCGCCCCGAGTGGGCATGTATTCACAGTGACGGTACGCCGGACAAGCAGATGACGTGTCGCAGCAGCGGATACACCGAGAAACTGATGATACCGCAGATGATGGAAGTGATC
>CAYFPQ010000137.1:0-3298 GCA_964345005.1 uncultured Victivallales bacterium | reverse complement strand
ATGTGGACGGCTTCTGGGTCGATGGCGAGAACTGGGCAGCCAGACCCTGTTGGTGCGATCGCTGCAAAGCGGCCTTTACCCGGCGCACGGGAATCGCGGACATTCCGTCCGACAAGAATGCCGCCGGCTGGGAGAAGTGGTTGTCGTTTCATCGCGATTTGTTTGTTGAACACGTCAAGCAGTACAGCGATGCCGTTCACAATGAGAAGCCTTCCTGTCTGGTTTGCAGTAACTGGATGTATACCTGCCGGCAGCCCGATTCCGTTCGATATGCCGTCGACTATATCAGTGGCGACTTCACCTTCTGGTGGGGCGGCGATCGTGCGGCGGTCGAGGGTAGGCTGATCGACTCCAGGGACATTTCCTGGGACCTGATGGCATGGGGGTTTGGGATGTCGGGCTTCTGGGATGGAGAGGAGAAGGGCGTTCATATCTCCAAGAACCCGCTACATATCCGCCAGGAAATCTCGGAAGTCATCAGTTTGGGCGGAGCCGTGATGACCTATGTGCAGCCTCAGCGAAGCGGATGGTTGAATGCGCGGCAACACAGGGTTCTGGCTGACGTGGCCAAGTTTGCGCGGAAGCGAAAGGACGTTTGTTTCAAGACGACGTCTGCATCCGAAGCGGCGATTCTGGATTTCGTTGATCACTACTATGCGTCTAATGATCCACTGTTCAATCTGGGGCAGGCGCTTCAACCCGTTGAAGGCGCTTTGCACGCGCTGCTGGAAAATCAGATTTCCATGGACATTGTTCTTCGGGAAAACATTCTTGAAAATGCGGGGGCGCATAGATTGCTCTGTATTCCCGAACAGACGCGGCTGGATCACGAGTTGACGGAACGTCTTACCGCCTTTGCGGCGGAAGGCGGCATTGTATTGGCTTCCGGCAATCACTTGGCGGAGGACTACGGCGAGTTGTTCGGCGTGGAACCGGATGGTGACGGGGTTACGGCTCCGTGGTCCGTTCCGGTCGGGGACGAGTCGTTTCAGATGTACGGGACGTGGCAGCCGGTGCGCCTGAAAGAGAATGCAGAGGCCTTGATTTATGCATTGAGCGACTCCGAGGCCGAAAAGGACCTGACCGACAAGATCATTGTTACCCGAAGGAATGTGGGGCAGGGCGCCTTTGTCGGTGTCCATGGGCCGGTGTTCCGGCACTACTTCAAGTATCATCCGCCGGTGGTGCGGCGCTTCACCGGGAACCTGATTGCGTCATTGCATGTCGACTGGCGTGTATCGATCGATGCGGCCCCCTGGGTGGAAGTCATCCTTCGCCGTAAAGCTGACCGGTTGATTGTCAATCTTCTGAATCGGGGCTCATGCGAGACCTTGTCCGAGCAACGTTTCATGGTGGAAACGCTGCCGCCCACCGGAGATGTTCGTCTGAAAATCAAACTTCCGAGCGAGCCCGCCTCGGTTTCGCTTGTGCCGGAAGGCGGAGATGTCCAGTGCTGTTATAAGAATGGTACACTTAATGTATCTTTGAATGACTTTGATATTCACAGTGCGATCTGTATTCAGGGGATATAAGAGAAAGGGTTGCCGACAATGGACCTATACTACGAACCCGAGGACGCAGGAAATCAATTTCGAGAAACAATGCTCAGGGAAGTTAGGGCCTTGATTCACAGGCGGCGACAGAAAGCGGACCGCCACCGAAAGCGGTATTTTCGCCCGGACTTCTCATCTCTCGATGCCTATGAGAAGTCCATTGCCGGGTACCGCAAGGAACTGAGAGCAATCATCGGCTGGCCATTGATTGACGAGCCACCGGCAGGTGTACCGGCGACAAGACACCAGGTGGTGGCAGAGGATTCGCTTGGACAGATTTCGCGAGTCTGGGTGGAAACGCTTCGCGGGGTGTATACCTATGGGTTGTTCTTTCGTCCGGTCGGTAGAGGTCCATTTCCTTTGATCATTGCTCAACACGGTGGCGGTGGTACCCCGGAACTGTGTTCAGGATTTTTCGGGTCCGCGAACTACAACGATATGACCCGGCGTATTCTTGCAAGGGGGATGGCGGTGTTTGCGCCTCAACTTCTATTGTGGAACGCGGACAAGTTCGGTCCGGATCATAAGAAAGATGTTATCGATCGACGTTTGAAGCATATAGGGGGGTCCCTGGCGGCTCTCGATCTTTATCGGATCTTCAGAGTGCTCGATTATTTTTCGTCACACCAAGACATTGATGCCGAGCGTGTCGGCATGATTGGACTCTCGTACGGCGGCTTCTACACGTTATTTGCCGCGGCGCTGGATACGCGTATCCAAGTGGCCGTGTCCTCCTGTTTCTTCAATAACCGAAAGGTGTATGACAATGCAGATTGGGTGTGGTATGACGCCGCAAATCGTTTTCTGGACGTCGAGGTCTGCGCTCTCGTATGTCCGCGCCCGCTTTATATCGAGGTTGGGAAGAAAGACGAGCTCTTCAGTGTCCGGCACGCGAGACCGCAGGCAAAGAAACTTGAAGCGATCTACAGACAAGCCGGAGTGCCGGAACGATATGCTTATCGGGAGCATAACGGCGGGCACGAGTTGGATACGTCAAGTAGGGGAATTGATTTCCTGTGTCGATATCTACAGTCTCGGTGTGATCGAAAATGATGCCAATGAGACAATCAAAACGAGGTAAAAGGAGGAGATAGCTGATGATTCGGATTCCGGTAACCAGGGTGGTTGTTGGATCTTCTCCGCGGGAGCGTGAAGCGTTAGGCCGACAGTACGATTTTCATCCCGGTTTTCTGGGGGATGAGCTTCCCTCGGAAGAAGTCGACCTCAAGGAGTTCTTTATTGATGAGTTTCCGGTGACCAATGCCGAATATGCGGTGTTCCTGCACGAGGCGGAATATCCCGAGCCCGATGGTTGGACGCGATACGCTACGCCGGACCGGGCGAACCATCCGGTGGTGGGTGTTTCGGCGGAAGACGCCCTGGCCTACGCGAAATGGGCGGGCAAGCGGCTGCCCACACCGCAGGAATGGGAGGCGGCTTTTGAGGGTGTGGTAGCCGGCCCCCGTCCTGTTCCGTCCGGCGCGGCTCCCATGCCAAACACGCGACCGAATGACGATCGCTCGCTGCCGATCAGCCGCCACGGGGCGCGCGGTTTCGGACAGGTTCATGAATGGACGGATGCCGAGACACACCCGACCCCCAGGGCCACGTTCCATTTCCTGAAAGGACCGTCCTGGATCAGCGAGGAGCCGTGGAGCTTTCGGGTACCGTCCGGGTTCCGCGCGTTTCATCGCTATGCGCGGCCCTTCACCGGCTTCAGATGTGCCGCCGATCATGATGTGGCG
>CAYFPQ010000136.1:0-5355 GCA_964345005.1 uncultured Victivallales bacterium | reverse complement strand
GAGCGTCTTCGCGGCATGACGGTCGAGGCCAGAATCGACGCCGCACTTTCTATGGGAAAGAAATATGCATGGCTCAAGCCCGTGCCGCTGGAGGCCTGACGCATGAATGAGCCGGATGCCATTCTGGATGCCGCTGAAGCCGTCGTCCGAATTCTCCAAGAACATCGAATCGATGCCGTCGTCATTGGCGCCGTCGCGCTGGCGGCCCATCACTACATCAGACAGACGGACGATATCGATCTCGGGGTCAACGCCGACCTGCCGACCCTACGAGCTGTGTGTGATGCTCTATGCCGTGAGGGCTTTGCGGCGGAACTCCGCGAACCCGATGGGGTGGACCCGCTCGCAGGGGTCATCGACGTGACCGGGCCGTTCGGTTTGCTTCAGATCGTCAGCTATGCTGACCGCTTCCCTGCCGTGATAGAGGATGCCGTGCGCAGTGCAACACTGGTGGTGCGTGCGGGTAGCCCCCTGCGCCTGGTGCCCTTGCCCCACCTCATCGCTCTCAAACTTTATGCCGGGGGACACAAATCCAAAGCCGATATCGTCGAATTGCTCGCACGAAATCCAGATGCTGACATCGATGAAATACGCTCCCTTTGCGAGCGATACCGCCTTCCCGGGCTCGACGACATCGTGGCGGGCCGCTGAATCGGTGATCCGCATTCCCCTGAGTTCAACATTGGGACACCTAAACTCAAACAGCAACCCAATGTTTACAGGGGGTTTCGAGCGTCATTTTCGACGATGTTGCACTCAGGAGGAGAATAAGAACTGCTGACACGAAGTCGCCAAGACTTGAACAAGAACAGCCCATCGAGTACGCTCTTTCCATGCCTGAAATCAGTCGTTTCTTGGGGATTGTAATTGCGATCTACTGGAAAGAGCATGGCGTGCCGCACTTTCATGCCAAGTACCAAGGGCTACGTGCGTCTTTTGCTATCGAGGATTTCCGGTTGCTGGAAGGGCATCTGCCGCCGCGCGTGACAGGTTTGGTTCTCGAGTGGGCCGCCGTTCACCAGAAGGAGCTTCTTGCCGACTGGGAGCTGGCGATGGAGAAGCGCCCGTTGCGCCCGATCGCTCCGCTCCAATAGGGATAACTGTTATGCACTATGTTACAGGCGTTAGGCATAGAGCCGACTATAAGCTGGAGCTGCAATTCGAAGATGGCAGCGTTCGGTCTGTTGATTTGCAGGACCATCTTGACGGGGAGGTGTTTGAGGCGCTGAAGGAGCCCGAGCAATTTCGGACAGCGCATCTCAACAGCGATATCGATACTGTGGTATGGAGCAACGGCGCCGACATGTCGCCGGATTTTCTCTACGAGATATCCACGCCTGTGACGGACGATGCATTGCCGAAGGTCGCCGAAGCCCATACGCCGTATTCAGACCGACAGGAGTGAACCATCCAGCGGACGTTCCGTGGCGGTCTATTCCTCTTGCCGAAGTTCGCGCAACGGGCAGCATACGACCACGGTCAGCATGAGGATGAGGGCCTCAATGGAGAACTTGAAGCGGCAGTTCTCGCCGTATTCGAAAAGGCACGAGACGGCTGTCACGTAGAAGATGAGTCCGGCCATGGTCACGGAGACGGCATTGGCGCGAATCGTGGCGATCCAGTCTTGCCACGACAGGCGGGCACGAACGACGAGGCGGATGAGCAGCACGACGAGCGGCAGTGGAATGAGGAGCATGTAGAGTGATGTGAAGCGGGTGCCGAACCGCTTGTTCAAGGCGCTCGCGAGCTTCCGGCCGTTAAGATACGACGCCAGCTCTACGTGCGGCATGATGCGGTGCGTGTTGATTGTCAGGGGGCGCGTCTCGTTCGATGGCTTGCAGAGGAAGCGATATGCCTGAGCGACGTTCTCCCGGTAATGCCCCGAATCGTGCTTCTTGAGGCGCTTGGAATTGCGCAGGTGCATCTTCGAGATGTCGATCATGTTGATATTGTTGTAGTCGTCGCGCGAGAGAACATCGACATCGGATGTCTTGTTGTAACCCAAGTCGACAAAACGGGAGGGCGGGTCGAAGTACTTCCGCGCCGCGGCGTCCGATTCGATGACGCCCTGCTTGTGAAGGGCGCGCAAGTCCTCCTTCGAGTAGCCTGCCGAGACACTCCGCCACATGTTGGACCCCATCCAGCTACTGGCGCCGAAGAAACCGAACTTCACCTGGTTCTTCGCGTACCAGCCTATGGCCGGGAGGCAGATGAGAAGTGAAAGAACGAGAAAACGGCGCCACTGTGCCCTGGCGATAATCCCGCCAAGCACCAGGATCGGGACGAGCAAAATCATGTGATATGCGCTGCGGGTGAGCGCGAGTGCGTTGATGAGGGCGACAAACAGCAGAAGACGCGAGAGCTTGGATGTTTCGCAGTAGCGCATCAGGGCAAACAGCGCCGCTACGACGAGCACCGCGGTTAGCAATGTGTAGAGAATGAACGCTTCGTAAAGGAAGATCACGGGATTGAGCGAGATGAGCAGCGCGGCAAGGAACGCAATCACCGGACGCCGAATCATGTGTTTCAGCAGCGGATAGAGCATCCCACACATCAGGCTGCCCAGAAGGATCTGCACGACATGCTGGGCTACGAGATGGCGTGCGGGGCCGGCCACCTGGTGGATCAGGAATCCGTACAGGTTGAAGAGCGGCGGTTGAGCATGCAGGTTCCAGAGACTGCCCCACAAGTCCTTCTGCATCGCATCCATCGGCAGTGTCTGCCAGAAGAAGTCCCAGGAGTTGGCCTTGGGGTCGGACGTCATGCTCAACCCGCGTCCGAGCATGTAGTGCAGGCCGAGCGCCAGGTGAATGACGCCCAGCAACAGCGATGGCCATAGTCGCTTGGCAGATCTGCGGAAGGCGCTCTTCAACCTATTCGAGTCCATTCGAGTCCATTCGTGGTTCTGTTCCCAACAACTCCAGCTCGCACAGTGTCCACGCGCGCCTGGGGTGGGGCTTGGTGATTCGCAACTCGATGGCGGTGGCCTCCACCTGTGGCAGCGCAATGGTCTGCCGGGCCGGGCCGCCGTAGACGGGGCGTCCGTTCTCGAACGCAAACTTGTCGAGCTGACCGGTGATGCCGGCGATGGTTTCTGTTGCTCCTGAAGGAGTTGTCACAATCAGGTCCATCTCGGGGGCGTGGTCATGGAAGTAGCTCCCATAGCCCACCCGTAGACGGCTCAGCGTGGTCGGTTCAGCCATGCCGATGCGCATCCACATGCCCGTTTCCTGGAGGTGCAGTGTTGACCAGCGGTTGTAGGTGTCGCCATCGGTCAGCTTGCCGAGATCGGCCGGGTTGTGACTCGCGGCAAGTGTCATTGAAGCGGCTGCGACGGGGTGTTCGTCCTGTCGGGGCGAGATCTCGCTGAAGCGGGTGTAGATCACGTAGTCGCCGATCTCCCCCCGGTCCGACGCGATACCCATCGTGCGCAGGTGGCGGTCGAAGATGGCCGGCTTGAGGAAGCGAACCGTATCGGTCAGGACATAGGCGACCGGCGAAGCAGTGTCGACCTCCGACTTGTACGGGATGGGCCAGCCCGGGAAGCGTTCGTTCATGGGCTGTGCGGCCATGATGGTGCCGTCCGATTGGTAGTTGATGCGGTAGGCGGTGCCATAGGAGGCGACGCAGTGGTGAGTCCCGTCCGACTGCAGCCTCTCGAGAACCGGCAGGAGATCGGCGGCCCCGGCTTCTTTCACGGCAAACCCGGGCACCTGCCAGTGTCGCATCAACAGACCGGATGCCGCAACGTTCCACGCCGCCAGGAGCAAAACGAAGGTAGTGGGAATGCATCGCAGGACCCTTGGCGTGACCCGGTGGATGTAGGCGATCAGGAAAGGAAAGCTCCAGACCAACGGTAGCAGGTAGCGATAGCTCTTTGAGTCGGCCCGCTTCCCGAAGACGAAAGAGGCGAGCGTGATGACGGCAATGCCTGCGAAGACGTCGATAGCTTCAAGTGACGGCCAGCGATTGCGGATTGCCCGTCGTACAAAGGACACGGCCCGCAGCACCACAACTCCCGCGATGATGGCGGCCCAGATCGTGCCGAAGAAGGACGGAGAGAGGAAGTCGTAGTTGATCGCGGCGCCATCCGGGAAGAGTGTGGTCCGGATACCCATTCCGGTGTTGAGCGTCCACTTGATGGCGGGCGACCAGAGGCGCGCCCAGGCTTCCGCCAGGCTGCGCTGTCCTGTGACGGCGGCATGCGCGCCCGGGATGCACCACTTGGCCAGCAGATAGGGCAGCAGGCCGATGAAGAGACCGGGCGCGAAGCAGAGCGTATTGCGCCACGCCGTACGCCAGTTGGTGCCGAGGCAGACGTAAAGCCCGACAGCCACCATGAACGGAATGGCCAGCATGTGGCTGGCGAAGGAGAGTCCCGCAAACAGTCCTGCCAGTGCCGCCATCATTCCGGGGTGTCCCGTGCCGCGGCGCGGGAGTATCGCGACCAGGATTGCCAGTGCACTCAACAGCAGCAGACCGCTGTACCCCGGCAGCGCGTAAGCCGCCTGCATCATGAGCATGTAGGCCGACGGGAAGAGAAGGAGGAGCGCGGCGGGCCAGGGCGGCCGATCCCTGAACATGCGCGCCAGAATCAGCAGCGCCACCACGACAGCCGCCGCCTGTAGCATCGCCGGCGCGATTCTCGCGCCAAAGGCGTTGTTGGGCAGAAGCGGCGTGAACGGAGCGGCGATGTACGACTCGACCGGGAAGAGATAGGGCTGCCCCAGGAATAGCAGGGGCAGATCCCCGTGCATGATCTGCTCGGCCATCAACTGCGCGATGCTCTCATCCGCCGTCGGCTGAACCAGGCTGACGCTGATCCAGAAGAACACCAACCGCAGAACGATCGCCGCCGCGACGAGAATGGCACACATGATCTTGGTCCGTCTGGTTGCCGTCATGAGCTGATTTCGCGAAGCATCTCGTCAATATTTGCCGAAGGATAGCTGTGCTTCACAGCTTTGCGAACCGACTGAATCTTGCGGTAGGCGTTGGCTGTCCGATCATTGACCGTTACTCGTGATCTCGCTTCCGCATTGTCGGGAGAATGTTGTATGCGCTTCTTCACAACAGTCATACGTTACACTCACTTCAACATGCATGTCAGTCTAATCTGTACAAGAGAATCAGCGCTGTGAAACGAAGGGAATGGGAAACGCCAGAAAATACAGAAAAGGTCTTGCGTTGAAAAATGAGTGCCGCTACGGTGAGCAACATGATGACAGGCTGCGATTCGGATACGAAAGGACAATGGCCTAGCTGAAGATTTGATAGATAATTGAATACACTGCGTTTCTGCAGTAGTTGCCTATCACAAAACGACCATTCCTATCTCAGGGAACAGAGCAACGC
>CAYFPQ010000135.1:0-5398 GCA_964345005.1 uncultured Victivallales bacterium | reverse complement strand
ACCACCACGGACACCGCCTTCGGCATGGTGCGGACCGAGGTCCACTGCGGCCGCTGCGACGGCCACCTGGGCCACGTCTTCCCCGACGGCCCCGCCCCCACCGGACAGCGCTACTGCATCAACAGCGTCGCCCTCGACTTCGAGTCCACTCCGGAGCCCGCCGCGCGGTAGGTATACACTCTGTATACTTGCCCGTCTGCGGGGAGGCCGCGCTGGCTCGGCCGAGCAATCCCCTCGTCGGGTTCATCCTCGACACCGTCGCCCGCTACGGCCTCGATCCCGACGCCGTGACCGCAGCCTGGACCGAGCGGAGCGGCCGGTCTGCCGAGACCCTGGGCCCCGACGACCTGACGCCGCTGTTCCGGGTGATGGCCGAGCGGTCGCCCGACCCGGACCTGGGCCTGCACGTCGCCGAGTGCATCGAGCTCCAGGCCTTCAGCCCCCTCATCTACGGCATGCTGTCGAGTCTCACCCTGGGCGAGGCCTTCGGCATGTTCATCCGCTTCGCCGACCTCGTCGAAGGTCGCGAGTCGCTGCTCTGGACCCGTTCCGACCCCGCCGGCCAGTTCCTGGGCTGGCGGGCGCTGTCCCCCGACGGCGTCGAGGACCGCCACCACCACGAGTTCGTCGCCGCCGGCGCCGTGGTCGGCATGCGCTTCGTTGCCGGCGTCGAGGTGATCCCCGCCCAGGTCCGCTTCGGGCACCGAAAGCCGGCCTCGACCGCCGAGCACCGCCGCATCCTGGGGGTGGAGCCGCGCTTCGACTGCCGGCCCGGTAGCGGGATGGTGCTCGCCCAGGCCACCTGGGACCTGCGCTCGGCCCACGGCGACCCGACCCTGCAGCGGGTCCACGAGGGCATCCTCGCCAGCGCCCAGGCCGGCCTACAGGAGGACGAGCTCGTCCAGCGGGTGCGGCGCGCGGTGCGGCAGCGCCTCGAGGAGGGCGCCACCATGGCCGACGTCGCCCGCACCGTCGGCACCAGCCAGCGCTCGCTCCAGCGCCGGCTCGGGAGCCTGGACACCTCCTTCCGCGCCATCGTCGAGGAAGAGCGCCGGGCGCGCGCCTGCGAGCTCCTCGCGACCACCGACGCCTCCATCGAGGCGGTGGCCCTGTCGGTCGGCTTCGCCGAGCCCAGCTCGCTGCACCGCGCCTTCATCCGCTGGACCGGCCAGACCCCCCAGGCCTGGCGCGACGGCCAACGCCGCGGCTGAGATCAGCGGCCCCGCTGCGCGGAACGAACACGAGCTCGACCACGAACACGACCACCCGGGACCCTGAGATCGGAGTTCGTCCCGCTGCAATGCGACCCCTCTGGTCCAAGTTGCGCGGCTTCGGGCTCCGGACTCCGGGCTCCGGGACCAACCCGGTGTGGGTACGACATCGTCGAACCACAGGCGCTTTCGGCCGTAGCCCGTAGCCTGGAGCCCGGAGCCGCCGGGTCTCGACGGCCATGGTTCCGGAGCGAGTGGGAGTTCAACGTGCGTCCCGGAGCCCGGAGCCCGAACCCGACGCCGGCCGCTGACGACCGGGTCATGAACCGTCGGCGAACGCCGATTCGGCTCCTCAGAGGACGGCGACTCCCAGCTCGCGAGCCACCGCCGCGAGCTGTCCGTCCCGGGTCGCGAGGGGGAGCCCATCGCGCAGCGCCAGCTCCAGGTACGCCGCGTCGTAGGCGCTCAGTCGATGGGCGCGGGCCAGCCCGAGGGTCTCGCGCAGGGCCCGGGAGGCCGTGGCGTCGTCGACGTCGATCGGTAGCGCCGCCAGCAGGGCGAGGAAGCGGGCGCTGGCGGCGGGGGTCAACTGGCCGCGCCGCTCGGCGCCCACGAGCACGTTGGCCACCTCCAAGCACCACAGGGTGGGCACGCGGGCGCGGTGGGCGGCGAGCTGGTCGAGCAGGGCGTCGGTCTGGTCGTCGCCCTGGTCGGCGAAGCACCAGGCGAAGGTGACCGACGCGTCCAGCACGAAGGCTCCACTCATCGGCGGCCCTCGGCCACGAGCGTGGACAGGTCGTGGTCTCCGAGGAGGTTGTCGGCCCGGAACTCGCGAAGGGCGGCGATGACCTTGCGAGGGTCCGGCCGCGGGTCGACCGGGACGAGGCGCGCCGCGGGGCGGCCGTGGCGGGTGATCACCACGGTGCGGCCGGCCGCCACCTCGTCGAGCAGCCGAGGGAGGTGGGTCTTGGCCTCGTAGGCGCCGACCGACGTCGACTCCGCCACCATCGAGATCGGGGGGGCGGTGAGCTTGTACTCGAAACCGGCCATGTCGTGCTCCGGGCGTGTTCGACTGGTCGGAGACCAGTCTATCCGTCAAGGGCGGGTCGTCAAGCCCGACGCGTCCGGAGCGCCTCCCGGCTCGTCGCCGACCGGCCCGAGGCCGCGCACCGAGGCAGCGTCAGCGGCTCTCGATGCGCAGCTCGTCGTCGGGGTACAGGAAGAGCTCCACCCGGCCGGCGCCCGCGGAGCGCACCAGGTCGGCGCAGACCGACTGGGCGGCGAGGCGCTTGCGCAGGCGCTCCAGGGTGCGGTCCCAGCGGCTGCGGAGCTGCTGCTTGTCGGCCATGCGCGGCCACATCTCGCCGGCCACCACCTCCCAGTGCGCCGGGCCATCCATGTCGGCGAGCTCGGACACGAGCTGGGCCGGGCGGCCGTTCAGGAAGGCGGTGGGGCGACCGTCGACGTGCAGGTGCACGGTGTCGTAGCGGGTGACGACGCGCAGGGCGCGCCGGCGGGCGGTCTTGGTGGTGGTCACGCCGGCCTCGGCCAGGTCAACAGCGTGGGCGCGGATGACGTGGTCCCCCGCCACCTGCTGGAAGCCGGCTCGCAGCGGACGCCTCGGCGTCGCCCACGGACAGCGACCAGGCCTCGCCGTCGCTCCACACCCAGGCGGCGGCGCCCGGCACGTAGCCAACGACCAGGCGGCCTGCGACCAGCGAGTACACCGCAGACGAGAGCTCGACCGCCGGGCCGTCGTCGACCTGGACGGCGAGCACCGAGACGGGCACCTCGACCTGCCCCACCGTCAGGGCCAGGCCTTCGGCCAGCTCGACGCGCTGCCCGGTGGCGAGCGCGACGGTGTCGACCGGGTGCCCGTCGAGTCGCAGCTCGCCGCGCAGCGACAACAGGTGCAGGCCGCGCCCGCGCAAGCTGACGAGGGCGTGGGCTTCGGAGACCCGGGGGTCCGCGACGCGGCAGCCGGCGGTGACCAGCCGCCCGACGATGGTCCCCGGCGTCACGGTGACGGATCGACCGTCGGGCAGTCCAAGGCGGGCAAAGGCGCGCTCCATGGACGGAGGCCAGCACGAGGCGTGGTACATGTTCGCGTTCGTGGGACCGGTCGGTCGTACCGGATGGACACCGCCACTCGGCGGGCCGGCGGCCAGGCGGCGTCCACCCCGCCACCAGCAGCGGTGGGCGCCGAGTGGCGATCAAGCTCGCGTTGCCCTCCGAGCAGGGGTTCGAGTGGATGGAGCGGGAGCGCCGGCTCCAGGGGGTCGCGCGCGGGGTGGTCCCGCTGTTGGACCACGGGACCCACGAGGGCCGTCCCTTCCTGGTGTTGCCGTGGGTCGAGCACGACCTGCACGGCTGGCTCTACGCCGGGCCCAGCACGCTGGCCGACAAGCTGCGCGTGCTCCGGGGCGCCGCGCGGGCGCTCTACGACCTGCACCGGTCGCCGGCCGAAGAGGTGCTGGTCCACTACGACGTGAAGCCGACGAACTTCCTGGTGAGCGGCGACGCCGAGGTCTGGTTGTCGGACATGGGTGGCGCGCACGGCGGACCGGCGCTGGCCAGGCGCCGGGACACGGTCCGCTACACCCCCGGCTACGCGGCGCTGGAGCAGCTCCTACCCCTGGAGCGCCGCCGCGACACCTCGGTCGACGTGCACGCGCTCGGGGTGACGATCTACTCGGTGCTCGCCGGCAAGGAGCCCGATGCGAAGGTGGATCCGGAGCGCCTGCTGACCCGGGCCGGGAGCCAGCTCCGGCTCCTGTACCTCGACGACGACCGCACCCCCGACGAAGAAGAGGAGTACCAGGCGCTGTCGCGCCAGCCACTGGGCACACTCGTGGAGCTGGAGGCCGCCTGCGCCCTCGCCCCGGCCGACGAGCGCCGGCTCCGGGTCCGGCTGGAGGACTCGCTGTCGGGTCCGGATGCGGCCCACGAGGCCGAGCGCATCTTCGAGGCGCTCCGCCCCGCCCTCCTGGCCGCCCTCGCGCCCGGTCCGGAGCAGCGGCAGGCCTCGGCGCACCCGCTCCTCGCCGCGTTGGACGACGCGCTGGCGGTGGTGTGGCCCCTGTACCGTTGAGGCACGCGGCACGGCCAACCTGACCGGCCGCGGGTAGAACCACTTCCTGGCCGCCTTCGCGGGAGCACCTTCTGCCCCCTGTGCCTCGAGCACCTGGGGGGGACCTGTGCCCCGCGGAGGTCGGTCGCAGCGGACATCCAGTGGGGAGTCGTGCCACGAGCACCAGTACAGGGATGACCGACGTTGCGGCCGGCCGGGCAAACCCGTGCATGAGGAGACGACATGGCAGTAACCTCCGCCGTCGTGGTGGGGATCGACTGGGCCAAGGACGAACATCAGGTCTGCGTCCTGGACGTCGCTGGCGAGATGCTCGACGAGTTGACGGTAGAGCACAGCGGGCCTGGGGTGCGCCGACTCGCCGAACGGCTACTCGAGCTCGGCGGCGGAACCTCAACCAACGTGGTCGTGGGCATCGAGGTCCCGCGCGGGGCGCTGGTGGAGACGCTCATCGAGCGCGGCTTCCGCGTGTTCGCGCTCAACCCGAAGCAGATGGACCGGTTCCGCGACCGGCATTTCCCGTCGGGCGCGAAGGATGATCGACGCGACGCCTACGTTATCGCCGACAGCCTGCGCACCGACCAGAAGTGCTTCCGCGAGGTTCGGCTGGACGATCCGTTGATCGTCCAGCTCCGTGAGCTGTCGCGGGTCGACGAAGACCTTCGCGCCGAGGCCAACCGCCTCGGCAATCGGATGCGCGAGCTGCTGTACCGGTACTTCCCCCAAGCACTCGACATCTCGCCAGCCGGTGACGAGAGCTGGTTGCTCGACCTGCTGGAGCGCGCGCCGACCCCAGACCGGGCGCGGCGCGTCCACAAGGCAACCATCGGCTCGATCCTGAAGAAGCGCCGCATCCGACGCATCGATCCCACCACCGTTCGCGCCCGACTGCGCGCTCCAGGACTCTCCGTTGCGCCAGGGACCGAGGCCGCTGCGGTCGCGCACGTCAAGCTGCTGATTCCCCGCATCCGGCTGGTCCGCGCCCAGCGCCGGTCGGTTCGCGAGGACATCGGCCGGCTTCTGGCCGAGCTGGCCGCTCCTGCGGCCGAGGCCGACGACGTCGATAGACGCGAGCATCGCGACGCCGAGATTCTCCAGT
>CAYFPQ010000134.1:0-5418 GCA_964345005.1 uncultured Victivallales bacterium | reverse complement strand
TTCAACATTATGCCAATCCAAACGATCTGGAGATCGATACCCTGCAAAGTCAGGCTGCTCCGATTGTGATCCTGCCGCAACAGGGAGAAGCGCTGGCCCCTTCCATTGCACCACTACAGCAGAGTATCGGCTTTATGCTCCCCTACTCCCCGCTCCACCACCTGCTGATGACGGCGGTGGAGCGCCCGATAGTACTCACCTCCGGCAACCACACCGGGCAGCCCCAGTGCATCAGCAACCAAGCGGCCCAAGACGATCTGGCCGGGATTGCCGACTACTGGCTGTTGCATGATCGGGAGATCATCAACCGGGTTGATGACTCGGTGGTCCGACTGGCCGATGGGGCAATACGCACTCTTCGTCATGGTCGCGGCTACGCCCCCGAGACCACGGCACTGCCAGAGGGATTTGAGGCAGCCCCCGATCTACTGGCGATGGGAGGCGATCTGAAGAACAGCTTTGCGTTGCTGCGAGAGGGGCGTGTCACCCTCTCCCAGTATCTGGGTGATCTGGAGGATGCCACCACCCTGCGTGAATACCACCATACCCACCAGCTGTTCCAGCAGCTCTTCGACCACCACCCCGAGGCGGTTGTGGTCGACCAACATCCCAATTACCAACCCACCCGTATCGGCACCGCATGGGCTGAAGAGCAGCAATTCAAATCGATCAACGTGCAGCACCACCACGCCCATATTGCCGCAACCATGGTGGAGCACCAGCTGCCACTCGATACCCCGCCCCTGCTCAGCATTGCGCTCGATGGATTAGGCTATGGTGATCAGGGAGAAATCTGGGGGGGAGAGTTCCTGCTGGCCGACTACCGTGGATTCCAACGCATCGGACGCTTTGCTCCGGTGGCGATGCCGGGGGGAGATCGCGCCAACCGGGAGCCGTGGCGCAATACCGTGGCCCACCTCTCTGCCGCCTTTAGTGGTACGAATTGGCAACAACAATATAGCAACCTGGAGCTAGTGCACTATCTGCAACAGAAACCTCTCAAAGCACTGCAGCAGATGATCGATCAGGGGCTCAACAGCCCATCCGCCTCCTCCTGTGGACGGCTGATCGATGCGGTGGCTGCGGCCATTGGGCTGCATCGCGAACAGCTCTCCTTCGAAGGAGAGGCGGCGATTGCACTGGAGGCATTGACCACAACCCATCCCCCAGTTGAGGGCTACCCTTTCGAAATCAGCTCACAAGGTGAATTGCTGCAACTCAACTGGGGACCGCTATGGTGCTCACTGCTGGATGATCTCTCCCAACAGCGTACTCCTGCCACAATTGCGACACGCTTCCACCAGGGACTGATCGATGCAGTAGTGGCGATGGCGCTTCAACTATTCGACAAACATGGAATTGAAACCATTGCACTAGGAGGCGGAGTATTTCAGAATCGCCTGCTGCTGGAAGGGATCTCCACACAGCTACGGGAGCAGGGATTTACCGTGCTCTCTCCCGCCAAGGTCCCTGCCAACGACCAGGGAATCGCCATCGGTCAGTGTGCCGTGGCTGCCGCACGACTATTATAGAGGAGCATAGCAACATGACCATTCGAGTCGGTATCAACGGCTTTGGCCGCATGGGACGTCTCGGCCTGCGCGCAGGCTGGGAGATGCCCGAGTTCACCATCACCCAACTCAACGAAATTGCCACCGATGCCACTGGCTCGGCCCATCTGCTGCAGTTCGACTCGGTCCACGGCACCTGGGACCATCAGGCCAATGCAGAGGGCGATCAGGTGATCATTGATGGCGCCTCTCTGAGCCACAGCTCCAACCCCACCATTGGGGAGACCGACTGGTCCAACTGCGATATCGTCATCGAGGCGACCGGCAAGCACCACAAGAGACCGGAGTCACTCAACGCCTACTTCGATCAGGGGGTGAAGAAGGTGATCGTCGCCGCCCCAACCGAAGGGGCGCTCAATATCGTCTATGGCATCAATGATGATCTCTACCAGCCACAGGAGCACCACCTGATTACCGCTGCCTCCTGCACCACCAACTGTCTCGCCCCGGTGGTCAAGGTGATGCACGAGCAGGTGGGGATTGTACATGGCTGCATGACCACCATCCACGACATCACCAACACCCAGACCATCGTCGACAAGGGGCACAAGGATCTGCGCCGCGCCCGCGCCTGTGGCAATTCCCTGATCCCCACCACCACCGGCTCCGCCAAGGCGATCACCAGGATCTTCCCGGAGCTGGAGGGGAAGCTCAATGGTCATGCGGTGCGGGTGCCGCTGCTCAACGCCTCACTGACTGACTTTGTCTTCGAGGCGGCCCGTCCGGTGACGGCGGAGGAGCTGAATGGCTACTTCAAGGCCGCTGCCGAGGGTCCGCTGAAGGGGATTCTCGGCTATGAGGAGCGCCCATTGGTCTCGGTCGACTACGTCAACGACCCCCGCTCCTCGATTATTGATGGCCTCTCCACCATGGTGATCGATGGCACTCAGGTGAAGCTCTACGCCTGGTATGACAATGAGTGGGGTTATGTGAACCGAATGATGGAGCTGACCCGCAAGGTGGTGCAGGGGCTCTGAAACTGACAAATCACAATCGACTTGATCAATTTAATAATCAACCATATACTTGAAGGAATAATCGCCTATTGTTCGAGACTGAGCCATGACGCCAACCGGAAAAAGCTTTTTCAAGTTCTCCTACCTGCAGGCCCGTAAGGCCTGCAGTCGGCGTATCCACCATAAACAGGCTGACGACTCCCATTTTGACGAGGAGTCTCTGGATAGCAAGGATCTGGGGCTGGCCGGACAGACCGCCAACACCTTTATCCACTCCCCACTCTCTCCCCTCTTCTTCATCCTGATGCTGGCAATCGGCATCTACGGCCTCTTCACCACCCCGCGTCAGGAGGACCCGCAGATCTCGGTACCGATGATCGACATCCTGTTCCAGCACCCCGGCGCCTCCCCGCAGGAGGTGGCAGCGCTGACCATCGATCCGTTTGAGCGGGTACTGAGCGAGATCCCCAATGTGAAGCACGTCTACTCGATGAGTGACTACGACTACGGGCTGATCACCATGGAGTTCGAGGTCGGTGAACCGATGGGGCCCTCACTGGTGCAGGTACACAGCAAGATCGCCTCCAATCTGAGCCTGCTCCCCCCCGGCGTCGACACCCCGTCGGTCAAGCCGAAAGAGGTGGATGATGTCCCAGTACTCAATCTCACCCTCTGGTCGGAGGAGGTGGACGACGAGGTGCTGCGCACCCTCGCGGTTGATCTGCTGCAACATTTCAAGCAGCTGCCGATGACCGGTACCGGCTTTGTGGTCGGTGGGCGCCAGCGTCAGATCCGCGTCGAGGTGGAGCCGGGACGACTGGAGGGATACGGCATCAGCCTCGGGCAGATTGCGATGGCACTGCAGGGGTTCAACAGCAGCATGACGGTCGGTTCAATCGAGAGCAACAGCCGCTACAACTTCGTCAAATCGGGCGGCTTCCTGCAGAGCCGCAGTGATGTGGAGCAATTGGTAGTTGGGCAGCACCTCGGTGCCCCGGTCTTTCTGAGCGATATCGCCAAGGTGGTTGAAGGGCCGGAAGAGACCCGCTCGCTGGTACTGCACGCCAATGGCCCTGCCCACCCCGATCCGGCACAGCACGATATCCGCGATGCCGCTGCCGTCACCATCGCCCTGGCCAAGCAGCCCAACACCAACGGCGTTGAGGTGGTGAACAACATCCTCAACGAGCTGGAGCAGTTGAAGGGGTACAAGATCCCGGAAAATGTTCAGGTCACCATCAGCCGCGACTACGGCAAGACCGCCAACGACAAGGTCAATGGGCTGCTGTTCAAGCTGCTGGTCGCCACTGCAGCAGTCACCCTGCTGGTCTGGCTCAGCCTCGGCCTCACCCCCTCGATTGTGGTACTGCTCACCATCCCGGTGATTCTGGTCACCACCGTCTTCATTGCGATGATTCTCGGCTACACCATCGACCGTGTCAGCCTCTTTGCACTGATCTTCGCCATCGGCATTCTGGTCGATGACGCCATTGTAGTGGTGGAGAACATCTACCGCCGCTGGCTGCGAGCCGGAAAGATGTCGACCAAAATCGCCGTCGATGCGGTGCGTGAGGTGGGCAACCCCACCATTCTCGCCACCTACACCGTGGTTGCGGCACTGGTGCCGATGGGCTTTGTACGCGGGATGATGGGCCCCTACATGGAGCCGATCCCGGTACTCGGCTCGGTGGCGATGCTGCTCTCCCTCTTCTCTGCACTGATCTTCGTCCCCTGGCTCTCGGTGCGGATGCGCCCACCGATGGAGCATCTGAAGAAGATGGAGCAGCGCGAACAGAAGCTCGATGCCAGCCTCGACAGCTTCTTCCACCAGGCGCTCTGCACCCTGATGACCAGTCGCCTGCACAGCTGGGGCTTCATGTTGCTGCTGATCCTCAGCTTCGCCTTCTCGATGTGGATGTTCTACAACAAGACGGTGACGGTGAAGATGCTGCCATTCGATAACAAGCCGACCCTCAGCGTGGTGCTCGATATGCCGGAGGGGACCGCCCTGCCGGAGACCGCCAACCTGACCCGTCAACTGGCGGCCGAGCTGCAGACGGTACCGGAGATCCTCTCACTGCAGAGCTATATTGGCACCGCACAGCCATTCGACTTCAACGGGCTGGTGCGTCACTACTACATGCGCGAGATGCCGTGGCAAGCCGATATTGCAATCCAGCTACTGGACAAGGGAGATCGTGAACGCAGCAGTCATGAGATCGCCTCTGCAATCCGTACCCAGCTTGCCCCGCTAGCGCAGAAACAGAATGCCACGCTGACCATTGTCGAGATGCCCCCCGGTCCGCCGGTGCTACAGACATTGGTGGCCGAGATCCACGGTCCCGATGCGGAGACCCGTCGACAGGTGGCCACCGACATGACCCGATTATTCGAATCTTCCGAGCTGGTGACCGACGTCGACAACTTCATGCGCGCCCCGGATGAGTACTGGAACTTCAACGTCGATGTACAGAAGGCGGCGCGTCAGGGGGTTTCGGTTACCACCATCAACCAGCATCTGGCGATGGCCATGGGGATGTTCAAGGTGATCGACCTGAAGCAGCCCGGTATTCAGGAGCCAACCTGGATCACCCTGTTTGTACCGTTGGAGAAGCGTGCACAGCTCAACCAACTCAACAACATGCCGATCTCCACCATGGACGGACGCACCATCCCCCTCTCCGAGCTGGGCCACTTCGAGAAGCTACCACGAGAACAGATGATCTTCCACAAGGACCTGCGTCCGGTGGAGTTTGTGCTGGGTGACACCACCGGCAGCTACGCCGCACCAATCTATGCAATGCTCGATATCGAGGAGAGGCTAAAGGATTACACCGCACCCGATGGAGTCAGACTGCAGCCCCACTACACCGCTGCCCCGGCCAACGACC
>CAYFPQ010000133.1:0-5489 GCA_964345005.1 uncultured Victivallales bacterium | reverse complement strand
CGATGGCAAGCCCATCGACGCGAAAAATAACCTTCTTAGCTTAACACCTATGCCTATAATCCCCCTTTCATCTTTAGCGGCGATCCTCTCGGGCGCTTCCGTTTACCCCTCTCACTACCTCTCTACATCACTTCATCATACCGCGGCATTTTAGCCCAAGCGACCCAGTCGGCTGCGCCGACTGAGTCCTACACTGCCTACGTCCAACCCAACCGATTGCCGCCTTCGCCGACTACGTCGACGAAGTGCTACACTACCGAGCGCCGCGCTGCGCTGAGTGACCGAACCGACCGATCCCGACTACGTCGTGATCGGTCTACGGGCCTCCCGTACGTCCCCGCACTTTGCATGCATCCTGCTTGAAGCCAGGATGCACGCCAAGTGCTTCCCGTCTGGTAACACCAACGCTCCTAACCGATCCAACGCTACCGGCCTGCTCGCCGCCTACGGCGTCTCGCTGATCCATCCCCGGCCCGACGTATCCGGCGAGATCCGTACCGTGATCCTCGATCCCCAGGGCCATCAAGTGCGCCAGGAATACCTAGTACAGTTCCTCGCAGTGGATGTTGGGGAGCCGAGTGAGCCCTACGGCGAGCTCGACTCGGCTCCCCAACTCCACCGCGAGGGGGCCACTGAGGTCCCGATCCGGGTGGTGCTGAGCATCGGGCCGGGTCGAGATCGCGCCTTGTAGGGCCGCTGAGATGTCCGTTTTCGAGGCGGAGCGCCGGAACTGGTGTTCCGGCACAAAAATGGTGAAGCTCCTTCGCCACAGAGCCATATGTCGCCGAGACGACATTGGCATATTCATCGAGTGAACAACGCAGTCTGTTCCCTGAAGAACAGCTGCACAACGAAAGGAGCTTCACCGTGGGAAAGCGAACCATCTACCAGGCGCAGAGTCAAGATCTGCGCAACTTGTTCGATGTGGGCGGGAGGGGTCACGTCTCAACATATGATTCCGTTGAAGAACCCCCCTCTTGATCCCGACCGGCGGGCCGTTGAGCGACCGTTGCGGTGCGGCACAGCGTGTTTCGGCCCGCGGGCTTCTGCGACGGCCTCCGCACCTTGGGCAATCTGGGGCGACCAAGGGCGTATGAGAGGCCGCCACAGCTGCCGTAATCGGCGGGAAAGGGGCTGCTATGCCACCTTCCGTCGCTTTTCGACTTCCCACTGGTTCAGTCGGACCCAACGGTTCACGTTGACGGCCGCACCTTGAAAGTAGTTGGCCAGAGTTGTCTTGGCCAACCCTCGATAGCGTGTGCGCCGACCTCCCCCGCGTGTGAACTCACTGATGGTTCCCTCGATGGCATTGCGTCGATGCATCTTGAGCTTGAACTCTTCGGTTTTCATCTCGCGGCGTCGCTGCTGGAGCAGGTCATGATGGACGCCGACTGAGACGTGGCGCCTTCCATCTTTGCGCCGTGTGCACTGCTTTTGAAGTTGGCACTCATCGCAAAGGCCAGCCCACTCGAAGCGGTAGTAAACCGAGTCATTGTGGCTGTCGTGGATCAGACTGCATTGCCGGCTGGTATGTCCTGCCGGACAGACTGCGGTGCGGTTGGCTACATCAACATCGAACTGGTCCACGGCGAGCAGGTGAGTCGGGTTGCCTGGCGGGCGTGCCGGACCGATAATCTCCCGCCCCTGTTCTTTGGCCTCGGCCATAGTGTCGTCGGTTACGTAGGCGGCATCAACGTAGAGTTCCTGCGGCGTGTCATTCTGGTGGTCGGCTTGGGCTTGCAGGTTGCGGCCCATCCCGTCGAGGTCACTGGCAATAGCTTCGGTGGTGGTCACCTCGGTGAGGAACTGTTCGGTCGGTTCACCTTTCTTCTTGGGCTCGTGCGAATCGGTAACCGTCTCGGAGACCTGTACCTTATAGCCGACCCAAGTCTTGCTCCTGGCCTGATCTTTCGCTGCCCATTGGGCGTCGGGCTCGTGGGGGTTTTTGACCGTGCCGCTGTCTTCCTTCTTGCGAAGCACGAGGCACTGGGAGTCGGGCTCATACTGCTCCAGAAAGACACGTTCAAGCAGTATAGCCTTGTCGTGGTCTCTGATCTGGGCAGGTTGCTGACGCAGCCAACGGATCAACGAAAGTGCGTCGCGGCCGGCTTGTTGGGCTTTCTGCGCCAAGGTGGCTTTACTCAGCTTGTGCCACTGTACCTGATTTTCGCAGTACCGCTCCACGTACTGCTCGTAGTCCGGCAGGGCTGCGGACGACTCAACGTGTTTGAGCGTCTCGATAAACAGCCGGATCGTCTCGCGCACGCATTCCAGCCGACTCATCTTGGCCACGTTGCCCAACACGTGCGTGGAATCCAGTCGCTGCCGCTTGCGCCTGCTGACCAGCCCGGCATCTCGCAACGCATCCAAAATCGCATCGAAGCCGATGCGCTGCATCTCTGCCTCCACAAGTCTGCCCCGGAAATTGCACAGGCTGCTGTAGTGAAAGCCGGGATGATCGACTTCCAAGCCCAAGGCGTACTTCCAGCCCAAATGCAGGCGCAGGTTTTCGGCGGCCTGACGGTCGGGCACCTTCTCCATGAACTGAAGGAGCGTGACGCCAAGGGCGATGACCGGCTCGATAGCCGGTCGGCCGTTGTCTTCGCAATACAGCACACAGAGCAAGTCACGCTTGCCCCACAGCACCGGCAGAATCTGTTCGTTGAAGATCCGGTAGCGGTCTCCTTCGGCGAAAAGCTGCTCAAGGAGCATGCTCACATCGAACAGCGACAACTGGACTTTCGGCTGCGGTAGGCTCATAGTGCTTTGACCTGATTGTTGGGAGAGTGAACATCTACACGTAGCCTACAGGCTAGCCATGAAAACGCAAGCAAAATACCCCGTAAAGGTGCAAGCCATTCGATCCAAGGGCCAGAAGGCACGACCCTACCTTTTCGTACCCATCCCCCTGGCTGCGGCCATCGGCTTGGAGGCCGGCGAGGAGGTCGAGTGGGAACTGCTCAGCCGCGACGAGCTGCACCTCGTGCGACCCAGCGCTCCAAAGCCCAGCACTCGGCGGCGGGCTGCCGAATCATAGGGGTTTTTCAACGGAATCAACATATAACATTGGACTCGCGGACTGACTGACCGTCCTCGACCTAGTCGACGAGATCCTTACCGTGATCCCCGATCCCGAAGGCCATGAAGCACGCCACCGAAGGTGTCATGCTTCATGCGAGGCCCTGCCCGCGCCGACGTTATCGGTAAAGACAACGGTAGTCGCACGCGCTACGAAGACCCCAGCTTGTCATCTCCGATGCGGAGACATCGGAGCCGCCAAGCTCCCCCTGCGGAGTGCCGCCGAGTACGGCGTCACCTTGACGCTTCCGCTGGTCGCTTTTATAGAGGCACCGCTCATCGAGGAAGCCGACGTTGTTGGTGATGCTTGCGTCCGCCCCCCGCCACGGGCATCGCCGGGCCGCGCGGGAGCGGGCAGGAATGCCGGGCAGACGATGCGTGCCCGTCACCGGAGAACGCTACGCCGGAATACCGGTCGCATAATTTACGTAAATTATGCGACGTTCTCCTTTCCTGCCCACACCCGCGTTGCTCCAGGCAAGAAAAGTCCGGCTCCGGCTGTCGCCACACTTTTCTTACCTTCCCGCAACCCTACGGGCTGAAACAGAAACGTTCTGTTCCCCCGGCGCTGCCCGCGGCGGCGGGCTCAACGAGGAAGTCAAACGTCCTGGTCAATCTGTGGCCGCGGTGCCTGGCCCCGCCCCGGCAAGCCGGGGCCCCCAGCGGAACGGCCTTACTTGCCGAGTCCGGCCAGGGCCTGCAAGTGTTCACCCCTGTCCGGACTCCGCAAGCGGCCTTACTCATTTAGTTGCAGGAGAACCCCCGTGCCCGGTTCCCCTGGGCCGGGAACATCAAGCTTCCGGGCGAGCTCCTCAGCTTCAAGTTCCCGGCCAACCCTTCCCCCACAGCTGGCATGCCGGCAGCAAAGCACCCGGCCCGCCAGCCCCGGCGCGCTGAGCGCGCCGAGGATCCCCGCAGCGATCGTCACGACCGGCCGGGATCCGGCCGAACCATCGAAATCGACCGTTCCCGACCGATCGGTCGAGAAACGGCCCTCGAGGATCGTGCATACGGCGCGATCTTGACCAGGGCCATACACTGAGACCTGGAAAATCCAGCGTCTAAACAGAAGAGCGGGGGGTGTGCGTGGCCGCTGTGGCCGTATGGCCACACCATCCCCCGCCCACCCGGGCCTTGTCACCGTGAGCCTGCGCCGGTAAACCGGCTGGCTCCCGGCTCCCATGCCCCCCGCTCAGAAAGGCAAGTCCTCGTGGGAGACAGGGTCAGACCTAGAAACTAGAAAGTAGCGACCGAGAAGAAGAGAGAGAACCAGGAAAGAAGGTGACCTCCTTCCCTGCGTTTTGGTCTGATGACGCCAGGTAAAACAGGGACCCATGCTCCTGCCGTTCCCGGCTCGACCTCCGTCGATCCTGCTCGGGGCGGTTCGGACTCTACGAGCCCTCTTGCGATCTCACCGCGCACCCAACCTTTATCCGCCATAGCCTTCGGCGACGGCGGAACCGCCACTGTCGATCGACTGCACTTTCCACCCTATTATCCCTCCTTTCATTTAGCGGCGACCCCGTCGGCTGCGCCGACTGAGTACGTCCACCCCAACCGATTGCCGGCTCGTCGGCTGACGTCGACGACCGTCTACGATCCTGCCGATCCCCGAGCGATCCC
Organism: uncultured Victivallales bacterium; assembly: GCA_964345005.1. GTDB lineage: Bacteria > Verrucomicrobiota > Kiritimatiellia > UBA8416 > JABMPJ01 > JABMPJ01. Next base: position 788 of record CAYFPQ010000133.1, on the reverse strand, counting down.
TAACCGAACCGGTCCGACCTGACTGACCGACTGACCCGACCGATCCCGACTACGTCGTGATCGGTTGTACGGGCCCTGCCTCGGTCACCGCACCTGAGCACGTCCCGTGCGATCCCCTCCCGTTGGTCGGGCACGGGCCGTGCCAGGTGCTGCGTGTCTGGTTACGTCCAGGCTCTACCCCGATCCGACGCTACCGGCATCCTCAGCCGCCTTGCGGCGGCTTCGCCCGATCCCCGTCCCGACACCCTCGGCGAGATCCGTACCATTATCCTCGATCCCCAGGGCCATCAAGTGCGCCAGGAATACCTGTCACACTTGATGCAAGGCCCTGCCCGCGCAACCGTGATGTGCTACGACAACGGCGGCTGCGCGCATTACCCTCCGGCCGTGGCACGCTCTCAGCGAACGCGGCCAGGTAATGACCGAGGCCATCACCAAGACCGGCAGAGATCGTGCCACGTCCTCCGGGCAAGGAGTCGCTACGCGACCTCAGCGCTGCGCTCCTGTTGTACCCCGGCCAGCAAGCTGGCCCCGATCGGAGTCGCCGGTAAACCGTCGACCTCGACGCTCCCGCTGGTCGCTCCTACTGGGCACCGCTAAAAAGGAAGCGGACGTTGCTGGTTATGCTGAGGGCGCCCGCCGCCACGGGCAGCGCCTTGGCCGCGCGGGGCGGGCAGGAACCCGGGCCGAACTACGTCCGCCCCGGGATCGGAGAACGCTACGCCGGCATACCGGTCGCATAAGAGACGCTCTTATGCGACGTTCTCCTTTCCTGCCCACACCCGCGT
>CAYFPQ010000132.1:0-5610 GCA_964345005.1 uncultured Victivallales bacterium | reverse complement strand
GCGCCCCTCAGTGGGCGTCCCTATCCCGATCGACACTCCACTCATCTTTGGCGTTTCTCGTATTGTCTGCTCCCGCACTGCGGGCAACGCCAAGCTCCAATGCCACGTGACTCCCGCCACGCAGTGATCCACCTGGCAAACAACACTGCGAGATGCCAGAACCACCAAGGGGTGGTGTAGACAGTCTTGCCCTTGCGAGTGAGAACCACCTCACTTCGGCAATTCAAACAGTAAGCAAGTTTGTCTTCCGCCACGATGTCCTCGCATCGCTCTTTTCATCTCTCGTGTCGAACGTGGCGCTCACGGTGCGCCGGAAGACGCGCTCGCGCGGCTTTCAGTGCTACCGTGCAGGCTGGTGTTGGACGACCCTCTCATGACGATCGACTTCACTGCTGAATGGATGCCAAGAAAGACAGCCAGTGCAGCACCGAAAAAGAAGAAGCAGACGAAGAACAGTGAAAGAGGATTGGGTGTGTACTTCCGGATGTTGATCTCGTTGGCGTCCACACCCGCATCGGTGAGACGCTGTAGGACAACTGACTGTTCCTCGCTCGTTTTGATCTTCACGTAGGACTTCGAGTGGCTCCCTCTGTACATTCCCCACATGGCAAGCGTACACAGCCCCGCGAACACAGCGAGGGAAATGAAGCGTGCTGACCACAGTTTTCCTGGCTTACTCATGTTTCTCCTCGTCCAACGCTTGAAGTCACCTTTCGGATGGAGCCGCGCTCGGCGCGGTTTCAGACGATAAGGTGGACTTCGTTGTTGGCAGATTCTTCTGCCAGATTAGTCTATGAATCCTCTTCTCACGGAAAGGCCCTGGATTCAGAAAGAGAAAAGGGGGAAACATACCGACCCACCGGTCGGTGTAGTTCACCGTGATCTCTGTCAAATTCGATTGCTTGGCCGTGAGGTCAAAACGGATGTACTCACCTCCATTTGCTCCGATGTTGTAGATGTGGTTTGCAGTGAAGGAGAGTTGTCTGTCGGGAACATGATCGTGCAGGTCTATGGCAAAGAGTTTCATCGACATTGATTTCTTGAGTTCACCCTCAGCCTTTGCCTGCGCCATGACTGTGTTGTTCAGCACTTGGTCCTTGTCCAGATGAAGCGTGTCAAACAGTGCTGCCTCGGCTTTCGCAAACGGGATTGGATACTGCCTTGTGGTTGAGCATCCGGAAAGAAGTGGAGCGATGCACGCAATGAGCAGCACTGTGGCTATGGGCACGCTCAACATCAGTTTTGTTTTCATCTTCATTCTACTGCCAACGCTATGCTGTGGGTGCGATGGCAGCGCAGCTGTCAGCGCTACCCACCAGCATGTTGTTGGTGCACCCCTTTCACCAAGAGCACGCATCCAATGCAGCTTCAGCAAGGTGCTTTGCTGCGTCAAGCATCTGATCAAACCAGAAGATGCCAAGAACACCCCACACGACTGGGATGAGCCAGAACGTGTGAATCCACGGATGAGCCCAGAAGAAATCCAGATCACCCCAGAAAGCAATGCCAAGGAGAACAAGCGAGACGAACCCTCCAAACAGGGCCGCCCCAAAGAACTTGAAGATTGCCCCCACAGGGCCGCTGAGCGGATCTCTCTTCATTTCATCTCTCTGCACCAACGCCCACGCTAACGGCCGGCTGTAAGCCGTACCGTTCAGCGTGATTGTTATGCCGCCGCCAGCTTCTTGACATGTAGCCTCGGAGCGCGTTGCTCGGCCAACCACAGGTCGTATTGCACCTGCTGATTCAGCCAACTCTCCGGCGTGGTGTCGAACGCCTTCCCAAGGCGGATGGCCATCTCGGGGCTGATGCCGGACCGCCCGTTGAGGATGGCGGAGAGGGTTTTCCTCGCGACACCGAGCGCCTCGGCTGCGGCGGTTACGGAAAGCCCCAGAGGCTCCAAACAGAGATCACGCAGAACTTCTCCAGGGTGAGGGGGATTATGCATTCTCATATCTCTTCTCTCCTAATGATAGTCTTCGTAGTTAACATCAATCACATCCACACCATCGAACACGAATGTGATTCTCCAGTTCCCACTGACTGAGACTGCCCACGCTCCCTTTCGCTTTCCCTTCAGCGGGTGCAATCTCAGCCCAGGCAGATCCATGTCGCGTGGTGACGTGGACGCATGCAGCCGACCAAGGATCAGCCTGATCCGTTTCTCGTGCTTGGCCTGGATGCCAGCTTTTGTCCCCTTCAGGAAGTAGCGCTCAAGTCCACGATGGCGAAATCCCTTAATCATGATGCAACTGTAACGTGTGACGTATCAGGTGGCAAACGGTTTTCTTCTCTCAGGCATAACGCCCAGCGTGACGCGCAAGGAATGGCCGCGCGAGCGCGGCTATTCCTTGTCGCTGTCGACGCTGTTGTTGGGAAATGTCGTCTTCAGGCTGACTGTCGTGGTTCCCGACTGTTGTGTGGTTTCCTGTTTGTCTGATCCATCCCGTGTGAATACGATACGGCTACTGTTCTCTGCTGTAATCTCCGATGAAAGGAGCAGGCCTGTTTGAAGGTCAATCAGCATGTCGCTACTGCCGTCCATCTTGATTGAACTGTCAAGAACCGTCATGCCAGGTGAGGCCGGGCAGTCAGATCGTTTCCTTGAGACAATTTGCAGGCGAGCGATTCGATTCGAAACGCTCTGCAACGTCCACGTGTTTGATGCAACGTCAAGAGGCGGACACTTCTTTCCGCTACAGAAGGATGGAGTAACCCAAGACTGTCCGATGTCAACTGAGTTGGCCGGATAGAATCGAGGGATGCCCTTGGGCCGTGAGAACAGCAGGCGATTACGCCATATGGCTTTCTGATCCTCTGGAAATGGTTGCGATGCTTTCCTCATGTCGCCTTCAATCCTGTCCACGAAAGCATCAACTCCAATAACTTCCTTCACGGTTCCGTCTGGCGAGATGCGATAGGTGAGAGGGTTATTGACTTGCACTGCAAAGACCGCAGCCTGCGGCTGATCCGGGCCGACGTCATTTCTCGAATCATATTCAAACAAGGCGGCATCACCACGCTTATGCGTAGTTCTCTTGGCCGTTAGCGTTTCCACAATCGTCATTACGGCGTTTGTGTCTACTTCTACGCATTCGATCAGATACTCGTTTTCCTCGACATAGTCAGTCGCAAATGTGTGTTCGTTCCCATCCGTTGTCACATGGGCGGGAGACGGCGAGACGACAATTGTCTCATTCTTCTTGGCGGCCAGAGCTACTTTGGCCTTGAATCCCTCCGGCAGCGCTAGCCGCAACGTGACGGGGTCGGATGCAAGACACGGTTCCGCAAGAATGGCTGCTGTCATCAAACAAGCCAAATTAGTCGCATTGATCTTCATTCTCTGTATTCTCATTCCCAACGTGCCGATGAGCGGCGGTTTTAGCCGTACGCTCCATCGGGCCTGTTGGCCGGTCAATCAGGATGCCTTCTTGAGCTCTTCTCGAACCACTTTGCGCAGAAGCCTCTCAAGAGATGCGTCCTGATGCTCGGTGTATGCCCGGAGGGCATCATTGAGCATCGTCTGGTAGTTTCCGCCCCCTTGGGATTCTACCTTGGACTTGAACCACTCGACCAGATCACGATCCAGACGGATCGTGATTCTTGTTTTGTTTCCAGATGGGGGCACGACCGCTCCGCGGCGTGCCTTACTGAAGTCATAATTCGCTTTCATACTGTCGTACCTCAGACCGCACTGCCTTACGTGCCGAGATGATGCGGATGTTGTCACCACGCCACGTGTACACCACGACAAGAACCCGGCCGAATGCATCCATTCCGATCGTCACGTGGCGTTCTTCGCCACTGACGAACTGATCGAGAGTGAGGGCATTCGGATCCTCAAACACGCCGAATGTGTCGGCAAACGACACGCCGTGTTTGGTCTCGTTCTGCCTGGCCTTGCTCTTGTCCCACTCGAACATAATGTCAGTGTATGCACGACCGTATGTACGCGTCAATCATTTCTTCTCGGCCAACGTGATTTTCAGCGGCGCGCGGCAGCGCGTACGCTGCAAAATGGTGTTGGCCTCCTCAAGTTCAGGCATGCAGCGGCGTTGCGTGCAGCTCAATCCCAAGCGCCTGGACAACTTTCAGGATGGTGTCGAATCCTGGTGTTCTGTCGCCAGAAAGAGCCTTGTAAAGGCTCTCACGAGACAGTCCAGCATCTCGCGCGACTTGCGTCATGCCTTTTGCGCGGGCAATGTCTCCAAGTGCCTTGGCGACGAACGCCGCATCACCTTTTGACTCTTCGAGACAGGCCTCCAGATAGGCGGCCATCTCTTCAGATGTGCGAAGGTGTTCTGCCACGTCGTATCGGGTTGTTGTTGTCTTGCTCATATCTCTTCTCCTACAAGTTGCGCGCTAGGCGCAACGCAGTACCAATGTCCCGGCGTTGACTGCTCTTATCACCGCCCGCGAGCAGTATGACCAGCGAGCGGCCTCGTTTTCTGAAATAGACCCGATAGCCGGGACCGTAATCAATACGCATCTCCGACACGCCCTCACCCACGGACTTAACATCCCCCGCGTTTCCTGTGGCAAGGCGCTCGATTCTTGCGAGGACACGCGCACGAGCGCGGATATCGCGCAGCCCGTCGATCCACTTGGCAAAGTTCGCTGTCTTTCGGATCTCTATCATCTGTTTAGAGTGTAGTCGTACGGCTACACCTTGTCAATCCGTGGTTTGGGTCCATTTGTCGAGGCCAACGCTTCCCTCAGCGTGCGCGTCCCACGCGCTACGCTGCAGGGGGATGTTGGTTGCTCCCTCTTTCCCCCTTGATGGGGAGTGTCATCTTGCAGATCCTCCGCCCCATGCGGAAGCAAGCTGGCGCAGCCACAATTCCAGGACCAAAGATCAGCAGGGCTTCGGTCCTGCTGATCTTCTCTGGGGCCATGAAATGAGCGACAAGCCAAGCAATGGCCCCAACGAATGCGCAGACAGCAATGACCTGAAACATGCTGCCAAAGAAGAAGATCACGGGTGATGTTCTTCCGTCTGCCATTCCTTCATTCATTCTGCAACCAACGCTTCCCTCAGCGTGCGCGTCCCACGCGCTACGCTGCAGGGGGATGTTGTGCAGCCCTTCTCACTTCTCGGCTGACTCGAACTTCGAGTTGCCAGTCTTCTTTTCAATCACCGCCTTGAGCCCTGACTCGCTCGACACGATCCACGTGTCGCCGTTGTCGGCAACCGCCCAGGGAGGAGGAAAGGTTACATTGGTTGAGTTTGCCTGATACACCACGAATGCGCGCAACGCCATGGCTTCCGCCTTGCGCTCATTCGGCACCGGATCTCGACCACCAGTGAGATTCCAGACGCCGCTGATTACAGACACAGCGATAGCAACTCCACCGACCCAAGCTAAGAATGTCTTCATATTCTCCTCCTGCACAACGCTATCCTGAGGGTTTCCGTGGAGCCGCTTGCGGCTTTACGGAATACCCTCCAGGATGATGTTGTGTGCCGGGCACGCCCGGCTGCTTGCTGGTGCGCTCCGCGAGCGTACCAACTTCCAGTTTCGCGTCAAGCGTAACGGGGAAGGGGGTGCGGATCAATCACGGGTGTGCGTTTTTCGGATTTGGTGTTGCATGCTGCGGTTCTCAGTGTGT
>CAYFPQ010000131.1:3540-5615 GCA_964345005.1 uncultured Victivallales bacterium | reverse complement strand
TAAGCACGTCGTTGCCGTCAACGGTAACGCCCGGAATACCGTAGGCCGCACCGCGCTCGGCAATAGTCCCGGTCTTAAACACGCTGCCCACCGGCGTCGACGCCCCATAGAGGTTATTCTCAATGACATAGAGCACCGGCAAATCCCAAATGGCGCCCATGTTGACGGCGTCATGGAAAGCACCCTCATTGCTGGCGCCATCGCCCATGAAGCAGACTCCCACGTTCTTCTGGTTCTTCATCTTGAACGCAAAGCCCAGCCCGGTGGCAACCGGTACGCCGCCACCGACAATGGCAATGGCCGGTACCATGCCCTTGGAAAGATCCCCCATGTGCATCGAGCCGCCCTTACCCTTACAGCAGCCGCTGACCTTGCCGAAAAGCTCGTCCATCATTTCGCCAACGGATAACCCCTTGGCCAACGCGTGACCGTGCGGCCGGTGCGTACTGGTAATGACATCGGCCGGTTCGAGCGCCGCGCAAACCCCGACCGCACAGGCTTCCTGTCCCTGGTATTGATGAATCGTCCCCGGCATAATGCCTTCCAGAAACAGGAACTTGACGCGTTCCTCGAATTTTCGGATGCGCACCATGTCACGATACAAACCCAGCAGGAAATCGGTTGCGTATGCTGACTCGCTCATAAGTTCTCCATCTCTTCTTTCACCGCGGCCAGAAATTCGGCGCCCTCACGCCCATTGATCAGCCGATGGTTGACCGACAATGTCACCGACGCCAGGGGGGCTGCCTCGAATCCACCGTCCCGCACCACCGGGGTTGGCTCGATGGCCCCCACCGATAGAATAGCGACCTGGTCGGGAGGAATAATAGCGCTGAAGCTCTGCACGGGATACATGCCCAGATTGCTTATCGTCAGCGTGCCGCCCTTGAGATCCTCCGGTGTGAAGGCATTGTCCTTGGCCTTCTCCAGAAGATCACGGATCGCCGACTCGGTTTCCGGGAGCGTCATCCTGTCAACGCCACGCACCACCGGCGTGTAGAGTTCGTACCCCTCGCTTATCGCGATCCCCGGGACGACTTCATCGCTTTCGACAACCTGCTCACCCGCCAAACAACTTCGGAAGTGAGGGAAAGCGGTCATAACTTCCGCAACGGCCCGAAGGAAGAACGCATCAAAGCTGACGGTTGTCCCCGCTGCTTTCAGACGTGCGCGTTCCGCAATCACCGCGCTCATGTCAATGCGCCCGGTCAGGTGAATGGGGGGAATCTCATGCTGACTGCGCGCCACACGCTTGGCCACCACCTGCTGGTTCGAGGATAAGGGGCTTCCCGCCGCCGGTGCCGCTGACTTGGCGTTCAGCACATCGTCTCGCGTAATCCGTCCGCCGGGCCCCGTCCCCGTCACCGTTGCCAAGTCAACGCCTTCCTTCTTCGCCAAATTCTTGATGAGCGGAGCGACATTCGATTTCGGAGTGTGGATTTCGGATTTCGGAGTATCTGTTTCCGCATTCCGCATTCCGCATTCCATATTCTTGGGCTCCTCCGGCAGTGCCTCTCCGTCCTTCCCCACATACGCAATGACGCTGCCCTGGTCGACTTCCGTATCGGCTTCAACCAAACATTTGAGCACCACGCCTTCGGCGATGGATTCCAGTTCGTTGACAGCCTTATCTGTCTCAATTTCGCAAAGCGTTTCGCCGCGTTTGATCGCATCGCCTTCCTGCTTGAGCCACTTGACCAGTTTACCTTGATCGACCGTCGTCCCGATGTCCGGCACTTTGATTGCTGTTGGCATTTCCAATTACCCCTCGAGCTTGAACTCCTTGGGACGAAACTTGGGATCCATGCGCAGCCACGGGGTTTCCGGGCGCTCGAAGTATCCCCATTTCTCGATGGCGCCGCGCAGGGACTTGTTCTCCGGCTTCCGGGCATGCTCGTCGATCGGAATGTCGCCCATCACCGCGTCAATCGCCTGTCGCCACGCCTCGGCGCCGGCACGATAGCCGTGCGGATGACCGAGCATACCGCCGCCCGCCGCGAAGATGATGTCGTTGCCCATTTCAGACATCACAATGGGTGCAAGGCCGGGGTACATCCCTGCCGCGGGCTGAGGCC
>CAYFPQ010000131.1:0-3440 GCA_964345005.1 uncultured Victivallales bacterium | reverse complement strand
TCAGACATCACAATGGGTGCAAGGCCGGGGTACATCCCTGCCGCGGGCTGAGGCCACATCTTCCTGAGATGGAACAGCGGTGCCCGTGCAACGTGGGAACAGCGCAAGCTTTCCTCCAGACTCACCATGGGGATACTCGACCAGAAGGTTGGCGTGAGCGTATTATCGGCCCCGCACAGGCGAATGAGTTTGGTCCACACCGGCCAGGCAATCTCCTTCATCGAAGCGATCTGATGGGAGTTGTGCATCATCACCGGGATGTTGATATCCGGATCCTCGGTGATGGCGCGAAACGCTGAAAGTCCCGCCGAGAAACAGATGAGCAGACCGTTGGCCCCGAGTTCGACCGCCCGCCGGGCCCTGTCATGCATCTTCTCCACTTCGTCGGTTACCGAGAGATAATAGATGACTTCTTTCCCGGTCTTTTCCTTGGCCTTGTGGACCGCCTCCATCACCCGCTTCACGCGTTCCTCAAACTTGTTGTTGTAGGTGTCGGAGGTCATCTCATCGTCTTTGCACAGGTCCACGCCGCCCATGGCGGTTTCAAAGACCTGATCCGCCGTCTGTTGCGGGGTCATCCCCATTTTCGGTTTGATGATGTGGAGGGTGAGCGGCCTGTCCTGGACACCGAGGAGATCCCGCATGCCATCGATCCCGAACTTCGGTCCCTTGAAGTTTTTGACCATGTTTTCCGGAAGCACTACGTCGAGAAGACGGATGTGCTTCGAATAGGCAAAGCAGTTGCCCGCGATCGAAAGCAGCGCCATGGGAATGTTATCGTCCCAGGCAGCGATCGGGAACGCCAACTGAACCACGCACGCCTTGGTGTACGCCTCGTCGGTGGGTATCTCGTAATAGCCTACCACTTTTCCCGTCAGCGCCAGGCGCAGGTCCTCGGTGTCTTCGTGGGTCTTCTCCCAGCTTCCCGTCGACCCTTCGATGGTCATTGCTTCCACCAGCTTGAAGTGGTCGATGAAGTCGACCCCGGACAGGGTATCCTTCATATAATAGGTGGCAATGATGTGATCTTTCATATCGATCGAATCGATCGCGTTCTCGAAGATAATGGGATCATGAATGCGCTGCATTTGATGCTCCTTTGTTTTGCGTGAATGTAACAGTTGTTTCTCTATGCAAGCCCTTAGAGTAATATTCCTTACATACCGTGTCAACGAGGTTTTTCCTCTATGGCAGAAAAAGAAGTGTCGAGTGTCAGCTTAATCACGCCACCACCTTCGGCGAAACCGTAGGCTGCGTACTCCTTGTCGAGCGCCGTAGAGCAGTCGGGCCGTTCACCTCGTAAAACGGCCTCCATCCGTTCGCGATGTGTCATAAGGGCGTCTCCTTCATCTTCCGGGAATCGTGATGCGTGATTGCACATTTCAGTGTCCCCGTATAAACTATACCCAACACATTGATCAGCCCATGAACAAAAACGGGTCTATATAGATGCACACATCAGAGCTATCAGAATCTCCCCCGAAGTGTTTGTTCCTTATCGAAGGACCGGTTACGGGAGGGGGCATTTTATTCTGGTCATATACGGATTTACATGTTGACTAAGCTGATAATACATGCTTTAACCTGCCCTATGAAATCATTGAATGAACTGGGGGAACGTGTTCGGCGACATCGAATCACTATGGGATTGAAGCAGCGGGAGTTGGCCGACCGCGCGGCGGTCAGTGTTGATGCATTGTCGTCGCTTGAGCATGGCAGGCCTGTAACCACAGCAACACTCGCCCGCGTCCTTACGGCCATGGGACACCCGCGGGTGATGGTCGATCTACTGCCACCGCCAACCGTCAGCCCTATCGAAATGCAGAAGCTTGCAGGAAAACAACGCCAGAGGGTACGCTGATGCCGACTCAACTGGCGGATGTTATCTACCGGGACATGAAGGCCGGGGTTCTCTTCTGGGACGCCGTGCGCCGTGTTGCCGTCTTCGAGTATACGCCGGAATTCATCGAAAGCGGGATTAATCTGGCGCCGCTACAGATGCCGCTCCGCTCCGGGCCGTTCCAGTTTCCGGGGCTACACAATTCCTTCTCGGGACTGCCCGGACTTCTGGCGGACAGTCTCCCTGACACATATGGAAACACGCTCATCGACGAATGGATAAGAAGACAGGGCCGCTCTCCGTCTGATTTTTCTCCCGTTGAACGCCTCTGTTATATGGGAAATCGAGGAATGGGGGCATTGGAATTTCGTCCCAGTCTTCGGTCCGGGGCATCAAAGGCAGAGAAGGTCGACGTGGATCGGCTCGTCGCGCTTGCCTCGGAGGCACTTGCATTCAAGGAGGGACTCTCGACCGATCTTCAGCACGAAGATGCCTTAAACGATATACTCCAAGTCGGCACATCCGCCGCCGGCGCACGCGCCAAGGCGGTTATCGCGTGGAACCCAGTCACCAATGAGGTCCGTTCAGGGCAAGCGGAAGCACCCGAAGGATTTGAGCACTGGCTTATGAAATTCGACGGGGTATCGGCGTCGTTCGATGGCATTCACGATCCCCAAGGCTATGGGCGCATAGAATATGCCTATTACCTGATGGCAAGGCGGGCGGGCATCGCGATGGCTGAGTGCCGCCTCTTTGAAGAGGGCGGACGCGCCCATTTCATGACGCGTCGTTTCGACCGATCAGCCGATGGCGGAAAGATTCACATGGCATCGCTTTTCGGGATGGCGCATATGGCATACAGCGCACCGGGCGAGCATAGTCACTCCTATGAAGACTACTTTGAGACCATTCGTGCCCTGAACCTCACTCCAGCAGCCAGGCTGGAGGCCTTTCGCCGAATGGCCTTTAATATACTGGGGTGTAACAAGGACGACCACAGCAAGAACTTCGCATTCCTTATGGGAAACGACGGCGAGTGGATGCTCGCCCCTGCGTTCGACCTGGCGTATGCGCACAATCCGCGCCCAGGCCGATGGACGGCACTCCAGCAGTTATCGGTAACAGGCAAGCGCGAGAACATTACACCGAACGACCTCATCACCTGCGGCCGCAATGGTTCGGTGGCGACTGTTCACAAGCTGAAATCCGTCCTTGGGGAGGTGACCGCTGCTTTGGAGCAGTGGAAGTCATTCGCTGAAAAAGCTGGTGTCGAAGAAAAATCAGCGTCTGCCATCGACCAGGAAGTCCGGTGTGCCATCAAAGGCCGCGACGTCAATGCGTTGAGATAGCGATTTCCAGAAAACGGCGCAGATTCTCTCCGTATATCCGCCATGTCGGTCGCGCTCCGTAATGGGTGGGCCCGAAACCGTAGGCTGCGTACGCCTTGTCGAGTGCCGTAGAGTAGTCGGGCCGTTCGCCTCGTAAAACGGCCTCCATCCGTTCGCGATGTGTCATAAGGGCGTCTCCTTCATCTTCCGGGAATCGTGATGTCGCGTCTCATTTTGAATGGGACTGGCGTTTCTCGTAAATGGGACGGGCC
>CAYFPQ010000130.1:2482-5642 GCA_964345005.1 uncultured Victivallales bacterium | reverse complement strand
CTTCAAGATCAAACAATTCACTGAACCACTGTATGTACTCCACGTCCAGCGTTGTTGCGATGTAATCGGCGTCGACGAAATTCGTGTCGTTGATACCCAGTGATGCCAATTGGTCCATTACAAACTTTGTGAAAGTTCGACTTCGAACTTCGGCAGCTGTTTGCCATGCTGCTCTGCGCTCGGCTGCTGGTAATTGAATCACGCTGTTCTGTACCATCGCGCGTGTGGAAGGCCACAGTGTGTGCATTGTCACGTACATCTGATGGAGCTCAGCGAGACCTTCAAGCACATCATCATCTATGTCCTCGGCAGTATCATCACCAGTGATACTGCAACAGCTCTGCATAATGGACTCTGCGCCAACGGACGTGACGCTACATCCGTCAACATTGCGAACATACGTTGTGATGGCCCATTCGGGATGCAGTGTTGACAACACAATCGATGCAGCTGCTGTGAATGTGTCCTTGTCGTCTTTGCAGTTGTTGCGAATTACTGCGGCCAGGAACGACATGGCGAAGTCTTCCTTCAAGGCACCTTTGTTGGTCGTTGGGTGACAGAGCGACCACAGCATCTCAATGTACTCGTCCCTTGTCTTCGACTGAGCACCGTCGGGTGCAACCGGGTGGCGACATGGCAGGTGTAACATGATGAAGGGTCTGTCTTCCTCGCTGTTGCTGGGCATCTCCACGCGTTCAGAAGTTGCTCCAACTACACGTCGTATGCGTTCTATCCGATTGTTGCGAACTCTGTACGAGACTCCTACCAACAAGTAGTGTTCCAAGTACAATAGCGACAATGCGTACAGCACAGCTGCCACTTCCGATGAAATGATGATTGTTGTGGATCGTTCTAGCATCTTCAACCACGCATCTAACAGCTTCTGCGATCTGTCCATCGGTGAACCCTGCGTCCCTCGAACTGATGACATCAACATCGACATCGAATATGTGTTGATCACGTGTTGAACAAGTGCTGCAGCTGGACACCAAGGGATCATCACGTTGCTGACCTCGCGCAGATGCTTCATAGCAGGAAATGTTCGTTCGATTGCCTTGCAAACTGCCAAGTGATCGGCACCATAGTTGCATACCATCACATCGGCCATTCTCAAGACTGACGTGCAAGTCATCTTTGTACCCACACATAGGCCGTTGGCAAGGTCGTCCTCACTCAACACGTTGTTGACGGTGTTGCGAATGCAATCCAATGATCGCATATGAAACGCTGTGACGAGCCTTGATTCAACAACAAGCAGTGGTGCTGCAGAATGTGTGTGGGATGATAAGTCTGCCAATTGACGCATAGCATCAATGAGAGAGTCCAATTGGCTACAGGCGGTGTAGACCTCGACACGAGCAGTGGCTGAGTTGCATCCCGCTCTCTTGAATTGACTGTAGAACTTGTCGTGGGACAACAACTCCGGTAGTTCATCCAGTTTCTCCTCGTCAATGGCCTTCTGTAGTTGGTTCTCGAACATACACTTGCCGAACAAGCGTTTGCTGTTGAGACTACCGCTACTGTACACATTGATACTGTGCGTTGTCCTCTTCTGAATGCACTGTATTAGCTCACAATCAGGCGGTGCTCGTCTGGACCTGGGACCAGGTGTGTCGTGGAAGGATCCGAGGGAGTAGAATCCTGACAACGACTTCAATTGGTGATAACCATCCTCGTCGTGCACTTTAATGTACGGACCAAAGTGTCTGTAGCACTGAATACATTTGTTCCTCTTGGCACAGTGGCATCGTAGTTGCTTCCGTAGCCAGTCATCGTTGACAACAACACGATGCGCATCATCAGTGTGATACACGGCACCCACAGCAACCATCACAATAGTGTCAGGGTGAGCATCCACACTCTTCAGGTGCTTCAACGTGCTTGGGCAACGGTCTTTCTCACCGGCTGACATCATGACAACACACCATCGATCGTTGTTGACGTGACCTGCTGCTGGGCCAGACACAACAGCTTCCAGTCGGTTCAAGACGCCTGCAAGCTTGTTGTAGCATTGTGTGCTGTATGAACATTGCATCACACGGTGCAGGTGGTTGGAGGACTTCCTTCGTCTGTCTGCTTCTTTCTCTGGGGCTTGTACGAACTCAATGTCAGTTGCTGCAAACCCATTGTTCGGATCGATCACTGTGAACACGTGTTTGATGTCGCTGCACATCCGTTCCAGTTCGGCGACAATAGCATCGGTTGTTTCATCGTCGTCGTCCACAATGCACACAGTCTGTTGCTGCTGTTGTGGTTGTGGTTGTTGCTGTTGTTGTACGTCTTGCATCATCAATAACAATCGCAACGTGATGCAGCCTTCAACAAGGCATATGTCGATGCTTGGCAAATCATCCAGTGGAACAGCAGCTTCATGTTGGTTACCCATCACAAAGGTTGTTCCAGCTACAGGTGCAACCTGTTTGCCGTGAAGCTGACAGTGAAGGCCAGCATGATCGTGCAGAACCTTCAATCTGGACCCGTACAGCTGCCGGAACTTCGGCTTGCTGCCGCTCTTGAAGGTTGTAACGAACGAATTTGGGCTGTCGGCACCCAATAGATGACTGGCTCGTCCTAAGGGGGCACCACATATGGTGAAATCAATGTCTGTTGTCACAGCTACGGCCCCTGCTGCAACGGTTCTGATTGCAGCCACTCTGACTTCCGATGTTCCGTTACGGCGATGCTTCATCTTGACCCTTGTTTGAGTGAAACATCGATTCAAATCGTCAATGTCTCGTACATCAACGATATCAGGAACAACTTCACCAGCTTGACTGCGTGGATCATCACTTGTTGGTCCATACACAGTGTCGTCTACCGCTGTTGTTGCAGCTGTTGATGCAGCTGTTGATGTTGTGGTTGTTGTTGCTGATGCTGTTGCTGTCGCGGAGGTTGTTGCTGCGGTTGTTGATGCTGACACTGTGAGTGTGTGAGTAACTGCTATTGATGCACTAATAGCACAGCTGGTAGACGTTGTTGTGGCTGTTGTTGCTGTTGCTGCTGCAGTTGTTGATGTTGACACTGTGAATGTGTGAGAAACTGCTGTTGATTCAGCAATGGTGGTTGCAACACAGCTTGTAGATGGTGTTGACAATGTTGTTGCAGTACCAGCAGCCGCGGCTGTGGCCACACCCCTCGTTCTGATCCTCGCAACTGCTGT
>CAYFPQ010000130.1:0-2421 GCA_964345005.1 uncultured Victivallales bacterium | reverse complement strand
CTCGGTGAAGGCGATGAGAACAGCCGTCTGCTAACTTCGTCGCCGCCACTACCAGTATCAGCAGCTGCATCATCGCTGTTGTTGTTGATGATCTGGTGCTGCTGACCCGTGCCAACGACGGCTGAAGTGGTGGAGCAAGCACTTGGTGTTGTAGTGGCCGTTGTTGTAGTGCTATTCACTGAACAATTCATATACATACACAGTCAGTGATGATACTTGTCAGCGAACAGAACAGTTCACTCACATGCACATGCCAGTGGAATCGATCCTCCATTGTCAGTGCGTGCTGTTGTTGGTGCCGTTTCTAAATGTTCTGCACAGAGCACAGTCGTTCTGTGAGTCCGACGTGATTATATTGTGTCACAACGTTGCCTGTTCACTCACCAGCTGTCAGAGCAGCAACAGACGTGGCATCAGCATTGCTGCCAGCCGTATTGTCATCACTACGCCAATCGTCGTCATCATACCCCGCACCACCACTGTAGTACTCAAATTCGTCGTCACGATAAACATCGCCGAAGCTGCCAACCGATCCTGCGCATCAGCGTCATGATCCAGTGCAGGTGCAATGTTGTTGTTACTCACGTTGGTCCTCGCTGTCAGAACATGTAGTGTGTATTGACTGTGCGAATAACGACAGATCAGTTTGACTGCCTACGGACACTGCAGTGGCCGTTGGCGTTGTTGCAGCTGCTGTTGCTGTGCTGTCTGTTTGACAGTAGGTTGATGATACTTCCGTGACAGTAGCTTGACAGGCAGCAGATGCAACACTTGCAGTAGTAGGAGACGAAGACGTTGTCGTGGTGGCGGGAGAAGTCGATGTCGGTGGCATCAAACAGGGTGCTGACACACGATGCCCGGCAGCCGCGGCAGCCTCTTGGAGACGATTCGCTTTACGTGGTGTGGTCGACGGCCAGGCGTGAACATTTCCTAACAGTAGTGTGGAAGAACCTAAACATAACATCGTAAAGATATGTTAGGTGGCATTATCAACAGCGGCAGACAACTAAGATGGTAGCACATGTGATGACGTACGCTGCCAACTGCACAGCTGGTGAGTGATCAGGCCGCGCAATCAAGTTCAAATGACGACATGAGTTATAAAATACAAAAACAACAGATAAGCAAAACATTATAATGCGTGCAAATCAACACAACACGGCAACATCGTTTACGAACCATGCGATGCGTCTGCTGAATTGGGGGCGAAGATTACGTTGTTGGCTGCCAATACATGATTGCGCCACAGCACGGCTTCAAATACAGATGGAAATGTCTCATACACTTGACCATCGTGTGATATGCAGTACCCCTCTGGTGTTATCTGCACACACAGCATGGCGTCTGCGAGCGCTCGTACAGTCAAAGCCGCCGTTACAACACGTTCTTTGCTGTTGTGGCTGTATCGAGCGAATGCATCGCGAGCTAGTTCATGATCACATGGTTTCCAGCAGCCTAAGTAGAGCCGCATCTTATGTATGCGCTTGAAACACTGCGTCTTCTCATCTTGTGCTGAACCGTCGTCATCCATGTTGGGGACGATGTTTCGCCGACAGCGCGACCAGCGTTGCGTGTGCAGGCATATGCACGACAGAATAGAGTATAATCCACAGTAATGCAGCGGCTTCTGCTCACCTGAATGCCAGATATGCCATGTAGCCTGCAGCGCCGGCAGAGAATGTCAATGAACAGAACGGCGGAATGCAGGCGCGGCTGTGAATGTGTATCCGCTATAGCTGATGAATCGATTATAAATATCGGTAATGTAACGATCGGGTTGTATGCATGGACCAGCATGATGCGCAGAGCGACCAACAGGCCGTCAGTACTTTGCCGTGAACAGAAGCAACTCCTGGCGGCAGGCTCGAGCAATCTGCCGAACCCATATGAAGGCAACAATTGCCACCCGAGGAGACGACTTCAGCTGGGTGTGCATGAGTTCCACAGACGGAGATGTTTACATCCTGCAATAATACAACGGTGTGTGGTACATCATGGACTCAAACCCTGCAGCGCCGTCAGCGAACAGACAGGAACAGTACGGCGTGGATAGCAGTTGCGGCAGCTGGTGAATATCCACATTTACACCAGAATCGACTATAAGTGTGAGTGATGAACCCGTCAGTCTGTGGGCGCCGACCAGTACGCAGTGGATACCTGCCCAACACGCCGTCAGAACATAGCCATTACCACCGATCAGCTGGCGCAATCTGTAGAACCCAACCTTCGGCGCCCTCTGGTGTGCGCAAAATTAGGAATAGCACACCCAACGGTTGCGAGCACTTAGACATAACTAATATCTAACATATTACACGGGCATTGTACTCGATTGCGGATGTGTGTAGCGATCCCCAAAGCATGACCCAACATCAGGCAGACTGCACACACAGTACCCCCGATGGAGCGGGGCGTGGAGTCGTC
>CAYFPQ010000129.1:0-5737 GCA_964345005.1 uncultured Victivallales bacterium | reverse complement strand
CTTGGATGTTCCTTGTTGGATATTGGATGTTGCGATTCCCTTTGGATTGCGCTCGCCTACCACCCTACAGCACGTACTCTCGAAGCCATACGGCAAGAAAGGGATTGATGAATCGATAAGAGCGCCCGTGTTCCATCAATATGCCGAGCTTGCAGAGACGTCGGACAGCGCTCTTGACGCTCGAGGGGTTTGTGAAGCGCCCGTGTTCGAGGAAAGCATTGCTGTTAACGTGCTCCCCGCCAACCCAGGCGATAGTGGCCAGACAGCGTATCTGAAACTCGGTCAAGCCCGTAAGGATCGTCTGAAAGTGTTCGGCATATTGGTTGAGTATCCGCTGTATCCCGTTCCGTACATGGTCTGGTGTAATAACCCGCCCTTCACGGGTTGTGTCCCATATGGCCTCGCACAGGTGTTGAACATCACCCGGCACATCTGAAACAGCACTGAAAACGAGGTCGGCAGCCGACGTCGACAGGGTTCGCTTGCCGACGGCAAAGCGATCCGCAAGGAACTTGGTGAAGTCACTGCGTTCGAGAAACGACACGTTCATGATCGTTGCCGATTTGAAGAACGGAGAGTCAGGGTCGGAGAATATGGAGTACATGTCGTGACGGACGCTGCCCGCGAAGATATAGCAGAGATTCCCCTGCCTCTGGATCTCACCTCGCATGAGCGCCAGTATCTGGTCGCTTTCAGGAACGCCCAGCAAACCTTGAAACTCGTCGAGAACAACAGCCAGCCGATGCGTCTTCGAAAGTTCCTCCAGCAGGGATAGCGCGCCAACCACTGTGTCCACGTCAACTCGGGCACCGGCTTCAAAGCCCAGGCTCGGAGAGCCGGTCAGGGGGTCCATTGTAAGCTTGGGACGCAAGGCAGCCAGGGCTTTGCCCATTCTGCGGAAGGCCGTTTCCGCCTTCTCCAGCTTGAGAATGCCGGCGGCGATCCTTTTGCAGACGTCATCGACCGAACGCACATTCAGGAAGTCAACAAATACTCCCTTGCAGCCCCGTAACGTGCGGACCGCCTCAGCGATCAGAGAGGACTTGCCGCAGCGTCGCTCCCCGTAGAGCACAACGTTCTGTCCGGAGACAATACGTTCCCGAAGAGCCCGCACCTCCTCCTTCCGTCCGCAAAAGTCCTTCCCGGTGACGATCTGTCCGTGCTTGAACGGATTCACTTGGCGCCTCCTTGGCTATGGCGATCACAATGATGGCAAATACTATCATCGTTATTGACATGAGTCAACCGGGCTGAACTTGGCAGCAAGCACACTACGCTCCCTCACCCATTCAGTAGAGCATCGATTCGATGACCGTCCCTGATCGTCCCCAACACAGAACGGAATACCCGATTCGCGCACCACCTTTATGACTTGTCATTTCTCAACACTCTCATATAATGCTACTCGAATTAGCATATATCTCTAGTGTCATTTAGAACCTTTCTAATGTCATAATTCACCATGATTGAATTCAGCCTAACCACGGTAAATGCTCTCTACCGGGCAACCCCGCAGCAAAACATCAGCGGCAAGCCGCACATGGAAGGCCATCTCGCCTGGCAGTGGGATCATGTGCGGAAGGGACGCATGCGCATCTTCTCACCCACGGAAGCATTCGACGTCCTGCCCGGAGAATCGGTCCTCAGCCCGCCGTGGTTGTCGCATACTTTCCATCACGACGAAGACTCCATCGCAAGCTCGATCCATTTCTTCTGGCCTGAAGCCCCGGACGTGCCCCCCGAGACACTTGTTCACATCGGCAAAGACGATCTGGATGCCGACACGCTAAAGCTGTTCTTCCGATATGCGCCATACAGCGGCGAGCCCGAGCGTCGCAACGCGGCCTATGCATTTCACCTGCTGCTTTGGACGCTCCTGGAAAACCGATTCCCGAAGGGCCACGCCCCCGTAACGATGAAGGAGAAGACGCGCAAACTCATTGAAGCGAGCAATTATGCACCACTCGGTGTTGCAGAGTTGGCGGCGACGTTCAACATGTCGGTGAACCACTTCATTCGCCGCTTCAAAGCTGAAACCGGCGCCACGCCGGCGAAGTATGTTCTGGAGTGTCGTCTGAACCGATCTCAGGATCTGCTGCAATTCTCCGACATGAATATTACCGCCATTGCCCTCAGCCTCGGCTTTGCCGACCTGTACACCTTCAGCAAGGCCTTCCGACGCTATACCGGACTTTCGCCAAGCGCGTGGAAACAACGCTACCCAGGACAGTGACATTCGCCCTTTCTGATGTCCCAAACCTTTTCGGACAGGGTCTAGTTTGTGACGCTGTCCTGCGCTGGAGCGGCAGAGAGCGCCAGCAGGCCGGTGACCAGTGTGTGTGCGGCAATGTTTCCAAGTCTCATCGATCGCTCCTTTCTCTGCGGAGGCGAGAAGATATATGATCCCCGGTTTAGATTCAAGAGTATTGTCTGATAATTATTATATCTTGCTTATCAGGCAATGCTGCCGCTATGATTATTCTGGTTTCATGAAGGGGGAAACAGAGCATGATGGCAGACTTATTGGAATCACCTAAGTGTTTGAATATGGGTTTTCACTATACCCGTCAGTTCAGTCGCAGAAACCGTATCAAGGTTCTTGGGCTTGTGGATCAGGCAACAGAAGAATGGTCACGCTGGTACCTTCGGATGCACGAGGCGGACGCCCTGAAAGAGATGGCAGAGGCGGGCTACAACATCATCGAAATTCACTTCATGTATGGATTTGGGATCGAGGGAGAAAGGGAGGAATTCGAGCTGACCAGGAAGATGACGGCCAATGCTCACGCAGCAGGACTAAAGGTGAACGGCTACTTCCAGTTTTTCTCCGTGCAGCAGGAGACCTTCTTTCCTGAAAACCCATGGGCCAGGGATTGTCTTCAGATACAAGCTGATGGCACACCGCATCTTTATCAATATGACCGGCCCGCGCTTTGTTTTACGCATGAGAAGGTTCGGCAATATTATCTGGGTGCCATTGAATTGGGTCTTGGCTATTGCGATCTGGACGGGATTCGGCTGGATAACGACTACTTCCGAGGGTGTTACTGCGAAAGATGCCAGGTGTCGTTCAGAGCCTACTTGAAACAAACTTTTTCGCCTGAGAAAGCTCGGCGGGTCTTCGGCTTGGCGTGTTTCGAGGGTATGTCCCTGCCTCCGGATCACGGCGTGACGAGTGATCCGCTGTGGATGGCCATGACTCAATTCAGGATGCGGCAACGGCAGACTATGATGAAGTTGCTGTCCGACAAGGTCGTTTCCATAAAGCCAAAGGCCATTCTTGGCGGCAATCCTGCCGTGGGCCGTATGCCGTCAGAGC
The DNA here is from genome assembly GCA_964345005.1 of uncultured Victivallales bacterium. Taxonomy (GTDB): domain Bacteria; phylum Verrucomicrobiota; class Kiritimatiellia; order UBA8416; family JABMPJ01; genus JABMPJ01. Next base: position 2,418 of record CAYFPQ010000129.1, on the reverse strand, counting down.
TATCCAAGATCCATGTTTATCCGCCGGATCTTGGCGAAACGCATCACTTGGTCTGTGCAGAGAACAACCTCTTTCCGGGGCGAACGGGGGATTCCATTCGGCATCAGGTTGCGCTCTACAAACATGGACAAGCCAATGGGTTCAAAGTGTTTGCCTCGCACCATCTGTATACGAACACAGACGATACATGTCAGGTGGAGAGCGTCGTGGGCGGTGCCCCGGAGGGAAGCGTTCGCTGGCCGGAAACAACGGAGGAATGCGCCTTGTCCCTGTGCGAGGCGCTCTGTTTCGGTGGACATCCTCCCTGTACCACCTGGGGCATCCGCATGGACAGTACGGAAGATAAGACATTGTATCAACGTCCCTATTTTCTTGATGCGCTTCGCCCTATTTCTGATTTCCTTACCGAGTATTCGGAGATCTATTGCGATGCGGTCTGCGATGCGTCGCTCGGCATCTATATGAACCGTGAGAGCCTCATCGCCGACTACGACAACTGTTGGTTTTCGCTGCAGGGAATACTGCAGATTCTTCTGGCAAACAAGATCCCGTTCCGATTTGTGGATCGTGACGATGACCTTGCTCTTGAGGGTCTTGACACGTTGATTGTCGGCAATGCGCGGCTCGTCAGTGACGAACAGTTGAAACGATTTGCCGCGTTCGCCGGGCAAGGCAAAATACTGTTGACGGGTGAGGCCTGTTCTTTTGATGAATATTTTCTGCGCCGCGAGTCTGATGCCATGTCGGCCTTTCTTGCTCTCCCCTCCATCTATTCAATCGACGGCTGTCCTGAAAAGCTTGGGGAGAATGATATTGCCTGGCGCGGAAGCAATGTCCGCGGGTTCGCGATGCCTGCGAAGGCCATGGGTTTTCTTGACGTGCTGAGGACGCTTTGCAGTCCCATGATTCGTGTGGAAGGCAATCCCTTTATTGTCATAGACACCTTTGTCAACAAGCTGGGGGAACACTTCATTCACGTCCTCAACTATGACAATGCCAATCACGCGGACCTGTCGATTGTCTTGCCCGGATGCGCCCAAAATGTCGAAGTTCTGGCTCCAACGGGAATAGGTTCACGGAGAGCGCCGAAGATTATCACGCGGAGTGATGCAACCGTTCTGTCTGTTGAAGCATTACAGACCTATATGATTGTCAAATACGAGGAAGGCAGGGGATGTTAGATACAACTGAATGTTATGTGAAGGATCGACTGGCGATAGCGATTACGTCCATGGTCAAGGTTGATGGAAAAATATACCTGGGCCTGACCAGTGGCCCCAATGTGCTTGCTGAATACGACATCGATACATCTGAAATCTCAGTGAAGAAGAATGTTTTCCCATGGATCGATGAGCGCGGGTACTGCACCAAAGTTCACAATGCAATGGGCGTGTTGTCGGATGGCAGCCTGCTGCTTGGGGAAGGCAACCATTTCACGTGGGATGGAATACCGGTGACCGTGAACTATTTCAATCGCGAGTTGCCCGAGTCCATGCTCGCCCGCAAACAGGCCCAGGGATATCCCGATGTCAAATATACGGATTTCTGCCTGCCTGACCTGAAGCATTGGAATCGGACGAAGTCCGACCCGGGTGGTTCTATTGTCAAGTATTCACCGAAAACAGACGCCCTTGAGGTGGTGGCGAAACTTCCGCGCTACCTGTACGTTCAGTCGATGATCGTGGACGCAAAGCGTAATCGTGCGTTTGGGCATACCATCCCGGAAAATCACTTTTTCCTTCTGGTTATCAGGTCCGGCTCGTTGACGGACTTTGGACGCATCTCCGATTATGCGCATCATAACATGGTCGTGGCGCCGAACGGCATATGTTACGGAGGCTGGCTTGACAAAGCCGATGGTGCTTTGAAACTGCTGAAGTTTGATCCCGAGCAGGAGCGCCTCGAACATCTCAATACAATCATCATGCCTGATGTCGGCCCCAAAATTGCGGGGAATCAGGGCATTGACGAATGGATTGTCGCCCGGAACGGCAATGTGTATGTCGGGATGGTTCACAACTCCACGTTTTTCCAATTTCATTATCAGGAAGAGCGTTTTGAACGGCTGGGTCAACTCTCGGAAGGGGGACGCGTTACCTCCATGGATGAAGATGAACACGGGCATATCTGGATTGGCGCCGGCTACCCGAATATGAGTTTGATTCGATTCATTCCCGATGCTGAAAAAGAAGAACGCTTCACTGATTTCGGGGTCGTGAACAACCGTTACCCACGTTGCTACTTTCATGCGTCGTGTTACGACAACGGAAGGTTATACCTGGGTGAAACGGATGGGTTTTCTCCATCCTTGCATGTAGTGGATTTGAGTGCTCTAAAGGGAACATGATCAGGTTGGTATCTAGACCTATAGCGCTCACCGGAATTGAGCCGCCCTTGCTCATCTGAATTGAGCCACCT
>CAYFPQ010000128.1:0-5756 GCA_964345005.1 uncultured Victivallales bacterium | reverse complement strand
GACTACGATATCAGGCCCAGTGAAGATTATAAATAACAGAAAGCAGAGCTTAAATTGGGCACCGCAAGCAGAGCTCCGTGTGTGTAGTGGCTGGCAATGTAGCGTAGCGGCTTGGCATCACAGAGTAACAACTCGTATGTACACTGAACTTACAAACAATATGTACATTGATTTACAATTTGCACATTCGCTTCACCTAGCCATCTCCTCGACCGCAGCCTGGACGGACGCTTCCCACTGCGCCAGGCACGTCGCGACATCCTCGGAGGCGTGATTCATGCTTCCAGCAGTATGCAGAAACCACGACAGACGTGACAAGAAGTGTCGCTGCGAACCCCAGTCCACGACGTGCCCATCGACATTCACTACGTTCGCAGTCATTGTGCGCCGCTGGAGCTTTGCACTGTTGGTGAGGCGCTTCACCTCCGCGTGTTGATCCTTCCAACGGGCGTTGCTGCCGATAGACTTCAAATCCTGTTCCACCACGGTTGACTCCAACGCCAAACTATCAGCACACGTCGCCCGACTGCATCCAACGTAAAATATACCAGCAAACAAGCCCTCGGCTTTCGCAGTCCAGCGCAATCGCAGTCGCTTGATGGCCTTCGTGGGTCCGACAGTCAGTCCCTGCAGGCTGTGAACTGAATCCGCCTTGGCGCAGACGAGTGGAATGCCAATTCGGTTGCATCGATGACAATCACCCTGTCGTTGCACACGGGGAGTAGGGACCCACTGTCGATTCATTCCCTCGACAACAGCCGGCCCAGAGTACTCTGGGAACTCAACAATGACGACCGGGTGTTCGTCCGGGGAGTACCCAGCGTCTCCGGCGTACACAATGTCACGTACAATGCCTCGTGCGTTGTTGTACAGGCCCACCTCTGGACAGATGTTGATGGTAAGCTTGACCATCATGCCGACGGCGTAGTAGCCGATGCGTGGAATGCTTTTCATCATGCCCAGAGCAGCGTCCTTTTTCGCTTTGGCGTGGTTTCCTGTGCACAACGCATGAACAACACAAACACTGTCAAACAGCTGCACATATCTCTGGTTGACGGCGTCTCGGTCGCAATTGAAACATGTGGCAACGAGAGCAGTGGAGTTCTGTAGCCCCCAACTGTCCTGGTCCTCGATATACAACGTTGCACGATCGTTCCAAAACTGCATGTGGGACTGGACATGGTCGTCGCAGCCGCATTCACCCTCCCGCAGCTGCTCCAATTTGTTGTAGAACTCTCCACGTTGCTGTCGGACAGGTTGGTCTAGCAGAAAGTGCTGTGAAATGTGAGCGTAAGCCTGTTGCCCAATGACAGCAAGGGTGCGGTTGCCATTTCTGGCCTTCACATCAGCGTACAACGGCGAGTCCAATACAGGCGGCAGTTGCTTAAAGTCGCCAAAATACAGCACACACGACAGGTTGCCCATTGTGAGTGGATCTGCTTCAAAGTCCGGATCGGTGGCCAGGCCGCCGCAGCACACCTCGTCCAACCGGCGAACGAAATGTCCATGCATTAGTGAACCCCACATGGATATTTCATCAACCAGCACTACCTCTGTGTTGGCGAATTCGCGTTGTTTGGTAGCACACGCGGTCTTCCCAAGTTCTTTGAACGATTTGCTGGCCCGCTTGAATCCGAACAAACGGTCCGCTGTTGATCCGTTGCAGTTGCCTGCAGCAGCGCCAGTGGGAGCGGCGATGACAGCAGATGACTGCCTGCCGGACATCAGCCGTGTGCACATGGCGATAATGCCCATAACGAATGATTTCCCGGTGCCGGCCACACCGGCCACAACCGCGCGCATTCTTGGCTTGTCGTGCTGATCCGGGTGGCGTTGCCACAACAACAGTTTCTCCAGGTGGTCCAGGAACGAACACAGCAGCAGACGCTGGCCGGTGTTGTGCAACGACAGGACAGGGTCCAGGAAACGGTCAGGGGACAGTCGGGTCAAGGACAGTTCTGCAGTCTGCTTGTAGTATCTGCTGGCCATGTCGTCGACAAAGCTGTTCAATGTGTTCATGGCCGGATACAGTGACCTGTCCACATCCGGCACGAACCCCAATTCAGCATGCTGAAACACGTCATCCATCACCAATTCGGTGTTGTTGCTAGCCTGCGACAGAAACAGTGCATCACCATCGCCTTGTTGCGCCGCGTCTGCATCGTCCCCGCCAGGCAAGTAGTCAGGGACGGGCTCACCATCCGCGTCTGGCAACGAGTTCGGAACATTGGGAACTTGTGGCGGTGGTGCGGAGTCGTATATGTACTCCAGGACGGCTCGCTGTACACTTCGCACGATGCCGTCGGGAACGTGTGGGCCGGCCAGGAAATGTTCGAACGCTTGCAGGTGGGTGTCGAAGGCCCCTTTGATGTCCTCGAATTTTGCGATACCAGGTTTGTGCAGTATCAACATGGTGCGGCTGTATTCCTCGGTCAGCGGCCATGTGGCTTGCAAGCAACAGTGAGAGTACACAGGGACGCGAGTCTCAGCTGTACCGGAGAACACATTGTACTCGTGAAACGTGACATTGTGGCCCAACTTGTTCTTCCGTTTGGCAGCAAGGAACGCATCGAACCGGTGTTGGCGGGTGACGGCATTGCCTGCGTCGTCGCTACTCTCCGCCGTGACCCTCCGATCCAGTTGACGCCGACCCAACGACAGTGAGATGGGGCAGAAGCGGTATGTTGAGTGGTAGCATTGCAATTGCCGCAGCAGAAAGATGCATTCACTGGAGGGAACTTCGCGTGCCTTCAGTATGCGCATGTTCAACCTCTGAGCAAGACCACGAAATGGCATGGAACCATCCACGTCACTCCGCAACAGCTTCTTCATGATCTTGACTGCATCATTTGCGGAAAGTTCTCCCTTACACGCGTAAGCAACAACATAATCGATCAACCGATTGACATATTCGTCTTTGTTGTAGTATCGGCGGCTGCAACGCAGCTCGTGCAGGTCTCTGAACTGCTCTGGGTTAGTCGTCCGCATCGTTTCGACACGCTGCATCTCCTCGTCTGCCCATTCCAACACATTTTGACCATCTGGCAGTTCGGGGACATCGTGTTGGAGGCCCAGCACAGGCTGAAAGTCGTAGTTCGCACCATATGCGCGGGCCAGCTCCTGAGGGCCTTGCACCAGGCGAGGGTGGTCACGAGCGGACTCCAGGTACGAGACGCCCCGTCTGACGACCAGAGTCGGGGTCGCGCGCGCGGGCTTACCGTTAGTGCGAGAAGCCACAGTGGGGTTCTCCTCGCCGAAGTGCATGCGACATGTCTTGATTTGCTCGACTTCGCCGTCCGCGCCCTTGCGGGTTTTGACACGCAAGCAGTAGTCAGAGCAGCAATGCAACATCACCCGGTTCACGAACTCAACCAAGTCACTATCATGACTGTCGGCCGGCACTTCGTACAACTTGTTGCGCAGACAGCTGTCACCCGGGGCAGGTCCACAGCCCTCATGTGGTGGCCACTGAGCAACGTTGCCAACCAGCCGAGGATCCACGTCCTTGCCAACTACATAGTGTTTCGCCTTGTCAGGCTTAGCATGGCCAGCGGCGACAGATACACGATTGCGGTACCACGTCGTGTTGCAGTCGGTGTCGTTGTCAGCAACGCGTCCAGCAGGGTGCTCGGCGGTACAGTCGACGAGAACTTCCTTCAGCATTTCCACAATGTCTTTGGCCGCGGCGTCTTCGACGTCTTCCAGCTGTTGCAAGTCGGCGGCTGAGAGCGCTTCGTCCAGCAGCGAGTGCAAGTTGTGAGCTGCATCTGCCTTGAACAGCAATGCGTGGAAGTGAATAGCGCCGCGACTCTTCGCGAACTCGAACCGGTACCAGTACCCATCGATGTCAAGCCCTTCCTGCAACACCACGCGGAACCACGAGATGGTGCGAAGCACGAATACTTCGTTGACAATACCACAGTGACGTTGTAACACGCCATGCAGACTCCGCGACCGCGATGCCGACGTTGCGGTGGCTGGGTCAATGTCCTTAGCGGCCGCGCTGTCCCCGAAACATCGCAGAGCCTGTGCCAGTACACGATGTAACTCGGGCCAGTAGTACTCGGCCATGGAACCACTGGTGAATGCGATGGGCAACTCATCGTGTTCGAACAGACGCTGCTGCAAAAGAGCGGATACGTCGCGTTTACGGCTCCACCAGTACGCCGTGGAGCCGGTCAGATTGCTTCCCCATGCAGAAACTTTGTGCGCAATCGACGCGAGTTTGTGCCGGCCGTCCACATCCTTGAGAAGGTTGCGCATGTCGCCAACAGTCATCGGTTCCTCGTCCGGCATCTGGTTGACGCCAAAGCTGGTGCTGGACAGTGACTGCTCCCTGTGCTTGATGTTCAGCAGTGCAAACTTCAGGGAGGGATGAGCAGCGTAGCGCCCGTCGTGACAGCTCATCAAGTGCTTGCAGTAGTCGTAGAACTTAATCTGGTGAACACGGCCGTAGCGACGACAGAACTCCGCCGGCACATCCAACACATCCTGGCCATTGATGGTCAACCGGCACGGCATGAACAGCGTGGGCCAAGCACTGGAGAAGAAGTACGGTACGTCCCGCCAGTTCAACAGGGATTGAGATCGATCCTGACGAAAGACGGCGTTGGCGGCGGCTGCGGCGTCCGCACCATCGTTCCCGCGGTCAGCGGCATCGCCGGCCTCTGCAGCATCGCCGGCCTCTGCAGCATCGCCGGCCTCTGCAGCATCGCCGGGGGCATCATCACGGGCTGCCGGTGCGTCGCCACCGTTGTCAGCAGCAACTACGGCTCCCAAGTCACGAGCTAGTGAGTCCAAGTCGCGGTTTGTTCTGTCTCGGAGGGTGGATGCACCAACGTTGCCGGCTGGGATGGTCCCACTGATGGTGTCCTGCTCCGGCGCATCTGGGTTGCACTGCCCGGGTGCCGGGCCAGCATCCTGGTCGGGAGGGTCGTCATCACCAGGGGGCTCCACGATGTGAACCTGCAGCGGACCGTCCGCCGGCAGCATGTCCAGATGCTCATGTGCAATCGTCACTCCGCTGTAGCCAGGATTGTTCGCGATCAGCCATCGCAGTGCTGCTTCAACTTTGTCACGTCTGCAGCGGAAACATCGCATCTGACCCGTCCGTGCAGATCGGCGCTGAAGCTGAATAACTTGCACATCCTGCGGAAGCCGAGGCAGACGGTCGGCGAGGCCCTCCATACTGTCCGATCGATCGACGAACGTCACATGTCCGCGAACAGCCCGGCCTCCTCCAGCCAATGCACGGGCGGCCATCACCGGCTGGATGCGAGCGATCAGAGCCTCCTCCGCGAACGAAAGCCCTTGGAGGCAGTCCGGCACTGCGCAGCCATGGGAGAACCCAGCAGACGGTGCAAACATAGGCTGCACACCATCTGAAACAGCGCTGAAGCAGGTTCGGCAGACAGTGCCAACGTGTTCGTCGTACGCAGTTGCGCTGCTGTGAGCCACAAAGGATAGCTGGCCGCTGACCCGGTGTCTATAAATCCCCTTAATGGTGCGTTGAGACGCCGGAGTGCGTTCAAACGGGTTCAGCTTCTTCTTTCCGATGGTGGCATTCCACATAAACACGCCAGGCGTTGGAGCCGACAGTGAACAACAGCCGCACTGCAGGTGTTGAATGGTGTTCGAGTCGATACCATGACGGCGGTAGCTGTATTCACGGCGCTTCCGCGACATGTCGCCGCCATACGCGGACCGCAGAGGCAATGGCTGCGCCAACAAACCAGGCATCGTGTCAGGGAAGAACG
>CAYFPQ010000127.1:3366-5781 GCA_964345005.1 uncultured Victivallales bacterium | reverse complement strand
AGAGAGAGCTGAAGCAGCTGCTTATGCCGGCACCGAGGGCGGCGCTGCTGCGCAACAAGCCAGGGTATGTGTGCTGCCACCAGTACATTTCCCCCGGCGTGTCGCGGTCCACCTATGCCCTCCGGCGCCGACCAAAACCAGCTGCGGCCGCATCGGCACCGTGGGTGTGGTCTAGGCGGGGCACCGGCGTGTACTACGGCTGCACGCACCGCTTTTCGATCCTGCCGTCCACCATCGACAATGCGGGGGAGGGATTGTTCGCCGCGACGGCGCTGCAGGCCGGGGAAAGCATCGGTCGTTACATCGGCATCTTCCGGGAAGTACCTGTCGTGGATCCCTACGCCGTCCACCTGCCGGACGCGGGCGGTACGCTCTACTGCTGCCCGGAGGAGGTGCGTGGCGGTGCCATGCAGAAGATCAACGACCTTCGCAAGGCAGGAGAGTGCAATTGCCGGTTTGACGGCATGGGGAACGTGTGGGTGACTCGAGATGTGGAACAGGGCGAGGAACTGTTCATCGAATACGGTGCGGCGTACTGGAAAGTGCACGGGCGGCCGAGGAGGAGTCAGCGGTGCCGGGAGAGGCAGCGGGGGTAGCAGGGGCAGCAGAGGTGGCAGATGCCCGCATAAATAATGCATACTTTACTTACGCAAGCAAGCTGAGCAGGCGAGAGGCGTAGCGTATGGCGATGTGCTTCACCAGAGGCACCATGGAGCTCGGCGGTTCCGATGGCGTCGCTGCATGGGTACGGAGTGCCTCCATGGCGCCGTCGTCTCCCCGGAAGGCGCCGCACTCATCCAGTAGCGCGAGTTGAATCAGTATATACAGCGCGCAGCAATGCATGGTGGTGAATGCCATTGCCGGTTCCACTGTGATGCCCAGGAGCAGGGCAATGCTCTCGGGTTCGGCCAGGTGGCGAACGTTGGCAGGATTGTTGCAGCTCTTGGCCACGTACTTGAGGTTCGACGAACGGGAACATATGTGATTCTCGGGGGAAGCCAAGGACAGGTGCTGGCGCAGCGTCTCCGCGGAGACGTCGTAGATGGGGTCGCGCCACGCTACCAGGCTCCGTTCGGTGAGCGAGGACATGAGCACCGATTGCACGCGGTAGCAGGCATCGTAGCGTCCCAAGATGCGATTGAACACGACGACGATCGACCCGGGGTCGCCATCGCACGCGCAGTACGCGGTGATGCAGTAGTACACTGGCTCGTGGTTCATGTGCACAAACACGTGGAAGTACCCTTCCGACGCGTGGTAGCACGCCATCTCGTGCGTACCGTCGTCGTCGGTGTAGGAAAAGTGGGAAAGTGCGTTTTTGAGGGTTTTGCTGATAGTGTCAACCGACATGCGGGTGGTCACGGTGTCGTGCCTGAAGGGATTGGCGGCCATGGTGTTGAAATTGTGGAAGCACCCGAGGCACTGCCCGGTGATGCTTCGACGACGGCATGGTGTGAACGTCACTGTGCTTCGACGCCACACATATCGCAGCACATATTACATTCATCACACTCCATGTCATTTGATTCGATGTCTTCTTTATTACGTGCTCCACGCTGCCGTAGTATTGGGGATATGAGGTCGTCTGCCATGTCGAGAGGTGTATCTCTATCTCCATTTAGTGCGTTCACATCGACACTATTCCGTGTGAGCAGGAGCCTAACAGCTTCTACCCTATGCATCTCCACTGCCTTGTGGAGAGGCGTATCCAATCCTGCATCGCGTGCGTTTATGATTGTATCTATAAGTGGTAGCCCGATGAGTATTTCAAGGGCTTCGGTACCGCTTTGAATGCTCCCTGCTGCTAAATGGAGGGGGTTTTCACCATCACCAGTTTCTACAAGGTAGTTGGCACCCCTGTCTAGCAGGAGTTGCAGGACATTCGGACAATTGTTTGTGGATGCAATTGATAATGGGGTAAAATCTCCATTAAATCGGTAATCGATGGGTGTATTGGGGTTCTCAAGGATAGCCGTCGCAGCGGGTACACGATCATAATATGCAGCGAGAAACAGCGCCTTCCCTAGCTTATCTTCGCTCATCTCCGCCGTAATGTATTGAATATCAGCAATGGCACCGTGCATAAGTTTGTGGTACGTCGGTGGATCTAATTGAAAATATTTGTCATAATATTCATTACCGGCATATGATTCTACGGTCTCCTCCATAGGTTCGGCCATCCCGTGCTACACGGATCACGGGGCGGTAGTTTATAGTATGTGTGACCTGTTTGTCCACCTACGTACCACCATCGTGCGTATCATCGACATGTTCCCGTAACAGTTCGATGATCTCGCTGCGTCCATTTCGGCATGCTGTTTGTAGCGGAGTGCGCCGCGTTCGTCCCGACGTCTGGTTTGTGTCCGCGCCGCGCGCTAGTAGTATCCGAACGATGCCGGTGTGTCCAAGGTAGGA
>CAYFPQ010000127.1:0-3356 GCA_964345005.1 uncultured Victivallales bacterium | reverse complement strand
CCATAATCACGGATAACGACATTCGCATCTGCACCACATGCCAAGAGCATGCGAACGATGTCGGTGTGTCCCGAGTAACAAGCGGTGTATAGCGGAGAACTTCCGTTTGCATTTCGATAATTTACGTTTACGACAGGTGCATGTCGATGTGGTATGGCCATGATGTCGTTTTGTTTGGAGTTGTGAGGTGGTCAGTGGCGTGTCGTGACCACCACTCTGTTTCCAAGAACGTTCTGAGAACGCATCAGTCGTCGTCACGGTACGACAGCACCCATGATGGGATGCTATGCGTTGTAGTGTTGGAACGAAGTACTGCATGCGCACGGGTTTCGCCCCGGTCTTCGTCACGGCGCGCCGGTACCCGCCATGGGATGCTACGCCTGATGGTGTTGGGACGAGCCACTGCATGGTCTTCGTCACGGTCTTCGTCACGGCGCACCTGCACCCGCAATGCGATGCTACGCCTGATGGTGTTGGGACGAGCCACTGCATGTGCACTGTCTTCGCCACGGTGCCTTCGCAGCAGCTGCACAGTCTCCGCATGTTTGTGATGGAGGGCAATGTCCAGAGGGTCGTAGTCACATGTGCGTAGACTCACGTCCGCACCGTGTGCCAGGAGCACCCGAACGATGTCGGCGTGTCCCTGTTTCGACGCGGTGTACAGCGGATTCAGTCTCCGCCGACATAGGTTCACGTCCGCACCGTGTGCCAGGAGCACGCGAACGATGTCGGTGTGTCCCTGTTTCGACGCGATGTACAGTGGATTCAGTTGACATGTGTTCACGTCGGCGCCGTGTTGTAGCAACATGTGTATAATCTCAGCATGGTTATGCTTAATTGCGGTGTATAGCGGACTTCCACATGAACGTGGGCTCGCGTCGGCGCCGTGCTGTAGCAGCAGACGCACTATCTCGGCGTGCCCGTATTTCACCGCGGTGTACAGTGGCGTGCTGCTGCGAGCAATGTGGTTCACGTTGGCACCGTGTTCCAATAACAACCGAACGATTTCGATACGTCCGCGGCTGCAGGCGACAGACATCGGTGTGAACCCGCGTACCGCTTGGTCCACCTCCGCACTGCACGCCAGCAGCATTCGGGCGATCTCCGCATGCCCGAGTCGACAAGCCGTCATCAAGGGGGTGTGTTGGAGAACTACCCGATTCACGTCCATGGTAGATGCAGTGGCCATGATTTGTGAGGAGGTCAGCGGTGGCCTGGTGCGCGAACGTCACCGGGTGTCGACAGATTCGGATTATGTTACGATGGATCGTCGTGGTGTGCTAGCAACACCCGAACGACGTCGAGGTATCCCAACCTGGCAGCGGTATGCAGCGGTGCTTCTTCCTCGGTATAACGGTTGGGGTCGGCGTGGTGCTCCAGGAGCAACCGAACGATGTCGACGAGCCCCAATTTGACTGCGGCAGACAGCGGTGTGCCGTTGCTAGTGGACTGATTGACTTTTGCACCATTCGCCAATAATATTTGAACGATCTCGGTGTGTCCCAAACGGATTGCTCTGGTCAGTGGTGTAGTGCACGCTATCTGGCGGTTGACATCAATGCCACTCTCCAGCAGTAGCCGTATCATGGGTACGTTTCGCTTTCTGATTGCAGTCGTCAGTGGCCAGCTGTGACCGGCAGTGCTGTTGACATCTGCACCACTGTCCAGCAGCAGCTGTACGATGGGGAGGCATTGCGTGCCACTTGATTCACATCCACATCATAGACTATCAGCAGATGTACGATGGAGTAGCATCGCTTGTTGATTGCAACAGACAGCGGTGTGTAGAGGCCGGCGTACTGGTTGACGTCTGCACCGTATGCCAGCAGCAGCACCATGATTCGCGGGTGCTTCCATTTGGATGCCGTGCAAAGTGCTGTGTCGTGGCGGGAGGACTGATTCACAAACGCACCGTGCGCCAGCAGCAGGTGGACCGTCTCGGCACACCCTGAACGCACTGCGCAATGCAGCGGCTTCTCGTCACCCTGATTGACATCTGCCCCGTATTTGAGCAGTAGCCGAGCAATGTCCGTGTGTCTGTGACGGGATGCGATGCTCAGTGGACTGCCAAACCACACAATGTGGTTGACGTCTGCGTGGTGATCCAGCAGTAACTCGGCGATATCGATGTGCCCACGGCTGCATGCGATGGATAACGGGTAATTGCCGCCCATGTCGTTGTCCGCGTTGGCGCCGTGGGTTAGCAGCAACCGAACCATTGCCGTATTTCCGCAGTCAGCTGCGGAATACAGCGGTGTGTGACCGGAGGAGGACCTTTCCACATTCGCGCCGCATGCCAGTAGCATTTGAACGATGTCGATATGCCCCTGGAGTACCGCGGCACACAGGGGTGTCAGTGTACGGCTCCCACGGTTGACGTCGATGACGCATGTGGCCATCGTTGCGTTTTGTGAGGTGGTCGTGAAGCATCGCCTGGTGCGCGAACGTCACCTGGTGTCGACAGATTGCGCCGGGGGTAATGAGCGGGGTAGTTGTTCTGAGAACGCGATGCTGTGGGATAACGGTAGATATGCAATACTACTCTACTCTGTTATTTAGATGGGCGTCAGCAGCAGGCGAACGATCTCGGTGTCTCCCGACTCGACGGCCATGTGCAGTGGCGACTCGTCTCCAACATAACTGTTAGGGTTGGCATTGTGCTCCAGCAGCAGGCGAACCATAGCCACATTTTTCGACTTGACGGCATCTTCCAATGGAGTCTCGATGCACAGCGCCGGGTTCGCTTTTGCGCCACTCGATAGTAGTAGCTCTGCAATCTGCACGCCCCCCCAATAGACTGCCATAGATAGGGGAGTACAGCATCGAATAAGCTGGTGGACACTTGCCCCACCCTTCAATAATAACCGTACCATGTTTACGTTCTGTTGTCCAATTGCAATAGACAGCGGAGTTTCCCACGCAGTGTACTGGTTGACTTTTGCGCCGTGCTCGATCAACACCTCCATGATATCCACGTGCCCCTTACGAGAAGCAGCGGTTAATGCCGTTTCGTCACCACAACAGTGGTTTACATGTGCCCCATGCTCCAATAATAGCCTGAGCACCTCAATCTGTCCCGTGTGAGATGCAGCGTACAGTGGTGTGGTGTTACGTGCACGTTGATTGACGTTCACGTCGCACGCCAGCAGCATTTGGATGATATCGGTGTTTCTCGCGTAAACAGCAAGACATAACGGTGTATACGCGGGACCCTCGCAGTCTACGTCAATAATACACGGGCTTGGTGTGGACATGGTGCTGTTGTCGTTTTGAGTTGTGACGTGGTGGACTGATCTCGAGCGGGGTAATGAGCGGGGTAGTTGTTCTGAGAACGCGATGCTGTGGGATAACGGTAG
>CAYFPQ010000126.1:0-6033 GCA_964345005.1 uncultured Victivallales bacterium | reverse complement strand
TTACTCGCAAACACTTACGCGATACACTCTCCTGTAAGTAGGAAACTCGGGCTAGATGGGTATCCAGGTTTTCGAAGAAATCCGCCAGCAGGATTTCACGACGGTACTCGGTTGCTCGGTCATATACGTTGCGCCATAGTCGGGCCAAGTCGCTGGCGATCGATGAGAAGTTGTCGATGACTTCGATCGTCGCCCCCGATGCCGTAAAACGCTTCTGTTGGGACAGGTGTTTGTGCCTATACCTGCTGCTCATCGAGTTGATATACCCGTCGAAACTGCGCCACTTGATCTGCATATGTGCGGCCGGAAGGTTCCTGATCCGGCTGTATCCTCGCTCCACGAGAGCGTCGTAGAAACCGAGTTCGCCATCGGAGAAGTCGCGGAACAGGATGACGGGAACGCCCTGTTCCCTGGCGACCTGTTCCGTCGCACGAACGATCTCAGAGAGAACTGCCTGCCGGTCGGTGTCCTTGTGAACGGATATGGTGGTACCCAAAGCAACAGGCGTTCCGCATTCGATGGAACGAAGGATCATGAACCGACGCCAAAGATGGCGAATCCCATTCACCAGGAGCTTGCCAATGCCCTTGGCAAAGAGATCCAACTCTGTGCTGATGAAGTAAAGGCAGGTATGCGCAACGACGCGGTCATCATCATAGACGACGGGATAGTAATAGCGGCAATCGTTGATGGAGGAACGTTCGATGGCCTGAAGGTATTCATGCCTGCAGATCAGGTGGTTCCGACTCACGACACTGTTCCAAACGGTTGGGTCGATGTCGCTAATGCTTGTCAGAATGCCGGTGCGAAGCGCACTCATTTTTTCTCCAGGCCGAGGGAGAACGGATGACAGCGTTTGAGGATGGAACTGCGCATGTGAAACTGAAAGAAGGTCTCTTCGATTGCATTATCGCGTGGGAAGAAACGGACATATTCTTCTCTGAAACGCCAAGTGCGTTCAAGAATGCCTCTGACGGAATAGCATCGCTCATACATTTCCCACACGAGCGATTCCAGCTCATCCGAGGTTATGCTCTTCGGGTCGAAGATGGCCTGGGTCATGTCGCAAGCGTGCCAGGGCTTCTTGAAAAGACGGCCCTCCCGCTTCAGCCGGTCGTAGAGGCGGGTGCCGGGAAATGGGGTGAGCGTTGCAATGTAGATGTAGTTCACGTCCCACTGCATGAGCTGGTCAATCATCCGGCGCAGGGAATCGGGTGTGTCGCCATCGAGACCGAAGATCACCGAGGCTTGGGCGAGGATTCCGGCTTTTCTGAGTCGCGTGAAAAGGGCTTCGTAGTCAGCCACCTTGTTGAATGACTTATTGATCCCGTTCAAGCTCTCTTCACTGAGCGATTCGATGCCCAGCAATGTCTCATGGCAGCCGGCTTCACCTGCCAGCTCGATCAACTCGGGGTCCTTCAGAATGCTTGTGCTCATCTGGCACGCCCAGCGGAGTTTCAGCGGTTTGAGCGCGGCGAACAGCTCCTTTGCGTAGCGTGGATTGGCCGCGATATTGTCGTCTGAGAAGAAGATGCGGGAAGGCTCGAGTGCTTCAATCTCCGCCAGTACGTTGGCAACCGGCTTGTTTCTGATCTTTGGTCCCCAGAACTCGGTGACAGAACAGAAATCGCAGCGATAGGGGCACCCGCGGGTTGTCTGAATCGGCAGCAACGGCGTGCGTGCAAATGGCGGAACAACGTAATGGGCGTAGTCCAGCAGGTCGTACCTGGGGACGGTCAACCGCTCTAGCTCCGGTGGGTCGTCGGACTTGTAGATCTTTTGCAGGCGATCTTTACCCGCATCATCGAGCACTTGTTCCCACAGCGGTTCCGCTTCCCCCAGTAGTACGGAATCGAAGTGCGCCAACGCTTCTTCAGTACAGGCGCTCCCATGGATTCCCCCGAGAATCGTCTTCTTACCCCTGCGCCGGAACTCGTCCGCGATTTGATAAGCTCTTGTGGCCTGGCAGGTCAAGGATGTGACCCCAACCAGATCTACGTCTTCATCGAAGTCAACGTCTTCTACATATTCCGTCGTGATCCCGACATCAATGCCCGGCGGAGTCAGTCCTGCGACTGTAGGAAGCGCCAAACTGGGAAGAAACAACTGCTTGAACTTCTGAGGTCGTCCGTCTCCGGTGAGTTGTGCCGGCTGGATCAGTCGGACGCGCATAGCGTGAACTCCTTATCGCGCAATCCGTATCTCTTCCCGACTCTGCCCAGCACGTCGAGCGCCCTGTCCAGATCGCCACGCGTGTGACAGGCGGAAAGGCTGATACGTAGCGTTCCCTTGTTTGGCGGAACAGCGGGGTAGAAGACGATATTGGCGAAGACGCCCTCGTTGTAGAGGTCGGTACCCATCTGACGGACCGTGATGTCCGGCCCAACCACCACGGTCATGATCGCCGACTCGGGAGGGTCGGGAAACACGTGGAAGCCGAGGCCTTTGAGTTCAGTGTGAAAGTAGTGGATGTTCTCCCAGAGCTGGTCGCGCAACTCGGGCTCACGCTCGATGATGTCAAGGCCGGCTAGCACGGCAGCAGTGTTGGCGGGTGCGGGACTGGCCGTGAAGACATAGGAGCGTGCGTATTGCCTGACGTACTCAATCACATCCCGGCGGCCCGCAATGAAACCCCCGGTGGATGCAAAGGTCTTGCTGAAGGTGCCGAGGATAATGTCAACCCGGTCGCGGACACCGAAGTGATCGACCGCGCCCCCACCATGTGTTCCCAGCACGCCGGTACCGTGTGCTTCATCAGCAAGAACGCGCACGCCGTACTGTTCTGCCAAGTCAACAATGCCGGGCAACGGCGCCGTGTCGCCGTCCATGCTGAATACGCCATCGACAATTATCAAACCGCCACGGTACTTGTCCTTCGACTTCTTGAGCAGTTGTTCCAAGCTTGCCAGATCGTTGTGTTTGAACGAACGCATCGTGCATCCGGACAGGCGACAGCCATCGACTATGCTCGCGTGGCAGAGCCTGTCGATGAAGGCGACGTCCTTGGGCCGGAGCAGCGCAGAGATGGCGCCCACATTGGCTTGGTACCCCGTTGTGAACACCAGGGCGGCTTCCTTGTTCTCGAAACGAGCCAGCCTGGCTTCCAGTTCTTCGACAAGGTCGTACGTCCCACTGAGGAACCGCGAGCCGCACATGCCCGTGCCGTACTTGGCCGTCGCTACGCGTGCTGCCTCGATCACTTCGGGGCGTGTCCCGAGGCCCAGATAGTTGTTCGAAGCCAGGACCACCACGTCCCGATCCTCGTGGGTTGCACGATCGCGCAGTAGGGCGGTGTTGGCGCAAGACGAGGTCAGTAGACGATGAAATACATACGTCCCTTTGCCTTTCCAGTCGGATAGGAACGCATTGAAACGTTCCGCTTTGGAGAAGATGTCTTTGGAGTCGCAGTCCGTGAAGTCTGCCAGCGTGAAATCGTCGGAGTTGACGCGCGGCGATGTCATGAGATCCTGATTCCCTTTAACTGCTGATTGTTCCGGTCGAAGCAATCGTCAACCCGTCTGCCTTCCTAAAATCTATACGTCGCTGACACCGATGCGCATCCAGCCACTGTCCGGTAGGTTCCATCGATGCTGGAATTCGAAATGTCCTCGTTGAAGTCCACGTTGTTGTCGATGGTTCGCGTTTCGTAGACGATGAGTTGAAAGGCTGTCTCTATTGTCAGCCGATCCCAGTCGTAGCCGAACCCGGCCGTCAGAAAATGGGTGTCGCTCTCGGGCAGACTCGGACGCCAGTTGGCTTCAGGAATGGCCTGCTCGTTGAAGATGTAGCCGCAACGCAGCGCAAGGGCATCGCTGCACTGGTACTCGGCGCCGACCTTGTATGCAATAGCGTCACTGTAGCCCTGCGCTTGAACCACGTTCGGCATGCCGGGGGTGTCGAACACGATCACGATATCGTCGATCGAGCTCCAGTCGGTCCAGTCGATGTTGAACTCGACGACCAAGTCGTCCGTGATGTCTACCGCATAGCCCAGCACAACGGCCGTGGGCACATCAATGGACGTCTCGATACCGCTCTTGGTACCCGCAAGCGAGAGGTCGCCATCGTAGTCGATGCTGTAGCCCTGGTGATACACGGCCGCGAGGCGATGGCCCGGCGTCACTGTCCAGATGGCCCCTATGTTGCCGCCGACGGCCGTTCCGTCCGCCTCAAGCCTGCTGCGGACATCCATGCCATTGGGTGTGCCACCCAGCAGGGCGCCGGCATCCTGTTCGCTCCGCAGTTCAGCTTCGGAGTAGTAGTTCAGCCCGGCGCCGATAAGCAGGTTGTCGGCAAGCCGCCACCCCACCGCACCGTTGATGTCGGCAATGATCAAATTCGAGAACGTGGAAACGTAGCGTGCGAAGCTGTCTCTCGACCATTCGGACGAGAGTCCATTCGGAAACGAAAGCCCCAGCCCGACAGACAGGTCGTCGCGCCCAAAGTCTGAAGTGGCGAAGAGGGATGGCACCGGCTGCCACTTGTCCTCGATGTCGGTCTTCTCTCCCGTTGGCGAGGTATGCTCCGTATAGGCGTTACAGACAGTGGTTTGGAATGTGATCTGGTTTCCGCGTAGCTGGGCTAGACCAGCCGGGTTGAAAGCCACTGCGGTTGGATCATCAGCTTGAGCAACGAAGGCTTCGCCCAAGGCGTTTGCCTTCGTGCTTTTCACCCCTAGAATCTTGTAGCCGTTGGCATGGACGCCAGAGGCGACCAGCATCAGGCTGAGTACAAGGGCAGTCTGCGGTCCTCGAGTCATTTCATCTCCTCCTCATAGTGGCAAGCACAGTATGGTGCCTTTTCCTGGGTTTGCGTAGTCAGGGAATCCCTGATTTCCGGTATCAGGGCAATTCCTACACGCTGAACACGTTGCTTGAGCTGTCCGGTGTAAGGGAAGCTGCGGGGCAATCTAGCATTGACGGCATCTGAAATCAATACGGTGCGCGGCTTCCGGTGGGGTGGCATCTCAATGTTATTGACTGTTCGAAACGCACATATCATAAAGTGATTGTATGAAGACGGCGAGTGCAGCACAGCGAGTGGAGGTGATCCTGAAGCTGATCGGGGAGGGGCGGGAGTGTTCCGTCGCGGACCTGGCTGTAAGATTCGGAGTCAGCGAGATGACCATCCGCCGCGATCTCGATGCGCTTGCCGCTCAGGGCCGCGTTATCCGGACGCACGGCGGGGCGACAGCCGCCTCCGGCGTTGTGTTTGAGTTTCGGTTCCTGGAAAAACAGCGCGTGCGACGAAGCGCTAAGCGGCGGATCGCGGCAGCGGCGGCAGCGCTGGTAGAGGATGGGATGACCATTATGCTCGACTCCGGGACAACGACGCTTGCACTTGCGGAAGCGCTGAAGGGCAAATGTGATCTAACCGTGGTAACGACATCGCTTCCCATCGCGTCTGCGCTACAGTATTCGGACGCGGTGGATGTAGTCCTGTTGGGCGGCCGTCTGCGGCGCGACGCGCCCGACCTGAGTGGATCGCTTCCGTTGAAGGCATTGGAGGGGTTACACGCCGACTTGGCCTTCGTGGGGGCAGATGCTGTCGATCTCAAGGGAGCGGCCTACAACGAAGCCATCGAGGTCGCCCACCTCATCGAGTCGATGGCGACTGCGGCCGATATCGTCTATTGCGTGGCTGATTCTTCCAAGATAGGGAAGGCTGCACTTGCGAGAAGCGGTTCTCTCACGAAATGGAATGGTCTGATCACTGATTCGGCCCTGGATGCGCGTGTCGCAGCCAAGCTGCGCAGACAAGGCATCAAGGTCATGCTTGCCACGTAGCATCTCCGGCAAGTTCCGGGGCGCCCTTCGTCATTCCCGCGATTTCAGAGGTCATAGCAAACCGCCACCCCTGAAATGTGGTTTTCAGGAAAGTCAATGTTTATGGGGGTTTCCGAGAAGTGGCTGAGAAAATAATTTCGTGTGTGTTTTGCGTGGTGTTCCGTGTATGTTGAGTCATTGATGTGCGCAGATCGACGAAGATCGGGACGAGGGTGCGCCAGGCATAAGCTTGGCTTTACTTGCGAGG
>CAYFPQ010000125.1:2950-6061 GCA_964345005.1 uncultured Victivallales bacterium | reverse complement strand
ATGCTCTATCCAACTGAGCTACCGGGGTATTATATTGATTATCAATGAGTTACAGAACAGCACGGAATTGCCCGCCATTACATAAATGTCGCAAACCCAGGATTTACGCCCCGAATTTGGCACAAACTCTGGCTCGTTGACTGGCAGGAAGAGTAAGTGAATTGGCCGACTGGGTCAACAGCTCAGGTCGCTATCGTGGAGCGCAATGCGCCAGGATGTCCTTCCATCCGTTCCGCGCCTCTACGGCTGACGCAACGACATCCACGAGTTCATCTCGACTGATGCGGTCGTCATGAGGCACCCCGCGTTTGACATACTCGGCATAGAGTCGCCGCCTGTCAGCAGGACTCATGCCTCGTTCCAGGATTCGGGAGTAGGCCTCGCATGCGTATGCGAACACTTCCCGCTTGGCGAACGCAATGTTCAGCAGGAATTCGCGGGTGCGCGTCTCCGGCAGACCCACATAGGCACGCTTCCAGTTGTGGAACACGTGCGCCGCTTCATGGACCACCCAATCGGCGAACGGATCGTTGTCCTTGAAATAGTCCGTGGATACGTAGAACCTCGTCTCTTCACTGAACCCAACATAACTCACAGGCTGATCATCGAGCCCCGGCAAGCCAAGACTCCCGAGAAAGAGTTCCGCTATCTGGCGGGCTGTGGAGAGTCTATCCGTTTCCAGAATGAGTTGCTCTATGTTATCTCCCGTTACGAACACAAGGGCCTTCTCGAACAAGTCGAGAATGAGCTGACGCTCCCTATCAGGAAAGAGTCCAGATACCATGGGGCGAACCTTGCCCAGCACAAACTGTGCGGCATCGAACTCCGGCGGCATAGAAGGAGATGTCAGATCCTTCGTCCGATCACACAGGGCGTCGGTCAGTGCTGCTCGCAGCGCGGCATCCCCCGCACGGATTCGCTCAAGGGCGTGGCATCCCGGCCAAACCGCATGGACCATGTCATAATCACCGGTGGCGAGAAAACTCCGTATCTGTTCTGTACACTCTTCCCGCATTGTATACTTTCTCAGTCCACGATAGACATGTTCGGATAGACACGCCTGAACGCGGCTCCCTTGTAGCGCCGCAAGAGGTATTCGGTCGCATATGGCTTGCCGCAATCCTGCAAGAGGAATGCGGCGTGGATGGAAGCATCGCCATGCTCCCGCACGATGCGTCGGACGAATGACGGCGATATGGAGTCTGAGATTATGCATGCCCGGATGGCCTCCGCGTCGTCATCGCTCAAGTCGCGTCCATGTTTGGCGAAGCCAGCAAGGATATCGCTGAAACCGGTCATCATCTCCACGCCCTGTTGAGAATCGTAATACAATCCAATCCCGGTTGTGCAGTTCAGGATATGGTCCGGGTACGTCATGTTCGGCCAGGGATGTTTCAATCCGAGCTTGGACATAACCCGGTTAACGGTCTTTCGGGACTGCTTCTCGTACATCTTCCTGAACCTCCGCTGCTCGTCCGCAGCCATGCTCAATCCGTCAGGGAAGACGATCAGATCGTTCCCTCCGTGATAGTCCAGAAACTCCTGACAATGCCGTTCGGTAGCAGCTACGGCCTGGTCCAGCAGGTCCTTTCGGTAGCGATAGACGATGGAAGACGACTTGGCGATCATGGATTGCCGGAAGCTCTCGATCGCGGCATCGTCCATCGTCGGCCACTGCCGTTGCGTACCCGACCAATACCAGTATTCACCCCAAGGAACCAGGCTGCCGAATACGATAGAGCCTGGCTGGAACGGTTGCGGACCTGAACCCATCATGACCCGATACGTCCGGTCATTGATGAGGTTCGTGATCTCCAGGACCTCCGATCCTGCCGAGTCGATCCTATAGAGCGCGGCATGGCGTTCATGCCAACCGCGGAGCACCTTGCGCTGTTCTTCTGTAACCGGCAGCATCCCGGCCAGAATATCGAGGACGCTCAGACCCGACCACTGCGTGCATTCCTGGCAGATGAAGTCGTCCGTCGACCCAATTTTGTCATCATTCACGCCCGTCTCGTTTTCGGCCAGGTACTGACGACAGGCGGTACGAAACAGGTAGGACCGGGTCCCCAGCCAGACGAGTTTCTTCTTGATGTCCCAGCCATGCTCATTGGGTGTCTCCAGAAAACGCTTTACGCCCGAGTCACGTGGAACAGGGGCAATGCGTGCCGCCAGCGTATCTGCCACGACTTCAGCCAGCCCCTCCAAGTCGCGCTGCATCGGACCCAAAACCAGCTCAGGCTTCAGTACCGCGTAGACCACCCACAGGAGATGTCGGATACGGTCGACCGAGATAAGGGAGACGGGTATCCGATCGCTTCCCTCGGTTATCGGGAGGCAGGCCCCGAACCGCTCACAATTGTAGGTCTCGTACGCTCGCCAAATACCGATGTCGTTGTGTAGGTCTTCGGCAAACCCAGCAAGGACAAGGCTCAGCTCGCGCAACTCCTCCGGTAACAAGCGTAGAGTCTCGAACTCGAAGTTGCGCTGGGCTGCCCGGATGGTCCGCGCCACCTCCCGCGCCACCTCCCGCAAATACTTGTCGCCTCTGCCGGGCGGCCCCGGCGACTTGACATCACGAATACTTACCATGTCCCCCTCGATAGACGTCTTTGTTTACACGAATCGGCTCGAACCCGGTTCCTTGTCCATTCCGGGTGCCCTTCCCAGATAAACTCATCCATAGCCGACGCATGGCGGAAGAAACAGTCAAGTTGCTCCTTGATCTCCGTCCTTTTCTCCTCCGAGATCATGAGTTCTTGCTTCCCATCTGTTGCAGCCAGCGGGCCCGGGCCTTCTCGGTAAAGGAAGGCCGTGATTCCGTCTCGCCAGCCAGGAGTCGTTCAAAGCCTGGCATGAAGCCGTATTTTCTCGAGTGTTTGGTGTTGATCACGTCTACCACGGTCTGCCACTCGGATTCGAGACCGGCCTCCTTGTAGAGATCACGAGCACGACGGAAGTGCGAGAGAGCGGCATCGTAGTACTTGCTCTTCTTGCTGGTCAGGATGCGAAGTCCGAGGGCTCGGTAGAGCTTGGCCGCAGCGGGAATGTCACGCTTGGCGAGGCCCTCTGCCGCCGGTTCCATATGGTAGTGACTGATGTCCTCAAGCG
>CAYFPQ010000125.1:0-2940 GCA_964345005.1 uncultured Victivallales bacterium | reverse complement strand
TTCGGTGTCGCGTGAATCCGAACCGCCAGCTGTTCCCACTCGCTCGCTGCCACGCAGATTTCCATGAAACCGTCGACATCGCCCTGCGCCGCCGCGTCCATGGCGCGCGCATGCCATTCTTTCTTCTTGCTCTGCGGCACGTACTCCATGAACCGCTCGTAGGTGTGTTCGGAGGGATGCTTCTCGAAATCAGCCCACGCCATTGCAAGGGATTCGTCCTTACGACCGAGCTTGCTCAGGATCTCGGGTTTCCTGTACTCCAGACGAAAGCTGCTTTCGTTGTGCCAGTCACGCGTCGACTCAAGCTCCAATCCTTTCTCCACCCACATCAACGCTTTGTCCCAATGCTTCTTGGCGATCTCGATCTCGGCCAGACGTTCACAGTCCTTCGGACTGACTCCCATCCGCCCACATAGCGCCGCATACGACTTCGTGTCCCTCTTCGCCTCGTAGATGTCTTTGAGAGACAGTGCAGGCAAGCGGATGCTGTTGTCGTACTCGAAGATGACTTCGGGCCATGGTTTCCGGAGCGCGGCCAGTCCACTATCCAGAAGGTTCTCGTAGTGCTGAACGAAGATGTGATAGCCCTCCTGGTTCAACACCGTTACCACCTCCTTTTCGACCCGGTAGCAGAACCCATAGTCGTCGCTTTTCTGCCATTTCAGGATCTGCTGGACCGTTTCCGCTGCCGATCGGCCGGCTGCCTGCCGAGCTCTGATCCACCCGCAAAAGAGGCAATCCCAAAACATGCCCAGACTCCCGCCCGAGTCGTCGCACTCCTCCATCTTTTCATAGCATCCGGCCAAGAACACTTCGTACAGGCCGACCGCGCGGTCTCCCCCGCTGGCTTCCACGAGCGCTGCTATCTTCTCCTCCGCCTGATGAAGATGCCGGGTAAAATCAAACATATCGCCATACCGGACAAACCGGCCGGGCATGAGTTCCTTCTCGATTTCGGTCAGGAGTGGGTCACGCTGTTCTCTCTTCGCCATTTATCTCACCTTCCAGTTAAGCGGCTTCCAGTTACGACTGACGCGAAGTAAGTGCATGTGACTCTATTGCCATCAGTTTGCCCTTCCGTCGTGTTGCTGTTGCGGAGAGTTCTCTGAAGCACGCTTCTGTTGTTCCAATAGCGCGCATCCCTTGGCCGTCAGCCGATATTTTTGGAGACGGCTGTTTGGCTTATCCGGAATTGTGTATTCCAGGAGGCCAAGGGATCGCAACCGGGGCAATGCCTTACGGAGATTCCCACTCAACTGCTTGTGGCCGAGCGTCGCTGCAATGTCAGCGGATGCCATGGGTCCTTTTACACATGCCCCGAGGATGCCGATTTCGACTTGTGCCTCGACTTGTGCCTCGACTTGTGCCTCGACTTGTGCCTCGACTTGTGCCTCGACGCGTTCGGCGCTTTCCCTCTCTACAGCTTTCAGGGGCACCGTAACCGTGAACATGTCGCCATCATCGAACACCGGGTTTCCTGCGCCGGGGGCATAGTGCGGCAGGTACTGATTCACCCGGCGCACACCGGAGCCAAGCTCCTCATAGCGGGCGATCTGGATCATGAACCTGCAGATTGTCGGGTTCTTAGGGAACGGTGTAAAGTGACTCGGATCGATCCGTCCGTGATAATGCGGAACGTTCGGATTCTTGAACTCAACCCTATCCTCATAGATTATCATTGTGGCTGGCGCTGCACTGACATACTCACGGTGGGCAATGATGTTGGCGACCAACTCGCGGAAAATGACGGTACGCAGACTAATGCTACTCGTCCCTTCCTGATAGAACGGATCGTTCAGATGCTTTTCGACAAACCCCATAAGCAGATCGAAGGCATCGATCAGGTTGGTTCGAACGATCAGTCGGTCATCATAGCGTTCCGTATCCTGGCGACGCAGCAGCGCATCGAACTTGTACCCCGGCGCAGCGCTTTGGATCGTGGTATCCGTCCCGAACATGAGGGCTGCGGCCAGGGTGTAGCCGGGTTTTCCGGTCGAGTAATCCTTGCGTACGAATCCGGCGACCTTGAGCAGCTCTTCCGGCTGCAATCCTGCCCATGGGTGCTGAGGCATCCGGGCGAGCATGAGCTTCTTCGCCTTCTCAAACAGGGCAGGATCGAGGTCGGACATATCAAGGAATGGCAATACCCGTTGTTCACTGAAGAGGCTCAGTTTGCGATTCATGAGACCGGCAAGACGATTCATTCCCTTGATCCGGTAATCGCCGTCTTCACTGCGCAAGTAGACCGCTCTGCCGGTCTGATGCACCTGTGAACTGGCGGGAACCTGCACCTTAATGACCCATTTGCATTCGATCTCTTCCTCATGCGGGAACAGCAAGCAGGGCGGATCGAGTTTAGTGGGGTTGTTAGAGAGATTCGCGATATCCGTCTTGATCCGCGCAACGGCATCGGGGTCGATACCGGAAAGTCTGCCGTCATCGTCAATTCCCAGAACGATTAGCCCGCCGTCCATATTCAAGAACGCGCAAACCGTCTCAAAAAAGCTCTTCGGCAATGCCGCTCCCGCCTCCTTGAACTCAAGTGCCACCCCTTCGTGGTGTCCGAACGGATATAGATCTACCTCGCGGCTCATGAATCCTCCCTCACATCGAACAGATCCGGCCAAGCCGGGTTCGCCCGGTCCATCTTCTCGTATGACGCAATCTTTGTCGGCTTCTGACGCCACATTCTATTCGTGCTCCCTCTCGAAGCATCGTGAAGAAGGTCGCACCATAGACAAACGGATGCAAGCATGATGACAGCAAACACAGCAGACGGTCCCAGGAGAGGTCCTCCGATTCATCAGCGACACATTTTCCGGCCCGTCAATCGGGCGTCTGTGCCGGTTTGTGCCAAATTCGGAGTGCAGCTCCCTGCAGTTCCCTGCAGCTCCCTGCAACATCTTCCAGATGGATTAGACTACGAGGCGCGCGGGCAGC
>CAYFPQ010000124.1:0-6066 GCA_964345005.1 uncultured Victivallales bacterium | reverse complement strand
GAGCCCGCGAGGCGTGAGTCTCATTGAGCATGAGACAGCAGTCCCAAGTTACGTGAACGCGACACTGGAGTAAGCACGCCCTCGACCCGTTACGAGGCGGGGCACCGCGTCTAACCTTCTTTTTTAGCAGGGTGTGATGCTGTAGATAGCGTCATCGGGCGTGCCATCCAGAAACAGCCGAACCCGGAAGCGCTGTCCGGCATTCGGCAGCATGTCCCGATTGTTCCAGCGCGCGGCATGATGCAGATCGTCGCCAGACAGAGATAGAGCATCTGCAAGGCCGTATTCGTCCAACTCTCGATCCGGCGCATCGGCATCCACCAACGCCACCTTCAGCCCGGAAGCCTCGGAGAGCTTTGCGTTCACCTCCAAATGCAGCTCCTTGTCGCTCGCCACGGAAAGCGGCGCAGTCGTCAGAACCATACGCTCACTCTTGGTCTGCGGCGACACACGCACAAACCGGTCCCGCAGGGTTACGGCGCGCCCGGCGCATACCCGTTTATAGGGCAGCCCCGATCTCTCCGTGCAGGGATCTTGGTTGTTTCCACAGTAATACAGAGCAACCTGGTCACCATCGACGATACAGCTCGAAGGACGAAGGTAACCGCTGTTCCACGTGCCCGGTTCGCCAAGCGGCACGAGGGGCGTTTCAGGGAACACAAAGTTGAACCGATATCCATTCCGGCTTACCGCAAGACGCACGTCCGCGCTGTTCCTGCCGGGCTGATCCTGATAGAACGCCAGCAGATAACGGCCGTAACGAACCATCGTCGCATCATGAAGCTGCGCGTAGGGCCCGGCACCGCGCACGGGAGATATCGCCATATTGGATTCCAGTACCGGTGATCGCTCCGTCACCGTCCAGTGCCGACAATCCGGACTGGTTGCCAGTGCCGCCCCGCGTCGCCTTCCGACCAAGCTGGTAAAACCAACGACCTTGTAGCGCCGCTCGGGGTCCGGGTCGCGCGGATCGTAGAGTGCGGCCTGTGGCTGGAAACCGTAGGATTCAAAACCGGGAAAGTCGACCACAACTTCTTCCCGACCCCACTGCAACCCATCCGCACTGGTACTCAGCCATGCCCGTCGCGGTAAGCCAAGATACCCAAGTTCGCCCGTTTCCTTTGCGCGATCATACCGCTGTGCGCGGTTCTCAAACTTTATCGCCTTGTAGCGGCGTTCCGGCACATCCTCGGGATCGAGAAAGACACAGGCATTGTGATCAACGTTGCGCAAACGGTTCGGCGCCGGCTTGCCGCGAAACGTATGATTATTACCGGTATCAACGCGCTGCCAGGCAATGCCGTCATCGCTCTCCGCATACCCGACATAAACCTGATCGTACCATGGAACACCCGGCTCAGACTCCATGGCACAGGCCCCGTACCACATGCGGTAGCGACCATTTTCTTTGAGAACTCGTGACCCGTCAAAGTCGTCCTTTGAGCCCGTGGGCTCGAAGATCGGACCTTCAGGATCTGACTGCATCGAGTCCAAACATGCCTCGCCATTCCGCAACTCATCGATCGCATCCGTATCGAGCATCAGCAGCGCCTCATCCGGCAACAGCTCTATCGATTCCACCGGCTGCGTGTAAACACCATGCCGTTCCGGAAGGAAGCTGCTCGATAGCAGCATCGTGCCACCCTTCCGACCCAGCGACATCCGCTCGGCGCGCACCCGAACTTCGTCGTTGTACAAAGAAGGATGATACAGCCCTTCAACCGGCTGCGGATCGGAGAACCCCTCGCCCATCCATTTGCTGTCGAACACCAGGCAGCGGGTCAGGCACACAAAGCTGAGATGAATCGCACCGCCGGCATCCGTCCACAGCCAGGGCGAATGCTCCAGCGTTTCGCTGAAGCGCGGATGCAGCGTGGTCAGATGCTTGTCCAATTGCCACTCCTGCCCGTCGAACCAGCCATACTTGATATTGTGCATATGGCCGGTGTATGCCACAATGACCTCGCGCCCGTTCGAGGCTACGTCGGGGTTGTGGCAGCCGGACCAGACGAGAACAGGATCTGAACATCCAACATCCAACAAGGAACTCCCAACGTCCAAGTCGTTCTCTCTTCTTGAGTGTTGGGCGTTGGGTGTCGGTTGTTGGGCATCTAAATCTAGTCTTCGATACAAAATCCGCAGGTCTTCGGTGGCCCAGGTAAAGTGGGCATGTGCGCCGTCCGGGTCGAGTGCCACGCTTGGAGCGTGGTTCTGCACATGTTCGTGAATAACCACACTCTCGCAAACGTCGTCGTCAACCAAAACCGCATGGAGTCGACCTGCGGGAAGTTCGAGAAGGCCGACAACGAGCGATCCGGCCCCCGCCACCGCACCACAACCAAGATGCAGCGTGCTCGCGTTGTTCCCCTCCTCTATAGCCGCCGCTACGGAATCCCATGCATCCGCCGTCGTTAGATCGTCGAATGCTCCAACCGACTCTCTGCTCCTTCGTACCTGAATGTCTTTTTCATCCGACCACACCAACCACAAACGTTCCTCAGAATCCAACCAGATCCCGGCAACCAGCTTGGCGCCTTCGGCACACTGAAACACACCGCCTTCAGGCGAAATGAGAAGCAGCCCGTCGTCATCAAAGCCTTCACGCGCAAGACGGGAGTCACACACATGCAGAACCGCACGATCCCGGCATTCAAAACCCGGCTCGGCCAAAACCAGTACCCGTCCATCAGAACGGGTTGCCACTCGCGGCGCTCGATACGGAACATTCGTATACGTTTCCGGATAAGGTCGTTTCGTGCTCATTTGCTTTCCTTCACTCGAATCGCACACGTTGCTTCATGGCATTTCGACAGATCAATATCGTACTCATACCCCAACGGCTCCAACACCCGCCGGTACAACGTATCGCAATGCTCGCAGTAGAACGGATAGGCCTCAACATGTTCCAACTCCAGCAGTCGCCGCATCGACGGACAATGGTGCATCTGTATCTCGAACGTTCCGGCCTCCTCGTCCAACTCCAGTGTAAAGTCTGCCGCCTCTTCGTTCAATGTATGACTCCAGTATTCCCAACAACCGCGGATCCCGTTCTTTTCCACAAGACTCTTGAGATTGCCGAGAAAATGGTCGGACAGATACTCCCAGAACTTGACAACCTCTTCTTTGCCACCCCGCTCATGGAGGAACTTAAACAACTCGCTGTAAGCCGGAATAAATTCTGTGCAGGAAATCATGCGAGACCCTCTGAGATTTGTTAGCCGCTAAAGAACACACAGACCACAAAACACCCTATACGCATCTCCCTTTGCGTTCTCTGCGTTCTTTCGCGGTAAATTCTCTCTTCTTGAATCTTTGCTCGCTACGGCCGGTCTGCTCATCATACTCAAGCAGCTCCGCGTGAAAGTCGCTGCCTTCGCAAAGCGCATCATTCACCGCCCGCGTTGTCTCATGAAAATGCGGCGAAACCGTGTAGCCATGCGCCCGCATATGCATCACGGCCGGACACGATTCCACACGCACTGTCATTTCTTCATCGGAACACGCGATGGCAACCTGCCTGCCCTCAATAGCGTAGGTCTTCTCGATGTGATCCCTGAGCGCGACTAATCCCTGTTGCTGTATCTTCTCGCGTAGGGGGGCATAGAAGCTGAGCGCGAACTGACGCAGGTAATCGCGTACAGCCTCCTCGCCATAACGGTCGGCCACATAATCCAAGCCCGCACTGAGTGCGCCGTGAAAGTCCTTGTGCAGATAGGCGTTATCCGCCGCCCTGCGTTCCACTATTTCTTTTGCCATCTTTCTTGCGCCTTTTGTGCCTCTTCGCGACCAACTACTCCCCTACAATCTGCACCCGCACCGTACGCTCACGCGTCCGCACGGAATCGAAATCCACGAAATAGATCTCGCCGAACTCACCCAATTGCATTTCGCCATCCACAATCGGAATCGATTCCGAACGGCCCAGCAGAATCGAACGCAGGTGCGCATCCGTGTTCAGACTCCACACTCCTTCTTCACCCAGATTCCCTTCCGCATGCGCAATGTGCTCCGGGCCCGGATGCAGGTAGTCCCCTTCGTGACGACAACGCGGAATAATTTTCTCCAAGACATTCAAGCTGTCCTGCAGTAGAAACTTGGTGCCGTCCATCAGAGTGTCGTGCGCCTCTTCCTGAATCATAACACTGCACGTGGTGTGCTGCGAATAGACCACAGCGATACCGTTCTTGACGCCGGATTCTTTGACCGCTTTCTTCACGTCACTGGTGACGTCATGAAACGTCGGTTTATACAGCGTGCTCTGAATCTTGAATGCTTTGTGATGTACCGTCATATTTTTTCCTTTGGATTTTCTGCCGCGAGAGAACACATAGATCGCAAAACAAAATCAGATAAACATTAGCTGGTGTCATCCCGAGCAAAGCCGAGGGATCTCAAACCATCGAAACCCTCCGAGCTTCCTCGACCAACCTCCGCCAAGGCTTCGGCTTGACACGGCAAGCTCAGAATGACAGAGCCATGAATTGTAAATTCTCTTTCTTTGCGTTCTCTGCGTTCTTTAGCGGCTATATTTCAGTCTCTCCTCCATACCTGATCCGGCATCTCCTGATCCCGAACAAACCGAACCAGTTCACAGTATTCATCGATAATCGCATCGAACGCTGCTTTTCCAGTCTGTGCCGAGGCGTGTGTCGGGTCCCCCAACACGCCTGTCTCCGGAACCTGCAGGGCCCATGTGGACCAACTCACTTTTCCCGATCCCGTCACAAAGTCACCGGCTATCCATTTGTTGCAGACCTGGACGCGGTCCCGATCATCGAGTCCCTCCAAGTCCACCGGATATCCGAAGTGCAACAGCAGCGATGTTTCGTATTCACCCGCATGACAATTACTGCCAACCACCCCCTGCCCGATATCTTTGAAATGTTTCGCGGACAGTACATGCGGCATGCTGACTACTACGCCGACTCCTGTACGATCAAAGACATCCCGTGCCGCCAGCCGGGCCACATCCCCATGCGGACCGTGAGTGGAAATAATGATCAGCTTCTTGAATCCCATCTCAACCGCCGATACACAAACATCCGCGATATAGCGGACCATGGTGTCATGATGGACACAGAACGTGCCCGTCCATGTTTTCATGCTTTTTGGGGAATACCCGTAAGGGATTGTCGGCAGCACCAGCGTGGAAATCTCTTCCTCAAGTGTCTCAGCCACTGCACACGCCACGCGTTCTGCAATGATGTTATCCGCGCCCACCTGGAGATGCGGCCCATGCATTTCCGTCTGCCCCAACGGTAACAACAAAACGCTTCCGTCTTGGGCGGCCTTCGCGATCTCCGGCGATGTCTTGTCTTCAAATAATACGCTCATCTTATATCTTTCTTTGCGTTCTCTGCGTTCTTTGTGGTTAATTTCCTCTCATCTCTTCCCACGCCGCTTTCATCGCCTTCACCATCTCCTCCGTTATCTTCACCGGATCATCCGCTTTCAGAATCCCACTGGTCGACCCCGTACCCTCGGCCCCCATTCGAATCACACCAGCTACATCCTCGGGCGTGCGTATGCCCGCGCTGTTGAACACGATGATCCCGGGATCGATCACCTTCACCAGCGCCATCGTTCGGGTAACAAAATCACCGCCGTTATCTCCAACGGACTTGCCTGTGCCAATCAGGTCCGGCGGTTCGGCCAGAATAATGTCGGGGCCCAGCTGAGCAACGGCAGCAGCCTCTCCCGGTGAATCCGCACACACCATGGTAAGAAGTCCCACCTCGTTGGCACGGCGAATGGTTTTGGCAATCTCACTCAACTCAAGTCGACGTTCCACATGATTCAGCAGGGTACCGTGGGCTCCCGCTTCCTTCAGCGCTTCCGGCAGGATACTGCCGGCGCCACGACCGATCTCAACCGAATCCATATGCTGCGCAAACACCAACAGATGTTCCGTCGCTGCCGCAATGGCGGGAATGTCGACATGCTGAGGGTCGAAAATGATCGGAACATCGTACTGAGCGCTGATTTCATCAACCGCTTCGGCAAACGCCACAGCCTCGCGTCCGTACAAATAGCCCTTCAACCCAATCTCGAACAATGGCGCTTTGA
>CAYFPQ010000123.1:0-6129 GCA_964345005.1 uncultured Victivallales bacterium | reverse complement strand
ACGTCACAAGCCGTCCCACGGCCAGCCACACTCCCTCCAGAATCACTCAGAAAAACGTTGCGCTGCATTCGCAGCGCAGCGGCGTTTCCGCCGCCGAACCGATGGGGCCAGACCGTCATCTTTATACTGGCTCTGGCCTGCTTCGATCACGCATGTGGGCAGCACCTGTGCGAAACGCGCCGTCTACCAGACCTGCCGCTTGACTGGCGTCCTGCTGTTCGAACTGGTCGGCAACGCCGCCAAGCCTCGCGGTCTTCTCCCAGAGGATCGTCCAGATCAAGCCGAGGTCATTTTCGGCCAGAAACCGCTCCAGGAATCCAGGCCGCATTAGCAGAGCTCCAGGACCGCTTTCCTCGATGCTGGGATCATGGGCGATGAGTTGACCACTCTCGTCCATATAGCCGAAACGAGTATTCCATCTGAGTTCGGCGTGTTCGAAAAACAGCTTGGCGGGTACATGTGCGTTGATGGTGTCCGTCTGGTAGGAGTCATACTCAAAGTGCGCCGTCAGCGATGTCTCCGTCGGGATCACATCGTGGGGAAGAACATCGTCCCGGCCGCGAGATACGTACCATTCCGGGTATAGGTTGTACTTGACGCCCCATGGATACTCGCCGATGTAGCCTTCGTAGTACTCCGGCCCCGTGGGCATCCATTGTCCCATGAAGCTGCGTTGCTCCACGAAAGCCCAGCATTCGTCGAAATGGGTTCGCGGCACGAGATACGAACGGATGTGCATCCATATCTGTCGGTACGGGGAATCCCAGTCAGCTTCCTCGTGCCGATCGCTCCATTCCGGGTATGCATGGAGCACGACCCATTCGCATCCTTCTGGGTCTCTTGCTACTGGCAGCAAATCCTCAGCGCGCGGCACGTCCATCGACGCCGCCCATTCGTTTGCCGCCAGGTTCTCGCAGGAGGAGAAATCATACCCGGTCGAGATCCACCATGCGCGTGCCCGCCTCTGCTTCGCCGACGCGCGCATGAGCAGGCTGGGGTCAATGAAGCGATAGCCCGTGTAATCGACGCGGTTCCTCTCCGGCTCAAACGAGTTGTCACGCTCTTGAACGTGATCGCTAAGCGCGCCAGCCAGGCGATCTCTGGCTATCCATTGGTACTTCTTTCCAATGCGTTCGGCCCAGGATGGCTTGCCCCGGCCCTGCCCGAAGCGTCCAAGAATATACCGGTCGAAATCACCGTGCACGTCCGGGGCATACCCCATGGCCAGTACATGCATAAAGATCCACCTTGCTGCCGCGTTCTTGTCTTCGAAGCCTTCATAGCTTGTGAGAGATCCAAGTTGGTAATGGAAGAAGTCATCGTCGAAGCAGCTACGGTAGAGCTTAGGGTACTCGTCATACGTGTCTCTGTAGCGGCTTACCTCATCTTCTGAAGGAATCGTGATTGGCCAATCGCTGTTGTACGGTGGGAGGTAGTCCGCAGGTTCAATTCCGTCAGGAGCGCAGCCCATATGCTCGGCGTATTCTATGATCGCCCGTGCGTGGTCGCGAATGCTCGCATTGAGGAACCGTGAGGAATGTGCCAATACGCTATCGTAAGCAACTCTCGCCACTGAACAAGCGGCCTCGCCGTCCTGGGCCCTCA
Source organism: uncultured Victivallales bacterium (assembly GCA_964345005.1). Classification (GTDB taxonomy): domain Bacteria; phylum Verrucomicrobiota; class Kiritimatiellia; order UBA8416; family JABMPJ01; genus JABMPJ01. The sequence continues at coordinate 4,524 of CAYFPQ010000123.1, read as the reverse complement.
GCAGAGCGCCGTATGCAGACACAAGACAACGTTCAGTAATGTAGTCGTCGCCTACTTCCGAAAACCGCTCGATCAATTCGCCCCACACGCCCGGACATGTCTCCGTCAGCGCAACAAGGCATTTGGTCGCGTTGTCACGGACTCGGCGGTCCGAAGCCGCGAGAAACCAGCACAGCGGTGTTGCCCACGCCATAGCTGTTGAGGCTTCCAGCCTACTGGTGTCGATCTTCCAGACCGTGTCCATCAGTCTGTCGACGGCACCGCCCGTGCCGAACGTCTGGTGCAGATAGGGCCCCCAGTAGCCGTCTCGTGCTGCCGATGGTACACCCTCGAGTTCTCCGTGGAGCCAGTCTGCGTTCACTTCCGAACCGCTGCGAGTCGACAACAGAAGAACCACATCCAGGATTGCGCTCCACTCAGGCTGATGAAGGCATCGCTGAACAAACGCGGCAGTCTCGCGGCCAATCGTCTCCGGTGTCCGCCACGGCAGGGCAAGAACGGATACTCTCGCCACGCGGTCTGCTACCTCGTCTGCAGGAAGCAAATCGGCGAGTTCGACTCCGTACTCCTCTGGTATCTGGATCGAGAGTGCTTCGATTACCCCTGCGTGGTTGTCCACGGAATCCGCTGATGCAAACATCCACCCGAGGCGCTCAGGCTCCGAGAGCGCGGTACAAAGATCGTCAGCAGTTGCTCCTCGGATGTAGCTTCGGGCTATGAGGTGATCTCCGAGTCTCTCGAACGCCACACGAACAACGTCCTGATCGCCGGTCGTGAGAGATGTGGCGGCATCAACATACAGTACCCCTTCATCCATAAGCCACTCCAGTAGGGGGACCACACGCTGTCCTGCCGGCTGCACGCCGTCCACGATCTGCTGCGCGATGTCCCATTCCAGCATCGATGAATTGTGCTCTAGACATGCCTGGACAAAGGCCTCGACCCCTCTTTCTGGGATCCGGGCCGAACTCCGCGTTCCAGTTTGCAGCGCGTATCTCTCGGATGCAGCCCTCAACAGCGCTGCGATGGCCGTGTAGATGCCCGCCCACCCATCAGGTAGCCGCGTGAGACCATTCGCCCGAAGCGCTTTACAGACGAGGTGGAGGAAGAGCGGGTTCGAGAATTCTGTCTGGAGATCCGGGGTGAGAACTGGCTCCAGTTCGTAGTGCTCGAAGAAGGCACGAGTGGCCTCAACTTCCTTTCCCCGAAAACCCCGATGCTCGACGCGCACCAAAGAGCAGTCATCTGGCACAACACGTTCAAGGTAGGTGCTTCGACATGAAAGGCAGAGGCGCACGTTGGGGAATCTGCCTGCCTGGGTGACAAGTGTGTTGAGTGTCCCGTGCCAGAAAGCCTTGTCACGCGTCTCGTTCAGGGCATCAATACAGAACAGTAGGGGCGCTCCCGAAGTCTGGCCGGCACTGTCGAGAAGTCCAAGCAGTCCGTCACGATCAAGCTCAGGATCCAGTCCGAGCAGGTCACGAATTTGCACCCAAGGGTCACCGGTGGCAAACTGATGCCCAAAGACAACAACTGTGCGGAGTCCATGTTCGGCGCCCGCAACGGCGGCGTCACAGATTGAGTGGGTCTTTCCTATACCGGCATCGCCAAGTAGCATCATTCCCTTGGCGAATCGGAGTGCCACGAACGGTGAAGTGGCCCAGCGCTCCAGTTCATCAAGGCTCTCCATGCACTCCTTTGCATTGTCCAGATGCATCGCCGGAAACGTACACATGTACTCCGCGTGCCACTGCCGTAGGCCGGGGGAGTCGGCACTGCCTTCGCCATGCTCTTGCTCAAAGGCTTGTCGCAGGGATGCGTGACACTCCCTCGCTACCGGCAATGCTGCGGCAGTCGCCGCGCGTGCCCTCTCCATATCCGCATGGCTGCAATCAACCCCCATCAATGCCTCAACGGCCTCGCATACCTCGGTGGCCAATCGGCACAGTTCACCGCCAGTCCCTCGCAAGTCATCGGGATAGGCTGGTCCGTCACCGGATGGACCCTCGGTCTCAACGCGTCGCTGAATCCGCGTCACGAGCTCTCTCAGTCGGCGTAAGGGTGCAGTGATGGAATCCGCCCCGGTCTGAAGACCGCGTAGCGCCTGAAACGCCCCCTCTACACTGGATTCAAGGATGGGCGTGCTGTAGCGAGGGCCAGCGGAGACACGCATGTCCTGAAGGTGATTCGAGAACCACTGGTCAGACAGTACGTTCTGGTCAAACCAGAAGTAGGTGCGTGCGCCATGCGTGTCGATTCTCAGAAGCTCATCAATCAGAACGGATTCAGGCTGAAGGATGAACTCCACTTCCTGCCCTTGGGCTTCAGCGGCCTGCCTCTGTTCGTTAAGAAATCCCGAAAGCCGCTCCAACTCGCTTGTTCCCGGGCGACCGGTGGGGCCGGTCGGATTGAATGGTATGCCAATGAAATACCGCGTGAGGCGGGGGTGAATTCGGAGTGCAGTCTCGATGGACTCACGTAGCTGCGGAATCAGACGAGGTACCTCGAAGACATACTTGGCTTGCCAGCCCCACTCTTCACCGGAAGGAAGTGTCCAGAAGCACTCGACACCACCATCGCCGCCTGCTCCTCGTAGGCGCGCGAAACTGGAACCTGACGGGATGCTCTCCGCCCTGTGCGCGAGTTGACAACAGAACTCCTCGAAGGAGGCCTCAGGACTGCCGCAACGCAAGGCAATCCGCCTGAAACTGGGCTGGGTGGCGGGCACCGCCATCTTGTTCACCTCACATGCATGGATCCCCGGGTTCCATTCTCCTGCCGCAATTCCTGCAACCAGGGCCTGATCTCACAGTCCTGCCTCTCCAACAAGATCTGTCACCGTGCAACCGAGCGCCTTCGCTACGCGTGCGAGCATGTCGATTGTGACGTTCTGCTCTCCGCGTTCAAGCAGACCGACGTAGTTACGGTGGCAACCGATCACCTCGGCTATGCCCTCTTGCGACACGCCCATCTCATCACGATGGCGGCGGATGGCAAGTCCGAGCTGCTTTCGGTTCTGTAGGCTGTTCTTGACCGTCTTCACGCTTGATACCACAGCATAATAGTGTATCATTGTCCACACAGTATAAGACTGGATCAATGAAGGAAACACGCCATGAAGTACTTTCTCTATACTAGGAAATCGACGGACGAAGACGACCGGCAGATGCTGTCCATCGAAGCGCAAATCGTGGAGTTGCGCGAGTTTGCTGCCAAGGAACGCCTCAACATCGTTGAGGAATTCACCGAGTCGAAGACGGCGAAGAAGCCGGGGCGTCCGGTGTTCAACGGCATGATTGAACGCATCAAGCAGGGCGAGGCGTCCGGCATCATCGCATGGCACCCCGACCGGCTGAGTCGCAACTCGATTGATGGGGGAGAGGTCGTCTACATGCTGGATACGAAGGTGCTCGACTCGTTGCGTTTCCCAACGTTCTGGTTTGAGAACACACCTCAAGGGAAGTTCGTCCTGAGTATTGCTCTCGGCATGGCGAAGTACGCGGTGGACAATCTGTCCGAGAACGTCAAGCGCGGCATTCGGCAGAAGCTCCGGCGTGGCGAGTATCCCGGCGAAGCGCCAGTCGGATATCTGAACGAGCCACGACTTCGTACTATCGTCGTGAACGAGCCAAGCGCCGGTATCGTGCGTCAACTCTTCGAGTCCTACGCGACTGGTCGCTACAACCTGCAAGAGATTGCCAACCGCGCCGCGGAACTCGGACTCAGAAGCAACCGGGGCAACGTTATCTCCAGGAGCCGGATTCCCGTCATGCTGTCGAATCCGTTCTACATGGGCATATTCCGGTACAACGGCGAGTTGCACGAGGGGTCTCACGAACCGCTCGTCTCGAAGAAGCTCTTCGATCGTGTTCAGGAGATCCTTGCTAAGCGCGGTCGCGTCGAGACAAAACATGCCCAGCGACTGTCGCTGCTAGGTCTGATCCGTTGCGGAGAGTGCGGTGCCTATGTGACCGCCGAACGCCAGAAAGGGCATCACTACTACCGTTGCACGAAGAAGAAGGGATCATGTTCGCAGCGCCGCTACACGCGCGAAGAATCGCTTGGCGAGCAACTTAGGCGCTCTGGTGAACTCGTTGCACTGACCAAGGAACAGAAAGAGGGCATGCTTGGTCAGATTGCGGTCTGGCGTGATGAGCAACGCAGAGACGCGGATGAGCGCGCCAAGGCAGAAGAGACAGAACTCGCATCCGTCTCGGAGAAGATCGACCGTCTTCTTGACGCGTTTCTGGAGGAGTGTATCAGTCGTGACGAGTACACCCAGAAGAAGGAGTCGCTCCTCAGTAGGCAGGCAATTCAACGCGAGAAACTGGCCGAGGTACGGAACAATGGCAACACTTGGCTCGAACCTCTTGAAGCTTTCGTAACTCGCGTCTACTCAACGACAAGCGTGGTCAGGTCTGACGACCTCGCAGATCTGCGCGCTTTTCACGTATCCATAGGCTCGAACCTTTTTCTGAGTGATTCTGGAGGGAGTGTGGCTGGCCGTGGGACGGCTTGTGACGT
>CAYFPQ010000122.1:0-6136 GCA_964345005.1 uncultured Victivallales bacterium | reverse complement strand
ATTTCACGGGTACACTACATATGGGGGGTACTTGAGTCAATCAGCCACCCACGTTTGTATATGTATCCGGACTTGTAGAGCCGGATCGATCCGCTGCGGTTGAACAGAATAAGCGCATTGCAGGGCGATTCGGCCGACGGCTTGAAATAGCCCCACCAGTCGCCGTAATCGATCGTGGTATTGGATAGCCCTTGCGACAGGTCGATGCCGGTGGGCGGCGTATTGGTTCCAATAACCATGTCCACATCGGCCGCGGCGGTTGTGTAGCCCAGCCGTAACTTTGAAATAACCTGATTGGTTCGGAATTCGATGTCCGTGGTGGAAAGCCTGACATTGCCGCCGGAACCCTCGCCGACCGCGGCATAGTTGGCGTGGGCGACATCGACAATGGGCCTTCCGTAGACCCGGCAGGACTGGGAAAAAGTCATCAGTTCCGATGGTCCGTCAATAGGGCCGAAGGTGTGCCATACATTATGAATCGACGGCAACAGGTCGCTGTACATCATGGTTTTCTCGGAGCGGACCGCCAGCGCGCCTTCATCGCTGAATTCGTGAATGGGAACCTGGTCGAACCAGCGGCCGTCCTCCGTGCCGGCGTCGCTGGTCAAATGCGGCGCGGCGCCGGTATCGCCTGCCGAGGGGTTTGAACCAGGCGATCCGCCATCCCAGGTATAGCCGGTGGTGTTCGGGTGAAGCGCGGGAGCGGTGACGGTGCCGCAGGCCATCGGGCCGTGGGCCAGATACAGGGGGCCGTTGTTGACATGGTCGTGGCACCAGGAAAGTCCGGCCCCATCCTTGTAATTGCGCCGGGAGCTGCTGGTGGCGATCCTGCCGGCCTGATCTTCGGCAATCAGAATGAGCATTTGCTGCAGCGTCCGATCCAGAAGCAGCTTCTTCTTGAATTCGGTCTCGCCGCTGAAGGTGAAGCGGCGGAAGTGTCTGGAACCATTGTATATGTCGATACGCTTCAACCCGTTCGACGCCGTCACATAAATCGGCACTTCCATAACCGCCAGGTTCCGGTTGAAGCTTTCGCTGGCGTATGCCCACAACCGCTCGGTATTGGCCCATTCGTGGATCAAAGGCCCGTCGGAAGGAAAAACACGGTGGGACGAATAATAGGTGCACCAACGCAGAACTCCCATCAGCGAGCCCGCGTCGAGAGCCGTGGCCTGAACATGCATCAGCGCGTTGCTGCCGGAAGCCTCGGACGTCAGCGCTGCGGCGGAGGATACTTCATTAATCACATAAGGTTCCGGCGGAAAGTTGCAGTCGGCCGTTGTCAGGTACGCGTCGGACAGATCCTCGACCAGCGAGCCGTCGCGGTAATAGCGCAGGGCTGTCGCGGAGTAAAAGCGGCAACTGGATAGCGGCATGCCGTTCGTACTCGCGGTGAAGTTGTAGTAGCCCACCTGCGCGCGGGGTGTGAAACCGTACTCCTCCAACGCCCAGAAGGGCAAAGGGCCTTTCAAACCCGTATAGACCCCGTTGGTTTCTTCCTGAAGCTCAAGGACCTTGTTGGTGGGATCCGAGAACACGATATCCGGCGGCCAGGTGGGGTCCTCGCCGAAGAGAAACGTGTGGTTGCCGATATTCACTTTGGCGCAGAATCCCGGCAATAAGACCAGCGAGGCGGTTGAGTTGCTGATGCAGTCGGCCTTGAGTTGATCGAATTCGCTTTCCGTTAGTTCCGACAGTTCTTCAAGGAAAACGACAAAGTCGAGCCCGGCATTGGTAGCGGCCGCGGCATACTCGGCGACCGTGCTGGAGCCGGAACTGTAGCTCGTTCGCGCGCCGATCAGACCCTTGTATATCGTCCGAGCAGGTTCGGCGACCTCATCGAGCGTGTCCGGGTCGTAGTCATAGGGAACGTTGGCGTTAACGTACTGCTGTTGTCCGTCCGCGGTCAGGTTGTAAGGAATGAGCCGGTCTTCGGGCATCACGTAACCGCCCAGGTTGCCGTTGGTTAACGACGGTTCCGCCAGCCAGCGGAAGGTGTTTTCAAGAAGCCGACCGTAATGGCTGGGCCGTCCGTCCAGCCCCTTGTCCAGCACAGCCCGGTCGTAGAGCCACCCGGTTCCCGAGCCGATGCTGTAGGTCTGCCACTGCCAGTTCAGCGCTACACGCCCGGCGCTGAGCGAGCGGATGGCGAAGAGATCCGGTTGCGTGACGCCGCCCTCGCGGAAGAATGGATCGGGGATCATATCGGTGACGTTCATATCCACCGGCGTGGTATACGAGGTAGCCGACCCGCGCACCACGACCTGCCAGTTGCTGTCCACGGCGAGCGGGCCGCCGTGCGCGCCGTTATAGGCGGGGACATGCGGATACCATAGCTGCGTGACGTTGGCGCTGACCGGTGTGTTCGTGACCACCTGATCGGTGAAGGCCAGCGTGGTGCCGTACAGAAAGCGCGGCATTTTTACGATGTTGTTGGCGTTGCTGTCGGAAATGGTCTCGGTCGGCAGTTGCGCGCCCCAGCGATCGGTGAGATCGATGGCCAGTTGCTTGATCAGATTCACTTCCGGCACGTGCAGGAAGACCCCGCCGCCCTGGTCGAGGTAGTCTTCGATCAAGTTCACGAAGTTGGTGATCGTGGCCGGATCGGAACTCTGATGAGCAGTGGATACATTATATCCGTCGATCGTCGCGTAGATAACCAGGACGTTATAGTCTTTGATGCGATCCCAGGTGATGTCGTTCCGGAACTCGGTGACATCTTCGATGAAGTCCACCTCAAACCCGGCGGCATACAGCTCGGTCAGGTAGTCGAGATCGACGTAGCCTTGCGTACCCTTTGGTGACAGAAAAAGGATGGCGGGGACATCGGGTATGGCGGTCAATTCGATTGTGAAGGATGTTTCGACACCGCTGAGCGAATCCCGGATTACAATCGTCCAGGTTCCGGGCGGATCGTTGTCGGCAAAGGGAATTTCGAAGTCCACTTGTCCGCTCTCCCAGAACAGGCTGCGGCAGTATAACGGCCTCTTCTCGCCGGTCGGCGAGTAGACAGTCATGCGCAACAGGTGTTTGCCGGGTGTGGCGCTTGCCTCGACTGCGGCCTGCACCGTGACGACCTGTCCGGCCAGGTTCGTGGCCGGGGCGGTGACCGCAACATTCGTCACGGCATACGGCAGCAACGCCAGCAGGCGTCCCTCGTAGGACGGCAGGTCGATCTGCACGTTTGTCCCGTAGCCCAGGTATGACTGTTCGCGCACGTCATAAACGTAGCGATTGGTTGTCCACTCGAACACCGCGTTATCAGGCGTGTTGCTATCCGCCAATACCCCGAAATCAACCAGGTCCGGATAGCTTCCCGCAGCGTAGTTCCAGAAAACCTTGCCCCGTATCGACCCCAGCAGCAGCGCGTCGCCCTGCTCAAACGCATAGAGCGGCCGGTATGCCAGCGCCTCGCCACTCACCGGATCGAGCACCCGCGCCGGCGGCGCATCCAGCCCCGCCCATTCCACCAGCGCGTTGCCGAACTTGCGATGCTCTTCGACATTCTCGGCGAGCATATCGCAGTAGACGAAGTTCAGCAGCAGCGCCTTGCCCGACCCGAAGGTATTGACCAGGTAGGCCGGCGGCTGCGGGCCGCCCTGGGAACTGAAGTCCACCATGCCCTGTGCCTCGGCCGTTACGGGGGTGATGTTCGTGAAGGCCACTTCGGCCGGCAGCCAGATCTCCTCGGTCGCGAACAGATTCTGCGTTTCGTTCAGGTGAAGACCCGCAAACTCATATGCCGGCTCACGGGGATAACTATAAGGCGCGGCCCCGTCGAACTCCACGCCGAATACATCGCTCAGCGCACTCTCGGTCCGCGGCTTGCCCATGCGCTCCCGTGTCGCCGGCATCACGTCGGCCACGACATACCCGCCGTTATAGACATAATTGCTGATGCTCGAGGCCGTGGCGTCATCCATGTTGAAGGCATAGGGCAGAACCAGCAGGTCGCAGTCGTCCAGCCCGCCGCCGGCGATATCGTCAGCGGTAATCAGCTCGGGCGTCAGAAACATCACCTGCTGCAGCAGATCCCAGAGCGCTCTGTGCGAGATGGGGTTTGCTCCTCCCAGAACACGTGTCGTCGAAGAGCCTTCCCATCGAACCAGGTCTAATTGCGCATACGCATCATCACGCTTTCGGAACAGCCAGCTCATCGCCATGTTCTCGGAGGAATAGAAGAACTTCACACCGGATTTCAGCGGTTTGGCCCGGCTCACCAGCAGCCCCGCGCCGTCAACGATATCTTCGGTGGCCCGCTTGATCCATTCGTTCTGCCGGCGCCAGGCAAGTTCACTGCCCATGATTCCACGCTTGTCGTAGTACCAGAGTCCGTCAGCCCCGTTAAAGAGTTGCCGCCAACTCCCATATTCGCTCCATATCAGCCCGGGCCCGTAATGCGCGCCCGCAAACTGGCTTACATAGGCATCCGGGAAGACCAGCGACTCCAAACCGCCGTACCCCATCACGAATTCCATGACCTGGGGCAGTTCTTCGTAATCTCCGCCCTTGTAAGTCGGTCCGCCCTCATTCTTCAGCCAGGCGGGCGCTCCAGGGCCTGCTCCGTAGTCGGCTCCCAGAGTGTTGGTGTGCTGCGCAGTAAGCCAGCCGAAGTACTGATGGGCATAGGTCCAGTTCATGTAGTCGCGGAATTCCACCCAACCGGAGGGATTGTCGGAATCGGCAATATCGTCCTCTTCAACGACCTCGATCGCGGCAAAACTCGCGAAGTTGGTGCCCCACATATCGTTCAGAGCCGAAATCGTGCCGTACTTGTTGCTCATTGCCGTCCGGAAAAGATCCAGGCAGTACACGCATTGACAGGACTGCGCACCATATACATCGTCGGAATGCTCAACATACGAATGATAGACCTCGTCACCGAAAACGCGCCCCACGCCGCCAAAGTCCGACACATCAACGGCCAGTGTGGCAATGTGGTTGGTCCAGCTGTCGCGGCTCGTCGGCTTGTTCGGACACAGCGCCAGTTCATTGGTCAACGAGAATTGCCGTAGCGTCCACGTTGTCCCCGCCACATGAAAAAGCCCCCTATCCACCACTGCATGGCCAAACCGGCGTTCATGTGAGGGGTGATAGACGGTATTGATTCCGGATGCGCGGCTGATCGCGCCCATGTACTTGTCGAGATGGTGTTCGCTTGTCGTATGACTGTAGCAGGCTACCATAAATTCGTTGTCGAAGCTGTCCAGCCCGATCCGGGGAACATAGAGAGGATGCACGGTTCGGCCGATGACATGCGCGCGATTCTTAAGCGTGAACTCGATCCGGTTGCCGGGCAGGCAGGAACGGGCCAGGTCGACCTCAATTTCGTCTTCGTCGGCCACAAAAACGTTTGTCGAAAAAAAGATGCGGTCCATGCCGTCAATGCCCTGAACACTCAACCGCGCGCCGACCGCATCGGTATCAACCCGATACCACACGCTTGAGCCCGGTATCCCCACATTTTGGAGCGCTTCCATACTGAACTGAGTACCGTTCTCGATCCGGATCGCCGTGCAACCCCAGTTCTCGATCTTGTCGTCATACTTCACCCATAAATCGAGTCGATAGATGCCGTTCGTAGCATATAGAGCCGGCAAATCGGGGGTGTACTCCACGCCATTGGTCGTGATAGCCACCGCATCGCTGACGCCATCGTCAAGGCAGTTGCCGAAGGCGTCTTTCAGCCGATGTTCGACCGTTACCGATGTCGGAGCGCTCTCGTCAACGCGTTTGAGCGAGAGCGTCACATCAATCTCATCCCCCGCGTTCGTCACCGTTACGTCCGGAACCGTCAGGGCCACGCGTGGCTCCTTGCCGGCCGCCCACGCCAGCGCCTTCAGATAAAGCGCATAGACCGGTTCGTAGTAGTCGCCCCAGTGCGGAGTTATTTCAGGGTCGTGATTCGGCAGCAAAAGCGAATAGTCCCCGGTACACTTGTAGTTAACCCCCACCGTACGGCCCGATCCATTCGTCCCTGTCGCAATGAACGGCACCCCAGACACGCTAGCCAGCGTCTCGGCGTCCGTGTCAGCCGTTGCACCGTTGCGCACATCTATCGTCGGCCACGCATCAAAAGAAATCGTGGGTGGCTGACTTACTCAAGTGCCCCCTACATGTTGTGGTTTCTTGACGT
>CAYFPQ010000121.1:5820-6341 GCA_964345005.1 uncultured Victivallales bacterium | reverse complement strand
CAGTAACCCGTTTCCGTATTGTATATGGGAAGCGTTACGCCATTGTTGTAGTTCGTGAAAAGCGCGTTGATGGCCGCGACGGTTTCCGGCAACTCAGCCGCTTCGGGAATCTTGTCTGTGTGATAGGCGTGACCGCTGTATCCGTCGATGACGTCGATCAACCCCTCCTGAAGCATCTCCTCGAAGTAATCCAGACTTCTCAGAGGGTTGACGTTGGGGCCGATAATAACGGCATTTGCGTCCTCATTGGTAATCACCTCGCGGGAACGCCGATACAGTTCCACAATGTCGGCCGCGGAGAAAACCGTATTGTCATGCGTACCGCCGGGAACATTGCCGTCAATCTCCCAGGCCACGTCGTAGACCCGCGGATTCATGTGCGGAAACTGGTATTTGTGAACACGCACGACATCCCGCAGAAAAGCGTTGTAATCATCCCAGTCGGCAAAGGGCGGCGGGGTTGAGTTTGTGGTGGGTTTCTCCGCCCAGTCCGGAACACGGCTGCGCAGATTTCCCGAGCC
>CAYFPQ010000121.1:0-5810 GCA_964345005.1 uncultured Victivallales bacterium | reverse complement strand
GCAATCCCGTTGGTCCGTACAGGTCTGGACGGCTCCTTCCAGGGCCAGCCAGGCTCATACAGGTGCCACGAGACGCCCAGATAATCGTCCAGTCCCTTGGCGCCCGAGAACACCCCGCGAACCGCGGCATTCCCCAACGCGGTTCGCTCCCCACGGCTGGATTCACGCGTCGCGGGTAATACCGCAAAGGTGCCGATGCCGAAGGGGCGGCTTCCGGTTGCCTCGATGACTGACAAATCATTGGTTTCCTCACTATCATTAGCGAACCAGGCCCGAACTTCGTAATAGCCCGGACCCGGAGTCGCAACGGCAACTTCCGTCGTGGCCGGAGGATCGGCAAGCGTCACAAAATCTCCGGCCACGACATCGTGGAAGAAGTCCTGAACCTCGTAAACCAAGCCGGTAAAACCCGGAGGCGCCCCATTGGTTCCTACCGTAAACCGCAGGGTAATCGGATCGCCCGGCTCGAACCATGAGTGGTCGGGCTGGCTGGTATTAAATGTAAGCGTATAAGGCGGCAAGTCGTCCCGATAGAGCTCCACCCGGTCAAACATGAACACGCCATTATCCCGCGCCGTGGTGATGATGCGGATATTCGATATGGCAGACGGAACCACCTGCCCGGGATCCGCTCCCTGGCTGTCCCGAAAATCGCTGAAGGGAAATATTTGCTCCGCTAAAGGCCAGGGGTCCTGGTCGGGAAAGAAGGGATTGCCGTTCTGCAGCGAATAATTCGTTCCCGAGATGGTCAGCGACATTTTGAAATGCTGTTGCGAGGTGTCTCGCGGGCAGACAATGAGGCGCAGGCCATCCGCATTCGTAACGGCCGGATCGATGTCCGGCGCGCCGCAGTCGACCCGGTACCACTGCTGCGCGGCGTTGGTGTTCGCGGGATCGATCTTGTAGGTCTTGATCCGCGCCACATAATCCTGCTCCGCCTCGGGCGGCTCGATCATACCCGGCGGAATATAGCCGCCCCGGATGTAACTGGCTTTGACATTGGCGCCGGGAACAAAGCTCCAGCTATTGGATAACGGATCGCTGAAGTCGTCGATAACAAAGACTGACTTCACATAGGCATTCAGATCCCGGTACGCCTGAAAGTCGTAACCGGCATCCATAGCCGTAAACGCAGTAACATTCGAAGCCGCATTCGTCGAAATCCCCACGGCGTCAAGGCCGTTGGTGCCCTCAATGAAGCCGGCCTCAGCGGAGATCCATGAGCTTGCCGTGGACACGGCGAGTATCCGGTTGCTGGCCAGAAGGCCATAATCCGGATCATTCACCTCCAGCGTAACCACCTGCCCGTTTGCGGAGTTGGACACAGCGCGGCTTCCAGTCAAGGTCAGACTTGCTTCCGCATCCGTGGAAGCGTTCTGCAACATGAGCCGGTCTTCACGCAACGTCGCCAGGTCCACAGGACGATCAAGGCAAAGTGTTATAACTCCGTTTTCCATATCCAGGTCCCATTCGAGCAGAACCGGCGATGCCGCTCTTGCGGACGTTGATGCCATGCAAACGGTCACACAACCAGCAATGAAAAACAGATGCTTCATGTCTGAAACCGCCCCGATCTATATCTCTATTATTCTGAAATATTACGATATAATATCAGTCGAGCAATATCAACCGAAATGCAGGGGGTTACCCCTGTGGGGCAACTGCCGAATGCAGGTTCAGAGTGTTCGGTGATCAGTCGGGAAGCTATGGTTATCCCGTACTCGATCGCACAATCAGGCATGGTCTGTTGATGACGCGCTTCACGGCGACGTCATCGGGATAGAGATAGCACCTCACCAGCATATCAGCCGCGGCCTGCCCGTCGGCAACCGATGAGTGGAGCACGCTCGTGAGGCCGGCTCTGGCTGCCTGACAGGGGTTGTCAAACCCGGCCAGCGAGAAATCCCGCGGCGCTTCAAGGCCCAACTCACCGGCGGCCTCAAGAATGCCAAGGGACACGGCATCGTTAATGCCGATAATTGCCGTATAATCGTGAGATCCGGACAGAAGATCGTTCCCGAGCGCTTTTCCGATGCATTCGGCATTTCCTGTTTTTCCCGTGCGTCCGGCATGCCGGTGAATGTCGTCGGTTCCGACGGGAAGGTTCTCCAAGCGGGCAATATCCAAAAAAGCGCCTTCCCTGTCTTTCACCCACGCCGGGTTGTCCTGGCCGCTGGTTGATAAGTCAAGCGAAGCCAAGGCTATTCGCCTGTGTCCACACGCGATAAGATGCCGCATCACTTCCCGCATCGCCCAATCCCAGTCCTCAGACACGCCATTCACCTGGATATTGCCGGGGTAATCATGTGCCACCACCGGCAGACCGCGTGAGAAGGCATCCCATATCAGCCTGTCATCACATCGCTGCTCATCCAGAAGGAAGACCGCGTTAGCAAGCCGCGCGCGGTCAAGCGCTTGCTGCGTGTTACGGGATCTCCGCGGTATTTCAACCATCATCACACGTCCGCCGTGATGGCATATGGAAGACTCGAACGCTTGAATCATCTGCATTAAACGCGAATTCTCAAGCGCCCAGTCTTCCGCAATGACGGCTGCACACAGGCTTTTCAGACGTTGGCGGTCTTCCGTCCGAAGCTCCGGCCCCAAGCCGGATGAAGCACTGTTGCCGGTCGTTTGGGGACACGCCTGAACAAACGTCCCGAGCCGGGGAGAGCGGGATACGATACCCTCTGCCGCCAACCGGCTGAATGCCTGCTGCAGAGACGACACGCTCACGCCCCACAGATCTCTCAATTCCGTAATCGGCGGGAGCTTCTGTCCCACGGCAAGCGTTCCCGACCGCACCAGGTCTCGCACTTGGTTGGCAATCTGGTCGGTTATACGGACATTGCTGTTACGATCAATGGTGACATTGTACTGCATGGCGCTGAGACAATGCAGCATATTGGCCCGCGCATCAACATCAAAGTGCAGTGCATAGTTGAGAGTCCTTCCCCAGAATCACTTCCACACGGACGCGCCGCCGATCCGTACCGCTCAACAGATTTGAAGCCTGCTCGACACCGTTCACAAACACACGCTGAACGCCTCGATTCACGTGATCGGGGTTGCGAACCGTAATGATGTACAACGTTCCCCGGTAACGGCGTCGAACCGTGAACGTTGCCCATTCGGCTGGAATACCGGGATTGATCAGAAGACCATCGAGGGTCGGGCGAATGCCCAGGATGTACTGCGTGGCAGCCACGTACATCCAGGTCGTCGTCCCCGAAAGCCACGACAGCAAGGCCTGCCCGGCACGCTCGTCGGGAGGTCCGATGATGTGCGATGACCAGGCGTAAGGCTCATTCAGATAACGCTCACTGCCGACCTTTTCAGACAACACGTTCGGCAACGCATTTCGATAGTACTGGAAAGCCCGGTCTCCACGCCCCAGCAGCGCTTCCGCCATGATCCCCCACGCAAAGGCGTGATTGAATATTCCTGCATTTTCCCCAACGCCGGGCCGATTGGAGACGAGCGGATCTTCCGGTTCGGGGATACCGGTGTAGGCGGGCCAGAGTAACTGCAGACCATAGGGTGTGGCCAGGTGCTCGTGGACACGATCCATGCAGGTCTCACCGCGTTGTTGCGACGCCACTTGGGCAATGACCGCCCAGGCCTGCGTATTCAGGAAGAGCTTGCCTTCGCGGCGTCTGGCGCTCCCCAACGGCGTACGTCGTCCCGAATAGAGCAGCCGCCTGTACCACTGACCGTCCCATACCCGTCCCGAATTCAATGTGGCCGTAAGCTCCTTCCGCACACGCTCACACCAGCGCATCACCTTCGGCTTACCATGTTTTTCGGCAATCTCGCCCAGCAGTCCACAGGCATACACAAGCTGCTGCGCCAGCATCACGCTCTCCGCGCCTTCTTCGGCAAAGAGATAGAGGCTGTCATTCCAGTCCATATCGTAAAGCAATGGAAGTCCGTTCTTCCCTACATGCTCATAGATGTACGTCAAGGCATGATAAAGATGATCGAACACGCTTGCGGGCTTTCCGCCGTAGTACGCAACGGACACTTTCAGAAAATCAAAATCGCCTGTCTCGGCAAGATAGGCATGGGTTGTCAGGATTGACCAGACGCCGTTGTCGGAACGAATGTCCTCCGCTTCAGGCGCGCTGCCGGTTACGGGATCAAACGAACGCCAGAAACGCCCGTCGGGACATTGATACCCCAGAACCACGCGAATGCGATCCCGAGCCCATGCGGGATGAAGATGCGCAATACTCTGCGCATCCTGCATGGAGTCGCGCGAGGTCAATCCGCCACCCATACCGGTATGAACGGCACTGATCCACCGAGCCCGTTCCAGGGCCGCTCGACAGTTATAGGGATTCCAGATGTTGACAAATGACTGCATGGCCGGATCGGGCACCTCCACCCGGGTCACGTCCAGATAGCGATTCCAGGCCCGCCCCAGCCTTCCGAAAGCCCGATCGACCGACTCCTCTTTCCTGTACTTGCGGATCAACCGCCCCGCCTGCTGCCACGTCTCCGCACCTCCCAATGCGAAACATAGACGCTTGCGCTGTCCCGGCTTCATTCGTACCCGATACCCCAGCGCGCCACAGCCGTGCCCGCCGCCGGGCAGCTCCGAGCCCGTGAGCTTGCCCGCCAACAGGGATTCGGGAGCGTCCTCCCTGCCGCCGCGTCCAAGAAACGCATCGCGGCTGCAATCGAAGCCCGCAGGCGTTCCGCTGCCGCTGAGAAAGACACTCATGTTCTTCAGGGCTTCGGGGGTTCCATAATAGTAACGAATGGCGCTGAGCTTGGGGTCATAGGTGAACGTGTTGTGGTAGCGACACCAATGCCAATAACGCACCTCCCGCATGGCCTGCAGGAAACCAAACTCGACATAGGGCGTTACAAGGAGATCGGCACGGCCCTGACGGTGATTTTCCAACGCAAGTTCCCATAGCAGTACATTGTCGTCGGGAGGAACGAAAAAACGCAATCGCGCCGTCACCCCACGATAGGAAGCGCAAAACGTCGTATACCCCATGCCATGACGGCATTCCCATTCATCCAATGGGGTACGCGTCGGATCGAAAGTGGGCGACCAGATTGTGCCGTCCTGTTCTCGAAGATAGAGATAGTGCCCCGGACGGTCCTGCGGCACCCCGCGGTCCTGGTGATAACGCGTAAAACGCTGTTCAACGGAACTGTCCAGAAAGGTCATGCCTCCACCTTTCTGGCTGATGATGGTGCACAAATGCCCGTTTGAGAGATAATTAATCCAAGGCGCCGGCGGAAATGGATCGGTAATCACATATTCCCGGGCCGCATCATCAAAATACCCGTAATCATTCATTCGTTCTGTCCCCACCTCCCATGCAGGATTCGCCACTCAAAGCATCATCCCTTATGAGGATTGCTCTTCGCTATCCAGCATGGGTTCAGCGGGTCGTTATATTTCGCGATAGCGCACGATCATGTAGGCTTCCACTCGGCCTTTGCCGCTGTTGCGCAGTGTGTGCGGGAGATCGGCTCGGTAGTGAATGGAGTCTCCCTTATGAATTTCCGCCTCTTGTTCTCCGCTTTTGATCGACAGACGCCCCCTGGCAAGGTGGAGAACTTCCTCCGTACCGGGAAAGTGCGGTTCGCTGACAAGCTCACCACCGGGCTCCAACGTCAGCCGATAGAACTCCACTGTTTTCTCGAGGCCCAGCGGACTCAACGTCCGAATGTTGCATAACTTATCCGAACGGAACGTGTACGATTCCTCAGTGCTGGCGATGATCTTTATTATGTTACGTGGGTGGCTGATTGACTCAAGTACCCCCCATATGTAGTGTCCCTGTGAA
>CAYFPQ010000120.1:0-6414 GCA_964345005.1 uncultured Victivallales bacterium | reverse complement strand
CGGCCCGTCCCATTTACGAGAAACGCCAGTCCCATTCAAAATGAGACGCGACACGTGGTGCTCGCTATCTGCAGTGGTCGTATGATCCTGGGGACACGACCTACCAGACGCTCTTCAATGTCATTCTGCGTTACACCGATGGTCGGACCGAGAATCACGCCGAGAAGCACATATGCGGTCTGTTTGACCGGGCTACATGGCTGCGGGTGGTGGATGAGGCTGGCTTTGATGCCAAGATCATGCCCTTTGAGCATAGTGAGTTGGAGGAGGGGGTATGTGAAATGGTGGTGGGATGTCGAAGGTCGGAAGGGCGTCTGTAGAACCTGATGGGTTGGGGTTTGGGCTGAGTCCCGTTGTGCCAAGAACTCGGCGCGAAAGGGAACGGCTATATCACACCATCTGCCGGTTTTTCGGAAGGTCCGCGGGCACGAGCCCAGCGGACCTCCCGAGAAAACCGCCATCTGGCGCAATCTAGCCGTTCCCTTTCGCTCAATCCGAGTTCTTGTCACGTTTCCCACACCGCGCCGCGCTGCGCGCGGACACGGTGTCTCTGGCGGATGGCGGCCTTTGGGCCGCCATGGGTTATAGTCGGCCAACCTGGAGTCTTCCGACCTCCGACTTCTGGCCTCCGACCTCCGGGCCGCGAAGCGGCCCTACTTCTCCGTCATTTCCCAGACCCCATTCCAGCTTTCCGGTGGATACTGTGCCAGTTGCCTGCAGTGAGCAGCGTAGATGGCAGCGGTGGGGTCGCTGGGGGAGAGCGATTCGAATTGCGAGGCAGCGTCTTCGAACTGCCCCTCGTAGTAGGCGTTGAGGGCCGATGCGAAGGGAGCCGGGTCGGCATCCTCCGGCAGGGGCCTGTAGACGCGGACAGGTTCCTTGCGGCCCACGACGCGGACCCGTGAGACCTCCTGCAGGGAAATGGAGTCGTCCAGCTTCGCCTCTGTGTACTCGGAGATAAGGATGGACGTGTCAAATTGCTTGTTGATTCCCTCAAGGCGCGAGGCCAGGTTTCCGGCATCCCCGAGAAAGGTATAGTCGAAGCGTTGTTGCGACCCCATGTTCCCGACCACCACGGGGCCGGTGTTGATGCCAATGCGTGCCCTGATTTCCTTGCCGTACTTCTCTGCAAGCACCGCCCGCATCTCATCCAGCGCGGCCTGGCAGCGGATGGCGGCGCGCACGGCACAGACGGGATGATTCGGGAGATCAAGCGGTGCGTTCCAGAAGGCGATAATGGCATCACCTTCGTACTTATCGACCGTACCGCCCTCCTCGAGGATGATGTCGGTCATGGCGGTGAGATACGTGTTGAGCAGCGATGTCAGGTCTTCGGGACCCAGGTGCTCGGAGATTCCGGTGAAGCCTGCGACATCGGAAAAGAAGATCGACAGTTCACGCAATTCTCCCCCGAGGGAGAGACTGTTTGGGTTCGCGAGCAGGCGGTCGATTACCGCGGGGCTGAGATACTGTCTGAAGGCGCCCTTAATGAACCGCTTCTGCTTTCCCTCGATCGCGTAGCTGAAGACGACGCTTCCCGTAAGTCCCAGCAATCCGGCTACGGTGGGAGCTGCGACCGGGAGCCACCAACTCATTCCGTAAGCAGCCAGGCTGGCGATCAGGGGGAGAGAGAAGGCGGCGGCAAAACCCAGCAGGATTTGCCAAACCTTGGCACTGTGTCGGCCGGCGAGTCCGGCTGCCATAGCGAAGAGCAGCATCCATGTCAGCGCGAGAGGCGCGGGGATGTCACGAACGAGGTCACCTGACAGTACGTTATCCAAGAGCGTGGCGTGGACCGAGACGCCCGGGTACACGGGACTGATTGGCGTGGATCGCAGGTCCATCAGCCCGGGCGCCGTGAATCCGAAGAACACGTACTTGTTGTCTAGTAGGTCAGGCTGCAACACGGGTCGTTCACCCGACTGGATACGCAGGAATGATTGGATGACGGACTGGGCGCTGTAGTTCCTGTGTGCATCCACAGGGCCTCGCCAGCGGAGAATCGCCCGGCCGGAACGGTCGAGGGGGAGGGGCGGGAGGAATGCTTCGCGAACATCGAACATCGAACAAGGAACTCCCAGCATCGAAGTGGGAGAAGATGGTGAGTCGCGATGATCCGTGGTCGGATCGATGGTGGGCTCCTTAGCGTTCGAAGTTCCTTGTTCCTTGTTCGACGTCCGGTGTTCAGAATCTGCCATGTACGCAGCCAGACCCAGAGTGAGATATCTCTGATTCTCATGCGTCACGGACGGGCGTATGCGACGGATGACACCATCGGGATCGGCGTCCCCCAGCACGCTGCCGAGGAGCGTGGCGTTGGTCGCCACCTCTGCAATGGGAAGCGTGGCGTTCGTTCCTTCAAAAGAGACAGCACCAACGAACGGGACACCGTCAGCGATGGCCGTTCCGAGGGCAACGTCTTGATCGGCATAGTCCGATGGCTCACTGAAGATCACGTCGAACGCAACCGACCGAGCATTACCGATCTTGCAGAATCCCAGGATGGCCGCGTACACCTCGCGCGGCCAGGGCCAGCCCAGCCCCATCGTATTCTCAGCCCAGTCGAGGCTGGCTTGGTCGAGAAGGATGAGCGTGATCTCGTCGCTTGCTTCTCCGGGCGCCGCCATGGTCCGGGCGCGCCAGTCCCAGGTCACTGCTTCGAGCCGGTTGAGCGCGCCGGTAAGGTGGAGGAGCGCCGCGAGGATGGCAGCGGTGAGTCCGATCAGGGAGCCTTGGGCGAGTTTTCTATGCATAGTCGATCCTCAATTGTCGCTGACTCCCGGCTCGCTGGGGACAGCTCGCCCTGACCCGTGCAACTACAGAGAGGTGGGGCGAGGAGTCCCTTCCGAGCCGCGTCTGGCCGGAAAGGGGTTACACGCCCTTCATTGCTTTCTCGAAGCGCTTCTGGCGCGCTTTGACTTGTTCGACCTGCCCAGTGTTCTCGATGAGGAGGGCGATGTCCTCAACACGGTCATGGGGATCGGGATGCGTCTTGCCAAAGCCCTTGGCGTCGTCGGGCATATGGGTATGCATTTGCTCGAGCATGTCTTTCAGGGCGGCAGGACTGTAGCCGGTGCGTTCAAGTATGGCGATAGCGGACGCGTCGGCTTCACTCTCCAGCTTGCGCGAGTAACCGCTGTTGACCAGTGTTCCCGTGATGTCCGAGATGCTTCCCTCGAATGCAGTCGTCAGTTGGGCGAGCTGTTCGCCTCCCATGGTCTTGGCGCTTTCCGCGGCGAGGATAGTCAGTGCCGAGGTGAGGCGACTCTTCTTGATGGCCCGCAGCCCATGTGCGTGCTGCACGTGAGCGATCTCGTGCGCGAGTACAGCGGCGACAGCGTCTTCGCTCCGACAGCAACGCAGCAAACCGCGCGAGACCAGGATGAGTCCACCCGGCGCGGCGAAGGCATTGATCTCATCGGTGTCCATGATAGCGAAACGGTAGCCACCGAACGTTTCGGGTTTCTCCGAGTGCATGGCCAGTGCCTGCCCCAGGACGTTGAGGTATTGCTCGGCCTCCTTGAGGTCGGCGTGCCGATATTCCTGTAGGATGGTGGCGGCAACCGCGCGCCCGATGTAGTACTCCTGCGCGGGTGTAATTTGCTCGAACGCTTTGCCCGCTGCAGAGGCAGTACGGTTAATGGCGCGTGCCTCATTCGCCGATATCTTGCCCGTGGCCACTCCCACGGAGGTCGTGACCTTTGTCACAACGTCGAGCGCTTTGCAGCCCGCGAGCAGCCCACCGGCTGCCGCGACGAGGGCGATGAGAAGAAGAGAGCGTCTCATTCCGCACCTCCCTTCGGCACAACGGAGCCGGCCTTAAGGAACTTCTCTATCTCACGTGTTGTGACGCGGATCTTCTCGATGATGTCGACGGCCGCAAAGTTCGCCTCGCTGTTCTGTTCTTTGAACTGGGCTTCGACCTCCGAGTTGAACCCTTTCCCGGCCAACGCAAGCTCGCCACTCGAGGCGGCTACATCGGCATCCTTGTCGCCAGCCTTGAGTTTGACTTTCTTCTTGGTCAGCGCGGAACTGTGCAGCCACCCGGTCAGAGTTCCTTCCTCGGCCCTGACGAGGCACCAGGCGCCTCTTGTGTCTTCGACCTTCAGGCGATCGCCGTAGGTCACCGATCCCACGATCTTGCCGAGGAACGATGGGGAGCTGCGCAGATCGCCCTTCCGGATCTGTAGACTCATGGTAACAGGCTTGGCAGCAGCGGCAGCGGCTAGAGCCAAGAGCACGATTGCTGTCGTGGTGATCTGTTTCATGTTCATATCCCTCCATTGCTTGGTGGCAGTCTGACACAATGAAAAGCAGCCCGAAAGCTGGAAAACACTGAACATCGAACAAGGAACACTGAACTCCGAAGGAGATGCAAAGCGCTCGATGTTCTACGTTCCGTGTTCGATGTTGGATGTTCGTTCTCTGGCGCTGCCAGAGTAGTCCCAAAGCCCTACGTTTTCGCTCCGCAAAAAGTGATACATAGCGTGACACATGTGAGAATCCGGACGGTCATGATCTCACACTTGAGCAGCTCGAACGGGGGCTTCCAAGCCCATAATGCCATGGTTATTGGTCGGTTGTGAAGAGAGTGTTATCAGATTACATCTTGGCGGGGTTGGCATGCCGCGTGCTTCTTAAGAGGGTAAGAGAACAGAGACAGGCAAGCGAGGGGAGGGCGTCATGAGAATCCTGGTGATAGATGATGACGTGACGATGCTGTGGAGCCTGTGCAACATGTTGAGGCGTTGGGGAAGCGAGGTCGAAGCCGCAACGGGCGCGCGTGCCGGTGTGCGGATGCTGGCGAGTAAGACTTTCGACATGGTCCTATTGGATTACAGAATGCCTGACCACGACGGCGTATGGTTCTTAAGGAATGCGATCATTCCAGATGAGACGAAAGTGATCGTGATGTCTGGATACGTAGATCCGCAAGCGCTATCTGAACTGCGGACTATGGGTGTAGGCGATGTGTTGGAGAAGCCGTTTTCGGAGGCCGAGTTGCAGGAGCGGCTTCAGAAAGCATCGGTCGAAGCGACGTGGCGGCAGCATGTCGAATGCAAACAGACCAGAAAGGACCAAGTAACGCGAGAAGAAGTGCATGCCGCACATGTCGTCGACAGGAGCGGGCGGTCGCATCCGTATGGTGCGGCCGCTCCTCGTGCTGCGTAGTTTCGCGGAGCAGGGAGACTTACGATGAACATTCCAGGATTCTACGATTTCCGTGCAGGTGGCAGGGGAGACCCTATGGTGTCGATGCTGATGGCGGCGATCCCGGTGCTGCCGGCAGACGTTGGTGGCGGAACGGCAGTGCGGATGTCCAAGTCCGGAGCCGACCTGGAGAACCTGGTGTTGGTCTATCATCTCTTCCTACGTGAGCGCGATCCCTTCTGCGTTATCGTCCCTTCCCGGAAGTAGATCCGGAGGTCAGAAGTCGGAGATCGGAAGTCGGATACACTGCCGCACTGGCGGCTCGCTGGGGACAGCTCGCCCTACCTTGCAGTTGACTCAGATGTGTGCTGTGTTGGGTAGGGCGAGCTGTCCCCAGCGAGCCGATGCAGCAGTGTTCTCATCAGGACTATCCCCAGTTTTTCGGGCTGAATCTTCGAAACGCCAGTACAGGTGTGTAAAAGGGGTTGCAGACAAGTGAAATAGGGAGTGGTCTCCAAGTGACCTCATCGTAAGATGAGGGTGACCAAACAAACACAAGGAGACCGCCATGAACCGTACCGCGACTGCCCTGAAAATCCGAGACCAGATTGAGAGATTTCTGGGGGTATTTTCACCCCAGTTCTCGAAGCCGAAGATCAAATTCATCAGGCAGATGGTCTTTGGGATCCAGGCTTCGAAAGATGTGAAGCTCAGCAGCATTGCTCGATCCCTGGATGAGCCCATCAAGATGAAGAAGACCGAGGAGCGGTTAAGCCGACATCTGAATACGCCGGGACTGGCAGAGGCCATTAACGAGCAGATCGCCGTCACGGCCAGCGAGCGGATCAAGCGCAACACGCTGATCATCTTGGATCCGACGGATATCCGTAAGCAGTACGCCAAGAAGATGCCGTTTCTGGGGCGTGTGCGCGATGGCAGTACGGGCCAACTGGCAAACGGCTACTGGGGCTGTCTGGCTGTGGCCTGCGAAGCGGGGAAGCGAAAGATGATACCTTTGCACCAGCGGCTGTGGGCCTCGGGTGCGCCTGGCTTCGTAAGCGAGAACCGTCAGCTGCTGGAGATCGTGGACATGATCCAGGCAGGTGTCGGCAAGCGTGGCATCTATGTGATGGACAGGGGCGGCGATCGCATAAAGCTCTACAATCCACTGCTTAAGAAGGGGTTGCGCTTCATCATGCGCATGACCAAGCTATTGCCGCAAAATCCGGTTGGATTTGATGTCATGCTGCCGCTTTTTCGACC
>CAYFPQ010000119.1:0-6578 GCA_964345005.1 uncultured Victivallales bacterium | reverse complement strand
CCGGTGGCTCAGTCTACATGAGCGCCGGTGGATCAGTTCCGGTGAGCGCTATAGCTACACAGAGCCCGATGATCAGAATGCGAAGAACATCTTTACGCCTCATGGGAGTCCCTCCTTCCTCACGATAAGAGCAGGCATCACAACCTGCCTTGTGGGTCCAGACTAACGCCTTGGTGTCCAATGATCAAGCCTTGGAACGCCCTTTTTGCGCCTTTTGCAGGGCTCCTCTTTCCGGTAGATTCTTCGGGATATGAAATGGTCTCTGGCAGTGGTGATGCTGTTGTGTCTGTCTCTTGCAGGATGTCTCTCGACACGGCGAACCGACCGACTTGTGGCGCGTGAGGTAGAGCGTCGCGTGGACCGTGATGTTTATCTCTCCGAGCATGTCGCACAGGACGACCCGTGTACCAGGTAGGGCCCGCTCTCCGAGCGGGCCGTTTCAGAACGGTGCCGGAAGCCGTTTCAGAACGGGGTCGGCCCAGATGATGTGATGCATATTGGCGTCCAGCCCGTCGCGAGTCTGTAGGGTCAGTGAGATGCGCCCCCCGGGATTGTCAGCATGGAGCGTTACCGCGGGGTCACTTCCCGATATGACGTCATCAAAGAGAACCGTGGATCCGGCTTTCAGTGTTAAGCGGACCTCGCCGGCGCGGGAGCTGAACAGAGCGTGTTGCCCCAGGGAGCAGTCGAAGGAGGCGTAGGTCTTCCACGGAATCTCGAAAGAAAGCGTCGAACAATAATGGCCTCCCACGGCCACGCCTTGCGAGAAAGTGACCGGTATATTCTGTGGTGGCAGGCGAAGCTGGAGAGGTATGCGGCGCCCCCCATTGTCGAGGGCGTGCCCGACTGTGTAGCCGCGTGTCCAGTAGGGGGGGGCGGTGAGCCAAGGCCGCTGGTAGGGCTCGGTCTGGGAGAGGTGAACCGTCTCGAGATGAACCGTTGAGTTGTTCACACGCTTCGAGGCCACGCCAATCAGCGTGAACAGCGTATCGGCCGTCAAAGTGACGGCAGCACGGTACATCTCTTCGAAGAGCGGGCCGTTCAAGTCGGAACGGTCCATGCGGGCGTTGATGACGATCTGATGACAGAGTCGGCGCGCGGCGAGAGTAGATTCCACGTGTCGCGAGAAAAGCGTGAAGGCAATCTCATCGGGGTGGTAGCCCAACAGCCGCGGGATGTAGTCGCGCAGGTCTGTCGCCGTAGGCGGTGGCGTGGGTTGCCGCAGGATGACGGCGGGGTCATGCTCCGGGCGTTCGGCGTCGGGAAAGAGCCGGTGCAGCAGAAACACATCTGTGCCATAGGGCCCTTCGAGACTGTGAATTCCAAAACTGTGGTCCTGCAGTACATGAATCAGCCAGCCGGCAAAAGCGCAGCCGCGTTCCCAGTCTCCCTCGGCCATGGCAGCGATCGCTTGGGAGGCGTAGTAACGAAACCCCGCTGTGGCATGGTGCCAGTGGGGGTTCTCGTAAGGTAGAAGGGGCTTAAGGGTCTGATTCTCAGGATCGGCGGCCTGGTAGCGGTAGGCGGGGGCGATGGGGGTGTCAGGCAGGAAATGGAAGACTACACCGTCCGTCTTGAACGCATAGGGCGTTGCCTGCTCATGACCATCGCCGCGCACGTCCCAGTAGTACTCCGGCAGTCGACAGTACTCCTGGATCAGCGGAACTCGCTGCTGCGACAACAGCGCTTTCTGCCAGTCCGGCAGAATGCGGTGTGCCAACTCCGTGATGGTGTTGTGTTCGGTCTGCGGCATGAGGAAGGACGGATAGTAGCGCACCATGCGCGTCAGGTTCAACTCTGTAGTCGCGCATGGATCGCGCATGGTCGTGTCAGCGCTGTTGCAGATTGCTGCATGAACTGTTAATCTCACATGTGTGAAGACGCGCCAGACAGTACGGTTTATGACCCTCGTTGTACTCATGGGAGGGGTTCTTGTGGTGTGGCGAGGCGGGGGTTGGCGAGGGGCCGTGCGCGGAGCTTGGGCTACTGTGCAAGGGGGCGGTACCACTGCGTTACGGTCGTCTGTGGTTGGTCCAAAGCCACGGAGCCACGCACCCCAGCCACGAGTAGTCAGCCTCTCGACGAATCAAGCGCCATTTTCTCCTGGTTCCTTGCATCTTCGTGCAAGTCTCTCTCTTCCGACAGCCCGCGATCTTCACCTCACCCGTGACTCCGACATGGGGACGCCGCGGTTTGTGCGGCGGCGTTCGGCGTACCTGAGTGGCCCTGCTCCTGGATTGGAGCCGGATGAGATTGCCGCAGCCTTAATCGAAGCGAATGGGAAGGCGTTTACTCTGGCGCCGACGGACATTGAGCCGCCCAACGCCAGGATTGCCCGTGATGTACTGACGAAACACAACGGCATGCGCTCGCTGACCTGGCAGCAACAGCACGATGACTTGGATATCTACGGCGCTACCTTTGCGATGAATCTGGACAGAGAGAACCGCATCATCAACGTGCAGAGCCGCGCGCTGCATATACCGAGTGTGCGGTCCCATGATGTGGTGAAGGTTGGGGAAGAGGAGTTGGAGGGGATCATTGGGGAGCATCTCGCGCCAAGACGCCAAGACGCAGAGAGCAACGAAGTGCAGACCTCCGTTCTCCGTTCTCCGTCCTCCATCTACTACCCGCTGGATCAGATCAGTGTGGTGAGGTGCTGGGATATTCTGGTGGAGAAAGAAGAAAAGAACGCCCAACATCCAAGTGTTCCCGAAACGCACCGTTTGATCATCCGCGCTGACACAGGGGCGGTTGTGGAGGACATCAGCCTGACCTGGACGCTGGAAGATGTGACGTACAACGTTTACACCAACGACAGTCCGCTTCCCATGACCCCGGGACCGGATGTGCCGACCAACTACACGCCTGTGGAGGTATCCCGGACCAATATTACCCTCTCTGCATGGAGCACGAACGCTTCTCCTGAAGGGTGGATTCCGGACGGCAACAGCCCCCTTGTCGGCAACAACGCCCATGTCTATGCCGATTGGGATGACAACGACGCACCCGACGGTCCCGCCGTTACAGGCACGACCTATCGCGTTTTCGACCATCCCTACGATCACGCAGGCAATCCTGCCGACTATGTTGACTTCTCCCAGGTGCAGGCATTCTACGTGGCCAACCTCTTTCATGACCGTATGTACGCCTTCGGCTTCGATGAGGCCGCCGGGAACTTCCAGAACAACAACTTCGGCCGTGGCGGCGCAGGCGGTGATGCGCTGAAGATTGAGATCCAGAATGACGAGAACGCGGGCGGCCTTCACGGGATCTACGCCTTTTATCAGGGGTGGGGCGATGGCACCTATGGGAAGGTATCGGTATCCACCTCTTCCAACCCCACACGCCGGGATGGCGCAATGGATGCCGAGCTCTTGCTGCATGAGATCACTCACGGGCTAACCACACGCCTGATCGGAAATGGCTTCGGACTGACCACTACTCAGGCCCGTGGCCTGGCCGAAGGGTGGAGTGACTTCCTCCCCTTGGCGCTGCTCAGTGAGGCGGGTGACAGCGCAGATGGGTGCTACCCATTCGCAAGCTATCTCCAGGCTGCGAACAAGTATGGCGTCGATCGTTACTATGGCATTCGGCGATTTCCATACAGCACCGATACGAACAAAGCCCCGCAGACACTGGGGGATATCGATCCCAATCAGATGTATTTCAGCCCCTCAATTCCACGCAATCCCGACTTCGGCAGCGAAGATGCCGACCAGATCCACAACATCGGCGAAATCTGGTGTCTCATGCTCTGGGAATGCCGAAACGACCTCATGGAACGCTACGGGGTTGTAGGCAACGAAATGATCATGCAGCTCGTGGTTGATGCGCTCAAACTCACGCCCGAAAACCCGAACTTTGAGGAAGCCCGCGATGCCTTGTTACAAGCCGATCTCGTTACCTATGGCGGGACGAACCAGATAGCCTTTTGGAGAGGCTTTGCGAAGCGTGGCTTGGGATATGGGGCGGTAGTGCCCGGGGCGGTGGGTACTGCGGGGATTGAAGAAAGTTATGCGCTGCCGTTCGAGGTGGAGCCTGTCCTGACTGAGAAGACTGGAGATGGGGACGGGTATGTCGAGCCGGGGGAGAGTGGGGAACTGGTGGTGGCTCTGACGAGTCATGAGATGGGATTGAGCAATGTGGTGGGGATGCTTTCAGCATCCAACAGCCAACGCGGAACATCCAACATCCAGGTGACGGTGAGCAATTCGGTGCTGCCGGATGCAGGGATTGGCGGGGTGAGTACATCGGCGCCGCCGTTCGAGTTTGCCGTATCGAACAGTTTTGCCGGCAACAGCAATGCGTGGTTTATGCTGACGGTTGAGAGCGATCAGGGGGTATTCGGAGAGACCCTCTCCTTGATGATCGGGAATCCGTATGACTACCCGCCGAAGATCTCGGGGGTGTCGATCGAGCCTGGGGTAACGAATGCGGTGGTGTCGTGGGAGACCGAGATCGAGAGTACGGGGACGGTAAAGTGGGGACTGGGAGGAACCACGAATGGACACGGATGGACATCAATAGGAATTGATCACTCCGTGACACTCGACGGTTTGCTGTCGGGATCGAATTACCTGTGTCAGGCTGTAGCAGTGGGGACGAACGGGCTGACGAATGTGACCGAAGAGATAAGCTTCCGCACCCACTCCTATGTCTATGTCTACGCCGACAGCACTGCCACGCAGGAGATGGGGACGCTTGACGCACCATTCAAGAGCCTACAGGCCGCAGCCAATTTCGCGAAACTGACCGGTGACGCTGTTCATGTGGCAATGGGAACCTATACCAGCGATCAGGTTGAAGCGGTGTTGGACTTGGACGGATCGGATTGGGATATTGTGATCGAGGGTGGCTACAGTGCTGACTTCACCGAGCGGGACATCGAGTGCTACGAGACGGTCATAGATGGCCAGCGCACGCGGCGTGGCATCCGGCTGGATAACGGAGCTGCGTTGAGGATCGATGGGGTGATGATCACGCGGGGTCAAGGCGAGTGGGGTGGCGGCGTGCATGTGCGGCAGTCGGAATTTGATGCGAATAGGTGTTTGATTGTGGACAATGCTTCGACGAATGGGGTGAACAACGACGGGGGCGGCGTGTACTGTACGTTGGCCAGCGCAGTGCATTTCCTGCAATGCGGTCTTGTAGAGAACACTGCAGGTTCGGGGGGTGGAATGCAGGCTGTATCTTCTGGAACTGAGGTGGCAATCGTGAACTGTGAGCTGCACGAGAACGCCAGTCAGTACGCTGGGGGAGGCATCAATCTTAGCCTCGGTGCAGAGGTCCAGCTCGTCGGATGCCTTGTCATTAGCAATACTGCCGTGGAATCGGCTGGGGGTGGGATTGTTGTGGGGCCGTTCTGTCAAGCTGAGATACAGTCCTGCACGGTTTCTGGTAATGCTGTAAGTGCTCCAACCGAGCCTGATTTCGATGGGGGTGGAGGTGTTGCCATAGCCGCCTCCTCACTGGGGCCAGCAGAACTGGCGCTGAACAGCACGGTTGTGTACGGCAACACGTCTCGCTATGGCGATGATGTATGGCAACGCCCAATTGGGCAACAGTATGCAGCGATCCACGTCAACAACTGTGCTGTGGGAGAGCTGGTCGGTACACTCACAACCAGCAACAACATCACCAGTGCCGATCCCCTTTTCGCCAACCGCTACACAGGCGACTTCCATCTGCTTTACAGCTCGCCTTGTATTGATGCCGGGAGCACGAATGCGGGGGCAAGTATAGACATGGATGGAGAGGCACGCCCGTTCGGCCTAGCAATGGATATAGGTGCGGATGAGTTTGTGGATGGGGACGGGGACCATATGGCGGATTACAGGGAGACTCGGGAGTATGAGGGAACCAATACCACGGATGGTACGGAAGACACCGATGGGGATGCGTTGAATACGTTTGGCGAGTACATGAACCAGACCGACCCGCACGACCGGGATACGGATGATGACGAGATGTGGGATGGATGGGAGGTGGCGCATCTCCTGAACGTCCACAGCAACGATGCAGCTATGAACCCCGACGGTGACCCACACAATAACCTGAACGAGTTTGCTGCGGACACTGACCCACATGACAGCAACTCGATTCTCCGCGTGCTCAGTCTTGGCGAGGAGTGGGGCGGCACGAGAATTGACTGGCGGGGCGGTGTCGATTCACGGCAATGGTTAGAGTGGAACACGAATCTGATGGATTCTGGCGGATGGGACTGGATCGCAGGCTTCCCGCCGCCGACACCGACAGGCAATGCGATGGTGGTGTTTGGACTGACGAATAGCCCGACGTTCTATCGGATCAGGGCGAAGAGGGAGTAATGCTTACCATGAAGGACATGAAAGGTGTGAAGGCAAGATATGGCGGTTTCACGCTTCTGGAGGTGCTAGTGGTCGTCGGCCTCATCGCCATTTTGCTGGGCGTTGTGGGGGCATCATATCATGGCATGGGCAAAGGTGCTCGTATGCGGGGAGCAATCAACACGCTCCGTGCGACTGTCGGTTTGGCTCGTCAGCCTATTGCCGCAAAATCCGGTTGGATTTGATGTCATGCTGCCGCTTTTTCGACCA
>CAYFPQ010000118.1:5562-6607 GCA_964345005.1 uncultured Victivallales bacterium | reverse complement strand
TCTGGCTCATGAGCCCACTCGGCGCGCTCGCCCTCAACCTGGGCGCCAAGGCCTTCCTGGACGTGGAGTTCATCCACGCCGCCGACGAGCTGGTCCGCGAGGGCATCGACCTCTACCTCGACGGCGAGGTGGAGCCGGCCGAAGCGAAGTACCGACAGGCCCTCGAGCGGCGCGCCGACGATCCCTCCGCCCTGTACAACCTCGGCGTGCTCCTGCGGGTCACCGGCCGCGCCGACGACGCCCGCGAGGCGTTGCAGACCGCCGCCGCCGGCCCCGCCGGGCACCCGGACGTGGTGAAGGCCGCCGAGCTGCTCGAGCGGATGAGCGGCAAGCGCACCCTCTGATCGTCTTCACGTAGCCCACGCCCCACGCGGTAGCGGCGACCTGCGTGGGGCTTGATGGCTCTGGTGGTCGTTCGATACCGTCGGGCAGTCGAGCTCTCGTTGAACGAGGCAGACTGGAGGTTGGCATGTCGTTTTCGATGTGTAGTCGGAGTGCGGTGCTGGTCGGCATCGTCGCAGTTGCCGGCTCGGGAATCCACGCCGAAGCGTCGGAGGAGCAGGGCCAGGCGGGGTTGGTCTTCGCCGGCCTGAGCGTGCCTGCAGACGGCGTCACTCCATCGATGATGGAGTACGTTTCTGCCCTCGAACCCACGCTCGAGAGCGCGGGCCACCTGGCCTCGGTCGAGGAGTCTGGAGGGCTGGCCCACGCCATCGAGGTCTCGCTTCCGCCTGCCCTCTTCGCTCCCAAGCTGTCGCTCGCGTACCAATCCGGCGGATTCGGACCGGGACGTCGGTGCGCGGCCACACGCCGCGGGAGCGCCACGGCGCCTTCGCGACCAGTCCTGACGTGTTCCACGTATCGGGAGCGGTGTCGGGACTATTCGAACCCGTCGAAGCCGCCGCCTACGACTACCGACTCTTCGGCTCCACGCCGCGACACGTGGCTGGCACCCTGGCGGACGACACGTGGACGATCTGGGCTGACGGCACGACCACCACGGTGGTCCCGCGCCTGGCGGCCGCCGACACGCCCATGTCCTGGG
>CAYFPQ010000118.1:0-5537 GCA_964345005.1 uncultured Victivallales bacterium | reverse complement strand
AGGAGCGTTTCGACCACCGCCTCGCTTCGATCGAGGTGTGGACCCGCAAGGTAGCGACCGCCCAGTGGGTGGCGTCCTACGAGTACCTACTGGACTATACCGACGACCGCGGCGAGACCCTGCTCTCTGGCGTGCGCAAGGTCGGCCACGCTGGCGTCGATGCCGTCGTGCTCGGCCGGTTCGGCTACGCCCCGTTGGGCCCCCGCCTGGGGCGGAGCGAGTCCGAGCTGGTGGAACCCGTCGATCTCGAGACAGAGTGGCTCGCGACCTTCGACGCCCCGCTCGACGTCGGGTTCGTCGACTACCCGGGCCCGCGTTGGCTTCTCGAGTTGGACCCCTACGACAGTTGGGGGGAGGTGCAGGACGACGACTTCGACCTCGGCCTGCCGCAGGGCGCCATGGCGGTGCTTGGCGGCGGCTACAGCTACACCCGCTCGGTCACCGGCTACCAGGATCTCTGGGTCGGTGATGACTGGGCGGCGCGGCTCTCTGCGGACCCGACATCGTACCCGGCCTTCGAGGTCTCGACCACCGACACGTACACCAGGCTGGGCGATGCGGACGCCGACGGCCTGACCGACCTGCTCGGCGCTTGGTGGTACGACCAGTCCGAAGACGGCGAGATTCGGTTCGAGCGGCGGCTCTCGGACCGGACGTGGGCGCTGTCGGCCGGGGACGGAACGCTGTACACCGCCGGGGAGGACTCCCTGCCCGCCGCGCTTGCGCCCGCCCACGACGTGGAGATCGAGAACCGGGCCGACGGCGGCCGCCACCCGCGTCGCGGGCTCGACGCGCTCGACGCCTTCACCGAGGACGGCCTCACGGTGACAGTCGCCCGCCGC
Source organism: uncultured Victivallales bacterium (assembly GCA_964345005.1). Classification (GTDB taxonomy): domain Bacteria; phylum Verrucomicrobiota; class Kiritimatiellia; order UBA8416; family JABMPJ01; genus JABMPJ01. Next base: position 4,695 of record CAYFPQ010000118.1, on the reverse strand, counting down.
CTGCTGGTCGACATCGACGGTGACGGGCTCGCCGACCTGGTGGAGGTGGCCGACGCCTCGCAGTTCGCGACCCCCGACGAGGGCCTGCCGCCCTTCCTGCCCGACGGGCTGTTCGAGTGGCGGGTTTCCTATGGGACGCCGACGGGAACCTTCGCCGACGCCGACGACGTCGAGGCGCCGCTTCCGTATCCGCAGATCGAGTTCGCGCTCCGCGAGCAGTGCATCATGAAGTACGACGACTTCAACGGCGACGGCCTGCCCGAGCAGCAGCTCGTCGGGGCCCTCGAGCGACCCTGGCACGCGAGCGCCGTGGAGCTGCTCGATCTCGACGGCGACGGGTGGTCCGACCTGGTGGTGCACAGCAAGAACGCCGTCCAGTGGCGGGACGGGCACGACAAGCGCGAAGGCGTGGTGAGCACAGCGGCCGACATCACTGTCTACCGGCACTCTGGCGTCCGGGGTGGTGGGTGGTTGGAGGGCGTACCGATGCCGGCCGGTGTCGCGGGCGCCATGAACTCCTGGGCGTGGTTCGTTGGTGTCATCGACGAGGTGAAGCAGCTCGACGAGCTGCGCGCGCTCGGCCTTGACCTGGCCGAGGTCCACCTCCCCGACGGCTCGACCTACGAGCAGGCGACGATGCCGTGCCGCTTCGAGACCATCTACCAGGTCCGCGGCTTCGCGGACCTGAACGGGGACGGGCTGCGGGACTTCGTCCTCACCGAGGGGGAGGGTGTCCCCGCCGGCTCCTGGCACGTCTGGTGGGGCATGGTCGACCCGGTAGGCGAGAGCGTCCAGTTCGCCGACCAGCCCTCGGCCTGGGTTGTCCCTCCGGAGGTGCGCGGCCTCCGCCGAACCCACGAGGCGTTCGACGACATGCCGGAGGACGCCATCCCGGGTGCCGAGAGTCCGCCGCGCTCGCTGGCCTCCATTGAGTGCATGGACGGCCGGGTCTGGCTCCCACCGGTCGACGGCGAGGGTGGTCCCGGAGAGCTCGAGTGGGGTGGTGACGGCTGGTCCGACCACCACACGGATCGTTTCGACGAGACCACCGAGATCCTCGGTGGTGCCGATGACGCCGTCGTGGACGACGACGAGATACCGGGTCCGGAGGACTGCGAGACCACGTCGATCGCGGTCGTCGACATCTACGACGCCGGCCTCACGCGCCTGGAGCTGGCCCTCATGGACGTCGACGGCGACGGAAGGATGGACCTGATCGAGTCGTGGCCGACCGTAAGCGTGGTCGTCGGCGGCGTCGACGCCGAGGGGCTGCGCTGGTGGCGCAACCTGGGCGGCGGATTCTCCGACGAGCAGTGCACCGCCGAGGGCTGCTACGACATCCGTGAGCTGGGAGGCGGACTCCACCTCACGGCCACCGTGACCGAGACCCACGGCGGCTTCGCGCCCTGGTCCGAGACCGCCCGCACCGACCTGAAGGTGGTCCGCGATCTCAACCAGGATGGGGTCCCCGATCTCGCCGACCTCAGCGCTGGGTTCGTCGCCTACGGCGAACACCGCGGCGCCGGGCGGCTGATCTCCATCGACAACGACCTGGGGGGCGAGACCACTGTCGCCTACGCCCCCGCGTCGTCACTGGCCCCGGCGGGCGATCCCCACGGCCTCGTCGACGTCCACGACAACGTCCGCCAGGACGTGGTGACTTCCATCGAGACCTGGGACCGGGTCACCGGCAGCGGCGCGCGCACCGACCACGTCTTCACCGACCGCGTCGTCGAGCACGGCCGAACCCTCGGTTTCCAGCACCGCACCACGACCACCTGGGAGCCCGATCTCGACTTCACGGTCACCGCCGGTACGTTCGACGTCGAGTTGGACCAGGACGGCGAGGTCGCTTGGTACGAGCGGTCCCGGGTCTCCTCCGACTATACGCTGCACCGTGACTTCGCGCTGCCGCTGCACCGTACCTGGTCCACCGACCGCGCCCTGATGACCATGGAGGAGCTCGGCGGCACCGAAGCCGAGATCGCGGGCCGTTTCGAGCAGTCCTGGATCTGGCTGGACCTGGACGACGACAGCGAGCGCTCCTGCGCCGACGTCGAGGGGCTCGTGCGCTGTCGGCTGGACACCCGGGTCGTCACCGACCGGGGAGAGAAAGGGCTCGGCCGCGCCGTCGAGTTCTTCTACGACTACGACCCCGACACCGGCCTCCTGCTCTGGGTGGAGCAGCACGATCCCGCCACCCTCGAGAGCCTCGTCACCGACATCGAATGGGAGAGCCCCGACCAGGGCCGCCGGTACCTGCCCTCGTCGAAGAGCGTGCACGGCTGGGACGCTCGGCGCGAGCAAGACGGCTGGCTGGCGCGACACGGCTGGAGCTACGACGACCTGGGCCGCATGACCCAGCAGGTGGTCTGTGCCGACCCCTTCGACTCCGCGGGATGCGCCGACTCGATCGTCTGGATGTTCGACCGGCACGACCGCGGCCAGGTGCGGGACCTCGCGGGTCCGGCCGGGGATTCGTTCTGGACCACCGGCTGGCGCTTCGGCGGTGTCTACCCGGGTCGCCGCCACGACGCCGTAGGTCTCGAGGGCTACACCTTCGTCGACGACCACGGGCGGCCGTGGCGCACCCGCGACGCCGCCGGGGTTGGCCAGGAGACGCTGTACGACGGCCTCGGCCGCCCGGTCGAGCAGCGCGTGCGCGGTGTCGGCGGCACCTGGACGACGGTCGCCACCACCGCCTACCACGAGTGGCCGATCGTCGACTCGGAAGCGACGCTACGGGCGGTCGAGAAGGTGACGTACGACGAGCACGGCCCCCTGGGCAGCACCTTCGAGGTGCTCGACGGCTTCGGCCGGGCCCGCCAGACCTGGGCCGAGAACGCCGACGGCACCGGCTGGGTGGTCGCCGACACCTTCACGGACGTCTTCGGCGGCGAGCGCGCCACCACCGTCCCGCACGTCGTGAGCACGCCCCCGGCCTCCCTGGCCGACGTCTGGAGCGCCACCAGCCCGGGCCTGCTCACTTGGACGGACACACATCGCGGTGGGCGCTCAATCCCGATGCCTTCGGCTCGGTCCTCGATCTCGTCGTTCCTCCTCGCCCTGCGAGCCTCGCCTCCAGGCACCGGCGCGCCCACCTAGGCGACGCCACCGGAACGCCGCGCGTCGCGTACCACGATCGGACCAACCACCCGACCTGCGCGACGTTCACTTGGGTCGAGGAGGCGGGCGTCAGCCTCACGGTGAGCCCGACCTACCAGCCCAAGCGCCTCAGCCACGACGCCTTTGGACGCCTCGAGGCCGTCCAAGAGGGCACCGTCGACCCCGCGATGGGCGACACCCCTCCACCGCTGGCCGGCTGCGACCTCGCCAACGGGACCCGCGCCAGCCCGGTGAAGGTGGAGCCGCTGCACCTTACGGCCACCTACCGCTGGGACGGGCTGGGCCGACTCGCCGCCTTCACCGACGGCACCGCCGCGGGCAACACGTGGGAATACGGCATCGACCAGGCCGGGCGCCTGCGCGAAGTCTCCAAGAGCCCCGACGGCGGCGCCACCCCTGAGCCCTGGGTCGGCTACGCCTACGAAGACGGCCTGCCGATCGCCATGGTCGACGGTGCCACCGCCGCCGAAGCCGACGCGATCCCGATCCCCACCGCCGCCGGGCAGGGCGCCGACTGCGCCTCGGTCTCGAGCCTCGACGGCCTGGCGGTCGCCTGGTCCTACGACCCCGCCGGGCGCCTCGTCGACAAGCTCGTCCGCAGCGCCGACGACCCCCTGTCCTACGACTGCTACGGCATCACCTGGGACACCGCCTGGGAAGGGGCACGGACCGCCACCACCGACCCGACCGGGGCCACCTCCTTCGAGTACGCCTCCGTCATCGCGGGCGCCGGCAACCTCGGCCTGGCCAGCAAGGTGACCCGAAGCTGGCTCGACGGCGCCGACCCGGTCGCCTTCGAGTCCACCTACGACCTGCGCGGGGCGGCCGTCAGCACGACCTACCCGAGCGGCGCGATCACGAGCGTGGCCTTCAGCCCCACCGGCTGGCTCGAGAGCCACACCGTCACCGCCCCCGACTGGGTCGGCGCGACGATCACCTACGCCTACGACCCCGCCCATGGCTGGGGCACCGGCTGGTCCACCGACGGCGACCACGAGCTCGCCGTCACCCGCACCTCCCCGGTCGAGATCACCACCACGACGTGGACGCTACCCGACGCCAGCCAGCACCAGGTCGACTACCACTGGACCGCCGGCGCCCGGCTCCGGACCCAGGAGTTCAGCGGCGCCCTGGCCGCCCGGCTCGGGCACGACGAAGTCACCTACGCCTACGACGGCCTCGAGCGCGTCGCCCAGCTCTTCGTCGACGGCGCGCCCTGGGAGCAGTTCCGGTACGACGTCATGGGCGCCATGGTCTCGATGGAGCGCATCGCCGCCGGTGGCCTCGGCCAGCCCGCGAGCTGGGAGTACGTGCCCGGCCCCTTCGTGCGCCCCGAGAGCCGCGAGGATCTCACCGCCGACCGCTCCACCACCTACGCCTACGAACCGGTCACCGGCCGGCTCGCGGGGGTCCAGGAATTCCGCTACGGCGCGGTCGAGTCCTCCCGGAGCTACCGCTACGACGGCACCGGTCAGCTCGCCTCCGCCGAGGTGGACGGCGTCGACCTGGCGCTGTTCCACGACATCGACGACGCCCTGACGCAGCGGAACGGGCCCCACGGCCCGGAGC
>CAYFPQ010000117.1:0-6631 GCA_964345005.1 uncultured Victivallales bacterium | reverse complement strand
TGGACGAGAGCAAGACCAAGGTGGGCTACGAGATCCCGTTCACGCGGCACTTCTACACGTACGAGCCGCCGCGGGAGCTGGAGGTGATCGAGGGGGAGATCCGGGCGCTCGAGGAAGAGATCCGGGGGATGTTGGGGGAGGTGTTCGGGTGAGGCGAGACTGGCCGGAGTTTCCCGTGTGGTCGGTCATGCAGCCGACCAAGCGCCAGGGCCATGCAGGCGAGACGCTGCTCTCCGTCTACAGAGACTATGGCGTGATTCCAAAGGACTCACGGGACGACAACCACAACCGCGCCGGCATGGACCTGTCCGTGTACCAGCTCGTTGAGCCGGGCGATGTCGTCATGAACAAGATGAAGGCATGGCAAGGCTCGATCGCTGTCAGCGCACATCGGGGGATCGTCAGCCCGGACTACATGGTTCTGAAGGTGGTCCGAGAGGGTGTGCTCCCGGGCTTCCTCCACTACCTCTTGCGGTCAGGCCACATGGTCTCCGAGTACCGAAATCGGGCCTACGGCGTTCGGCCAGCACAGTGGCGCCTCATGTACCCGGACTTCCGGACACTGAGACTGCCTCTGCCTGAGCTGTGGGAACAACGCGCCATCGCCGACTTCCTCGACCGCAAGACCGCCCCCATCGACGCCCTGATCGAGAAGAAGGAGCGGCTCGTGGCCCTGCTCGCCGAGCGGCGGGCGGCGCTCATCCACCGGGCCGTGACGCGGGGGCTCGACCCCGGCGTGGAGATGAAGGACTCGGGGGTGGAGTGGATCGGGGAGGTGCCGGCGCATTGGGGAGTGAAGCGGCTGAAGTTCCTGTGTCACGTGCGAGGAGGCGTGACCAAGGGACGCGACCTGACTGGCCGGGAGACGACACTGCTGCCCTATCTTCGGGTGGCAAACGTCCAAGACGGCTACCTCGATCTCGCCGAGGTAGCGCGGATTGAGGTGGGTATGGCCGAGGTCGGGCGCTACTCGCTGAGACCTGGCGACATCTTGATGAACGAGGGTGGGGACAACGACAAGTTGGGACGTGGCGCGGTCTGGGAAGGCCAGCTTCCCGTCTGCCTGCACCAGAATCACGTCTTCGCCGTTCGGCCCCATCCTGAGGTCAATCCCTACTGGATCAACCTCGTCACTCAGTCGAACGGCTTGAAGACGTTCTTCCAGTTGCACGCGAAGCAGACGACGAACCTCGCTTCCATCTCGTCTTCGAATCTGAAAGAGGCCCCAATCCTCTGGCCGCCCGCGGAGGAACAGCACCGGATTCTCGATCAAGTCTCGACAGCCACGCAGCATTCGGACGCCCTGACCGAGAAGGCGGCAGGCCAGCTCGACTGCCTGCGCGAGTACCGCCAGGCCCTCATGACCGCAGCGGTCACCGGCCAGATCCAGATCCCCACGACCGCCACGCGACCGCCCTCCCTCGCGGTCGCACAGGAGGCCACCCCATGAAACGAATCGACGGTCGAGCCCGGACGGTCAGAGAGCTCCTCGACGGCGTCAAGTACGCCATCGACTTCTACCAGCGCGAGTACGCGTGGCAGGAGGCACAGGTCCAGGAACTCGTCGACGATCTGACCGGCAAGTTCCTCGACAGCTTCTCTCCGGAGCACGAGCGCAACGACGTGGAGGACTACGGCCACTACTTTCTGGGCTCGATCGTCATCAGCCACAAGCGCAAGCGAAAGTACGTCGTGGACGGGCAGCAGAGGCTCACGACGCTCACCTTGCTGCTCATCTACCTGCACCACCTGCAGGCCGAACGTGACCAGCAGGTGTCTGTAAAGGACCTCGTCTTCAGCGAGCGCTACGGCAAGCGCAGCTTCAACCTGGATGCATGGAGAAGCTCTTCCTGGGCGAGCCTTTCGATGCGGAGGACTCCTCCGAGTCCGTCCAGAACCTCGTGGCGAGGTACGGCGACATCGGCACGCATTTGCCCGACGACGTCACCGGGGAGGCGCTTCCCTTCTTCATCGACTGGCTCCTCGAGAACGTGCACCTCGTCGAGATCGAGGCCTACTCGGACGAGGATGCCTACACCATCTTCGAGACCATGAACGACCGAGGGCTGTCGCTGTCGTTGCCCGAGATGCTCAAGGGATACGTCCTGGCGAACATCACCAACGAGGACGACCAGCGCCGAGTGAACGACATCTGGAAGAAGCGCGTCCAGGCCCTTCGCGAGCGGGGTGAAGCGGAGGACGCCCACTTCTTCAAGCACTGGCTCCGTGCCCTGCACGCCGCTTCCATCCGACCCGGACGAAAGGGCTCCCAGAACATGGACTTCGAGCGGATCGGCTCAGAGTTTCACCGATGGGTCCGCGACCGCCGCGGCAGCCTGGGCTTGAGCAAGTCGTCGGACTTCGTGCGCTTCGTCGCCCGCGACGTCGACTTCTACGCTCGCCAGTACCTTCGCGTGCACCAGGCCGCCCACCGCTACACGGACGAGTTGCCCAGTGTCTATTTCAACGGGCAGCGCGGCTTCACCCACCAGTTCATGCTCCTCCTGGCCGCACTCGAGCCCGGCGATGATCCGGGCGTGGTGACTCAGAAGCTGCGGTTGGTGTCGGACTACCTCGACATCTGGCTGGCCCGCAGGGTCTGGAACTTCCGCACGATCGCCTACTCGTCCGTGAAGTACACGATGTTCAACCTCGCCAAGGACCTACGGGGCCTTGGGGTTGCCGAACTCGCCCGCGTCTTGAGAGCTCAGGCCGACGCGGAGCAAGAGACTTTCGAGTCCAACGTGCGGCTGCGGGTACATCAGCAGAACTTCCGGCAAGTGCGCCACATCCTCGCTCGGCTCACCTGGTTCGTGGACGAGGGATGTGGAGTCGGCACGTCCATCGAGCACTACCTGTCGCAGGGGCGTGGCCGCCCCTTCGAGGTGGAGCACATCTGGGCCAACCACTTCGACCGCTTCACCGACCAGTTCGATCATCCCCACGACTTCGACCAGTTCCGAAACCGAATCGGTGCGCTGGTGCTGCTCCAGCGCGGCATCAACCAGAGCCTCAACGATGCCGAGTACGAGACCAAGCGCGAGACCTACGCCCAGCAGAACCTGCTCGCCGCGTCGCTACACCCGCAGACCTACAAGAACAACCCGGCTTTCCACGCCTTTATCAGGGCCCACGACCTTCCCTTCAAGGCGTACGACCACTTCACCAAGAAGCAGATCAAGAAGCGCCAGTACCTCTATCGAAGGTTGGCCGAGACGATCTGGGCGCCGAGACGACTCGACCTCGAGGAGGGTGCGCGTTGACGATGCCCAGCAACCATTCTCGACCCTGGAGGCAGACACCATGAGCAACTCGCTCCTTCGGATGCATCACGTCGAGCTGACGAACATCCGGAAGTTCGCCAAGTTCTCGATGGGATTCCATCCAGAGTTCAACGTACTCGTCGGACCGAACGGGTCGGGCAAGACGGCGGTGCTTGAGGCCTGCACAGCCTCTCTCGGTGCTCTGTTTCGACGCATGGATGGCTTGAAGGTCGTTCTGCTTCAGGACACGGACCGGCGCCAGGTCGTGCACTCCCTGGGCGATGTGCTCACGGTTGAGAGGCCGAAGCCGAACGAGGTGGTGTTGACGGCTGACGTGGACCGAGAGAGTGCCCATTGGAGGGTGACCCCCAGAAGCGGCAAGAGCGTCAACGGAACCAAGATCGCCAAGTGGGGGGCGACGCTGGAGGAACGAGTCGGTGAGGGCCGTGCCATCGATCTCCCCCTGCTGGTGTACTACCCGTCCTCTCGCTTGTGGGACGACCTCGAGGCAGACCAGCGCGACGATGAGCCAGCTTCGAGGCTCGACGGCTACGAGAGCGCGCTGTCGGCGCCAGACTTCTTCGGGCACGTAGCGACCTGGATGCGACGTCTGACCTACGCGAGCCTCCAGAGAGGCCAGCCGTCAGCACATCTCATGGCCGTCCAAGCTGCTGTCGAGAGCGTCCTCGAAGAGGTGCGGTCCTTCGGCTACAACATCGAGCTCGAGACGTTGGCGGTCACGCTCAGCGACGGGACGATGCTCCCGTTGAGCCTCTACAGCGACGGCTATCGGAGCCTGATCGCGCTGACCGCTGATCTCGCCTGGCGCGCGGCAACGCTCAACCCCCACTTCGGCTCGGAGGCCCCCGCGCGAGTCGAAGGAATCGTGTTGATCGACGAGGTGGATTTGCACCTGCATCCTGCTTGGCAACGGCGCGTCGTGGGCGACCTGAAGCGGACCTTCCCGAACGTTCAGTTCGTGGTCACTACACACTCCCCCCAAGTCGTCGCCACGGCCCGCGCGGAGTGGTTGCGTATCTTGCGCGACGACGGCGTCGGCACGGTGAGCCACGTCCGCGGTCGGGACTCCAACGCCATCCTCAAGGAGGTGATGGGCGTGCCGGAACGCCCCGACTGGATGGAGGCCAAGCTCGCCGAGCTGGAGTCCAAGATCGAGAGCGGCGATCTCGTAGCCGCTCGCAAGCTCCTCGACGAAGTGCGGGCGGACGTCGGCGGCGCTGATCGCTCGCTTCTCGCCTTGGAGTGGGAGCTTCACGACCGGGAGGCCACCGGTGCGGACGATTGACAAGCGCACCGAGCCGCCCTGCCTCGCCGACCTTCGGCGTGAGGCTGCTCGCATCGAGGCGGAGACCGAGACCGAGCCGAGTGGCGGGGACTGGAACCCGGGCACCCGCGCCGACAACACCCGCAACGCCCTTTGCGCCGAGCAGGCCGGCTTGTGCGCCTACTGCATGCAGCGCATCAAGCCCCACGGGTACCGGCCGGAGCTGCACAGCGCTGGGGGCATGAAGATCGAGCACTTCGAAGAACGGACCGCACATCCGCGCCGCATGTACGACTGGGACAACCTGCTCGGCGTGTGCGGAGGCGAGTACCGGGGAGCGTCGGGACTGGTTGAACACTGCGATACCTCGCGCGGAGACCAACCGCTTCAATTGCATCCCGGCACCTCCGCTCCGCCGCGTCCCGAGGACGTCTTCGAGTTTCGAGGCGAGCCGCCTGCGGGCTGGGCCGGGGGGAGGAGGCAGGGGGTCTGGATCCACGCACTCGAGCAAAGCGTCGAGGGCGACATCGATGTGCTCAACCTCAACGCCGACCACCTCGTAGACAACCGGCTCAGCGTGAAGCGGGAGCTGCAGGAGCGCCTCAGGATCCTACCGGACGAGAGGGCACGGCGCGTGTTCCTTCGATCCCGGCTCAAGACGGCGAGTGAAGCCGGCCCTCGAGGGCTCCCGCCGTTCGCCCCGCTGGTCGTGGACTACGTCGAGCGAAAGATGCGTGCGAAGGGAATCTCGCCATGACCTCGGGCTCCACACAAACCAAGGCCGGCTCCGCACAAAGCTCCGCACATTCCGGCGTCGTGGGGCAAGCATCTCCATGACCCCCACCTTCGACATCACCCCCTTCATCGGTCGCGACGAGGGCCAGCACTTCGACCGCAAGTCGCTCTACGAGGGCCCGCCCGGACGCAAGACCGCTCGGGACCGGCGCGTCGTCCGCGACCAGGTCGCCGAGTACGTGGCCGCCTTCGCCAACGCCGAGGGGGGCGTGCTCATCCTCGGCCTGGAGGACGACGGCGAGGTCACGGGCCACTCGCTCCCGCCGAAGGCGGTCCAGGCGCTGCTCGACGTCCCACGGGAGCGGCTCGACCCGCCGCAGAAGCCCGGCTTCGAGGTCGAGCACGAGCGCAAGCTGCTCGTGGTCTTCGACGTGGCCGTCGCCTTCGCACCTGTGCAGGTCGTCGGCGACGGGTTCCCCCTGCGCATGGCCGACCAGACGGTCCAGGCCTCCCCCGAGCAGATCCGGGCACTGAAGTTCGCCGGCCTGGCCGAGAGCTTCGAGGGCCGGCCCTCGTCGAAGACCCTGGACCAGCTCGACCACGGGTTGATCGGGCAGGCCAAGGCGAACGCCGGTCTCGCGGACGTCGCCGTCGAGGACTACCTGGTCCGGCGTCGGCTGGCCGACTGGCGGGGCGACACGCTGCAGCTCCGGCAGGCGGCGGACCTGCTGTTCGCCCGAGACGTCGTCGAGCACCCCAACGCCGGCGTGCGCGTGTTCCTGGTGGTCGGCACCGAGCGGAAGGTCGGGCGCGAGCACAACGTCGAGGAGCTCCCGCGAATCGAGGGCGCGCTCCCCCGTGTGCTGGAGCAGACTTGGCAGGCCATCGCCACGAGGCTGCGCCACCCCGCGCAGTTGGGCGAGGACGCCGTCTTCCGCCCGGTCAGCGAATACCCCGACTTCGCCTGGCGCGAGGCCATCCTCAACGCCGTCGCCCACCACGACTACGGCGTCCAGGGACGAGGTGTCGAGGTCTGGCTCTTCGACGACCGCATGGAGGTCACCAGCCCGGGCGGGCTGATGCCGACCGTGTCCATCGACAAACTGCTCGCCGGAGAGCGCACTCACGTCAGCCGCAACCCGCGCATCGTGCGCTGCCTCGTGGACCTGCACCTGATGCGGGACTCCGGCGAGGGGATCCTGCGCATGCACGAGAAGATGGCGGAGCGCGGCCTGCCCGCTCCGGCGTTCAAGACCGGGGAGCACGAGGTCTGGGTGACCCTGCGAAACCGCGATGGGGGGGAGCTCGACGCGGATCGGGGGGAGCTCGACGCGGATCGGGGGGAGCT
>CAYFPQ010000116.1:0-6687 GCA_964345005.1 uncultured Victivallales bacterium | reverse complement strand
CCGTTTCCATCCCCATAGAATCGTGGCCGAATATCATTACGCGTCTGCCTTTAAGCGACCGCCTTTCAACCGGCTCGCCGCGTCGCGGAAACCCGGTTCAGAGGCGGTCCCCAAAGATCGGCCGAGGTGCCGCCTCTGATCAGGTCCGGGAATCCGCTTCGCTGGATACCCGCCCCATCACAGCAGCCAACACTCCGCCGAAGAGAGCCCCGGCCTGTTGGCCCCCATGCGGAAGGGCCGCAGTCAGAGTCGGATGCGTCCTCGCAAGCTGCGGGTCATCCGCTTTCACTGCGTCCTTGTTGTCTTGCGGCCGCATGCCGTCTGCGTCGATCATGCCACCGGCCTCGTGGCCCTGTTCCCCTTCCACGTTCCGGGTGTCCCGTTCGCCGCAGCCGGCATCCCGCCGCATTGTAGTGTAGCCGCTGCTCGCCCTTGCATATTCACTCCAGGTCAATCAGCTCAAAGGTGTGCGCGGAGCGCACCTCGTTTGATGCCCCCCTTGCGTCGACGGCCCCCGGGGGCCGGACGCGTTCCCTTTTGCTGCGGCACGCGGCTCGCGCGCGTAGAGTGCCTGCAAAAGGAAGGATGGGGACACCCCATACCCCGTTTCTCGCGCGCGAAGCCTGCCGCCGCCGCAATCCGCCACAACCGTGAATGCCGACGTCCAACCGGTGTCACGCATGTCAACTATTTCTCAAGGCGGCAGGCGCCCAGAGCCCCGCTGTCCGCTTCGCGGCCACCGGACGCGCGGGCTGCGGCCCGCACTGGGGTCGTACCAGGTACCGCCGAGGGACGGCGTTCCTCCGGCACTCCGCGGTAGTGTCGTCATTGCGTACTACCTGTTCGCCGAACCAGGGGCTTCCGTCCCTGGCCGTTGCCCACGCAGTCCGGCTTCGAGCTTTTCCGAGACGCGATCACGCAGGCTTTTCGGGGCCACCACCTTTACGTCAGGCATCCACGAGAGGACCCAACGGATTACCTGTTTGCGGCCGGTGGTCTCGAAGCGCATCTCGACGCGGCCGTCCCGGCGCATATGGAACTCCTGTGACGGGTGCCACTGCCGTTCGGTGATGTAGACCGCAAGCTTCGGCTCGAACAGTAGCCGGACTCTGATGGGCTTCTCTCCCCCAGTGATCCCGAAGGCGTTCTTTGCGTATGCCTTGGGGTCGAAATCGGTGGGAGACGCGAATCGGGTGCCCGTGGACTCGATGTGCCGAAACCGGGACAGCGCAAACGTCGCGACTCGCTCCTTGACCGCGTTCCACGCGAACGCGTACCAGTTGCCGTGATAGGCCAGCAGGTGGTAGGGACGCAATGTGTACTCCGAGATACGCCCGTCAAAGGTCTGGTACGTGGCCCGGATCTGTTCGCGGCGCTCGATGAAGCCCGCGATCTGTGCCCATACTTCCGGGTCGATCCTGACGCAGTCCTCGGGCATGACCCCGACGTGCTCGCTGAGCCAGTCGGGCTCGATGGTGATGTCGCCTTCCAGCGACTCGGCGATCTTATCCAGGACCGACCGCATGTCGAGGTGCAGCGGCGTGCCCTCGTAGTGGGCCAGCAGCTTGCGGGCGAGGCCGAAGCTGAACGCCTCCTTGCGGTTGATCCGCACCGGCGGCAGCGTGTAGGTCTTGTCCGTCAGGTGAAACCCGTGCCGGGCGTCATCGTAGGCCAGCGGGGCACGTTCTTCGTCGCGCAGGAAGTCCAAGTCGCGCGCCACGGTGCGGCGTGACACCTCGAACTCCTTCATGAAGTCGCTGCTGTTGGGCAGATACCCGGTCTCGGCGCCCTCGCGCACCATCTGCACCATGCGCCGAATCCGGTAGTATTGGGGCCTGGAACCCGCCTTCATTTTCTCACGACTTTCTTTGGGGGTATGCCGTTAGATGACACACCCTCTCTTCTACACTGGGCGGCATGGTGGAGCAAGTCTATCGTCCGCGCCGGCCCAAGGAGTCACCGCTGTGGCAGTGTCTCTGCGCGCATTTCTACGACTTCATCCAGGCCTACCCGGAGAAATACGAGAAGAAGTACGGCTTCCTCAAGCCGGTCGTGGAGGACGTGGTCAACAAGTATCTCGACTGCGGGGACCTCACCAAGGGCTTTGCGCGCATCTACTGCGAGAACTGCAAGAAGTCGATGCTCCTGCCGTTCTCTTGTAAGGTGCGCTGGTTTTGTCCGTCATGCCACGAGAAAAAGGTACTGCTCTTCGGTGAGTTCATCACGGGTACAATCGCCTTCCCGGTGCCGCACCGTCAGTACGTCTTCAGCCTGCCCATCATGTTGCGGGTGTACTTCCGCAACAACCGCCAGCTCCTGAAGAAGCTCTGCCGCATCGCCAACGAGTGCCTGCTCGAATTCCTGCGCCGCAGCCTGAGCCGACCCGCCGGCCAGCTTGGCATGGTCATGACCATCCACACCTTCGGCGACTACATGAGGCACAATAGCCATATCCACGCCCTGGTGGCCGACGGGCTCTTCACGGACAACGGCATGTTCTACGTCGCGCCCAGGGTGAGCACTACACCCCTGGAGCAGCTCTTCCGCGTGCGGGTCATCCGGATGCTCGTCGAGGAGGAGTTGCTCGCGCCTGAGCTGGCCCGCAAGCTACTCGGATGGAAGCACAGCGGGTTCAGCGTGTACAACGGCACGCCGCTGCGGCGCGACGATGCCGCCGGGCTTGAACGCGTCGCCCAGTACATCATCCGCAACCCTTTCTCCGAGCAGAAGATGGTCTACAACGCCGAGAACGGCACCGTCATCTACCGCTCGCGGATGCACGCCAAGACCAAGCGCAATTTCGAGATCTTCTCGGCCGAGGAGTTCATTGCCGCCATCACGCAGCATATTCCCGACAAAGGCTTCCAGATGGTGCGTTACTACGGCTGGTACTCCAACCGCGCCAGGGGCGAGCGCGCCAAGCGCGAGGCTGAGCCCGGCACGCCGGAGGCCACGGACGTGGACGTGATCGACGTGTCCGAGTACCACCCACCGCGCATTCCGTCCAAGAAGTGGCGCGAATTGATCAAGAAGGTCTGGGAAGTGGACCCGCTCATTTGCCCGCATTGCGGGGCTGAGATGAAGTTGATTGCGTTATGTGAAGCGTTTGATTATGTGAAGTGGCGGCCCGCACCCTCGCGTTTTCCTGGAGTTTCTGCCCGTTTCGTCGCCGAGCACTTCACATAATTCCGGCGCCTTCTGAGAGATCGTCGAGCCATTTCAAGATGCCGGGCTTGAGCCAACGGGGACGACCTTTCCCACCTTTCTTTACGGCTGGTGCCTGACACGAGTCGAGGGCGCTTTGCTTCATCTTCATGTCGATGGCGGCGTATTCGTGCGTGGTGTTCATGTCGGCGTGGCCCAGCCAGTCCTTGATGACGCTGATGTCGTTTCCGGACTGCAACAGGTGCATGGCAGTCGTGTGACGCAGGGTATGCGGACCGACTTTCTTGCCCTTCATGGACGGGCACCGTTGCGCCGCCTTGGCCGCGTACCGGCGCACGAGGTATCGGATGCCGAACCGCGTGAACGGTTGTCCGTTGGCGTTGAGGAAGACGTGACGACACGCTTCCTGCGAAGGACTGCGGCAGTCGAGGTAGCGACGCAGAGCCTGTACGGTCTCTGCCCACAGCGGGCAAGGGCGGCTCTTGCCGCCCTTGCCGAACAACCTGGTCTGGGGTGGCGTGTCGAGGCGTAGATCGTCGAGCTTCAGATCGACGACC
Organism: uncultured Victivallales bacterium; assembly: GCA_964345005.1. GTDB lineage: Bacteria > Verrucomicrobiota > Kiritimatiellia > UBA8416 > JABMPJ01 > JABMPJ01. Next base: position 2,965 of record CAYFPQ010000116.1, on the reverse strand, counting down.
TCCTGAACGCGTGCGCCGGTGTTGTACATGAAGAGCATCAGCGCATGATCCCGCGGGCCATGCCGGGAGTCGCGGTCTACGCTGCTGAGCATGGCTTCCATTTCGGCATCTTCCAGGTATTCCATGGCCTGATGGGCCGCCTTCTTGGTTGGCACAGCACAGATCTGTTGGCAACGCGCCATGGCCTCGGGAACCTGTCCGGCGATGTAGCGAAACAGGCCGTGAATGGGAGCCAGGCGCGTGTTGCGCGAACGGGGCGCGTTGCCGCGCGCGCTTTGAAGGTGATCGAGGAAGTCAACCACGGTCCGGTCGTCGAAGTCCTCGACGGCGAGCTTATCCACGGGGGTGTGGCACTTCTCGGCCGTGAAGCTCAGCAGCAGCTTGATGGCGTCGCGGTAAGCGGTCAATGTGTTGGGCCTCAGTCCCCGTCTGGCAACGAGGAAGTCCAGGAAGAAAGCCTGGATCAGTGCGGCGATGTTGTGACGTGTGCTCATGATGAGTCTCCTTCTCTCAGTACGTTGTTGCGAAAGTTGTGATGGAAGCGCTCGGTGGCCACTTGCATCAACTCGGGGGTGGCATGCAGATACGTTTGCGTGTAGCTGATGCAGGTATGGCCCATGTAGGTCGCCAGGGCCGGCAGGAGCGCATTGACATCCCGGCCCTGGCGATACCACTCCAACAGTCGCTGACAGGCAAAGGCGTGCCGCAAATCATGAATGCGCGGCCCCGGCGAGCCCTTGCCGCCGCGCAGCCCGCAGCGTTGAAGCGCCTGCCGGAAATCGGTGTAGACCGTCTGATGGAAGAATCGGCCGCCGCGCAGATGCACGAACACCGGGTCTTGCGGCGTGGCTGCGAACAGCGCGGTTCGGCGTTCGATGTAGCGCCCCAAGGCGGTGGTGGTGGACGGCGACATCGGCACCCAACGGCTCTTCTGGAACTTGCTCTTGTGGATGTAGAGCTTACGTTCCGCGAGGTGGACGTCGGCCAGATCCAGACCGATGGCCTCACTGATCCTCAATCCACAGGAATACACCAGGCCGAACAGCGTATGGGCGGTCATGGGGCGCAACGATCCCGGCGGGGGAAGCTGTAACGCCGCTTGCAGCAACGCTTTAACCTGGCCCTCCGTGAATACGTACAGATCAACTCGGACCTTGTTGTTCTTGGGAGAGCCTGGATCAGGTACGTACGCACCGGGATCGAACTGACGCAGGTAAACACAGAAGCGGCGCAACAGACACGTCTCGCCGTAGCGGGACCGGTCCGACAGGCGCAACAGGGAACGGAAATAGCGCTCTACAATCTCCTGGGTCAGACACGCGCCCTGCCAATCGGCTTCAGAAAGGAATCGGTCGAAACGGCTTAAGGTCCGTGCTGGACTTCGATAGTCGGCGCCCGCGGCCCGTTGCAGTGCGATGTAGCTTTCGAACCGGGGGGCCAGCACGCTGGAAAAGCGCAGATCCTTCATGGCGCGCCTCCCGGCCAATCCAGCGGCACTTGTTCAAGTGTTCGGAAGTCGACCTTGGTGTAGATGAACGTCGAGTTGATGTCGCGGTGTCCCAGCATGTCGGCAATGGTCTTTATGGAGTGCCCGTTGTCCAACAGTCGGGAGGCGAAGGCGTGCCGGAATCCGTGAGGCCCGCGCGGTCCGTCGCCGAGGCCCAGGCTCTGTAGCCGCGAGCAGACGCGGGTATAGAGATGATCGGCCTGCATCGGGTGAACGGGTGCGCGCTCGGTGAGGAAGACCTCCGGGCATGTCGCGCGGGGCCGACCGTTGCGCAGGTAATCCAGTAGCGCTTCACCCACCTCGTCGGTGAGTGGCTCGATGACCTGACGGCCCCCTTTACAGGCAGGGAAGCGGATCGCGCTCTGCCGCCACTGGATGTCGCTCAAACGCAACGCACGAACCTGTCCCCCACGCACTCCGTAGGTGTAGAGCAGTCGCACGATGGCATAGTCCCGCCGCCCCACCGACGTGCGGCGGTCAATGCCGTCCAGCAGCATGCGTGCGTCGGGTTCAGGAATCTGGCGTGGCACATCCGCCAGACGGTAGCTGTAGACATGAGGCACCGCGTCGGCCAGATGCCCGCCTCCGTAGCCCTCCCTTACGCAGAAGGCAAAGAAGTGTCGAAGGCCGAGGCGGATATGTCCGCGCGTCGTTGTGGCCTTTCCTTGGGCACACTTGCAGAAGAAGTCCTGTACGTCTTGCGGCGTGAGATCGGCGATCGCGTCGCGTACATCGCGCAGATCGAGCGCTTCAACGAACGAGGTCAGGTAGAAGCGGTAGCACCTGACGGTACTTGCCGCCAAACCGCGATCGTTCTTTAGGTAGCGCGCATAACGATCGAGCAGTGCTTCGTATGCCGATGGAACGTGAGGCCGTGGCTTCAGTACGCCCCGGTCGGTGAGGAAACGGCTCAGGAGTCGAAGGGCACGCCGTGTATCGACCAACCAACTCGCGTGCGCTGTGCGGCGGCGACGAGCGAGGAACTGGCCCGCATGTTCTTCTTCGATCTGTGAGGCGGTCTTGATGCCTTGCCGACGCAGAAACAGGTTGAACTGTGAACTCCTCGATGCGCATAGCCGCAGAGATGAATACGAGTAACCTTGTTCGTCCAGCCAGTTGCAGAAGCCGTCCAACTCTGCACCCAGGGGCGGAAGCCTGTATCGGGCCAACTCGCAGGGACGACACAGCAGATCTTCCAGAACCATAATACCCTCCTTACTGCCCACCATGGGCAGCCAAGAGGGTACACAACAGTGCCGGAATTATGTGAAGTGCTCGGCGACGAAACGGGCAGAAACTCCAGGAAAACGCGAGGGTGCGGGCCGCCACTTCACATAATCAAACGCTTCACATATGGAATAGGGTTTTATCCATTGCGCGGATACAGTTGAGGAGTGGGAGGCCCGTCGGCCGCGCTGGATAAAATCGCATTGAACGAAGTCGCGCTCAGGGGCGCTT
>CAYFPQ010000115.1:0-6734 GCA_964345005.1 uncultured Victivallales bacterium | reverse complement strand
AAACACACTGAGAACCGCAGCATGCAACACCAAATCCGAAAAACGCACACCCGTGCTTTGGGTGCGACGTTCTTCTTGACAGCCTGCTCACCGACCATCCACCCATAATAAGGTGCCCCTAACTACAAAGGTTCCCGGTCTTAATGCATGGGCGCGATAGCGTTCAGGATCTTCAAGCACTCTAAGCGGCACTTTGTGCTTCTGGCCGCCAATTGTGAACCACTTGATCGTAGGCCTCTGGCTGTCCTCATAGAACTCGCTGATTACACCAGATGACAGCGCCCGGTATTCTCTGTTTGCAATGTTGCATCCAGCTATTAGGCAAGACAGTACCAGGAATGCACATGAGAGTCTTATCATACCAACACTCCTTCAGTCAGAAACGTTCTCAACCCCGATTGGGTCTCGACATTACAAGCAGGCGAACTGACCTGCCCCCATGTTTAGTCCCGGTTGTCATGAGAGCCCAACCGGCATGGTGCTATGGGTAACCACGTCGGACGAGGAGCTTGGCTCCCCCTCCAAACGTCCCCCATGGGGGACGGCCGCGGCCACGAACTCAGACGGCGTTAGATTACCCAGCGAACTATGTGGCCTCACCTCGTTGTAGTCAACCCTCCACGCCTCGATGATCCATCGGGCGTCTTCCAGATCCACGAACCAGTGTTCATTCAAGCACTCATCCCGGGACTTGCCGTTGAAGCTCTCAACATAGGCGTTCTGGACGGGCTTGCCCGGCTCAATGAACTGTAACTTGATCTCATGCTCATAGGCCCAGTTATCCATAACCTGGCTGGTGAACTCAGGGCCATTGTCCATCACCAGCCGCTCGGGCCGACCGTGGCGATCAATCAGATCGCTCAGTACCCGGGTAACCCGGCGACCCGACAACGATGTGTCGGCTTCAATCGCCAGGCATTCCCGAGTATGGTCATCCACGATATTTAATGTCCTGATCCGCCGGCCATTAGCCAGTTGATCGGAGACGAAGTCCAGCGACCAGCGCTCATTGCGCTTGCTGGGCACCTCGGGCCTCTCGCCACGCCACCGGGCCGTCTTACGCTTCCTCCGCTTCGGAACCTGTAGCCCTTCCTCCTGGTAGACCCGAAACACCCGCTTCGAGTTATCCATATGGCCTTGCCGCCTCAGCAGCACGATCAATCGCCGGTACCCCCAGCGCCGCCGCTTCCCTGCCAGTTCCTTCAGTGCTTCGCGTAGCTCATCATCATGGCGATCGGTCGCCTGATAGTGATAACTGCTCCGGCTCAATCGCATCAGCCCACAGGCCCGTGTCAGGCTGACTTCGTATGTGGCCCTCAAGTGGTCCACGGCCTGACGCCTCGCTGTGGGCTTTACCAGTTTTTTGAGTTCACGTCCTTCAGCATCTGGATGTCCAGAGCCTGGTCGGCCACGATACGCTTCAGGCGCCGGTTCTCCTCTTCCAGGCCTTTCAGTCGCTTCGCTTCCGATACATCCATCCCGCCGAACTTCGACTTCCATCGATAGAAGGTGCCCTCGGCTATCCCGTACTTGCGGATCAACTCATCCACGGGCATGCCGCCCTCGGCCTCCTTCAACGCCCGGATGATCTGCTCCTCCGCATAACGCTTCCGCTTCATTGCTTGTCTCCCCTTCCTGCTGTACTGTAGCCGGGAAGACTCTCATTGAAAACGGGACTGTTTCAGGGGAGCAGGTCAGAACAGTTGCGATATTAGAAAGAACCCTATGCGGGGCTGCGTATGAACGGGCAAATGAATAACTTCTCAGGGCAAATGAATAAGTCTTGCACACCTGTCCCTGATAAGCTAATTACTCATAAAGTGCTGGTGCGGTCAAAGTGCAGAAAGGCGAAGCATAGATGGGAAGTGCAGGCGTTGCTTTTGTGGATCCCACGTTTGGAATTGCGGGGATTATGTTGAGCACAGGAGTCTTCGCGGCCCTTCAGAGCTCCATCCGAGTTGGCCACAACTCCTTGCTTCAAGGTTCCTGGTTGAGAGCCGCCACGTGGTTCCTGTGCTCTGCTTCCATTGTCCCTGTGTATATCATCGCCAGTCTGGGGCCATCCCAAGGTGTGGATCTCGCTTGCTTCGCAATATGGTCTGGGCTGCTCAGCGGCGCTCTAGGCGCCGGAGCCTGCGCCTTTCGTTCCTTTCGGCGTCGAGCGAGCGGTGTCCGGTGGTTGCCATATGAACTCGCCGACCAGAAGGCTGATGCTCTCGCAGCCGTCATATTCATTGGGATAGGCATTGTGACTATTCTTCTCCCGCTTCGGGGCATGCCGGGTCCCTCACCGAATGTGACTGCTTCAGTACATCTCTTGGCTGTTCTTGCAACCTGGCTTTGGCTGCTTTCTGTCTCTGCGCTCGTGTCAGGAGTTGTCGGAGCAGCTGTACGTGCTCGTAGCATCAGACCGTGTGATGGTACGGCTGAACTCAAAGGTTCTCGGAGGGAGTCTAGGCAATGAGGATAGCTGACCGGATCAAGTATGACGCTCCAGATGATACACAGATTGTATGGAAGTTCCCCGGGGAAGACCTTCGCCTTGGCAGTCAATTGATTGTCAATCAGAGCCAGGAAGCTGTGTTTGTCAAGGGGGGCAAGGCTCTGGATACTTTCGGGGCGGGCACCCATACCCTGAGCACGGGGAACCTCCCTCTTCTGAATCGCTTGGTGAACTTCCCATTCGGAGGCAAGACGCCATTCTCTGCGGAGGTATGGTTCGTCAATGCGACCGTCAAACGTGATATGAAGTGGGGTACAAAAGGGCCTATTCAGGTCATAGATCCGAGATACAATTTCCCTGTCAGTGTTCGTGCTTTTGGCCGTTGGGGGTTCCGGATTGATGATTCGAGAAGTTTCATCACGCAACTCGTCGGTACACTGCACAGTACCGATTCTAAGAGAATCGCAGAGCACTTCACGGGTGAGATTACTCAGCGCCTTTCGGATGCCCTCGCGAGGTACTTTGTTGAGAAGAACGTTTCCGTTTTTCAGGCCAGCGCAAAGCTCAACGAGCTTTCCGCCTTTATTGCCGGAGATATCAGCCCTGAGTTCGGGCGTTTCGGTATCGAAGTCGTCAATTTCAACATCGAGCGCATCAGTATCCCCGACGAAGAGCAGAAGAAGTTTCAGGAGATTCTCGGAAAGCGGATGGAGATTGACCAAATCAGCCAGGCAAATGTTGGCCAAGCCTACGCGACCATGCGAACCTTCGACACTTTGGAGAAGGCGGCAGAGAACGAGAGCGGCGGTGCCGGACAGCTGATGGGCGCCGGTCTTGGCCTAGGCGCGGGCCTTGGTGCAGGTGTCCCCATTGGTCAGCAAGTCGGTGCCGCAATGAATGTTCAACCGGCGCAGCCAAGCCAGGGAGATGACCCAATGGCGAAACTCCAAAAGCTGACGCAGATGCTGGACGGTGGGCTGATTTCCCAAGAAGACTTCGACCAGAAGAAGAAGGAAATCCTGGATACGATGTAAGGGAGACCGGATGCGAGAGGGAAGAGCGTTTCGATACTCGATACTCGCCGGGTGGCTTATAACCGCCTTGGCCACGCTCCTTGTCGCGATCATCATTATCCCAGAAGAAAGCCGCTCCACCTATTTCCGGCATCGTGTCTGCTGGACCCAATTCCTTGTGTTCCTATTGTGGGGGAGCACAGGATTGTACCTTCTCGCTTCTGGCAAAAGCAGAGGCCATGTGACTCGATTCGCTGGCATTGCGCCGGCCGTTTGCATCATCACCGGCATCTATGCCACTCTCAGTTTTGCGGCTATGGTGAGTCACGCCTTCGTTCCGGCGACGGACACAGGAAACCGCATCCATCTCGTACTGCAGGTTGTGTTCCTTGCGGGCGCAGCTTTATGCGTTGCTTTTCTTTCCATGGCGCGGTCAGGCGCGGCCGCAGGACTTGGCTTCGACAACACCAATGCCATGTCGCCGAGAGGATTACATGACTTGCTGGCCCTATGTGAAGCTTCCCTGCCACAAGGCAACGGAGGGGTGAGAGCATTGAAGGCGGCGACGAAGCAACTTCGAGAGACGTTAGTGCATTCCTTGAGCGAATCGGCTGCCCTGGCCCAATCGCCTCAGTACCAAGCACTCAGCGGTGAAGTTCAGGAATTGTGCCGTGCAATAGAGCAAGAACACGACAATCACTATGATCCCTTGACCGAATCGGCAAAGAGGCTGGGGGGAAAGGTCAGGCATGTATCGAGCAGTCTGACTAGGAGATGAGTGATCAACAGAAACCAACCGGACGAATGGCCGGAGAAGGAAACAATCAGTTATGGTTCAGCAAGTAGTCGATTTGGAGTGTCCAGATTGCGGAGCTCCCGTAAATACGCAGCACAAGAGCTGTCCCTACTGCCATCACCAAGTCATTGTATCTTCGTTTACGAGCGTGGCCGATATGCCGGTTGCGGATATCAACAAACATGCTTCGGTCTATCGGAAGGCTTTGTCCGCGCACCCGGAAGACAGCACGCTTAACAATTCGGTTGGAATGTGCTATCTCAAGCTTAAGCTGTACGATAAGGCACTGTCTGCGTTCGAAAAAGCTATTGAGGATAACTTTGACAATTCTGAGACCTACTTCTACGCAGCGGTGTGTCTTCTTGGTGGAAAGAAAGCGTTTTTAGCTCCGCGTGGCACCATTGACAAGATCGAGGAGTACCTAAACGCGGCTTTGCTTATTGAGCCGAGGCCTATCTATCTGTATTTCCAGGCTTACATAAAGTTTGACTACTTCCATAGGAAGTGTTTTAAGACGTCACCGACATACCAAGAGGCTCTGGCATCAGCCACAGACGCTGGGGTCTCCTCATTTGACATTGATCAACTATATGGGGTACTTGCTGTTCCGCGTCCAGAAGAGCTCTAGTCAGAGGGAACACGTTTTCTAATGGAGTTGTGCGCGAGGAGTGAATCAACAAACAAACCAAAGGGAGGGGGTCCGCAATGGCAGTAGACCGGCAGCTGCTCAAAGGCAAGACAGCAGAACAGAAACAGGCAATCAAGTATTTCCTAGATACTGGGTGCCTCGCAGCATTGTTTGGGATGAAGGACGATGGCTACGAGGAGTTGGTAAAGACCAAGCTCAACAGTCTGAACCTTAAACAGAAGGCGCTGGGAAAGATCGGTTTGGACGAAGACCAAGTGAATGAAATCAACCCCATATTCCTGCATGGGTATAACTACGACAAAAAAGGTGTACTATCGAAAGTAGGTTCTGACGGTCGGTCACGGAGTTCAGTCTATGACACGACTTGGCTCCTCTTCAGTGACACCCACGTGTATATGTACGCCCACACTTTCGACATGTGTTCCGGCTCAAAGTGGGAGAAGACTGAGGAGTACTTCTATAAGGACATCACGAACTTCTCTACTGCTACTGATTCCATAGAAGTGACGAAATTCACTGGCTGCAAGAAGGAAACCGTTAAAAAGATCATGGTCGAGTTTAGCCGGTTCGCGCTTGTTGTTCCGGGAGACAAGTTCTTCTGTTCGACAAGTGGGGTTCCCGATGCTGAACAGTCTGTAAGCGCCATGAAGCAGAAACTGAGAGAGAAGAAGCAGGCGTAGCAGCACGGGTAACGCAAGTGGCTGAAGCCGCGTTGTCTCGGGCGTGACAGAGCTTTTTCATGATCAGACGTACAAGGACATCGCACGATACGTGATGACATAGTTACAACCTTACACCCGGAAGGCTCCACCAATAACGTCCGGGTTGTGACGGAGAAGCGATCGATAGATCGACCGAAGATCTGTTATGGCAAAGCCATGCTTAACGTGCTGGTGCCTGGAGTTGTAGCGGCGGGTCTAGGCTTTTGGGATGTGCGCTTTGCATTGGTGTGTCTGTGCGCCTACACGTTGACCAGAACACCGGCAATCGCGGTATGGACGATACGAATGTATCAGTGTTACGCTTCCGACGACATACGTTTGGCGTGCGTATTTGAGCCAAGTTGCTCGGAGTACATGATTCTGAGTATTGAGAAGTATGGCGTCATGAGAGGAGTCATTAAAGGTATACGGCGACTGAGACGATGCCACCACCCAAACGGTGGTGAAGATCATCCTTGAAACAGCAGAAACACGGCTGTGTCAGGGCGAGTGTTGAAGGAATTGCACAGGTGCTTGGCCACGGCATGGTCGGCGCTCAATGAGACGGGGGTGTTATGGCAGCCAAGAGAATTACTGAGATCCTCGGCCTGCCGGTCTACTCGCATGATGTTGGCGAGAAACTGGGGGTCATCAAGGATGCCTATCTTGACTTGGGGCTAGGAAGGATCAAAGGGCTATCGCTAGGGAAGCAATCTCTCCTTGGGCGGGCCTTCTCCTTCTTTGATACGGATTCCATAGCCTTGTTGGGAAGAGACGTGGTCTTGATCCAATCAGCTGATTCGCTCCTCAGTAGCAAAGAGCAGGAAGATGCGAAGTTTTGGATGCCGTTCAGTCGACTGAAGGGCAGAGTAATCGTCAGTGATGATATCTCACTCGCGGAGGTCAAAGACTTAGAGATATCTGATGGCTACGAGGTCCTCGGTGTCGTGCACGACCATGTGAAGGTCGACGGCAAGATAAGCAAAGTCGATGTGATCCGCCGCCAGGCTGTTGTTGGTATCAAGGATGACGGCAATCCGTGTCTGGAGATAGACGTCCGGGCTCTCTAGCACTCTTGCTGTCGCGTCCACGTAACTTGGGACTGCTGTCTCATGCTCAATGAGACTCACGC
>CAYFPQ010000114.1:0-6851 GCA_964345005.1 uncultured Victivallales bacterium | reverse complement strand
CGGCCCGTCCCATTTACGAGAAACGCCAGTCCCATTCAAAATGAGACGCGACAGGAAATATCAACCGCAGGCATGTTCAGCATGACAATGGCGTCAAATCCCTCAACATAGTCGGCGCCTTTGTCGTAGACATCATCGTACTCGTAATACGCCACACGATAGCCCTGATCGTGGAGCAGCTCCACCGCTTTGCGTAGATAGCTTCCACCATAAGACGCTTGAAGGTGCCTACTGAGAAACAGCAGAGCAGGCCTATTCGTGTCGGCCCGAGCGGATATGACGACGAACAGAAACACCAGAACGAATGCCATCCACCTGCTAACAGTAATTCGTAATTTGTTCATATCCATTATAGCTATGAGCATCTTTCGACATACCACCCAGCACCAAGCCAACCCCGCCATTTGCGTCAAAACATAGTAGCATCGGCCAAGTTAGAACACAATAGGTAACCGATTTGGTCTACCAGGCTCTGGCGTTGTGGGACGTGGTATCGGCGGGTCCTCTACTTGACGACGCGACATTTTCGAGATCATAGATCGACCTGCCAGGAATTCATGTTTCATGAATGCAGAAGCTGGAAGGTCCAGTCATCGTCAGGACATGGCTAAAAAACCGCCATCCATGCCCCGACAAGAAGCCACCCCATGAAAGCGGATTTAACCTTATTATACATAATAAACACATTGACGCAGCCATATTACCTGTATTATAAGCATTGGAAGCATGGCATTTCAGGCCCCAAGCAATCTCCAGCACAACTGCAGAAAGATGCGTCAAGAACAAGGAAGGAATCAGTTCATGAAACGCAATGCGCTCAAATACCTTAGAGCATGGCGAGAGCGGGCCGACCGGAAGCCTTTGGTGATCCGAGGCGCTCGGCAAGTTGGCAAGACATTCCTCGTGCGGCAGTTTGCTGAGTGCGATTTCGAGAATCTCATCGAAGTGGACTTCGAGAATGAGAGAGACGTTGCGGACTATTTCGCCAGAACAGACGGCAGCTCGACTCTCAAGCTGATCGAGGCACACTACGGAAGGAAGATCCAACCCGGGAAGACGCTTCTCTTTCTCGATGAGGTCCAAGCAGCCCCCGAGGTATTCGCACGGCTTCGTTACTTCCATGAGCAGATGCCCGAACTGCATGTGGTCGCTACTGGGTCCCTACTGGAATTCATCTTGGAGGATCACGACTTCTCAATGCCCGTGGGCCGCATTGAGTACATGCATCTAGGGCCACTGCTATTTAGTGAGTTCTTGAAGGCGGCTGACGACCAGGGCCTCGTCGATCTGCTGGAAACGTACACCCCCGGCGACGACTTTCCACTGGGGATACACAAACGCCTTATTGATCGTCTGCGGGAGTTCCTTGTTGTAGGCGGCATGCCGGCGGCCATAAGAGCCTTCATCAGTGCAGGAGATCACTTAACCAGCGACAGGACTATACAAGGCATTCTCCAGACTTTTGCTGATGATTTTGCAAAGTACGGAAATAGGGCAAACCGACAGCATCTGCTCACCACATTCCACGCGCTTCCACGACTAATCGGGCGGAAACTTAAGTACGTGAATATTTCTCGAGACATTCGTGCTATAGACCTGGACCGTGCGCTCCACATGCTGGACCTGGCACGCTTATCCCACAGGGTACAGCATACCGCAGCTCAAGGTGTCCCGCTGGGTGCGGCAGTAAACCCGAAAATGTTCAAGCCGCTCTTTCTTGATACCGGACTCGTATTGAGCGCACTTGGGCTCAACGCTGCGGATCTGGCAAGATTCGACCTGATGCTGGCGAACTCGGGGGCGATTTGTGAACAGTTCGTGGGGCAACATCTTCTCTATCGGCAGCCATTGTATCGCCTGCCGGAGTTGCATTACTGGGCTCGTGAAAAACCCTCATCGAGCGCCGAAGTCGATTACGTCATCGGCATTGGCCCAAATGTCGTCCCCGTGGAGGTGAAAGCGGGTAAAACGGGAACACTTCGGTCTTTGCACCAGTTCATGGTCACCCATAATTGCCCGATAGCAGTACGCCTAAATCTCGACCTGCCCTCGCTCGTACATGCTAAAGGGATGTTGCCCGCCGGACAGCGGTACTCATACCCGCTACTTTCACTTCCCGTCTACATGGTCGAGCAGATCGAGCGTCTGGTACGAAGCGAAAACCTCTATTCGCATGACGACACCTTTCCTTCCCAATAGGCTCTCAACCAACAAGCATAGGCTTGCGATATAAGGGTGTGTCGGTGTAGGCAATAGCTTTTGATTCCAGGATTACCAAGTTTGGTCAGGAATACAAAATGGTCCACGTTGTTATGAGCCAACAGTAACCGCTTCAAATCAAGGTCGCCCTTCTTGTCCGGGAAATGTTTCACCACCGTATTGTAGGTGGTTGCCAACCGCGTACCGTAGTTCCAGGTGCAGTCCGAAAAATGCGCTGTACCGTCGTCGTCGATATAGGCGCCTCGATGGTCCCACTCCTGTTCAATAATATCGAGCCAATCGGCCTTGTGCTCCGGCAGATGCTCGATCAGCCGATCGGCGATCTCCACGACCAGATTCTGAGCGTTCGGCGATCCTGATAGTTTGCGCCTCTCAAGCATTCTGTCCTTAAAGAAAAGGGCTTCCTGCATGAAATGCGCGTTGCCGCTGAGCTTATGCCCCAACGCCATGACATAGGCAAAGTAACCGAGATAGTGCATGCTTCTGTACAGGCGGCCGTATTGAGGGTTCCCTACATACGGCGTTACAAAGTCGTGATCATCCATCCAACGGGCAAATGAGACAATCATCTCTTCCGCTTTGTCTTTCTCCGCCGGATCGTCCGTCCATGCCGCGTACTTCTCTAAGGCCACGGTGAACTTGAAATACTGATCCGCGCTCATCTCATACGATTCATGCGCCCGCCTGATTCCGCCATATGGTTTCGGTAAGAATCCCGCCCCCCAGTTGCTCTTCTCCGCCACCGCATCGTAGAGCTTGACCATGGTTTTAAAAAAGGGCCGAGGCCCCCTGTTGGACGTTGGATGTTGGATGTTGGATGTTGGATGTTGCTCTCGCTTTCCCTGAACACTAGCTAGCAGCGCCATCAGGTAGTCCCCTGCCGCCATATCCGAATCTTCATAGTTGATAGCCGTCCTCTTCAGCTCGTACGGCAAGGAGGCGTTTGCCCAAAACCCTTCATGTATCGCGAATTCGTGCACTTCCGGATCATCATCCGCAAACGGTTTCAGCGTACGTGTACTGAGGCAATCCAGAATAAACCCATCTTCATCAATGAAGTCCTCTTCGATAATCCTACTGATGTTCTGCCTGATCTCATCGAGCGTCTCGCCGTAGCTTTGCTGAATCAATCCATGTCCATCGGCGTTCATCCGTGGTTCCTATTCTCTTTGTTTCCGCGATTTCAGTGCTTCCGTGGTTAACGCTCCATGCTACTTCCCGTCCACCCCCATCAAAACACGCACCTCTGAACGGCCCGGCACCAGATCCATCGTTACCGGTTCACAGGTCAATAGCGGAAACGCTTCCGACGCCGTTACCGTCACCTTTCGGCGAATATCGGTCGGATTGTGTATTTCCAGATGCCAGGTCACCTTATCAAGCTGTACACAGTTGAGTACGACCTCCGGATCGTCGGCAATCATGGGGTGCCCCACGAAGATGTGCTGTCTTCTCTTGCGCGGGTCCAACGAAACGAAACTCGTGTCGTCAGTCATATTGATCGGACGATATCGTCCTTTGTCCAACTCCGCATACCCCACCGACCAGTTTGCATTCAGCCCCCGAACTTCCAGTGGCAGTGTACTCGGTAGATCCACCTCTTCGAGTCGAGCAACGAAGGCGCCGCTTTGCGCTTCGACAACGGCAATGTAGTTGTTGTCGAGAGCCCTGCCCTGCTCCGGCTCTATCCGGTAGGCCACATCGCCATCAAGCCCCATTTGGTTTCGAAAGTCCTCGACAAACTGAAATGAACCCGATGCCCAGTCATCGGAGAGATTCGGCGACGACACACCTAGCAGCGTGTAGTTAATCGTCGTCCCGGCGGGAATGATCGTTTGGTCCGCATCCCACGGCACCGACAACGACACATGCCCAGACCGCAAATCCGCCCGATAGTTCAACATGCCATCATAAACCATAAAGGCATCGCTGGTAATGGGCGCGTCATAGAAGGCTATGTAATCGCCCGGCACCAGGGCTCCGGTCAGCATGCGGGGCGTGAGTCCATGTTTGCCTTCGCCGATCTTACCGGAATAGACAATGCGGCCTTGCGAGCGAATAGCGAGCCGCTTGGCATCCATCGCCTTCACATATCCCAGATCCCAGCGAACCGGGCCTTGCTCCAGGTCAATGTCCTGCTTCACAGAGAGGCGGCGTTGCAACATTTCAACGGGAAGCCGTTCAGACGTCACGCTGAAATAAGTTCGTTGCATCCACTCCTCATAATCGTCCGCCGGATCGACCGGCACGAGGTCCCACCATACATTCCGGATCTTGCGCCCCTCTTCAAAGCGCATGCGCCCATCCGTTCGGCCCCAACCCCGTATAATATCAGGGGCGTTGATCACACGATCCGTGTTCCGATGAAACTGCATGCCCCGAACCTTGGTCCCCGCCGCTTTGCTGCTGATGCTGGTCTCTATATGCGTTCTTGTTGTGCTGGGTCGCGCCCCGTCGATACCGCGAACTTGCCCGCCGGTAATGGGATCGGCCGCCATTCCATAGCTCAGCCAGAACTGTATAAGATTGTTGCCCTTATTGGGCGTCGTCACGGGCTGAAACTTGAATTGTCGGCCATCCGGACGCTTGAGGAACATAACACCCAAGCGGACCTCCTTAATGCCCACTTCGCTGGAGGCAGCGATTCGTAGCGGCTGGCGATACCAATCCGTCCGCCACCACTCGCCGAACAGTCCATAATCCTTGTGCGCCAGCAGGCGGAAATCGTCAATCAGGGGGCCGTTAGACAGATACCGCAAATCCGTGGTCATAAAACTCATGCTGGCATAGCTCCCGGGTTTGGCGGAAAGATTCTTCATGGTCTGCGGCGTCATCACATTCCAGTACATGCCTCCCTCCAAAGCGAATCCAAGCTGTTCCGGCGAGTTGATAATCGTCACCGCAAACGGATACATGCTCTCCCCGCGATTCTGCAAATGCAAGTAGGCATCAAGACTGTCTTCCTCGACCTGGGCCCCGGCCCCACTGATTACGGCAATGGAATCGTATTGACGATAGCTATGATAGGGATAAGGCGTATCCTTGTGGTTCCATGAACCGGTACGCAGATTAAAGCCATTCATTCTGCGCCAGTCATGCATGCCCATATAGGGTTGCCGCGTATTCTGATCCGGTGGTGTGAGAAAGAAGCGTTTTTCGCCGTCCACCTCGATTTGGTAGAAGGAGGGAAACAGTGACATTTCCTCGCCAAACGCAAACCAATGGCCACCATAGTTGTCCTTGAATGTAATACCCGGATAGGCGATGAACCCCTCTGCGCGCGCCGCCGCGCATTCGCTGAGCATCGTCTCCCACTCCGCATCCGTCAAATCGTTGTAGTCCTCCAGAAAGACCAGATAGTCCAACCCGGCTTCACGGGCAGACTTGACGTAGTCCTCGACACTGCCTTTGCCCGACAGGCTTCTGGACGTGCGGGCACCGACAACCCCCTTGAATTGCTTCGGTGCCGGACCGAACTTTCTATTGGTCCAGTCAATGGCACGGGCGGGCTTGGTCATCAACGGATCATCCAGAAAACCCTCGGGGGTTTTGGCGCCGCCGAAGACCGCACTCGCAAGCGAGGGCTCACAGAGCCATTTGATGCTGTTGAAAATAACCTGATCACCATCGGATGGGCGGCCATCATAACCGCGATCGGATACTACGCGTTGCAGCCCGGGCGTATGTCCGCTCAGAAAATTGAACAATGTATCTATACCGCAGAGCACCACGCGGCCATTGCCAAAATCCCGGGAAACCATGATAGGCACATACGAGCTGTAGCCCTTCTCGCGGGGATGCTTGTCAACGGTGAGGATTCTTTCTCTCTGATCAGGCATCGGCGAGGACGTCGATTCCGCGCCGCCCTTAATCAGAACCGTCCACTCTGGGCCAACCAGGAACGGAAGCACGGAATAGTTGCTGCGATTCCCATAACCCGTGAGATACCAGATACCGTTCAGGCCCCTGGTGACGGGATGCTCTGCATTCAGCTCCGGCGTATAGGCATAGACAAAATGGGTTCCGCTGAATCGCTCGGTCTTATTCGGATCATCGACCTTCTCCCAGAGCCAGCGTCCGCCAAACGCCTTGGCAATCGCGGCATGTCCATAGGCATACCCCTGCCCGGCACTGTTGCTGTGCGGCAGAACCAGCACCCCGCCGCCTGCCTGCGCGTACGCCTTGATCATCTCAACAAATTGATCAATCCTTTCGCGCCCGCCGCGCTTCTTGTCGATGATATTGATCGGCACCCCCATCAACACCACGCTATTATAGCCCTTCAGTATCTCTGAGGTAACGTCTTCAACGCTGACGACATTCTGCTCATATCCCTGCGCAGCGAGCATCTCCAGATACTCCTGTGAAGGACGCTTCATTCCGCCATGCGAACTGCTGACGATGAGGACGGAAGGCGCGGGGGATTGATGATTGATGATTGCTGATTGTTGATTTTGGGGGGATTCCGCACGTACAGCCATTCCAAGGCTTACGAGTGCTACACTGATTGCGATTGCTTTTCTATTCATTTCGGTTGTTTTCCTTCTTTCGCAGACGCGGCCACCTTGCCGCGTTCTGGAGTGTCGCGTCTCATTTTGAATGGGACTGGCGTTTCTCGTAAATGGGACGGG
>CAYFPQ010000113.1:0-7257 GCA_964345005.1 uncultured Victivallales bacterium | reverse complement strand
TTCTCCCGTTCACGGACGGAACCCAGCTCGGGGACATCATGCATGCAGGAGATGAGCGCTTCGAGCTGTGCCATGTACTGCTTGGTGTTGTGATGAACGAAGCGATAGTCGCTGAGAACGGAACGGATCGTGTGAGCGAGGAAGAACGCCGACTTGTGGACTGTGCCAATGTCGCCGCTGTCGAGACGACGACCGCGCACGTCGAAGAAATACAGGTAGAGCGCGGGGGCTTCCGCGACCTTGGGCTTCTGCGCCAAGTCGTTCAGACAGAGACACCAGAGG
Organism: uncultured Victivallales bacterium; assembly: GCA_964345005.1. Lineage (GTDB taxonomy): Bacteria > Verrucomicrobiota > Kiritimatiellia > UBA8416 > JABMPJ01 > JABMPJ01. The sequence continues at coordinate 6,975 of CAYFPQ010000113.1, read as the reverse complement.
GGCAAGGGATCGCGTATGGTGCCGTACAGCGTGGTGAACGCCTGGTCGAGGGAGAGGATATCGTCGGGGGCCTGGCGCTGGCGTTCGGCTTCGGAAAGGCGAGCTACCCGGAAAGGCTCCTCGTCGGTGAAGAGCACTTCTCGGAAGTGCTTGCGGAAAAGCGTTTCAGAAGGCGGATACTGGTAAGGGTAATTCTCAACCAGATCCTTCGTCTTCTTGTTGATGGCCTCCGGATGTACAGCTTCTGCAAAGGCCACAAACGGCTCGGAATCCCCGCCGTCGAAGAGGATGCCTACGTACCCCTCCGCCTTGAGGTACTTCTCCATGATTTCACGCAACATGGGGCGGAAGTCGTTGGCAAGTTGGTCATATAGATCATTCATCCTGATGCTTGGTCTTGACTGCAACGAGGCAGTGATCGCCCGGAAACCAGAAGGATTCGATTCGTGAAACGGTTCTGTACTTGAGCTTGCCCAGCAGCGTCTGGATGCCCGTGGACGCCATGCCGGAGAACTCGGGCGCGCTGGGGATGGCCGAGTCGAGGGACGCCATCTTCACGGTGATGACGCGGTAGTGTTCTTCGGCCTCAAAGTGGGTCTTCTCGATCCAGCGGATCAGGGAACCGAGATACATGGCGCGGCGGAAGCTGCGCCGGTTGCTGCCACCCCATAGCATCTCGATTTCGTACCATGTGGTGCAGAACACGACAAAGGCCTGCACGGTGCCGTCGATTTCGTACACACAGCAGTGATGCTCCGCAAAATCGGCGGCAATGGCGCTGAAGCTCTCTTCGATGAAGTTCTCAGGCCACATCCGCGAGATATCGAGGATGCGGGGCAGATCACTCTCGTTTGCCCGCCGTATGTTAGCCGTGTTTCTTTCCAACAGTTCCATTACGAACCCAATAGACTCCCATATAGGTGAGTGCCGCGACACCGAAACCAAATACCGGCGCATTGTAGAGGAAAAGCAGATTCGTCGCAAACTTCCCGTAGAGTGCCGCTGCCCACGCGGCAACGAAGCCTGCTGCAATGGAGATCAGCGCAGCAAGGTGACCGCGCGAGGGGTCAGCCTTGAGCCTCTTGCTGAGCAGCGCCGTGAAGACGGCAGGCACCATGGCCAGTTGAGCACCGTAGATGGCGAAGACGAGATTCACCACGTCGAGCTTGAGGAACTGGAAGACGACGAACAGCACGAAACTGCCGAGGGCCATGATGAGCATGGCGAGGCGGCCCTTCCGAAGGGCGACGGCGGCAGCGTCGTCCCGGCTGACCTTCAGAACGTCGATGACGAAGATCTGACCGGCAGCTATCAGAAGGCTGTCAGCCGTCGAGACCATTGCGCTGAAGAGTCCGAGCATGAACACAAAGACGATGATTCCACCCAACAAGGTCTCGCGCTGTCCCATCGACGCGATGATGCCCGAGATGAGAGGCATGTCGGCAAACTGCTTAGGAATGGCCGATACGGTGAAGGCGTTGCCCAGCAGGATGAGCGCGCTCCAGAGAAGCATGAAGAAGAAAAAGACGCCGATGAGGCCGCGCTGGGCTGTCTTGGCGTCCCTGCATGAGCAGACTCGTTGCCAGGTGCCCGCGTCCGACACGGGGGCGGGTAGATTCATGAAGCTGATGCCAAGGTAGAAGGAAAGCGGAGCGACCCACGCGGTCTGCATACGGGTCTTGAATGCCGCGAGGTCAAGGAAGCCGGGCTCTCGATTGAGGAAGAGGAGATAGCCGAGAAGGCCGAGGATGCTCGCGACGATGAAGCCGAGCTGTAGCTTGTCGGTAGCGACAACCGCCTTGTAGCCGCTCATGAGGGAGTAGACGAGAAGGAAGCCGAGATAGAGCGAGGCGAACAGCAGAACCTTGTTGCCAAAGAACGGGGCGAGAACGGACACACCGACAAGAAGCTCCATGCTGAAGATACTGATGTAGCCGATGAGCGAGAAGAAGAGCGCACACCTCTTGACTCCCTGGGATTGGTAGCTCACGCCAAGAAAGGATTGAACGGTGAGGTTATCGGGGTTGGCGTTCCTGATCTTCGGAATGAGGAAGTACAAAATCACGATGCTGGCGCAGAACGTGACCACGCTAATGAAGAGCGCCATCCCGAGGATGGGAGCAAGGTTGAGGAAGTAGATCATGACCGTGGCAAGGGACATGCCCGCAGCAACGGTTGTCGCACGGTATTGGTGTGATTTGAGCTCACGCTTCAGCGGGAAGAAGTCTGCAATGCCTGTGATCTGCTTCCGGATGTACCACGAACGAAGGAGATAGATAACCGCAGGAAGGAAGATGGCCAAGTAGACAGCCCACTGACTTGCCGCACTCCTGATTGTTGTCCTTTCTCTGTCACGGAAACGTGTGTCCGTTCTGCATACTCAGGGAAGATCCCGTACTTGCCGAGAGCGATGTTCTGAAGGACCGGAGAATCGGGCCCTGGATAGACCTCCACAGTGTAGCCTGCTTGGAACAGGTGGAGATACATGGCGATCTCATCGAGGAGGTATTCATGTAGGCGATGCGTGTCGCGCTGCGGGGTATGGTTCCGAAACCGTTTGGGCTTGGCGCTGTCCATTCTGGCGACGAACTCGGATGCAGAACTGCGCACATCCTCGGCGAAGGCGGGGTTGTGAGCAAAGGCATCCGAGACGGACTGATGCAGAGCCTTGTACCCCGGGGTCTCGATCTCATCACGATAGCTTCGGAGGAAGAAGTCCTGTCCCTCTGCCAGTCCCTCCCCGCGGAGTGCACTTCGGCAGGAATCCGCGGCAGCTTCGCCTCTCTTCATGACACGTTCTGCCGCTTCGGACTCGGGGAGGCCGTTGAAGACGATTTCGTTGTGGCGCTCCAGGTAGTCGAAGACGAGAACAAGCAGGCGAGACGTGCGCTCGGCAACCCAGGGAAGGAATGTCGAGAGAAACGACGCTGTGCTCATGCGGTGGTTGAGGCATACGCCGACGAAGGCAGCAGGCCTTTGGCCATTCCAGAAACCGCGCACAAGCGGGCCGGAACTCTCGGTATCGACGGGCTGAAACACAAAACTCTCCTTTTTGAGAAGACTGTTCACCCTTGTTTGGGCGGACAAATCCTGTCCGCACGAGTTTCTGAGTGCTGTGACCGTGGTGCAACATGTTACCGCAGTGCATCTTGCGAGCGGAGCGCGGAGGTGAACGGTCAGCGAACAGATGGTCATGGGCACCGAGAGCCGCCCGTGCCGCGAACTGCCGTAGTGCGCGCCGAACGGCGGGCCGGAGAAGCGGATGCTGAACTGGCCGCAGGCGAGTTCAGCAAGCACGCTCAGCCCTTTGGGCGTAGCGTGCGACCGCTGAGACGGCCCGACGCGAGGAGAGAAGCGCACTCTGGCAGGGAGTGGCACGGCGGCTGAGGTGCTGGTTCTGGTAATGAGAGACTTCCGCGGAGTTTCGGGCGCGCTGCCGTGCATGTGCGACCGAGACGACCCCAGCGTGAGCCAGCTTGCGCAGTCCACGCGACCGGTGGGAGCAACGCGGACAGCGGGGCTCTCCGAAACGCCTGCCGCCTGGGGATGCGGTTTGGAATCGGAACACCCGGTCAGAACGGCGGCGACGTGCTCTGCGATTGGATGCGGCGGCGGCAGGCTACGCGCGCGCAATAGGAGGGGTCGGGGGAAACTTCCCCCGCCTTGTTTTGCAGGCGCTCCCCCGCGCGCGCCGCCGCGCCGCAGCAAAACCGTTATGTGGCCGGGGACGTTATGTTGCGAGATGGTCCGGCGTGCGCCGATTGACGGCGGATTTCAATGCTCCGTAGGTCGTCGGAGCAAGAACTACGCAACATAACGGCCCTTGCGCGAGCAGCGCGTGAGGAACTCCATGAGGGCCGGTTGTGTCCACTTGGGAGTCTCTGGCGGCTTGCCGCCATCGGGAGGCGGCATCTTCTCCAGGGCCTTGCGCTTTCGTTCCACGCTGATTTCCACGTACTGGCTGCTGGTCTTGACGTGCGCATGCCCGAGCCAGTCTCTGACCACGAAGATATCGTTTCCGGCCTCGATCAGATGCAGGGCCGTGGTGTGGCGGAAGACATGGGGCGTGATATCTCTACCTTGCAGGGACTGACAAGTAGCGCTGGCGGCTTTCGCATACACCGCCACCCGCCTGCCGATCCCGAACCGGGTCATAGGTCCACCCCGGCTACTGAGGAAGAGATGTTCCGAGTCGATGTCGAACTGCTTCCTCAGCTCAACGTATTGGGTAATGATATCGACGGTTTCTTCCCACAGCGGGATGACGCGCGTCTTCCTGCCCTTCCCTGTGACCGTGACGGTGGCTGGCGCGTCGAAGCGCACGTCGGCGATGGTGACATCGGCCAGTTCCTGCACGCGCGCGCCGGTGTTGTACATCACCTGCAATAACGCCTTGTCTCGGGCACCCATCAGCGTACCGGAGTCCGGGCAGGCAAGGATCGCGTCCACTTCCTCGACAGTGAGGCTGGGTGGCGAGTGGTGCTCCATGCTTTTCAGCTTGATGGCCTGTATGCACTCGTTGGCGTGCATCAACTCGGGAACGGTCCTGGCCAGGAAGTGGAAGAAGGTCTTGATGGCACCCAGGCGTTGATTGCGCGTGGTCCTTGCGTTTCCGAGTTCTTTCTCGATGTAGTCCAGGAAGTCCAGTACCCGTTCAGGGCTGACCATCTGGATGTCGATGGCCTCGGGCTCGATCTCAAGCCGCTTGCAGAGGTAGTTGATGAGCAGTTTCATGCAGTCGCTGTAGCTTGCGACGGTATTGGGCGAGAGCCCGAGTTCGGCGCCGAGATGCGTCGTGAAGAAGGTGGTAACCAGATAACTGAATGTGATCTTCATTGTTGATGCTCCAAAGTGCGTTGCACATGTTGTTTGAACTTCCCGCCGGCCTGCTGAAGGGCGGCGGCATCGATGTGGAGGTAGAGTTCCGTGTGAAAGAACCTGGCGTGTCCCATGGCGTTGGACAGAGCCGGAAGCAACGCGTTGACGTCTTCATGCGCCTCACGCCAACGCGCGATGCAAGCGCAGGCGTAATTGTGACGCAAGTCATGCAGCCGCGGGGGCGGGTCTCCATTGATGCCGCACTGGAGACAGAGCCGACGGAAGATGCGGTGCGCCCGATTGCGTTCGAGTCTTCTGCCCGGCCCAGGCACGAACAGCGGCGAGGTTGGTTCGTCTCCGGCAAAGTCAGCGCGGTGCGCAAGCCATTCGTCCAAAGCCTCGTGGGTTGATGGGCTCAACGCCACGAGACGTTCCTTGCGGAACTTGCCTCGACGAACAAAGAGCGTCGAGTTGACGGCATCTATGTCGCCAAGATTGAGGGCCAGAGCCTCGAAGATCCGCAGGCCGGTGCTGTAGAGCAGGCCAACCAGAAAGCGCATACATTCTGCTCGGATTCCGTTGTCTGGCGTAAGGGTCACGGTTGCCGCCATCAACTCGCCGACCTGTGCCGCACTCAAGGGGTAGAAGCGTACCTTCTGTGACTCCCGGGGCATGAGGCGTGAAGGCAAAAGCACGCTTTCGGGTTCCAGGGCCTGCAGATAGAGACTGAACTGGCGTACGGTTGAAAGCCGCCCAGCACGGGTTGCGCGGCTCAGTTCGGCAATGCTGTCTGCAAAGTGATCCAGCACATCGAGGTCAAGAACCGTGCTCGCGTATCCGATTTTCGTCAGAAAGGTGTCAAAGGTCCCGAGCCGATCGGAGCCGTCCTTGTAGTCATAGCCCTGCATGCGCTTGAACGCAATGAACTGGATCATGCGATCCGTCAGGGAACTGGCAAACACATGCGGTGCGCTCATCGTACACCTCGCGGCCACGGAAGTGCCGCTTTTCTCAGCGCCACGAGATCAACCTTGCCGTAGATCAGAGTGCTGTTCGGATCACGATGTCCGAGCATGTCCATCACATCCTTGAACGGCACGCGCCCGTACATTCGCGTCGCGAACGCATGACGAAAGCCATGTGACCCGGTGGGAACACCCTCGGGAAGTTCTATGCCGGCCTGCTTGAAGCGTCTTTCCAGGATGCGGGAAAGCTCCCGGGGATAAGCCAGAGGCCCAAAGGGCTCAGCAGTGTGCAGGAACACTTCGCGATGGGGGCTGTTCGGTCGACCATCGCGAAGGTATTCAGCCAAGCGATTGCCCACGCCGGCCGTCAAGTGCTGCTCGACCGCTCGCCCCCGCTTGACAGGAGCAAAGTGGATCCGTGCTCTCGACCAGTCCACGTCCTCCAAGCGCAGACGACGAACCTGTACGCCGCGTACCCCATAGGTGCTCAGCAGGCATATCATTGCACGATCACGCAGATCCACGGGTGCATCGCCGCTGATTGATGTCTGTAGCGTTTCGATGCAGCCGGGAGGCAGCGGCCGGACGACCCTGCCCATGCGCGGCTCCCTTACGGTAGGCGACAAGGCCGACAGATCGCGATCGATGTATCCCGTATGATAGGCAAAGCGCAGGAAGAGCCGTACGGTATCCTGCATACAGCGGCGCGAGCCGGGGCCGTATTTCGAGGCGTACTCGATCAGGCACTGCATGACCGCATCAGCAGTGATGCGATTGAACAGTCCTGCCGGTGAATCCGGCGGACCAAACCAGTCAAAGAAGCGTTTGAGATAAGGCCGCTCCGCGTCCCTTCGACTCTCATGCACTCCCCGAACTCTGACGGCGTGGCTGCAGTACTCGTCGGCCAGCTCAGCCAAGCTTGACGGAAAGATCCCCGGCTCGACATCGACCCCATACAACGGTGCATTCATGATGCGCCTCCTTTCCATGGATCAACCATAGAACAGAGGCGCGAATGTCCCGGACATTATGTTGCGAGAACCACACCCTTCCGGATCACGGAGCAGTGAAATCCGCCGTCAATCGGCGCACGCCGGACCATCTCGCAACATAACGTCCCCGGCCACATAATGCTTTTTGAACGAAATCGCTTCGCGATGGTATGCGACCGGGGCTTGGTGGCCGCCATCGG
>CAYFPQ010000112.1:0-7341 GCA_964345005.1 uncultured Victivallales bacterium | reverse complement strand
AACAGAATGCTCACCGCGGCCATTACGCCCCGCAACATGTGCCCCGGGGCGACACAGCTTGCCGTCAGCAGTCCGACCACGGCGGACACAGCTACAATGTGCAACGGGGCCAGTCGGGGCAATAGGATGAACGTAAGCGCCGCGCCGCCCAACATACTGCCAACAGCTTCCGCCGCATAAACCCGGCTCACAGCGCCGGCCACGTCCTCGTCCACCCGGCGGCGGTCCTTTACCCCCCACTCGCAGGCAAGAGGAAAGAACATGCCGATCCCGGCACAACAGGGCAGACAAGCCAGGAAGACAGCTCCCAGCATCCGCACAAAGGGCACATACTCGCCTGCCCCAACTCCGAGCAGCAGGCGGGTACCGCGCAGGTACCACACTTGCACCGGGAGGAAGACCGCCACCATAATCGGTAACAGGTAGAGCAGATGTCGGGTCCAAGCGCGAAAGCGACTGTCACGCCGCAGTAGTCGCGCCGTAAAGGCTCCTGTCCCCACGCAGATCAGCCAGCAGGCCATAATGGCGCCGAAGCTGAGCTCGTTGCCGTGAAACACCACCAGCATCTCGCGCAGCAGCGTTACCTGGGCAAGGGTGGAGAACACCCCTACCCCAAACATCGCTGGAAGCACCCGTTTCATAGGACGCGCCTCCGTCGCACCTACTTCTCAAGCACGACACTCGAAAACACCTGGAAAGTGGCACCTTCCCGCCACGCACCGGATGAGAGACCCGCCTTCTGGCTGAGCGAGGAGAGGGTCTGTTCGACATTCCACTTCTGCTCGACGGCAACCTCCGGCAGGTAGACGGCGCGGTTCATGCCCTTGCGCAGGATGATCCCGTGTTCACCAATTCTGAAATCATCGATCGATTTGATATCGACGATGGGACTCAGAATGGAGATGTAAACAGCAATCTGCTTCAGCTCGTCGGAACGGACGGGGCGAAAACGATAATCGTTGAGCGCGGCGTTGATAGCGTTGTCGTGAACCGACTCGTAGAGGGGCGCCGCCGGCGCCAAGGATCCGATACAGCCACGCAACTGCCCCTTGATCTTAAGCGTAACGAACGTCGCCGTGGGAGTCTTCAGCTTCTCGGTCAAGACATAGGCGCCCTTGTCAAACGCATCTTTGCGTCCCGCCACGCACCACTCAAGCGTATCCGTAGCGATGGCAAACAGTGTACTCTTCTCCTCTGCCGTCAGGTCAGGCGACCATTCTCCACTGCGTGTTTCTTTCACCTTCGACTCCTTCTTCAGCCCATCCTCAACTACCCGTACCAGGTCCCCTTCCTTGTCCGGTTTCTCCAGCACGGGGGCAGCGGTGGCTACCAGGGCCATCGCCGCCGCAATGCTGAATGTGTGTGTCAGGATCCTCATTGCCTCGCAGTTCTATTCAACATCCAACAAGGAATACTCAACGTCCAAGTGCGAGCGGCTCGTGAATGGACAGACCTTCGGCTTCGCCATTCTCTTTCTTCGCGCACTTGGAGGTTGGACATTCCTTGTTGACGGTTGGATATTGTGTTGAGCCCCATTCCTAATACACTCCCTCTCTGCCACGTATTTACACCAAAGGGAGGGCCCTGACCATGAAACATTATGCCATGACATTTGCCCTGATCGCAGTCTGCGTGACCGCGGCCAGTGGAGCCCAGGTTGACGTTGTCTCGAAGTACGCTCCCACCGGTCAGCTCGACACGTCGCTCCGCAACGAGGTGCATGCGGCGATTAACCGGGGACTGACCTGGCTTGCGGCGAAGCAGCGCGATGACGGCGCGTGGTCGAACAACATGTTCCCTGCGCTGACCGCGCTCGTTGTACAGTCCTACGTAGCCACTCAACATCAGGACCGTGAAAGCATACTCCCAGGGGCGTTGGATTTCATCACGTCCTGTGTGCAACCGGACGGGGGCATCTACAAGAGTATACCCGGACGTAAGGGTGGTGGGCTGAGCAACTACAACACCGCCATCTGCATGACCGCTCTGCACGCAACCGGTGATGAGCAGTACACCCGCACCGTCCAGAATGCCCGCGAGTTCGTCGCCGGAGGCCAGCACTTCGGTGCAGATGAGTATCACGGTGGCTTCGGCTATGACAAGTCGACTGGCCGCGCCTACACTGACCTGCTCAACACCTACTATGCCGTTCAAGCCATGCGCATGACACAGTCGGTTGAGGACAAGCGTCCTGCAGATGAGAAGCGAGTCGATATCGACTGGGGCGAAACCGCTAAGTACATCAGCAAACTGCAGAACCCTCCCGGAACAGGCGATGATGCCGGCGGCTTTTTCTACAATCCGAGCGACCCCAAGGCAGGTACCACTACCAACGCCGCGGGCGTGGTGACGTTCCGCTCGTATGGGAGCATGACCTATGCCGGGCTGCTCGCCCTGATCTACGCCGATGTCTCCCGCGACGACCCGCGCGTTCGGTCGGCATTCGACTGGTCGGCCAAGCACTGGACTTTGGAGGAGAACCCGGGCATGGGGGCGCAGGGCCTTTACTTCTTCTACAACGTCTTGACCCGGAGTCTTGACGCCTACGGCCAGGATCTCATACCAGCCGAGGAAGGCAAGATGATCGACTGGCGTATCCAGCTCGCCCGTCGACTTGTCGCGGTTCAGAAGATCGACCCCGATACGGGCGGCGGCTACTGGATCAACGACACCGGCCGTTTCTGGGAGAACGACCCCGTCCTTGCCACTGCCTATACCATCCTTGCCTTGCAGTTAACGCTTTAGGCAAATTGACTGTGACGGAATAGAAAACCACTGCTCAACGGTCACGGGAATTCGGCGCGGCCGAACAAGTCTGGATCCGTACCAGGATCGCAGCCCACTCCTCCGCGGCCCTCGCCAGTGCGCGCCCACGATGCGAGATGGCATTCTTGGCTTCGGCGGACATTTCGGCAAAGGTGGTATCGAGTCCTTCCGGGACGAAGAGCGGATCGTACCCGAAGCCCCCGTTGCCTTTCTCACCTTCGGCAATATAGCCCTCGCAGCGGCCCTCCACGGTGTGGGTCTCGCCTTCGGGGCTGCAGAGAGCCATGACACAACGGAAGCGGGCGGAACGGTCGTTCACACCTGTCAGCTCGTGAAGCAGCTTGGTGTTGTTGGCCGCATAGTCAGCCGGCTCGCCGGCGTAGCGCGCCGAGTAGACACCGGGCGCGCCGTCCAGGGCGTCCACCTCCAGGCCGGAATCGTCCGCCAGCGCCCACTTACCCGTGAACGCGGCCAGTGTAGCGGCCTTCTTGACGGCGTTACCCTCAAACGTATCGCGATCTTCCACCACCTCGGGCGCGCCGGGTACGGCATCCAGCCCTACCAGCTCCAAGTCTGGAAGTGTTAGAATAGCCCGGATCTCTTTGAGTTTGTGGGCGTTGCCGGTTGCGATGATTAGCTGTGCGGGCATGTCTCTCCTATTTGCTGGATTCACTACTTCACAGCGCCATCTCTCGCGCTGTCGAACCGAAGTTCCTTGAGGCGACACGCCCTGCACTCTATCGTACCCCCTTCGCTAGCCCAAGGAGCATCCGCCATGTACGAAAGAGAACAGGAAGTCGCCATCGCGGCGGTTCGCCGGGCATCCGAACTGTGTCAACATGTGCGGGCTACGCTCGTTACAGAAGAAACAATCACCAAGAACGATAGCTCACCGGTGACCGTCGCCGACATGGCAGCCCAGGCCGTGATGAGCAGCGCTCTCGAGAGGGCCTTCCCCAACGACCCCCTTGTGGCCGAAGAGGATACAGGGCCCCTCCAGCAGGGGAAGCACGCAGACATTCGCAATCGTGTTTTCTCGGAAGTGCGGCGCGCTCTGCCAGACCTCGACGACGCAAGCATCCTGGCCGCGATCGACCGGGGCAACCATCCGGGCGGTCGTGAGGGTCGATTCTGGACCATGGATCCCATTGATGGGACGAAGGGATACATCAGGGGCGACCAGTATGCCATTGCCCTCGCCCTGATCGAGAATGGGGAAGTCGTCCTCGGCGTGCTCGGTTGCCCCCACTTGCCCCGTGGAAACATGGACAATACATCTCAGCGAGGCGTGATCATGGCCGCCCGCCGCGGCGGTGGTGCGATATGCCTCCCGCTTGATGACGGCGATGAGGAACCCCTCCAGGTCTCATCCGCGACCTTTGGAAGCGAGGCCGTTCTATGCGAATCGGTTGAGTCAGCCCATACGCGGCAAAGCCGTTCGGCCCAAGTCGCCGAGCAACTCGGCATCGCCCTGCCACCAGTACGAATCGACAGTCAATGCAAGTATGCCGTCGTTGCGCGCGGTGAAGGCACAATCTACCTGCGGATTCCCTCGCCCAACTCCACCTACGAGGAGAAGATCTGGGACCACGCGGCAGGGTCAATCATCGTAACCGAGGCAGGCGGATGTGTTAGCGATACTGAAGGAAAGCCGCTCGACTTCTCCCTCGGACGCACGCTCTGCAACAACCGTGGTGTCGTGGCTACAAATGGCAAGCTACACGACACGGTGATCGCAGCGTTGTCAGCTACGCCTGCGGCGTAGTCAGGCGTCTTCCTCCTCCGTGAGTTCAGCCTCGATCTCTTCAACAGACGGAAGGATGCCCTCGAACTCCTTGGGCAGGGATTTGACAATACGGGTCTCCCAGGACGCGACGCCTATGGGCTTCTTGAGGTCGCGCAGGGCGTATTCGACTACGACTTTCTCCTTGGAGCGGCACAGCAGCAGGCCGATAGTTGGCTTGTCTTCGTGTTGGCGCATGAGATCGTCCACTGCGGAAAGGTAGAAATTCAGCTTTCCCACAAAGGCAGGATCGAAAGGAACAGCCTTCAGTTCAACCACGACGTAGCAGTGAAGCTTGACGTGATAGAACAGGAGATCGACGTAGAAGTCCTGATCCTCAATTTCCAAGTGAACCTGTCGTCCAACGAACGCGAAACCGGCCCCGAGCTCCAGGAGAAAACGCTGAACATGATCCACTAATGCCTGCTCGACTTCCCTCTCACGCCGCGGATCAGCGGTACCTATGAAATCGAAGAGGTATGGGTCCTTGAACACCTGTGTAGCCAAATCGGAATCGGCAGGCGGTAATGTCGCAGGGAAGTTGTGAATGGCCTTACCTTGGCGCTCATAAAGACCACTCTCGATCTGCATTGCGAGGATATTTCGGCTCCAACCGTGCTCAGCCGCTCGCCCGGCATACCAGAGCCGGTCTTCCGGGTTCTTCAGTTTCTGCATGAGTGCGATGTTGTGATACCAAGTGATTCGTGCAAGCGGCTCTTGCACAATTGCCCTGTCGGGCCACGCCTCGGCAAAAGCGCGCATGTACTTGAGATTGCGCGGTGACAGCCCTTTCATGTCCGGAAACACATCGCGCAGGTCGCTTGAGAGTCGATCGATGACCTTTGTACCCCAGCCTTCCTGAGCCTGCCGCTCAAGAATGGCCCGGCCAATATCCCAGTACAGGAGCACCATCGCCCCGTTGGCTGAAAGCACTGCGCGTAGCCGTTCACTGGCAATGCGCTCTTTCAGATCGGCGAGCAAAGCTCCATAATCGACAGGCAACTCCGCCTTGGATGGCGCAGCTGTAAAGCGCGCTTCGGTACGGCTGCGGCCTTTGGACAGTCGCTCTTCCTGAGTTCAACATCGCCGAAAATGATGTTCTAGAACCCCTGTAAACATTGGGTTGGGGTTTGAGTTTGGGTGTCCCGCCGGTAATGTTCGTCCGAAAGAAGCGCAACCGCTCCGGCACCGTCAGCGTGCAGGTTATCGACAAGTCCAATGGATACCGCGTGGTCAAATCGATGGGCGCGTCGAATGATCCGCATGAGATCCAGCGGCTGATGGAGTTGGCTGAGCTGTTCATTGCACGGCAGCAGGGGCAGTACTCGTTGTTTCCCGAGGATCACCGTGATCGCGCCGTCATTGCCGATTTCGTGGAACATCTGAGCAATGCATCGATCCGTACGGTGGGGCCTGAGTTGGTATTCGGCCGGCTGTTCGATGAGATCGGATTCAATGCGATTCCTGAGCAGCTCTTTCGCGATATCGTTGTTGCCCGGTTGGTGTATCCCACAAGCAAATTGAAGACGATCGACTACCTCTATCGCTATCAGGAAAAGACGATGAGCGTTCAAGAGGTCTACCGATTTCTGGATCGCCTCAACGAGCGCCATGCCGTACAGGCAAAGCAGATCGCCTACCGGCACACGAAGAAGCTTCTCAAGCACATCGTGGTGGTCTTCTACGACATGACCAGCCTATATTTCGAGGCAGAGGATGAGGACGACCTGCGAAAGATCGGTTTTTCCAAGGACGGCAAGTTTCAGAATCCGCAAATCATGTTGGGGTTATTGGTTGGCGAAAAGGGTTATCCGATAGGCTATGACATTTTCGAGGGCAACACTTTCGAGGGCAAGACGCTCTTGCCGGTGCTGAAGCAGATCCACAAGCGTTATCGCTTCGGCAAACCGGTTGTGGTGGCCGACGCAGCCATGCTCAGCAAAGACAACCTTGATGCGCTTGATCGGGCGAAGTTCCCGTTCATCGTTGCTGCTCGGTTGCGTAATGAGTCCGAGGCCATGCAAAAAACGATCCTGTCTCGGTGCCGGGATCTGGGCAATGGCGAATCGGTCGCCATCGAGCACGAGCAGAACCGCCGACTGATCGTGAGCTACTCCGACCAACGAGCCAAGAAAGACCGGCACAATCGCAAGCGTGGCCTGCAACGGCTGCGCAAACGGATCGGTTCCGGTCGCATGACAAAGGAACAGCTCAATAATCGTGGCTACAACAAATTCCTAAAACTGACGGGCCAAGTGACCGTTGAAATCGACGAGACGAAGGTCGTTCAAGCTGCCCGTTGGGACGGCTTGAAGGGCTACATCACCAATACCGATCTACCGTCGGCCGAGATCATTGAGAACTACGGGCATCTCTGGCAGATCGAGCGAGCCTTTCGTATATCGAAGACGGATCTGCGAATCCGACCGATGTACCATCGGCGGCGGCGCCGGATCGAAGCCCACGTTCTCGTGGCTTTCGTTGCCTATACGATCTACAAGGAGCTCGAACGTCGCCTTACCCAGGAAGAGATCCCGATCAGCAGCAAACGAGCCGCTGAGTTGACTCAGACCATGTACGAAATGACCTTCCGATATCCCGACGATCCGGCAGATCAGCGCATACTATTGAAGATGGACCCCCAGCAGCAGGTGCTCTACGATCTGATCTGTTCACCCGAGAATCTGCCTCGGGTGTCCCAATGTTGAACTCAGGAAGAGTATAAACAATATTATTAATCGTGGGTGGCTGATTGACTCAAGTACCCCCCATATGTTGTGGTTTCTTGACAT
>CAYFPQ010000111.1:0-7442 GCA_964345005.1 uncultured Victivallales bacterium | reverse complement strand
CAAATACCTTTGGCTAGCGTTGAGAGAGCCGGGCGCAACCATGTTCTTTGCGCTTGCGTGAAGAAAAGGCAGTCTTTAATTTCACGCCATCGGACGAACCCGCCATTCCGGGGGGTTAAGCCATTGAGTGGTTTGTGCCTCCATCCGAGAACGGTGCTGGGGAGATGTTATGCCGCCGAGAATCCTGCTGATCAATGACACGTCGGATCACGACAACTGGGGGTCCCAGGCCTGTGCTGCCGGGCTGAAGCAGATCATCAGGGCAGCGCATCCCGACGCGGCCATGACGTCCATCCCTTCGCGCTGGGTGGGACGGAAGTATGCGTTCGATCCGCACGTTCACGGCCGCCGGCTTTTCAACAAGGATACCGTTCTGCACCGGATGTTGTTGAAGAAGCATCTTGTTCTGCCCCGGGTTGCCGATGAGTTTGAGTTGATCGCGGATCTGTGGCAGTCGGGCCGGGGGGGGAAAGGTGCGGACGAGTATCTCCGTTTGCTGGCGGAGGCAGACATCGTCGTCTTCAATGCCGAAGGCAGTACCTACCGGAACAACTATTCGTGTCTGAAGAGTTTGTTCATGCTGTGGTTTGCCCGGGAGTGCCTGAACAAGCGTGCCTTCTTTCTGAACGGCAGCGTGACGCTGACGGATGTGGACCCGATTCTACCGGCAATGCTTACCCGGGTGTTCGACGTTCTGGATGGCGTCACTGTTCGGGAGCCCAACTCGTTGCGCATGGCCAGGGAGCGTGCGCCGGGGGCAACGGTCGAAATGGTTCCGGACTCGGTCTTCCATTTCGGCCCGGACACGGCCGATGAAAGCGAGGCGGTCCAATCGCTTACCCGGGATCTTGAGGGGTGCTATTTCTGTTTCAGCCTGTCTATGCTTCCCATGGACCTGCAGCGTGATCATGCGCCTTCGGCGACGCTGGCGGCGATCAAGGAGCTGCAGACGGTCTCGCCGAATGTTGTGTTGATGGCCAAGGACTATGATGACCAGTACCTCAAGCAGGTGGCCAGCGCAACGGGGGCACGTTTCTTCGGCGCGGAGCGCTCCTATTGCGAGCTGATGGCCTTGCTCAAGGGGGCCGATTTCCTCCTGAGCGGGCGGTACCATCATATCATCATGGGCACGATCATGGGCTGCCCGTCGATTCCGCTCTCCAGCACCTCGCCGAAGGTAGAGGGACTCTGCGAACTGCTGGGCGAGGACGTGATCAGCAAGCCGTTCGATCCGACATGGATCAAGCCCGCGCGGGGGAAGATCAAGGCGGAAGCGCAGCGACTGACCGACGCTGCGGGAACGGTTCGTCAGACCTGCCGGGCACGGGCGGCCGCACTGCGGGAAACGGTCGACCGGATGGGAAGCATCATCTCCGGTTGACCGGTCAGCGTTGTGTCCACGCCTCATCGTGTCGGCCCTGCCAGGCGCCGATGGTCCAGCAGACGATTCCAGAGACGTACAGCGGCAGCAGCAGGATGATCAGTCCGAGCAGCGCCGGCTGGTCGCATGCCAGCCGTTTGAGCGCAAGGAGGGTTCGCCACCCGGACAGGAGAGGGATGGTCCATGGCGACATGGCCAGGGCCCGGCCACCTGACAGATCCGGATTATGGGCCCGGCTCAGGGCATAGGCGCGGCCGAGGCGGACCTGGTGGTGGAAGAACGCCCGGACCGTGTCGCGGTTGTGGTGACAGACCCAGACGGAGGGCTCCAGCGTCAGCGTCTTCCCGGCATCACGAAGGCGGCGGCTGAACATGGCGTCCTCTCCCGGCCAGATGTCTTCGGGGAAACCGCCGTACAGGTCAAACAGCTCGCGCCGGAATGCCGCGCAGTACGTGGGCAGGCTCTCCATCTTGCGCCCCTTTACCCGTCCGAGATAGCCGGTGAATTCCGATACAAAGGCCAGCCAGCTGAAGAGGCCGGGGTTGGCATTGCGAATGCTCCCGACAAAAGCATCGACTTCAGGGCTGTCGCGGAAGACAGCGAGGATACGGTCGCACCAGTCATTCGGAACAATACAGTCGGCATCAACAAACACGATCCGTTCGGCCGTGGTCGCCTCGATTCCCAGGTTCCGGGCTTTCCCCGGCAGCATACGTTCATCGCGATGCAGCAGGAGCACCCGCGGGGCGTAGGCCTGGATGATGCGCTCCGATCCGTCGTCCGAGCTGTCGGCGACAATGAGCTCCACTTCGCGCCCGGGAGGAATGCTTGCCAGGATGCTGTCGAGGCAGCGTTGAATTGTGGCGCTGCTCCGGAAGGAGGGGACGACGACTGAAAGATCCGCTTGCTTCAATAGGACTCCTTTGTGTTGCGGGAGGGTTGATGGGAGCATAGCTCAACCACACCCCCGACGATAGCCAACAGGAAGAAGACACCAAACATAAGGGTGGCGATGACGATGGCGGCTTCCGGGGGGATGCCGTACGGTTTAAGCATGGTGACCAGTACGGCATCGCGCGTTCCGAGTCCGGAGAAGCTGATCGGGATCAGCAGCACACAGAACACGAGACAGCGGATCCAGACGAGGGGGAGCCAGGGGAGGGACACACCGATGGCCTTCATGATGAATGCCAACGTGATACAGCGCAGGGTGATCTGGACTATGGCGACAACGGAAAAGGCCAGCTTTCGGCCGACAGGAATTTCAGCCGCCGTGCGGACCGTCGGCTCCAGTTTGTCCAACGAACGGCGTATGAGCCTGGGCATCGGCAGAGCGGTGACGAACTTGAAGAAGCGCACATCGTTGATGGCCCAGAACAGGGCGGCGTAGATGCCAAAGACGACTCCATAGGCCATCAGCGCTGCCCCGGCGAAGGGATGTGAGTCAAACGGGGCATCGATCAGCAGCGCCAGACCTCCGATGAAGGCAAACGAGAACGCAAGCAGGATCCGGTCATACAGCATGGCCATCAACACCGAGGCGGGGGCTTGCGCATACCGGTTCATCTTGTACCACCGGACGGCGAAGCCGCCTGTGCCGCCGGGCAGAAAGAACTGGTAGAAGAAGCCGGAGAAGCGGGTGGCCAGCACCTGCCAGACCGTGAGACGGGCATAGCCCCGCACGATCATGGTCAGCCGGGATGCGTCGATCACTTGACTCATGCACGCAAAGACCAGCGCAAGCAGATACCAAGGCAGCGAAACGCGCCCGATGGCCTGGAGGAGCCTGTCCGAGTCGAGGAAGCGGAAGAGAATCAGGAGGATGCCGGCGCTGATGGCCACCGACAGGATCAGTCTTAACCTGGACTTGCTTTTCGGAGGTTCGATGGGTTGTGGTGTTGGATCAGACGTCATAGGGGCAGCCTCATGCACGCATGCTAAACAGATGATGTTCGAAAAGATACACGAATTTGACGATTTTCGGTTCATCGGGGCGTAAGGGTTGACGCTTGGGGCGGAGACCGGTAGGTTTATCAGCCTTTAGCTTCGATCGTATCCGGGACGGCAGATGAGAGCATTGGTAACAGGCATCGTGCGGCGCTCGCTCAACAGCGAGCCAAGCGGTTATGTATATGACGTGGACCTCGAGGCCGGGGTGCAGGTTGGCTGCGCCCCAACCCCGGAGTCGGCACACCTGAAGGAGAACCGGAATCCCCGGGGCGGTCTGCGTGGCGTCCGGGGGATGGTGATGTGGCGGGACTGTTTCTGTCTCAGCAATACGGACGCCGTCTGGGTCTATGATGCCGACTGGAATATCCAGCGCACCATCAGCCATCCCAGCTGTGCGCATCTTCATGATATGGTCGTGCACGATGACAAGCTGTGGGTGACCTCATCGGCCAACGACCTGGTGTTTGTGTTTACCTTTGACGGAGAGATCGACCGAGTCCTGAACCCGAGAGACGACGCTGAGTTGATGGATGTGCTGAAGATAAAGACGCGCCGCAAGCACCGGCTCAGCCAGGAGGATATCCTGGGCGGCCGGATCGATTTCACCGATCCGAGGGCCTTCCGGCTCGACGACTATGACCGGCTCCATCTGAACTCGCTGTGCATATCGGACGCGGGCGCGGTAACGTTCTCTTTTGGCCAAATGCTCCCCCTGTATATGAAGGTGCTGTTGGATGGGAAGGATTTCCTGACCCGGATCGGGGTGTATGAGCATCTGATCTCTGTAAGTAAAGCCCTGCGGGGAGCGTTGGGACTGAAGACGAAACAAAACAGCGATATCGGGATTGTGCTTACCGACGCTTCGTCGGCATTGGTACGGATGAACGGCGACGGTCAATGGCAGGTGTTCAAGCAGTTCGAGAATACGGCGGTCCCCAATCACAGCCTGAAGTACTGGAATGAAGCGACCTTGCTGTATTGCGATACCAACCGCGGCGACCTGCTGTTTATCGATGCGGAGACCGGAGAGACCATCGATCGCACGTTTGTGGCCTCCGAGTTCCTGCGCGGCGTGTGGGTGTTGAACGAATCCACGGCATTGGTCGGAAGCCAGAACTGTCTGTACGAGGTTAGCCTGGTTGAGCGGCGTGTGCTTCGCGAGATCCCGGTGTCGTCCGATCGACGGGTGTCGATCTATGATATCATCGTGCCGCCGGATCACTTTGGTCCGATGCCGTCCTGTCTGCCGGTGTAGCGGAACCGGGAGTTGTCCGAGCCGAGAAGGAGTGAGACATCAGGATCGGATTCCATGCGCGAGGGCTGCAGGTGGCCACGGGCGGAGCCCGTATGCTGATCGACCATCTGCTGAGGACACTGCCCGTCAAAGCGGGCCGTGATAGCCTGCATGTCTTCCGTCCGGCGACCGGAGGCCCCCTCCTTGCGCACGCGGAGGAAGTGGTCCTGCCGAATGTCCACCCGTTCCTTTATGAGAACGTCTTGCTCCCGCTTGCCCTGCGCCGGCACCGGCTGGATGTGCTGATATGCCCGAAAAACCTCGTGCCGCCGTTCCTCTCGCCGGACCTGGCGACCGTGGCAATCGTTCTGGACCTGGCCTATTTCCCGCAGGCCGGTGCCGGCGTTGACGAATACAAACTGTTCGATACGCTCTACATGCGGGCCTTCATGCGATCATGTGCCCACCGTGCGACGCACCTGGTCGCGATCTCGGAGCACACGCGTCGCGATCTCACGAGGCTGTTCGATCTCGCTCCGGAAAAGATCAGTGTGGCCCTGCCGGGCGTGATGCCGCCGGACCCCGCCGCCATCAGCGCGGAAGCGGTCGCCGGGGCCAGGGCAGAACTCGGCCTGGATCGTCCGTATATCTTTTACGCCGGGACGCTGTCGCCCCGGAAGAACGTTGTACGGCTGGTTCGTGCGTTCGCGGCGATCCGGGATCGGGTTCCGCATGACCTGGTCGTTACGGCCGGGAAGAGCTGGAAGGACAGGGAGGTGGGCCGGGAGATTTCCCGCCTGGGCCTGCAAGACCGTTTCCATCGATTGGGGACGGTCACAGAGACGCAGTTGCAGGCCTTGTACCGCGGGGCGACGCTGTTCGTCTACCCGTCGCTCTATGAAGGCTTCGGTCTCCCCGTGCTGGAGGCCATGGCGTGTGGCTGTCCCGTGGTGGCCTCGAACCGCAGTGCCGTGCCCGAGGCGGCAGGAGGAGCGGCGCTGCTGATCGATCCGTACGACGAAACGGATATCCAACGCGCCATGCTGGAGGTCCTGCAGTCCGAAGACCGGGCGAACCAACTTCGCGAGGCGGGACGCCTGTGGGCGGCAACGTGCGGATGGGAACGGTTCGGGGAGCAGGTGTATGCCGCGGCCGAACAGGCTTGCCGTCCGACTCGGCCATCGACAGGGTCAACGGAAATCTGATGTACTGATGCCATGAAAGACCCCGCATGCCTTGATGTCCTGTTGCTGACCTGGAATTTCCCTCCGCAGGTGGGGGGAATCGAGTACCTGGTCTGGCACCTGTACACAGAGATGACCTGTCGAGGGGACTGCCAGGTTCGGGCGCTGACGTCGAAAGCCAGCCGCGATCATACGGATGCAGCCCCGGCCCACGGCGAGGTCTTCCGTGCGCCGATAGGGGGGCTGCCAGCCTTCAATGGCTTTGCGCTCTTTGGCGGCTTGCGCCAGGTCTGGCGGCGCCGGCCTGACGTCATCCTGTGTGCAAGCCTGGCGGCTGCCGTGCCGGCTTTCCTGCTCAAGGTCGTCGCCCGCCGCCCCATGATGCTGATCACGTATGGCAGCGACCTGGTGATCGCGAGCCGGCCCTATCAACGGCTGATCCGGTTCCTGCTCAGGCGGGTGGAGCGCGTGGTGGCCATCAGCGAGCACACGGCCGAGCTGCTGAAGGCAAAGGGCGTGCCGGCGGAGCGCATTGCCATCATCCCGCCTGGGCTGGCCATTCCCGATGAGGAGACGTATGCCAGGAGCCGCGAGGAACATGGCGCGGAATACGAGGCGCGTCTACAGGGACGCAAGCTCGTGCTTGCGGCGGGGCGTCTCGTCCGGCGCAAGGGGTTCTACGAGCTGGTTGCCGAGATCTGGCCACGTGTCCTGCAGGCATGTCCTGACGCCGTTCTGATGATTGTGGGGGATGATCCCAGGGGCTCATTGATCCACAAGGAGCGCATGAGTGAGCGGATCCGGGAGCGGATCTCGGCGCTGGGATTGGCGGAGAGTGTCTTTCTCCTGGGTCGCGTCACGGACGGGGAGTTGCAGGCGCTGTTCCAGCGGGCGCGCGTATTTGCTATGCCCTGCCTGGATATTGCGAACGATGTCGAAGGGTTCGGCATCGTGTTTCAGGAAGCCGCCGCGGTTGCCGTACCGAGCGTGTCAACCCGGGTGGGCGGGGTGCCCGATGCGGTCGAGGATGGCGTGACGGGTATTCTGAACACGGCCGGGGATAGCCCGGCCATTGCCGAGTCGCTGGTCATGCTGTTAAAGGATGACGAGGTTCAGAGCCGGATGGGGCAGGCCGCACAACAGAGGGCGCGCACCGAGTTTGCGTGGCCCGTCGTGACCGGTAGGTACGTTGAGGCGCTACGCGCCTTGGCAGCGAACCGCTGCTGACCCGGGAAGGAATGCTCTGCCTTTGCCGAGCGCGTGATGAAGGTACTGACGTATCACTATATCAGGAACAACGGCGCGGTACTCTTCGCCGATGCCTTGCTGAGGCTGTTGCGGGGCGCGGGCCTGTCGGCTGACCTGCTGAATTACCGTGCGCCCCGGGTTGCCTGTTGCGAAGCGCTGAAACGCTTCAAGCTCAGGTGGCCGGCTCCGCTGTTCTACGCCAGGCGGGATCGAACCTTCCTGCACTATATGGCCCGCAGCTTCCCGGAAGCGGTGGGACCGGCCATTCGATCGCGGGCAGCTTTGAGAGCAGCGGTTCCGGCCGGGAAATCGGTTCTGGCGGCGATGGACGTATGGAACGTCAATCAATTGTGGACCGACAGCCCTTTTCCCTCTGTCTACTGGCTGAGCGACTTTTCTGAACGTGGGTGGCTGATTGACTCAAGTACCCCCCATATGTAGTGTC
>CAYFPQ010000110.1:2027-7687 GCA_964345005.1 uncultured Victivallales bacterium | reverse complement strand
TCGCTGGGACGACATCAACGGCGTTCATGTCGACTTCAACCGGTTCTCGCTGGGCGTCAATTGCCCTGAGACCCTTGAGGCAAACAGCCGGCAGATGCAGTGGTATGAGACACCGGATCGATCACGGTGGCTCAGCGAAGAGGATCAGGGCCGTGTGCACTACTCGCTTACATGGAAGGGACTGGAGATGGAGGTCATGTTTACGGCGGGCGCTGATTGCTGTGACATGATGTACCGTCTTCGTCATGACGGAGACGAGCCCTCCGATTGCAGCGCAAGCATTTGTGTGAATGCCGGGGCAAGTTTGGGCTGCCTCGATCTTGAAGGGGCGCGCTCGTTTGTCTGGTTCGGTTCGGGTGAGTGGATTCCGATTCGTCGGTTGCCCCGCGCGAACGATCATGCCCGCTGGATCGCCGGACCGGACGCCATGGAAACGCCGGCCGTGTTAACAGCCGTTTTGTCGAGAGATGGAAGGGGGGTGTTCGGGTACGGCACGGGCGATACGGGAAGGCGTGTGCGACTGACAAACAACTTCTGTTTTACCTGCCTGCATATTACGCCGAGGTTCGACGTCGCACCGGGAGAGGAAGCAACCGTCAGATCACGATTCTATTGCCTGGAAGGCGGGTTGGATGAACTGCGGGAACGGTTCATATCAGATTTTGGCATGAACGCAGGTCAAGGATAAGCGCTCATGAAGAGAACCAATCGGTTTGTTTATGATATGTTGGATGGTGATACCGCGGAGGCGGCGGGAGATCTGCTCCGTGTTGCCGGACGATGCACGGATGTGGACGAACGCGCGGGGCGTGTGATTCTGACTGTTCCCTTCCATGCCTATCGCTTAGGCGCGCTTGTGGAGCGGGACGAAACCCGACCGTGCGAGACGCAGGAAGTGGTGGTCCGGGCCTACGGCGACTCCGTGATCAGGATATCAAGCGGTTTGGGCGCAGCCTTGCCTGATGATGACACCGTTATGCTCCAGATGGATGCATCGCTGAAAGAGGAGCCGTTGACGGTGAACAAGTCCGATGCAGGCTGGGAGTTGCTGGACGGCGCGCGTCGGCTCCGTTGGCACATACCCGTGGATACTCCATCTACGCTTGAGTGGAGCGATCTGGTTCCCCGGCCTGAAGATCGGTTTGAGGCAACGGTCAGTCCCGATGAGACGTGCGCTATTCCGTTTATGGCTTACGACACGTTCTTCCCGCGGCAGGTCGAATCGGTTCCCCTCGGCTATGTGGAGCGCGGAGAGGAGATCCGCGGCGCCCTGTTTTCTTTTCACGCGCGATCCGACGAGAGATTCATTGGTGGTGGGGAACGCTTTCGGAAGATGAATCTTGCCGGCGAAACACTGGTTCTTGAAAACGACGACACACTCGGGGTCAACAGTCGCCGCGCCTACAAGAATGTGCCATTCTATGTATCCAGTCGTGGTTACGGGCTGCTGATTCTGACCTCCGCGCATGTCCGGCTTTCGTTGGCCGATATTTCCACGCGGGCCGCGCAGGGGCTTGTTGAGGATGACAGTCTCGATCTCTTCATTATCGGCGGCGGCAGTGTTGAAGCGATTGTGCGCAATTACCGGAAGCTGACGGGGTTTCCGCCCGAGGTGCCGGTCTGGTCGTATGGGATGTGGATGAGCCGCATGACCTATTTCTCTGCCGACGAAGTGCGGGATATCGGGAAGAGACTCAGACAAGACAATTATCCCTGTGATGTGCTGCATGTCGATACCGGCTGGTTTGAAACCGACTGGCAATGTGATTGGAAGTTCAGCGAGAAGAGTTTTCCGAATGCCGCGGCCTTTCTGGATGAGATGAAACGAAGCGGTTTTCGCATTACGCTCTGGCAGACGCCGTATCTCAATGGCGGGAACAAACGGGTTGGGGAGGCGCTGGCAAGTGATTATCTCTGGCAATGCGCCGATCGGGAAGGGGCAATGGTTTCCGATTTTCAGGATAATCAGCGTGTAGGCGCCATCGACTTCAGTAATCCGGCAGCGGTCGAATGGTATCAGGGTATGCTGGCGGATTTGTTGCGTCAAGGTGTGGCGGCCATCAAGACGGATTTTGGCGAGAATCCGCGGGGCGTGGGTGATGCCCACAGCGTACCGGCGCGCCTGATGCATAATCTGTATGCTCTGCTCTATCAGAAAGCCGCTTTTGATGTTACGAAGGCGGTCACGGGCGAGGGGCTCATCTGGGCGCGAGCGGGCTGGATTGGCTGTCAGCGTTATCCTGTGCACTGGGGTGGCGACGCAGCGGCAACGTGGGACGGCCTGGCTGCAAGCCTTCGCGGCGGTTTGCATCTCGGTTGCAGCGGATTTGCGTATTGGAGTCACGACATTCCCGGTTTTCACGGACTGCCCGACTTCATGAACAGTCGACTTGACGACACGCTTTATGTTCGGTGGACGCAATTCGGGGTATTGTCTTCGCACATGCGGTACCACGGCACCTCCCCGCGTGAGCCGTGGCATTTTCCTGAGGTGGCCGATGTCGTGCGGCCATGGCTCCGGCTGCGCTACGCGCTTATCCCCTATCTTGTGGCCCAGGGGCGCTGCTGCGCAAAGACCGGTTACCCCATACTGCGCGCCTTGGTCTTTCATCACGATGACGATCCCTTCTGTTGGCGGATTGACGATCAGTATTTTTTCGGCGAGAACATGCTCGTGGCCCCGGTCCTGGACGCCTCGGGCGTCAGAGATGTCTACCTGCCCGAAGGAAGCTGGACCGATTTCTGGACCGGTGAAGTGATACGCGGGCCGGTTCGCCTGCGAAACATTGAATCGGATTTGTCACGAATTCCGATTTATGCCCGAACGCATGCGACGATTCCAGTATACCCGGAAGCCGTGACCTGTACGGACGAGATGGACCTGACGAGATCCGTGCCCCTGACGTTTGATGCCGGATATACCGGTCCCGAGTCTTCACCGTTGGCGTGGTGTGGGTTACAGGATGCAAGAAAGGAGTAGCACCGTATGTGCAGTAAACAATGGATGGTAATGTGTCTGAGTCTTGTGTTGGTCGTGCAGAATGTGGTGGCGGGCGCCGGGAATCGAAATCTGCTCCCGAACGGCGGGTTTGAGAAAGGCGCAAAGCATTGGACGTGGGAGCAGCACAAAGACCTTCCATTGCCCGGATCGGTGAACCGGACCGATCCCTATAAGGGGCTGGCTTCGTTTACGATGGCGGTGCCGGGCGAGTTGCGTGGACGACAATTGGTGACAACCGCGAATGTAGAGCCGGGCAGGGATTACGAATTACGCCTGGTCTTGCGCGGGAAGGATTTGCCTCCGAACAGTGTCACCGTCTCGCTCCTGCAGTGGGGGACGGAGAACGGCGATGCCATCGCGCCGCAGGGATGGGTCTCCCTGCCCTCGCACCGTGGCCAGGCGGTGTTGATGAGCACGGGTGGCAGTTTCGACTGGCGGGAGTTCAAGGTGCACATCTATCGGCAGAGCATTAAGCCGACGACGAAACGACTGGCGCTGTTTATTAATAATGCGGGAGTCGGCGAGGGTGAGTTGGGGATTGATGAAGTAGCACTGACGGCTGTCGATCCCATTCCGTGCGACGCCTCGGCTGTTCGATCCGTCACGCCGCCGAAGCGATCGAAAACGGGTAACGCGTCCGGCCCCCGGAACCGACGGGATACGGTGCGACCGGCGAACAACGGCGACTCGGCGCATTTGCGGATTTACACGCAACAGAAGGCGAACGTGTTTGAGGGGGATCGGGTGGAGATTCTGTATGGCGTGACCAACGGATGGGAAGCGCTGCACAGCCTTGAGATTGCCGTCAGGGACTATTGGGGAAAGACCGTCATGACGGAAATCCGCGCGGCGGCCGAGCTGGCGCCGGAAAATACGCTTACACTCTCATCGTTGAAGGGGTGGTACGAGGTCTCTCTACAGGCAAAGAACGCTGCGGGAGCGGTTCTCGAAACAGCTTCAAGCACTTTCATCGCCCTGGCGAAGATGCCGGCCGACTACTATGAGCCGGATCCAGGATCGTTCTTCGGCGGCTGGGGACACTACCCCAGGCACATGGATCCCGAGGCGCTGGGCATCAAGTGGCACCGAAGCTGGTACTACTGGAAGTTCATGCAGCCTGACGAGAAGAGTCCGATCAAGACGCCTCACGCGATTCCTCCCTCATCGCTTACCTATCTGTATGGACTGGGTCATACCTCGGTGCCTGAATGGGCCGAAGCCGATCCGAAAGCACAGCGCGGCAAGCTCAAGGAATTGGCGCCATTTCTCAAGTTCGTGCGGGCCACGGTTTCGGCCCGGAAAGACGATGTGTCCGCTTGGGAGATATGGAACGAGCCCTATTTCGGCACGAAGTTATGGCCGGGCGACGCAAAGAGCTATTTTGACGTCCACAAGGCCGCTTACGAGGCGATCAAGGGAATTGATCCGGATACGCCGGCAATCGGACCGTGTGTGAATCCTTACAACCACATGGCGCATCTGAAGGAGCTCTTTGAGATGGGCATCCTGAAATACTGTGATGGAGTTGTTATTCATGCGTACAGCCAGAGCAGCAGTCCCGAAGATGCCGGACTGCGTGGTATGCTTCAGAGCATCAAGGAACTGATGCGTGAGAACGGAGGGGAGAAGCCGATCTGGAATACCGAATTCGGCTGGCGAGGGGACTCCGGCAGTCCGATAGGCGGCCCGGAGAATCAGGCTCGGTATATCGTGCGCAGTCATCTGATTCATTTGGCCGAGCAGGTTCGCGCTTTCTACTGGACCGTATGGGGGAACGGGGGCGACACCTCACCACTGGTGCGCTGGCGCTGTGCCTTCGGTTTCTTCGACGCTTACACGGCAACGCCGCGTCCGTCGGCAGCCGCTTACGGTGTGATGACGCGCATGATGTACAAGACAACGTTTGTGAAAGACCTTCGCGGTTTCAGCGAGAGCACGCATGCGCTGCTGTTCAAAGGTCGGGACGAGGCGCCCATTCTGACGCTGTGGGACCACGTGGGTGAGCGATCCGTCGTTCTGTATGCTCGTGCCCCGGTTGAGGTAACGGATATCATGGGGAACCGGCGCGTGCTCGATCCCGGGGGGCGGAACGCGGTGGCGCTTCAGATCGGGCCGGACCCCGTCTATGTGACGGGACTGAGCGATTCCGACATAGCCGTCAACGACACCGTCGCGGACAGTTCGTCCGGCCGGCAGGACATCGTAGAGGGGCAGGCGCTGTTGAGTCTGGATCGCGGCGTTGTGCCGGAGAAGACCGACAGCCTGGTGTTGCGGTACGCGGATGGGGACACGCTGAGGTCGCAGCGCGTTAAGCTCAAAACAGTGGACCAGCGCGTCGAACTGCGATTCACGCCAACCTTGTCCAACCGGAATGTTCCGGGACTCTTTCGCGTTCTATTGGATGGCGCGAAAGGGAAGCCGCTGGGCGTTATAACCGCAAACCTGGTTTCCGAACTGACGATTATCGGGCATGTGCCTGATTGGCGGGACGGAAAAAGAATGCTTCGCTTGAACTACAACACCACGAGACCCGCCGGCAAAGCCGGTGTGGTAGCTTTTGAGGACGGAGATGACGAACAACGTGTGTCCGTTCGTTTTTCGTCCGGATCCGGTACGCTGGATGTTCCACTTCCCGAACAGGTGGTTGCCGGGAAACGCT
>CAYFPQ010000110.1:0-2017 GCA_964345005.1 uncultured Victivallales bacterium | reverse complement strand
TCTGCGTGTGTTCTATAGCCAGGGCGGCGATGCCGTGGAGGCGTATCACGCTTCGTTGTACTATGTGCCGGCCGTCAAGGCCCGGGAAGGGGTTAGAATTGATGGGGTGTTGGATGATTGGTCAGGAGCGCAATTCATTGATTTTCGGACAGCGGCCGGATATCTGTCGCGCGCGGGAGATCTCTCGGCATACGATATGGAGTGTTCTTATGCGCTGCAGTGGAACGAGGAGGAACTCTACCTGGCCGTGCGCGTCAAGAATGACGCTTTTTATCAGGTTCGCGCGTCGGATGATGCCGCTCATGCATGGATGCAGGACAGCGTTCAGCTCGGAATCGATCCGTTTCTCGAGGAGCGGGCGACGCTGCGCCCGACCGGTGAGTTGCGTTTCATGAACGATGAGTGGCCGTTCTATGCGTATACGCTGGCTCGCCTTGTTGACGGTGACCATGCGTTTTTGGAGGTCGGTCCTTATCCGGAGCGGCTGCCGAAGGGGAGCCTGGACCCGGATGGCGCCCGTGTTGCCGTTTCGGTGGATGCCGAGACGAAGA
The DNA here is from genome assembly GCA_964345005.1 of uncultured Victivallales bacterium. Lineage (GTDB taxonomy): Bacteria > Verrucomicrobiota > Kiritimatiellia > UBA8416 > JABMPJ01 > JABMPJ01. Next base: position 1,466 of record CAYFPQ010000110.1, on the reverse strand, counting down.
CGATTCTCTACGAAGCCGCATTCGACAAAGCGCTCCTGGCGCCTGCGCCGCTTCGGCCCGGCACGCAGATTGGGTTTTCCATTGTCTGTAATGACGCCGACCCGGAGCGCAAGCGCCGTTTGGGCCTTGAATGGACCTCCGGCATAGCCAAGGGCAAGGAATATTCCAAGTTCGGCTCCTTCTTTCTTGCCCCGTGATCAGGGCCTGTGGGCGCTGGCGCAAGTTGTTTTAGCCATGTCCCGAATGTGGGCCTGATGTCCCGATTCTGCAAGGGGCCTGGATCTAGAATGTTGCTTAATGCTGGCAGAATGCATTATAATAGCTGATGTTTTGAGTGGCGAATCCTGCATGGGAGGTGGGTGAGATAGGGGAGCATGCAGCAATGTATACAAGACGAGGCGAATGAACAGGAAAAGCAAGATAGCTATTGACGTGTCTGCCGCAGAGCTTGTGCAGGGAGAGCGGAACATACCTCTGATTAGCGGGGAGTTCCATTTTTGGCGGGTTCAGCGAAGCCATTGGCGGGCGATCCTTGAGAACGCCTTGGCGTTCGGGGCGCCGATGGTGGCAACGTATGTGGCATGGAACTATCACGAGCTAACACCCGGTGTGTTTGACTTCGAAGGTCAAACGGCGCCGGAGCGGGACCTGCTGGGCTTCCTTGACATCGCAAGTGAATTGGACATGCCTGTGATTCTGCGTCCGGGGCCGTACATCTATGCCGAATGGCCGAACGGAGGTGTGCCGGAGCGTGCGGCCTGTTTGCAGCGATTGGCTCCCGAGTTCCTTGAGATGAGCCGAGCCTACCTACAGGCGCTTGGCAAGGTGATCTCGCCGTATCTGGCAACCCATGGCGGCCCTATCGTTCTCGCACAGGTGGACAATGAGGCGTTTCCCGAACTGGCGTCACGTTCGGAGGAAATTGGCGCGACCAATACGCGTGGTCTTTATAGCGACTGGTTGTCCGTCCGGTACGGTGGCGATATTGCTGCATTGAATGAGCGTTGGCATGCTGATTACAGGGAGTTTTCCGAAGTATGCCTGTATTATGAAGAAAGCTACATCGATCGAAGGAAATTGCTGTTGGGCCGAGTGCTGCCGGGCCGGAAGTACATGCACCGCTACATTGACGGACAGGCGTTCATTGAGTTCTACGCCAGTGAGGTCATTCGTAAAGGCGTTGAGATGTATCGCTCGGCGGGAATCGATGTGCCGCTTTATGCCAACGGGTTCCATCCCTATGCGCAGAATTTTCACGACCTCAGCCGGATTGTCGATCTGGTTGGACTGGACGGTATGCATCGACATTCCCGCTGTTTTGACGGCGATGAATATGAAGATGAATACCGCTTCTATCTTGAGGCGGCCAAACGGGCAAGGGCGGATGCCGGCATTGGCTACATGGCGGAGCTTCTATTGCCGCAAAATCCGGTTGGATTTGATGTCATGCTGCCGCTTTTTCGACC
>CAYFPQ010000109.1:0-7693 GCA_964345005.1 uncultured Victivallales bacterium | reverse complement strand
GCGTGAGTCTCATTGAGCATGAGACAGCAGTCCCAAGTTACGTGGACGCGACAGCCAAGCAGGGACAGCTCAAGGGGCAGGTTCAGAATATAGACGACCAGCCTGGCGGTCACGATGGGCATAATGCCCCAGTGAATGATGCCGGCAATCCAACCCAGAATACCGGCGAAGACGCGGAAGTTACGGGAATAGCGCTCCTCGTAGAACTGAGCCATGGTCAGGGCGCGGGTCTCGCGAAAGCGATAGATAACCCAACCGGAGACCGCAATGACGATATTGACCAGGGCGCCCATGCTGTACCACCAGGATGCGGTGATCCCGATCTTGTACGTCATTTGCGTATTCGCCAGCAAGGTGGCAACGCTCAAAGCCGCCACACCATCGGCTACACTGAGCATGTAGCGCCCGGCGCAGCGGTTAGCCGATAGAAAATCCGTCGCGTTACGCACGTAGCGCTTGGTAAACCAGCCCACGGCCATCAATCCCACCGTAATGCCGACAACCACCAGTAGATCAATAATGTGCATGTGCTATGCTCCTTCTATGTGTATCGCGCAACATCCGGACGCCGGACACGTCCGCTTCTCTTCCGCGGTGGATCATCCCCTCCTGCAGCCCTTCGTTCAGCGGGCAAAACAACGCAGACGTCCCGTTGGCCAATCCTGCGTCGCTTGCCATAGATGGAAACCGTCACCGGCGGCCCGTCCACCACAGACAGAACAACGTGCTCTCTGTTCACTCGCACAGCCAAAACGGATCCGCGATACAAGATACGGAAGCCGAAGGACTTCCAGCGCTTCGGCAACGATGGGCTGAAGGTCAGCGTATTGCCATCCGAGCGCATCCCGCCAAAGCCATAGACGATATTCATCCAGGCCCCGGCCATGGATGTGGTGTGCAACCCCTCGCTCGTGTTCCGGTTGTAATCGTCCAGATCCAACCGGGCGGCCTGTTGAAAATAGCGATAGGCTTCTTGATGCTTCCCGAGTTCGGAAGCCAGTATCGAGTGGATACTTGGCGAAAGTGATGACTCATGGCTGCAGCGTGGTTCGTAGTATTCGTAATTTGCCTTCTTGATCTCGGACGCATAGTCCTCGCTGAAGAAGAACGGCAGCCGCAGTTTCTTCCCGCTCCTGGCCGTCCAGACGAATGTACGGGTCAGCGTACCCGTGCGCATATCAAGGCAACGGCTGAAGTCCGTTATGGTGGCCTGGGCGATGTCGAGCGGCTCGTTATCAACTTCTATACGGGTATAGAGCCAGTTGACGGCGTTGACCATGAACGTGCCGCGCGTGGCGAAACCATTGAGACGCGCAAGATGCGGAATATCCTCTTCTTCGAGAATGCCGTTAAAATAACTCCCGGGCAATGTCTCGCCGCCATAGCCCTCTTCGAAATAGCCACGAACGCCCATGTACTCGTTGGCCAGCGAGAAGACCGACTCACTGACCTTGGCTCGCTTAGGATGAAATCCTTTTTCGGTGATCACCCAAGGGTCGATCTCCAGGTATCGTTCCGCTTGCTTAGACATCTATATATTACCTCTCGTTGGCTATAATGCTATTTCGGTCATAACCTTACCGCCTTGGAAAGAATCTCCGCTGGCACCCCATCCGCGAGGCGCGAAGGATTCAGGCAGGACGCCCCGCGACCCCATCAACGCGCAGGAGCCCAGGCATGGAGGGCTGAGGCCGCAGCCCCGATGGCGACACCGTACATGGTCGTCTCCGACAGGAAGAGAGGTGGAGGATCCAGGTGTCGCGGCCGAATATGCTCTGCCATCACCTCCGCGGTTTGAGCCAGGAACTTGGGACCCAGTTTCGTCAATGGGCCGCACAGGACCACCCGTTCGGGATCGAGCAACTCAACCAGGTGTCCGGTTACCCAACCCAGGGCCGTTGCCGCGACCGACACCTCGCGGTTAACCACCGCATGATCGCCCTCCGTGAAGATCCGGACGATGGCGGGAAAGACCGGATCGACGAGAGAGCGAATAAGATCCGTGTCGCCGGCGGCTTCGGCGGCCGCCTTGACACGGTTCACAAGACTCCAGACGGATGCCACATCTTCCACCGCGACTCCCTGCGCCGCCTGGTTCCCGGGAAACACAGCCGACGGAAACAACTCGGCGGGACACGTCCAGCACCCCACGTCACCGCCCCGACGCGCATGACCGCCATGAAGCCGCCCATCGGTAATAACCGCCGCGCCAATGCTGCTGATGGCGCTGACACAGACGAAACTGCTCAAATCACGCCCCAACCCGAAACACATTTCGCCATAGGCGGCCGCGCGCGTATCGGTCTCCACAACCACCGGCACGTCGAGCATCCGCGTCAAAACGTCCGCAATCGGCGCTTCGGGCAGCTTCTGCGCATATTCACGCTCGCCCGTCCCGCCACGCCCATCCGCAACCATTCCGGGGTGCGCCACACCCACCGTCAGCAGCGGAGCATCCGTCGCATCCGCCATCTCGCCGAGCATTCGCCCCATATGTTCCAGCACGGCATCTACCGACGCCCCTCTTTCTACAGGTTCCTGGCGCTGGTTCAGAACGTTCTCCGCAAAGTCCATGCAGACCAGACGGATGTAACCGGCCACACTGATCCCCAGAATAACGCCACCGGCAGGATTAAGCTGCAGGGGAATAGCGGGGCGTCCACGACCGGTCGGTGTCTTCGCCCCGTTCAACAGAAAACCGTCGAAAACCAGCCGGTCGACGTACTTCCCGATCGTGGCAGGCGACAGGCACAGTTCTCCGGCCGCCTGTACCCGCGAGACCCCGTTCCTGGCGCGCACCAACCGCAGCAGACGCGCCTCCTCTTCGGCAATAATGCCTTGCTTGATCTTGACCGACACCATGCCGCAACATCCATCTACTTGATCACAATGGCCGTGCCCCTGTCCGGAATCAGAGCCCCTATCGCCGCGTCCCATGAATCGGCAAACACGACATCGTCCACCAGCAATACATCGGCAGAACTGAGGTTGCTTCCGGTTCGCCACCCCAGGCGGTCAACAAGGTCAGCGCTGCTTTCTACGCCTGACAACGTCGCGTCGGGACTACCTTCATCATCGATGCCCGGGTCGATCCAGACCTCGACCTTGTCGAAGGTATCCGCTCCGGTCGTGTTCGAGTAACGCGCCACCAGCAGGTACGTTGTGTTACTGGTAAAGGTTGTCGAAGGTATCGCATAGTTCGCGGAATTATCCAACCGCGCAAAAAAATCCGCATCACCTGCGTGCACCGCGTACACGCCAAGACTGGGCGCGGTCAGGTGATCGGCAGCAGAGGGGCCTGTCCCCGTCTCGTTGATGAAAGCAGACAAAAAGTCGGTATCCGACCATCCTGCACTGGTACGCCGAAGCAGGTAGCGCAGATAAACCGTCTCTCCAGCGGTTGTCGCGGGAAAATTCCTGAGCAAGGCCACCCTTCCAAGATTGTCGCCCGTGATCTGGAGCGCATTACCCCCACCCATCGGAAGCATGCCGGTGCCCGCATAGGTCACCGCCGGTGAAGGCGTGACAACTTCCGTAAAGTCAGGCTGCCCAAAAGTATTCCAGGTATTCGTCCATCCCGATCCACCGGCCGTATTATAGATCTCTCCCGTATCGTAGTCGAAGTTCTCCCCCGCTATGATAGTGGAAAGCCCCATGATATCGTTCCATGAATCGGCCACGGCCACGTCGTCCACCAGGAACTCCTCATCGTTCTCCAGATTGGAGCCGAATCGCCAGCCAAAACGATCCGGGGAGTACCCGGACGAAGTCAAGTCGTCAATCGTGGCATCCGGACTGTTGATGTCCGCCGCATCGGGGTTGATCCACATATCGACCCGGTCAAACTGGGGGGCGGAGGCCGTATCGGCGCTTACGAAACGCGCCACCAGCAGGTACGTTACCCCATTGGTGAACGTGATGTCGGGAATCGCTCGTCCTCCACTTGTCCTTCCCGCAAAAAAGTTTGTGCTGCCGCCACTGGCGCCCCATATGCCGACGTTTGCGATGTCGCCGTGATTCTCGCTCGCGGCATCGCCGGCATTGTCAACGTAGCCCATAAAGAAGTCATCGGAATAGTCCCATGTGTCATTATCCAATCGAAACAGAAAACGGATGTATACATCCATCCCCGCTTTTCTTGCCGGAAAACGACGCTGTACCGGCGTCTTTACGCTATTGCCCGGTTTGAGCCACAAGGCGTTCCCGCCCCCCAGCATATTGGCGCCGGACGGCTTGAACACCAGCGGCGTCGAAGGCGTGACAATCTCGGATCGATCAACGTTGTTGTAGTTGGTCCACGCCGTCGTCCAAAGCCCCGACCCACCGTTCTGTCCACCGATCTCGCCGGTCGCGTAGTCGAAGTTGTCCCGCCCGATTAATGTGGCGCCGGCGTCTGTGCAGACCCCGACCATAAGCGTGACCAAACAGGCCGATCCCAGCCACCGCGACAACCGCCGTCCCATTGTGCTTGCGAATACCGATATCATAGCAGTATTCATACCTCTCTCCTCCGCTACCGCAGCACCAGCGCCGACCACAACGGACGACACACTCTGCCGCATTTGTTTCAGAACTAAAATATATACCGCTCACAGTCATCCGTCAATGCCTTTTTCTTTTCAGTTCTCTCGGTTCTCTTTCAGAGCAAGGGCGCGGCGCATGGAGATAACCGTCCTGCGCACTGTATGGTTCGTAGTCGGCTGTGCGCGCTCTTCTTTTATGGGTGCGTAATATGTACCTATAACGCCTGTATAGATCTTGACAATGTACTCATTTCGTTTATGATGGGTCCAAAAAAGGAGTTTCTCTATGGAGGGTGAAAGCCATCATGCATTGTTGTGCGCCAGATTGCAGGAATTTCGAGAAGATGGCATTCCTGCTTACTCAGATCGTATTTTCAACAGCACCTTCTATAAAGATATGGTGATGACCCTCGTTGGTGTCCGCAAGGCCGGCAAAACGTACGCCACCTACCAGGTGGTTGATCAAATGGTGAAGGCGGGGGATTTACAGGGTATCGACCAGGTGTGTTACCTTCATTTTGATGATGAGTGCCTGATGACCTTTGGAGTGAATCAGCTGTCACAGATCGATGAGTCGTTGCTGCAGATCAATCCCGATATCCACTCAAGAAGAGTCCTCTATGTATTCGATGAGATTCACAAGATAGAAGGATGGGAAGGCTATGTGCTTCGGCTTTTACGAAAGCGGAATAGTCGAATACTTGTTACCGGTTCCAGTGCCGACCTTGAACCGGAGAAGGTGCATCGGCAGCTTCGCGGTAAGTCGATAGCCGAGCATATTTATCCATTGTCATTTCTTGAATTCTGTCGATGGCACGGCTCAGATTCAAATCCGGCAAAATGGTCACCCAGAAGTCGGGCTATCGTGGAGAAATTATTTGAACGATATATCCGGTGGGGGAGCTTTCCGGGCTTGCATGAGACATCGACCACTGGGGAGCGTGAGGCATTACTCAAAACCTACTGCTCCACGATTGTGGCCAGTGACTTTCTGGAAAAAAGTAAAGCTGCGGATCCCGTTCTGATCAAGCACTACCTTTTCCGTCTCCTTCAAAATAACACGGGACCGTATACACACAAAGGAATGCTCGATGCTTTAGCAGGCATGCAGGTCAAGGTGGATAAGAGGCAGCTTTATACCTTAACACATCTTGCAGAAGAAAACTACGTTTTCGATTTTGTGCCAATATATGCGACATCCCAAGCGAAGATGAACCAGAACCCAAGGAAGGTGTACTGTGCCGATTGGGCCTTGGCAAATGTTGTTGCTTTTCCAACCAAGCTTCAGATCAACCGAGCGCTTGAAGCCATTGTATATTGGGAACTGAAACGCCGAGGTTACCAAGTGCGCTACTACAGACACCCAAATACCGACTATGAAGTCGATTTTATTGCCTACAAAACCTTTGAAGAACCGGAACTTGCCATACAGGTTACCTGCCGGATGGATGATGAAGCAACGTTGAACCGCGAGGTGCGATCCTTGATGAATCTAAAAGCACCAGAATTTGCTAATACAAAACGAATGATATTGACCCTGAGGCCGAGAGCAATTTCAGGGGTGAGTGTTGTTAACCTGATGGAGTGGCTCCTCAACGCCTAACGCAAAAAGAGGCTGTTTTGCCCCATCTTATATCAGTGGTTCTTTCTGTCTAACCTTCGCGAACAAATACAGGACTTGACCAGGCCATATGCCCGTCACACCGGAAGGCGCGCACGTATGAGTATTCGCTTGGGAGCTTAACAGTCTCATCCGTCCATTCCGCGGCAAAGTCCAGAGCGTCCCCCTTCTCGGGATGCCAGATGCGCCGGCACATTCCATTCCTGATCCATTCGATTCGAATAATCGGAACAGCGCTGATAAACCGGCAAGCATAGACGCAGTCGGAATTCGACGATTCGAGCGGGACCTCGCTGCCCATCCAATAGCCGTTCGCCTTGAATTCGACAACGATCTCGGGAGCCGTTGTCCCAAAGCAGCGGCGGCGATACAGCGCTTCAAAGACGGATTCCCGGGTGAGCGCCTCCGCCCAAACGCCGGCCAGCCCCGTTCTTCCCGTTACGGGACAAGGCCGGCAATGGTCGTCCCCCCCCGCAATGATGCCCAGCCTGTATCCGCGCGCCAGCGCCGCGCGCACGGAGTTCACCGGGTATTCCGGACCCATCGCCGCGTTTTGAAGGGGATGCGGATTGCCGGCATCCCCTTCCGAGCTTCCGTGAGCCGAGTAGATTTCAACAAGCCGCTCCAGTCCGGGATGAAAATAGTCCCAGTTGATACCACGGGCACGAAGTTCAAAGGCAGGAGAATGCGGAATAATAATCGCGCTGATCCCTTCCAACTGTTCATACAATTCGTCCGGCGTGCTCTCGATCGGCCCCACGGAACACGGAGGACCCTCATGAGGGAAGTAGACGTTGCGGTCGCCATGATCCTGACTCGACCACTCGTAGCCCGGGAACGTGACAAACACATCAGGCTGGTAATGCTTATTCGCTGCCTGCTGGATGCAATCCCACTTCCACGCAGGTTCATGCGCCCATAAATGGTCGCTGAGCGCGCAGAAATCCAGCCGCGCTACGTCCCGGCCATAGGCATAGCATGCATCCGGACTTTGCCGCCCATCCTCGCTGATATCCGAATGCGCATGGAGATAGCCGAAAAAGGCATGCAGCCCGTCACTTTGCGGACCGACAACCTGACCGGTCCTGATTGATGGAATCGACGCAGTCCGGCCGGCATCCACAAAGGTAAGCTCTGGCCGCGTCGGATAACGATATTGCTCAGCGGCACCGGGACGTTTTACATACAACCTGAACGAGCGGTTCCGGCACTGAACGTTACTGTAATCCGACCAGACAACATTATGGATAGTCCATTTCAGCTCGGCGCCGGATGGTACGGCCTCGGCCAGGCAGACGCGGGCCTCCGTACGCCAACGCGTGTGCGCGCATTTTCGGCAAGTCACCGGGTAGTCCCGGCTCACGGCGCCGGGCGGTGTCATCGTGACGTTCACAAAAGTGGCCGCCCCGGATTCCTTCGACTGGAAACCCCAGCCCACAGGCGAATAAACGGCAAATTCAGTACCCGCCTCGAACGGCTCAGCGGTCTTATAGGTAACGTGGGTGGCTGATTGACTCAAGTACCCCCCATATGTTGTGGTTTCTTGACA
>CAYFPQ010000108.1:0-7732 GCA_964345005.1 uncultured Victivallales bacterium | reverse complement strand
TGAAGGGGAAGGTGTGTCTACACATAAATCGGCGGAGCCACAGTCTATTGGTCAATCTTCTCCAAACAACCATCCTATAGGCGATTCAAAGAGCTGTTCCTTCAAGGGCAAGGCGTTCCGCTTGTCAAGGGGTCACGTTCATGTATGCTGTTCGGCATGAAGAAGAGCTTTAGTCATGTTTCTGCCAAGTGCCTGAAGTGTGGTCATGTTAATTCTGTGGCGATGGGCGAGGAATGTTTCTTCTGCGAAAGTTGCAGTACCTATCAACGCCGAACTGTCTCGGAGCAAGAAACGTATCACAAGAGGATGCGAAAGCGGAAAGGCCACCTCTGGAGCATAAGCCTCGGCTTGGTAATTGTAGGAGTAGGCCTCTGGGTCACTCTCGGCTATGATGGCTCGGAAGAAGCTATCTACTCGGGCGGCTTTTCAGTACTCATAGGGATTGGTGTGATTGTCTATAACATAGCCGACATGATCACAGGTAAGGGAACCGGAAACTGGATGAAGATAGATTAGGGGTCGAGATCGTTCCGTAATCTTCCCGCGTGCCTCAAGGGCGGAGCGAGGAGAAACGGGTGCAGAACGCATAGGAGGGGCTGCTCGTGGCCGTCACTGTTCCTTACACTCACACGTATGACAGGCTGATGATTCCACTCAAGTTCTTAACGGGCTTCCTTTGGTTTTTTGTTGTGATGGGAGCATTGGGAGGCATGGGTCAAGTGGTTCTGCCGCCTCTCGCAAGGGTATGTGTCTTGCCCGAGTGGTTGGGTTACGTAGTTGCTATACTCTACTTGCTCTTGTGTGTTTTCTTGGCGGGATTAATCCATCAGAAGGTGACATTGCCATGGCTAGACGCGCTGTCAGCTAGACTCTACATAAGCAAGGTGCTTGCGACGAAGTTACCTTTGACGGAGGCAAAGCTCATTGCTCCCCTGCTATCGCCTGGTCCGTCTGGCAAATGGTATTGCCTGACAGAAGTGCTGGAGCTCCCGGCAACAGAGAGACGCGAAGCTCTGCTGAGGTTGGCCGTGGTCAGATCAGGGCGCAGATGCGCTGTATCAAGGGAACCTGTCCAATGCTCCCGCATTAACAACAGAGCTTGCCATGAGACGTCCAAGGGTAAACGTTAGCGCGGAGGAAAGAGAGAGGATGAAAAGGAACAGAATACGCCTTGCGAGTTTGGTAATCATTCTGGGGTTAGGAACGTGCGCGCACCCGTTATCGGCAGCGGAGTCGCGCCGATACGCCCCAATAGATGCAAGCTTCTCCTATACTCCGCCTCTTGGCTGGGAAATGATCAGCGCTCCGGATCAGCGCTACAAAGCGGCAAGAGGGCCGTCAGACGGAGTGTTCACCGCAAGTGTGATTGTTGATCACGAGGAGAAGACAGACAGCCGTGAACTACTGAAGGACTACCTCGAACGTGCACTCCAGACCTTGAAAGAAGAAATGTCACGCGCGGACATCGCGGTCCGCGTGGTGTCGGTTGAGCCGTTCAAGAGTGCGCAAGGCAAGCCAGCAATGAGAGTGGTTCTCGACACTGCTGTAGGCTCTGTTCGTGTCCGTCAAGTCCAGTACTATTTCGAAGAGAAGGACGAGATCATTCTCGCTACGTGCAGTCTATCGCTCTCGCAAGCTCGGAGGCTGATGCCAGTTGTGGAGGCCAGCATGCGCACAGTTGTCACAAAAGCCACCGAGGATGCTTTCCAAAGATCGAAGGCCCGTCGGCATGCAATTGCAACAGCCCACGCGCGAGCTCTCGACGCGCGATGCAGGCTGAATCTGAGCCAGATTGGCATGTACCTCACGATGTATTCGATGGACCATGAGGATCAGTATCCCCCGACACTGAATAGTCTCGCCCAATATACCAAAGACACTTCGCTTTTCGTGTGTCCCGGTACTGGGCGAACGCCCGGTACGATGGATCGGGTGGCTCAATGGACGGACTATGTATACGTTCCAGGACGGAGTGCCGAATCCCCGGAGAAGGCCGTGCTTCTATACTGCCCTGCTGCGAATCACGGAGGCAAAGAAGTCGGTGTGCTGTTCCTGGGCGGCTCTGTGGAGAAGATTGACAGTGACCAGTTCGAGTTGCTGAAAGCGCAAATAGAGAATCACTGACAGCGAAGCACTCTAGTCAACGAGTGCGCTCACACCTTTTGTGAAACCGTGCAGGGTTTGAAGTGACGTGGAGGCGAGCGAAACGCGGTCCTTTACGAGATGCGGCAAGCCTGCTACGCTAAAACGAGACTGAATTAGGTAGAAGAACGGAGCAACAATGGCCAAGAACATTGTTCAGACAAAAAATCCCCGAAGTGGGCACTACGTCAAGATCAATCGATCACAAGGGCGAATCGTAGCCCACAAATCGACGAGCGGACCGTACAAGGGCGTTCCCATCATCCGGAAGCGCAGTAAGTGATATTCTACGATCCAGTTCAAGGGGATGTGCTGACTCGCCAGATTGTTTATCGCCCTCAGACTTGCTTTGTAATGACAAAGCTCGGGACCCCTGTCCCCAAGGAGATTCAGAACATACGACGAACGCTTGAGAAGTATCTCAAGCAAGCGGGTTACACCGCCATCGATGCAAACACTGCCATCCGCGGCAAGGATTTTCTGATGAAGATCTGGGAGTTGATTCTTTCCGTTCCTCTCGGGATCGCCATCATTTCCAAGGATCTTTCACCCTATACACTGGCCAACATTTTCTACGAAATCGGGCTTCTTCAGGCGTATGGCCGAGAAACGCTGATCATTAAGACGCCGGACAGCTACGTTCCATCTGACTTCGTCAGGACTGAGTACTTGGAGTACAATCGTTCGTTCGGAAAGAGAATCTCCACTTTCCTTCATGGGCTACAGGAGCAGGCCGAGTACTATTCTACCGCGGGTGAACTGCTCGAGGAGAACCCTCTGCTATCTATCGACTACCTGCGTAGAGCTTATCTGATCACCGGTGACCAGAAATACAAGACAGCAGCCCAAGAGCTTGAGAAGGATGTCTCCTTTGACAAGCAGACATCGAGCACTCTGAAGAGCTTCCTTCACGCTTCATAAGACTTGGCTCTACAAGATGCGCGCAGGCCGTTTCGCGGTGGGGGGCAATGCCCGAGCCGTAGGCGCCCTGGGCGGGGCAGTCTGAAGCCGTCTGACCGTGTGTGTCCCATGCTCAGGGGTGCTTCCATCCTTCTGAATCAGCGATGAACTTTCTTTATTTTTAACGGTTGACATATGTATACCGCTCGCCATATAGTCACCATCACAATGAACAGGAGATACCATGCAGACAGATGACAGTTTCCCGTATGTAGAGGTGCCAGACGAAGCACTTGCCGTTGTGGGCGAGCGAATGGAAGGCACGCGGATATACGAGCAGTGGGGATCGCCAGAGGATGGCGCTCACTACCTGGACTTCATCTCCCGTCTTTACGGTGGGCTGGTATCCCCTGGGCGAGGGAGCGAAATCGTGGGCGTAACAAGAGCTGCAGTTCACAAACGCATGAAGGCTGGAAAATTGACCGCGTTTCTTTATCGCAGCTCAATCGACCGAATCAAACTCGGCCCGTTCAAGGTGCCCGATGCCAAGGTCACACCGTGCTGCTACATCCCTACGAGTGAGCTCTTGGCGTGGCGAGAGGAGATTCTGAACAGAGCTAGAGCGAAAATTGAGGCAATGACAACGACGGAATCGGATGAGTCTATGTCATTCATGTGCAAGAGCATCCGTGACGCCAAGCGCGAACTGAAGAAGCGCGGGATACAGATTTACCGAGACCGATGAGCGAGACATTGCTAACCGTGAAGCAGGTGGCGGAGGTCCTGCAAGTCTCCCGGCGGACGATATATCGTCTTTGCTGTGAGTCTTGCTTCCCTACCCCGGTGAAGATTGGGAATGCGACGCGGTTCTGTAGCTCTGACCTGGACAATTACATTGAGGCTATGAAGCAACAACCCCCGAGGTGGTCATGATAATGAACGTCTACAAACCCAGCCGGACGAAGAACGGGAAGAAGGTGCGGCAGCGGCTTTACAGAGGGCGATACCGGATCAATGGCATGTCGCGCGTCAAAGACGTGGCCCTGGGGGTGTCCGACAAGCAGGTTGCTGAACAGAAGTTGCGGGATATCGTTGCCCAAGCACAGCGTGAGGCTGCTGGCTTGGTGCCGCCTCAGAAGATGCAGGACGCGGCGCATACACCTATCGAGAAGCTCTTGGAGAACTACCTCGGAGATCTTGAAGCACGCGGACGGTCACAGGGCTACGTCGAGCACATCGGGCTCCGCATTCGGAAGCTCGCAAGCGAGTGCTCATGGTCGGTGGTCGCCGATGTATCGGCTTCATCCTTTGAGGCATGGCGGCAAGCCAATAGTGAACTGGCCGCCAAGACGCTGAACGACTACCTGACCGCTGCCTGTGGGTTTCTTAGCTGGCTTCTCAAGCGTGGGTTCATGGCCATGAATTCTTTGCAGGCGGTTTCGAGAGTCGCCGTCAACGGACACGAGACTCGCGTACGCCGAGCACTGACACGCAGCGAGATTGAGCGACTGTTCAAGACTTGCGGTAATCGAAAAGCGGTGTATATGACGGCATACTACACAGGACTGCGCCGAGGCGAGATTTGCAGGCTCCGCTGGGATGATCTGCACTTAGATGTCGTCCCGGGTTACATCGACGCAAGCGCGGCCATTACCAAGAACTCGAAGCGCGCCGTGTTGCCGTTGCACAAGGATCTACACAGGGAACTGCTGATGCTCGCCGCAAATGGGGCAGAGGGTGAAGACTTGGTCTTTCCTGAGTTTGCCCGTAACAGGCGGCTGGACCGCTGGAAACGTGACCTGAAGGCCGCTGAGATCCCGTTCCTGGACAACATGGGGCGCAGGGCTGACTTCCATAGTCTGCGCCATACCTCGAATACGCACCTGGCAGAGGCCGGTGTCGGTGAGCGCGTCCGGCAGGAGTTCATGAGGCACAGCGACCCGAAGCTAACGAACTGTCGTTATGTGGATACGTCACAGCTTGCGGTGGTGAGCGTGCTCAACGAGCTGGTGCCCTGTGATGATGACTCACAGCTACACTCACAAATAGACTCACAAAATGTGGGCTCAGATGGTCATTCCGTGTCACAGGATGTCACAAGGCGTGAAGGCACGAATGATGAGGTTTGTACTGATACCACTGGAAGAGTGGTGCTCGGGGCGAGACTTGAACTCGCACGACCAAAAAAGGTCACTAGGCCCTCAACCTAGCGCGTCTGCCATTCCGCCACCCGAGCGCGTAATGAAGGGCAGAAATGTATCGCGGAACCCAACCGGGAGCAAGCAAATCCTCGTGCCCTGTTTCGCCTGTCATTTTGGTCAGCTGTCATGCATAATACACGCCGATGCTTACAGCTCGTACACATTTACGGTTGCAGGTCACGTGGCTGGCGATGATGGATTTGGCGTGCCTGGTCGTCGGCGGAGTGATCGGTGTTGGACTCCGTTTCGGGGCCGACGAGATCATGCAGTATGTCTTTCAGAATCTGAACGGCTGGTTCCTGCTATTCGGCTGCGTCATTCTCGCCAACTACCTGGCCGGTTCCTACCGCATCCAATACACCTTCTCGCGGTTCAACCTGTTCGTAACGTGGGCGTTCTCGCTCATATTCGCGCTGTTGATGATCAGTATCTTCTCTTACACGTGGTTCCACATGGTGCTCGGCCGTGGTGTGCTGGCGTTGACAATCGGTATGTACAGTTTTCTCTCGTTCGGGCTCAAACTGGTGGTTTACCGCGGTCTATTCCGAAGCGACATGGTGTTATGCCGCACCGTCATCATCGGCATGGGCGAGCGCGCCAAATCCATCCGCCAGACACTTGAAGATGCCTATATCCTGCCCGCACACAAGGTCATCGCGTTCATCAACCTGGAGCGCGAGGGCGACGAAGAGCAGCACGCGGGCGGGTTCATCGACGGGGCCGCCGTGGTGGGCACTTCGCTGGGAGGCTTCACGGAAATCGTTCGCAGCCTGGGAGTCGCCTTGATTGTTGTAGCGCTGGACGACCTGAGCGAGATCCCATTGCTCTATCCTCACCTCAAGCGACTCCGTTTCGAGGGAGTCGAGGTCCTCATGCCACTCGACATGGCCGAGATCTACGCCGGCAAGACTCCGCTCGACCTCATCAACGAAGAAGAGATGATGCACGCCTCTCTCGAATGCCGCCTTCCCATGTATCAACGCCTCAAACGTTTCGTCGACGTTGGGATTGCCCTGACAGCAACGATTCTTCTCACACCGGTGGGACTCCTCATTGCCGCAGTGATCAAGGTTGCCGAGCCGGGAAGCCCTGTTTTCTATCACCAGAAAAGAGTCGGGCTCTTCGGGCATGTGTTCTCGATCCTGAAGTTCCGCACCATGCGCGCCGATGCGGAGACGGAGAGCGGCGCCGTCTGGGCGATGGAAAGCGACCCGCGTATTACGCCGGTTGGGCGGTTCCTACGCGCCAGCCGCTTGGACGAGCTGCCCCAGCTCATCAACGTGCTGCGTGGCGAGATGAGTCTCGTGGGGCCGCGGCCGGAGCGCCCGGAGTTCGTCGAACAGCTATCGGCCGAGATCCCGTGGTACGATGAGCGCGAGAATGTTCTGCCCGGCATCACCGGCTGGGCGCAGATCCGGTATCCCTATGGCAGTACGGTTGAAGACGCCCGGCGGAAACTCGAGTACGACCTTTACTACATGAAGTTCATGTCCATGAGTCTCGATCTGCAGATCATCCTGCGTACGCTACGGATTATGCTCTTGGGCAAGGAGCGACATTCATGACCGACAGCAAAGACGGTGCGACCGATAACCGAAAGGGCTCACGCCTGCCCCTTGTTCTCCTGCTGAGCTGCGTGTTGATCGTCTCGCTCTGGCAGATCATGGCATGGCGTGCACGGCGGGGATTCGACCCATTCCGCATCACCCCAAAAACCTTGGAGGACTTCGAGCCGCACATCAAGGGGTTCGAACTGACGGAAGTCCTGGTCAGGGAAGACCCACTGGAACCCAACATCATCTCGTACCGGGCACGGCCCCGCCCTACGGGCGGAACCAGGCCACCTCCCAACCGTGCGGTATTGATCCGACTCGCGCACGGCTACAATGTTGTCGACTGCATGCGCATCAAGCACTTCAAGATCGATTCTCTTCCCGACCTGGAAACACCGTTTCCCCACCAGGTCTGGCGTCTCACCTCGTCCATCGATGATCAGTCGATCTGGCTGACCTCCATGCATGGGGGGGAAGACTTTGCCCCGCGAGACATGGATACGCGAGACATGCCGTTCCCGAAAATAGGGACTCCGGACGATCCGAGTTGGAATCCAAGCGGCCTCAATCTCGCGAGCCTGAGACGTCCCATCCATAATCTCAAACGCACGCTGAACGCGCGTTGGAACAACGCACGCTGTGATCTCCTAACGTTCCTGAAGTTGCGACGGCCGGTGTATGCGAGCGATGAAGTCCTGACGCTCGTAAGCGCTGTCGTCCTCCCGCCTGCCAACAACGCAAACCCGCTGGATATCGAGTCCGAACTGGTGCAGATGCAGCAGAAGGTGCATGCCGAAGTGACTCGGCAGCTCGTGGCTTACCGAGGCCGGGACACCTGAGGCTAGTCGACCGGTAAGAGCGTCTTCTTCATCCAGCGCCCGGCGCGCTGAACACGCGAACGGATACTGGGTTTGCGGCGGTGTCGCGTCTCATTTT
>CAYFPQ010000107.1:1202-7874 GCA_964345005.1 uncultured Victivallales bacterium | reverse complement strand
TCCCCGGCCCGTGGCGATTGCTCGCCACTCGCCCGAAAAATGAAAAATGGTGGAGGCGGGGGGAGTCGAACCCCCGTCCGAAACAGAGTCACTAAAGCTTCTACGCGTGTAGTTTGCCTTTAATATCTCATCCATGTCACTGCCGGCGAACAGGGCCATGGCATGGACCAGCGTTCTGTTGGTTCTCGTCCTACGCCCCGAGCGCACGGGTTTCGGACCAACCTGCTGTCGTCGCCCCGACCCGCCTAACAGGTATCAGCGGCGGGACGTCGCGAAACTAAGCCGCGAGAGCTAACTGTGAGTCAGCATTTAATGTTTTTCCCGGGTGATTAACGAGGCCAACCGGGGTCCTCGACGCGCAACCTTAGCTTCAACTATCCCGTCGAAACCTTGGCGCCCCCAAATAAGGTACTCCTATTGTTTCCTATCACATTCTGACAGTAAAGCTGTATTTGGCTGGAATCTTCGCCTCTTCTGGAGCAGTCTAGCCTTCAAGGGAGGCATGAACCATGGCGCAAACGCTGATTCCACTGGCCGAGGGCGTTGAGGAGATGGAGGCCGTCATTGTGGCGGATACGCTGGTTCGTGCCCAGTGGCCCGTCACACTGGTAGGATTGCAGCCGGGCATCGTCACGGCATCGCGCGGCGTCAAGCTGCAGCCTGACACCATATGGGACGAGATCGATCCCACTACCTATGACGTCATCATCCTCCCCGGCGGAGCCGGTGGTGCAGAGCGTCTCGCAGCAGATCGGAGAATAGCGGCGGCGCTACACACCTTCCACAGCCAGGACAAGTGGATTGCCGCCATCTGTGCTGCACCCGCGGTGGTTCTCCATGCGTTCGGCATCACAATGGCGCGCCGGGCCACCTGCTATCCCGGCCTGGAGGCAGGCCTCGACGGCACCGATTGGCAGGAGGACCGCGTGGTTGTCGATGACCACATAGTCACCAGCCGCGGTCCGGGAACAGCGTTTGAGTTCGCCCTTACACTGATCCGCCTTATCGACGGCAATGAAGCCGCCGACAAGGTGGCAGCGGGAATGCTGGTTGTCTAGCGCGCGCGATTCTTGGCGATATTGACGACCATTTTGCGGCCCTCGTACTCCTTGCCATTCAGGGCCCTGGTCACCTTATCGCTCGTGGCGCGATCTCCCATCTGCACGAAGGCATAGCCCTTGGACTTGCCATTGAAGCTATTTGTAATCAGGCGGACACTGCTGACACGCCCGAAGTCGCCAAGCAACCGGTAGAGGTCCTTCTCCGAAACATCGTAGGACAGGTTGCCTACGTAGAGTTCCGGATTTCCCTTAACGTTCGCCGAGACCTTGCGGGAACGGCCTCCGCTCCTTCTGCCACGTTTGCGGGACTTGGTCGTTCCCACAGATCTCGGAAGAAGCTTCCCGGCCAAAACGCCCACTACGAACCAACTCAGGCTTACAATCGCGAGCAGACTCATCGGTGTTGCGCTGCAACTATAGGATAACATCATGGATACTCTCCTTAGGGATATGCGGCTTCGCCGCGGGTTGGGGCGAATGAGGAGCCAAAAGCCCGCCTAGCGCACTTCAAGGAACCCTTCCAGCTTTCTCATTCGTGTCGGGTGTCTCAGCTTCCGCAACGCCTTGGCTTCGATCTGCCGAATTCGCTCACGCGTCACGTTGAACTCACGCCCGACCTCTTCAAGGGTACGCGAGTACCCGTCGGTAAGTCCGAAACGGTAGTCGAGCACCGCACGCTCCCGCTCGGTCAACGTGTCCAGAACATCCCTCAGCCGATCCTTCAGCATGCTGTAGGCGGTCATCTCGGAAGGGTTTTCAGCCGACTTGTCCTCGATGAAGTCGCCAAAATGCGCGTCGTCACCGTCGCCAACCGGACTCTGCAGCGAGATCGGCTGCTGCGCCATCTTGTAGACGGCACGCACCCGCTCCACCGGCAGATCCATCTCCTCCGCGGCCTCCTCGGGAGTGGGCTCTCGCCCCAATTCCTGGACCAGTTTCTTCTGCACCCGCAGAAGTTTGTTGATTGTCTCGATCATATGCACCGGGATGCGGATCGTTCGCGCCTGGTCGGCGATGGCACGCGTCGCGGCTTGGCGGATCCACCATGTGGCATAGGTGCTGAACTTATATCCACGGCGATACTCGAATTTCTCCACTGCCTTCATCAGGCCGGTATTGCCCTCCTGAATCAGGTCAAGAAACGAGAGTCCGCGATTCATATACTTCTTCACGATGCTGATCACCAGGCGCAGGTTGGCCTCCACCATCTCGGTGCGCGCCTGCTGCCCCTTGCGCATGTGAAGACGCATCTCGCTGATGAAAGTCTTCACGTCGTCACGGCCGATACAAAACTCGCGTTCAAGATCCCTGAGCAACTTTCGATTAGCCCCAAGGTCTCGTTCGCGCTTCTTGCTCGGGCGCCGCTTCAGGAGCACGTCCTGGTGTCGCAGCGAATGGAGGAAGGTCTGGCTGCGCTGATCCACTTCGCCAGCCATCTGTTCGATAACCTTCTGCTTGAAATGGAGCTCGTCAAAGCTCTTGCTCAGCTTCTCCCGTGTCTTGACCATGGCTTTCTCGCGCCGGGACTTCACCTGGGCGGAGGCGCCCCGTTTGGCCAGCTCGGAGTGCTGCTTTGTGAGCAGCTTCTGTCCATGCTCGATGTCCCGCTTGATCCGCGGCAACAGCCCCATGTAATCCTCGCGGCTGTCGACGAACTTATCGATGACGATGCGATCGAACCGCTCCTCGCTATTCTCCAGGCGCCTCACGAGTTCGAGGTACTTCGTGGCCGCCGTGCCGATCTCATTGAACATGGTCCGCACACCGATCTCGGCCTTTTCGATTCGCTTACAGATCTCCACCTCCTGCTCGCGCGTGAGCAGCGGAACCTGCCCCATCTGGTGGAGATACATCCGGATCGGGTCATCGAAGAAATCGAGCTTGGCACGCCCAGTCCCGGCCTTCTTGGCCGTCTTCTTCTTGTAGCGGTCAACATCGGCGGACTCGATGATCTCGATATCCATGCCCTTGAGGAGTGCGAGATAGCCACCCACCTCGTCAGCGGTAATCACATCGTCCGGAAGGGTCTCGTTGATGTCCTCGAACGTCAGGTAGCCCTGATCCTCCGCCAGCTTAATGAGTTCTTTGATCTTCTCACTGCGCTCTTCACGCTTCTGCGGATCAAGAGCATACTGCTCGGCCTGCTCGGCCTCGGAGGGTACGCGCTCTACCTCTTCCTCAGCGCCCTCGGCAGCCGCTTCAGCTTGCTGGGCAGCAGCATCGACTTCTTCGTCAGCGGGAACCTTGACATCCGGCTCTACCGCAGGTGTTTCGGGTTCGGCCTTCTTTCCCGCAGCCTTCCTCGGCTTTCCCTTCGCAGCGACCTTCTTCGGTGCTGCCTTCTTCTTGGGCGCTGCTTTCTTCGGCGCCCCCTTCTTCTTGGCAGCCGTCTTTTTCGCAGCCGTCTTCTTCGCGGGCTTAGCGGTCGACGCCTTGCTTGCGGCCTTCTTGGCAGCCGTCTTCTTAACGGCCGACTTCTTCGGCTTGGCAACCGCCTTCTTCTTAGCAGCCGTCTTGGAGGGGACCTGCTTTTTCGTCTTAGAGGCAGCTTTCGCGGATTTCCGGGTCGGCTTCACGCGAGAGGTAGAAGCTTTCTTTACAGCCATTGGATACACTCCACCCATTATAGGAACTTCTCCTCTCTTGAGGAGAAAAAACGGGGGATTATAGAGGCCCAATACGCGAGATGCAAGCCCTAAACAGTCCGAAAAATCGGCCTACAGAGCATCCTCTCCACGCCTACCCAAACGCTCAAGCTGAACCACCAGCGCTGGATTGCCTGTCGCCGCGGCTGCACGTCGCGCCGCCGCACGGTATTCTTCCGAATCCAACCCAGCCACGACACGACTACGGCAGGCCCGATAATAGCGGTCGAAGGCAAGGTCCGGCTTCCCCGCCGATTCATACTGCGCACCCGCTCTCGCCAGTTCGCGACACATCGCCCCGTAGAGCAACGCCTCCCGAAAATGACTCGCCGCCCGATCGAAGGCGGCCGCGGCTTCCTCACTACGCATTTCCGCAAGGACTAGCTCACCTTCAAACCCGGCAGCTTCTCCTTCCAGGAACACTTGGCCTGACTTCCTGGCCCCCCGTGCGGCGCGACGGTGGAGGACACGTGCCTTGTCGACCTGCCCCGCAGCCAGCCGGGCACGTCCCGTCTGTATTAACCAAGCCGTCCGTTCGGCCCGCGTCGCTTCCTTCCGGGCATCCCCATCGGCATCCAGCAGTTCCAGGGCACGCTGGGCATGGCCCCGCGTCCTTGCCAGCTCTGCTTCCAGCAATGTCGCCCTGGTCTGGTCCATGCCCGCCGCGTCCATCTCGAAACGCGCCTCGGTCAGCCAGGTATCGCAATCGTCCAGCTGCCCTAGCTTTAGACAGACATACCCCATGTTGAGGGCATTCGCGACAATATGCTCCGGGCTATTGGCGATTCGCCCCGCCTCGGCCCCCTCCTGCCACTCGCGAACGAATCGCTCACGCTGCGACTCATCGATCTGCGAAACAGTTAAGACCACCTCAGGCGCGGGGTTCTTGATGTACTTTCGGATCAACCAGTGCTTCTGGACGCCCTCAATGAGACGCGTCGTCTCCCGGATGGCATTCTCGGACTCGCGGATCAGATCGTTTGCCCCCCTCAGCATCTCCTTCACCTCGGCGGTCATCTCCTCGTCATGGATTGCCGATCCCGCCAAGCCTTCTCCCTCAGCGATGGCTGCGGAAATGGTGCTGACATGCGAGAGTATGGCCTTTGAATCCTCAACCATCGGCAGCACATCCGTCTCGAGGCCTTCCAGCATCTTCTTGGCCGTATCCATGATTTCCTCGTCCTTGACGCCGGGAATCACCGCGCCATCCGTTATCGGCTCGCCCGAACCGCGCTCTATCTCCACGTAGGCATCTCCGGCCAGGCCAAACTTCCGCTTTACGCGTGCGACGGAATCGGTGCGTATGTAGGGCAGGTAGCGATTCTGAAGCACAAGACGCCCCCTCATCCCTCCCTCCCCGATCGGCACTATCTTGACCACCCGGCCAGCCGCGGTATTCATCACCCACACTTCTCCGCCCTCTTGCAGTCCGAACGATCCTTCGGCAGAACCGAACTCAACGACCAATTCAAATTTGCCCTCAAACCACCCCTGTGACTGGCCGGCCATGAACACGCCCCCAACGAATAGGGCCAGCGCGATGATTACGAATGCGCCTGCAATCTCGTTTGCATATCTGAACTTGATGGGCCGACTCATTTTCTGCTCTCCATTCCGGACACTTCGCAACCGGTGCCCTCTTCATCAGCATTTGAAACCCGTAACCGTCCACATTCAAACCGTGCGTGCACAGCATCCTCGAAGCCCTGTTTGCCCCGCCATGAGGCCGCGTCTCGCGACTTCCAGACCACCGCGGCACCACGCGTTCTGGCTTCACCCACGAGCTCAACCAAGGCGGCCTGGTCGTCTGGGCGTATGTCGAGCAGCGGTGCGTTAAAAAGCAGCAACACAGCATCGCCAAGACACGCGCGCACCCACTGCGCCCGTCTGAGCTCGCCACGCGACAGACCATGCGGGCGTTCGGCCAGACAGTCGCGCAGCCCGATACGATCCATCAGTTCAAGCGCCGACTTTCGCAATTCTCTGTCGGAACGTCCGGTGTGGTGGCGCTGGGAGAGAGCAACATTCTCAAACATGTCCAGGTTGCTGACCCATCCTCCCACCTCGAATATCCGCCCGATTCGCCCACGGGCCGCATTCTGCTGGAACAGCCCCATCCGCTGCCAGTCCGCACCGCAGAAGCGTACAACCCCTTTCTCCGGTGCAATCAGCCCGGATGCTGCATCGTAAAAAGAGACCGTCTCCACGTGTCGCTCCGGTTCGAGAACCAGCAGCTCTCCCGCGCCAAGAGACAGGGAAACATCAGTGAGGTCCTTCACATGGCTCTCGCCCCCCGTCACCGTCACATGGTCTACATGGAGTATAGCTTCTTCAGACATAGGTCAGTATCGTTACGATTGCAGAGATCATGATTGTGGCAGCCAGCGACCGCACAACCGCCCTTGTGGCCGCCTGCGGCACCTCCGTCAGCGCACCTTCGACACCAAGTCCCTCGATGCAGCAAATTGTCGCCGAAACCATTCCGGGAAGGATGGTCTTCACCAGGAGGCTGATCACCGTGCCCGGCGTCACGGCACGCAAGAGACTCATGGCAAAGCGCAGCGGGTCGCCGGGCGTTACATCGATGATGAACCCGAAGACATAGCCGCTCACGAACGCACCGAGAATAAACATGATCGTCAGGCCGAACACGGAAAGCATGACCCCGAGGACACGCGGCATGATGATGTAGACCATCGGATCAATGCCTTGCGCGTCCAAAACATCGATTTCGCGGTGAACGCGCATGGTTGCCATTTCCGTCGCGATCGCGGTTCCGCTTCTACCGACGACGATGAAGTTCACCAGCAGTGGACCGACCTCACGCACCAGGATTGCCACCAACAGCGGCCCCAGCATGTCCGACTGCCCGAACCGACTCAGCCAGAGGTGCGTCTGTGCAACGACCGATACACCGACGAGGACCGAGAGGAGGAATCATGCTGAATGGGCGACATCTGGACGAG
>CAYFPQ010000107.1:0-1192 GCA_964345005.1 uncultured Victivallales bacterium | reverse complement strand
CGCGGAGCGCACCAGCAAGCAGCCGGGCTTGCCCGGCACACAACAAGACCTGCTTGGCCGTACGCTCGCGCACGGTGCGTGGCCAATAGCGCGGCTGAACAGCCAGGTAGAGCACACCACAGATTACCCCACCCACGCGGCGCACGCTCGCCACTCGCTGGAGGAAAGAAGCCCCAATGTTGCCTACCACTGACATACGTGCCCTTCTGCAATGATTGCGGACTCAAATTAGTGGTCCCCCCCGCCCTGCATCAAGGTCAATCTCGACACAATCTCAACATCCTATTGACTCATCTCCACAGTGCACCTAGATTCTACCTATGCAAGGCTTCGTCATACGGGGTACACGGGGCACACTGCCGACGTGTGGTCCGCATTTCCTCCGCTACGGGGGTGACACGACCTGCTTCAGCCTTGAGGCGCCTCAAGGGCTCATCATCATCGACGCCGGCACAGGACTGCGCCACGTCACCCAGGAGCTGGCCGACCGCACCGGCATCCCTCCTATCACCGTCCTGCTCACCCATCTACACATGGACCACCTTGTAGGGCTCCCTAGCTTCGGCCCCCTTTACAGCAGCCATGCCAAGATTCGCTTCATGGCTGATTCCAACCGCGAAGATGACTGGCAGCAGGCTTTGCTCGCCTTCATGCGAAAACCCTACTGGCCCGTGGGGTTGACGGATGCAGACGCCACACTTGAGTTCGGCGCGCTATCGCCTCCGGACGAACCCATGGACATCTACGGCATACGGGTCAGTTGGTGCGCCATTCCGCACCCCCAACAGTGTGTCGCATACAGGCTCGACTGGACCGGGGGCAGCGTTGTGGTCGCGACAGATGTCGAGTTCGATGCCGAGCGAATTCCCGACGGCTTTGTGCACTTCTGTCGCGGGGCATCACACCTGATTTTCGACTCGCACTTCACGCCATCGGAAATCGGGCAATACGCCGGGTGGGGCCACAGCACGTGGGAAGCCGGTGTTGCCATCGCCCGAGCCACTGGCGCCAGTGAACTGCTCCTGACGCACCACAGTCCGAAGCGTCACGATACAGACGTTGATGGCATTGTCGAAGCCGCCCGCGAGCAGTTCCCTCGCACACGCGGCGCCTGCACCAATATGGTGCTTGAATAGCGCCACGGTAGTGCTATAGAGTGGGTCAAGCATCTGGAGCACAAATAGTTGCGAAT
>CAYFPQ010000106.1:564-8096 GCA_964345005.1 uncultured Victivallales bacterium | reverse complement strand
GGCGTGAGTCTCATTGAGCATGAGACAGCAGTCCCAAGTTACGTGGACGCGACAGTTGAGGATCAGGCCCGCGGCTTCGAGTTGGGCGCGGTGGACTACATCACTAAACCCGTGAGTCCACCCATCGTGAAAGCGAGGGTACGGACCCATCTTGAATTGCGCAACCAGGCCTGTCACCTCGAGACACTCGTGCGCGACCGGACGGCCGAGCTGTCTCGGACTCGCCTGCAGATCATCCAGTGTCTAGGTACGGCAGCGGAGTTCAAGGACAACGAGACGGGCATGCATATCATGCGTGTCAGCCATGTGTGCCGGCTCTTGGGGCAGGCGGCGGGCATGAGCGAAACCGAGGCCGAAGTGCTGCTTCATGCATCTCCCATGCATGATATCGGCAAGATCGGCATTCCTGACGAAATCCTGCTGAAGCCGGGCAAGCTCAACGCACAGGAGTGGGCCATAATGAAGCAGCACACGACGATAGGCGCCCGAATTCTCGGCGACCATGCTTCTGAGCCTCTTCGTACGGCCAGGATCATCGCGCTTACCCACCATGAGAAATGGAACGGTACAGGCTATCCGGAAGGATTGGCAGGCGAAGCCATTCCCTTGGCTGGCCGGATCGTCGCCCTCGCGGATGTATTTGATGCATTGACGAGCACACGGCCCTACAAGAAGGCCTGGCCGCTCGAGAAGGCCGTTGCGGCCATCAAGCAGGACAGCGGGCAGCACTTTGACCCGACACTCGTGCCTCTCTTTGTCGACCACCTGCCGGAGATTTGCACGATTGGGGAGCAGTACGCGGATACGCCCGCCCAGCAGAACCTCATTCAACCCCGGAATCCGCTACAAGAGTGAGTATTATGGCTGAGGCGCAGAAGAACACGGTTCTCGTGGTAGATGATACCCCGCAGAACATCGAGATCTTAGGCAACATTCTCGACAAGCATTACGTGGTAAAGATTGCGCCCAACGGTAAGCGCGCTCTAGCGATTGCCCAGTCCCAGCGCCCCGACCTGATTCTGCTGGACATCATGATGCCCGAGATGAGCGGGTACGAAGTCTGTCAGGAGCTGAAGAACGACGACCGGACCCGCGAAATCCCTGTCGTATTCGTGACCTCGCGCGGGGAGATCGAGGACGAGGCACGCGGGTTCGAGCTCGGTGCGGTCGACTATATCCAGAAGCCTGTCTGCCCCCCGTTGGTCCTGGCCCGGATAGCTACTCATCTGCTTATCCACAAACAGAAGAAAGAAATCCGCGACGCGTACGAAGAATTGAAGGACCTCGAAGCGTTGCGTGACAACCTGGTTCATATGATTGTCCATGACATGCGCTCTCCCCTGATGGCGATTGTGGGCGGACTACAGCTTCTGAGCGGCAAAGTGGATACCGAGAGTGATGCGGTCAGGCAATGTATCGATCTCTCTTCGTCGGCCGCTTCTGAACTGAACACGATGGTCACGGCGCTGCTGGACATCAGCAAGATGGAATCAGGACAGTTGCCGCTCGACCGCCGCACGTGTGATATCAAGACCATTGCGGCCTCGGCGATCGAGTCGATGGCTGCCGCTGCTGAGCTTGAGAAGGTGCACGTGGTGTTATCCGCCAAATCCGTGGAACTTATGGCCGACGACGGACTGATTCGTCGCGTGTTCCAGAACCTGATCAACAACGCAATCAAATTCTCATGTGCCGACAGCACGATTAGCATGGGCATTAGCGCAGATGAGAAGCTGGTTAAGGTAACGGTTGAAGACAAAGGGCCGGGGATACCCGAGGAGTATCGCGAGAAGATCTTCGAGAAGTTCGGTCAGGTTGAAGCGGGGAGAAGGAGAACAAAGCACTCGACCGGTCTTGGGCTCACATTCTGTAAACTGGCAATCGAAGCCCACGGAGGACAAATCGGTGTCGACAGCAGCGTTGGCCAAGGCAGTGTGTTCTGGTTCACCCTGCCGGTCCAATAGCATGGAATTCCTGATGGCGATCCGGCTGCACTGACCAGGCGAACGGCCTCCAACACCCCGCCAGACTTGCCCGCGCGGGGCTTTTCTTTTGACTCTGCGGGCCGATTAACTATTCTGTTTCGCCATGAAGATTCTAGTTGTGGGCGGTGGGGGTCGCGAGCATACGCTCGCGTGGAAGATTGCGAATGACAGCGCGAAACCGGAGGTCTTCTGTGCCCCCGGAAACGCCGGGACGGCGGCAATAGCGACGAACCTTCCGATCGGGGCTGAAGACATCGATGACCTGGTCGCGTGGGCGAAAGAGAATCGTCCGGATCTCGTGGTTGTAGGACCCGAGGCGCCGCTCTGCGCGGGACTCGCCGACAAGCTGGAAGCCGAGGGACTTCGTGTGTTTGGCCCAAGATCCGACGGCGCGCGCATGGAGGGGAGCAAGGAATTCTGCAAGGATGTCATGCTCGCTGCAGGCGTACCCACCGCCGCCTGCGGAACGTTCAGCGGGAAGGACGATGCGCTGGCCTATGTAAAGGAACAGGGCGCACCGATTGTGGTCAAGGCCGATGGCCTGGCTGCGGGCAAGGGCGTCTATGTTTGCATGACCGAGGAGGAAGCCGAGACAGCGCTCAATGAGATTTGCCTGGAACGTCGCTATGGGGATTCGGGTGACCGGATTGTGGTCGAGGAATTCCTCGAAGGCGAAGAGGCATCGATTCTGGCGCTCATAGACGGCGACAACATCGTGATGCTCTCGTCATCGCAGGACCATAAGCGTGTTTTCAACGGCGACCAGGGCCCCAACACCGGCGGCATGGGTGCCTACTCCCCCGCTCCGGTTGTAACCGACGACCTCTGGCCGATCATCCATGACCAGGTTCTGCGCCCCACGGTGGATGAACTGAAGAAGCGCGGCATTACCTACAAGGGCGTGCTTTACGCCGGTCTTATGATGACTGCGGATGGACCCAAGGTATTGGAGTACAACTGTCGTTTCGGCGATCCGGAAACTCAGGTCGTTATTCCTCGGATCGACGGCGACATCCTCCCTCTCTTTAACGCGTGTGTGGATGGGACGCTCTCCGATGACCTCCTGAAATGGAAGCCCGAGGCCTGTGTCTGCGTGGTGATGGCGTCCGGCGGTTACCCCGGATCGTACGAGAAGGGCGAAGTCATTAGCGGTCTGGACAGAGCATCCGAGCTTCCTGGAGTCGTGGTTTTCCACGCCGGCACGGCCGAGAAGGATGGTGCTGTGGTGACTTCAGGTGGTCGTGTGTTGGGCATTACGGCGCTTGGCCAAACGCTTCCCGATGCCGTAAAGCAAGCCTATGCCGCGATTTCCCAGATCAGTTTCGACCAGGCGCAGTACCGAACCGACATTGCGGCTCGTGCTTTGAGTAGAAACCAATAGCGAAAGGAACCCAACATGCCCAGTAAACCAGAAGTAATCGTCGTTATGGGAAGTGACTCGGATTGGCCGCTCGTCAAGAAGGCCGTTGAAACTTTGGCCGAATTCGAGATCGGTTGCGATGTTCGCGTCTGTTCGGCCCACCGCACGCCGGAAGATGCCTGCAAGCTGGCATCCGAAGCCCAGAAACGCGGCATCAAAGTAATCATCGCTGCTGCAGGCGGCGCCGCGCATCTCGGTGGTGTACTGGCCGCGCATACCACGTTGCCGGTTATCGGTATTCCGGTTAAGGGTGGTGCTCTGAACGGTATGGATGCTTTGCTCGCCACGCTGCAAATGCCCTCCGGCATTCCCGTGGCCACGGTTACACTCGGCAGCGCCGGCCCCGTCAACGCCGGTATCCTGGCTGCGCAGATGATCGCGCTGGCCCGTCCGGCTTTGCGCCGCAAGCTGGCTGCCTACAAGCGGGGCCTGAAGCGCAAGGTCGCCAAGGGCAACAAGAACGTGCAGCGCGACCTACCGGCGTGATCACGGCGGAGTTGATTGAAGAGGCGGCCGGGATCCTGCGATCCGGCCGCCTTGTTGTAGCGCCAACCGATACCGTTTACGGGGTCTGCGCACATCCGGACCGCCCCGATGCGATAGAGCAGCTTTTTGTTGCTAAAGGACGCCCTGAAACGAAGCCTGTTCCGCTGCTGCTGGCCAACGCGGCGGCACTGGGTGCGATCGGTGCGGAGTTGTCGGATCCGGAGCGACGGCTGGTCGAGGCATTCTGGCCGGGACCGCTCACACTGATCGTGGAGGTGCCGGGCGGGACCGAGGGAGTTCGTGTTCCCGATCACGATGGAATGCGTGCGCTGCTGCGCGCGTGTGGTGGCGTGCTCCGCGTAACCAGCGCCAACCTGAGCGGGGAGCCGCCGGCATTGACCGCGGAGGAGGCACGCGAGCCGCTCGGCGACCGGGCGGCGATGATCATCGATGACGGGCCCGTTGTCGGAGGCGTGCCAAGTAGCGTTGTTCGCGTTAAGGGTCAGGTGCTGGAAGTATTGCGCGAAGGCGCGCTGAGCGAGTCACTGCTCAGAAAGACGGCCAGCCTGTAGACATCATCGTCCACGCAGTTTATGCCGCAATAGGGCTGATTCGCGCGTGTAAGCAAGCCCGCGCTTGAGTCTGTGTGCGGTTCCATGTAGGGTCGTCAGACGCATTCGGAGCAGGAGAGAAGATGGCGGGTGGACTGATTGTTTTTGTGTGTACGGGCAACGTGTGCCGCAGCCCCATGGCGGAGTATCTTCTGCGTGCGCATCAAGAACTCGGACCCGGCTGGGATGTCTGTTCGGCGGGCCTTGCGGCCGCGTTCGGCATTCCTGCCAGCCGGGAAGCGGTCGATGTTATGCGCGAGAAGGGCATTAACATCACCGCGCACAGCAGTCGTCCGCTGAGCACGGAACTCGTAGCCGCGGCCGCCCTTGTGGTTGTGATGACCGAGGACCACAAGCGGATGATGGACCTTCTCTACCCGGAGGCGACGGACAAGGTTCACTTGCTCAAGTCGTTCGACGAGCGGTCCGTCGGCACGGATCTGCGCGATCCGATCGGAATGTCGCATGATGTATACAGGGGAATCAGGAAAGAAATCGAACAAGCGCTGCCGGGATTGATCGCGCAGCTTGAGAACGGAACAGTTGAATCATGAGAATAGTTATCGGAGCAGACCACGGGGGATTCGAGATCAAGGAAGTGGTGGAGAAGGCTCTTACCGCACAGGGCATTGAGGTAGAAGACCTCGGGTGCCATGATACCGAATCGGTCGATTATTCAGATTACGCCGCGGCTGTCGCCTCGCGCGTTGCCGCCAGCGAAGCCGACCAGGGCGTGCTGGTGTGTACGACAGGGCTCGGGATGGCGATGGCGGCCAACAAGTACCCGCGCGTACGCGCTGCCCTTTGCATAACGCCCTCCATGGCGGAGAAGGCGCGCTCGCATAACGATGCGAATGTGCTGGTTCTCGGTGGTAGCCTGGTCTCGGATGCCGAAGCCGAAGCCATCGTTGAGAAATGGCTGGCGACTCCTTTCGCCGACGGTGAAAGGCATGCCCGCCGAATCGAGAAGTTCTCTGTCCGTAACGTCACGGAAACAGAGACAGCCGGTCTATACGACGCCGATCCGGAAGCGTGGTCGATTATGCAGGCGGAGATCCTGCGGCAGCGGCGAACACTGGACCTGATTGCCTCGGAAAACCACGTCAGCCGTGCCGTTCGTGAGGCACAGGGCTCCGTCATGACCAACAAGTATGCCGAGGGCTATCCGAGCAAGCGTTGGTACAATGGCTGTAGACATGTCGACGAAATCGAACAGCTCGCCATAGACCGCGCCAAGGAACTGTTCGACGCCGAACATGTCAATGTGCAGCCGCACTGTGGCAGTGCCGCCAACATGGCCGTATACTTCGCTGCCCTCGAGCCGGGCGACACGATTCTGGCGATGAGCCTTGCGCATGGCGGACACCTGACCCACGGTAGCCCGGTCAATTTCTCCGGCCGCCTTTTCAACATGGTACACTACGGGGTACAGGAGGGCTCCGAGGTAATCGACTACGACGAAATCGAGCGGATGGCAAGAGAGCACAAGCCGAAGATGATTGTGGCTGGTGCCAGTGCTTACCCACGTGTTCTTGACTTCCCGCGTTTCCGCCAGATAGCCGATGCCGTCGGCGCCAAGCTGACTGTGGACATGGCGCACATCGCCGGGCTCGTTGCGGCAGGCATTCATCCAAGTCCGGTGCCTTACAGCGATTTTGTGACGAGCACGACACACAAAACGCTGCGCGGGCCGCGCAGCGGGATGGTGCTCTGTCGTGATGAATATGCGGCAGACGTAGACAAGCAGGTCTTCCCCGGTCTGCAAGGCGGGCCGCAGATGCACTCCGTGGCGGCGAAGGCGGTCTGCTTTCTCGAGGCTCTCGATCCGTCTTTCAAGACATACGCTCAGCACGTGGTGGACAACGCCACCGTATTGGCCGCGGAGCTGCAGACGGCTGGGTTCCGGATCGTCTCCGGAGGAACCGATAACCATCTGATGCTGGTGGATCTGACACCGGCCGGGCTTACCGGCAAAGACGCCGCCAATGCACTCGAGAATGCCGGCATTGTGCTGAACAAGAATTCGATCCCGTTTGATACCAAGAGCCCGTTCATCACCTCCGGTATCCGTATCGGTACGCCTGCGGTCACAACCCGCGGCATGGGAGAGGTCGAGATGAAAACGTTGGCCGAGTTGATCGGCTGTGTCCTCAACGCCCACGAAGACGAAGCCGTAATCGCCGACGTACGCACCCGCGCAGAAGCTCTTGCCACTGCCTTCCCTGCCCCGTGAGCACCCATGCCCAAGCCGAGTTTGCTCCCCTGCGCGTTCTGGCGTTGGAGGCCTACTATGGTGGGAGCCACAAGGCATTCCTCGACAGATGGATTGCGCGCAGCCAACACGAATGGACACTGTGCACACTGCCACCCACCAAGTGGAAATGGCGTATGCGCCATTCGGCCGTGACTTTCGCGGAACGGGTGGCTGCCGCTGTGGCGGAGGGTGGGGAGTGGGATGTTGTCCTCACATCAGACATGCTTTCACTGGCCGATTTCCGGGGGCTGGCGCCGGTATCCGTCCGCAACCTACCTGCGGTTGCCTATTTTCACGAGAATCAGCTCACTTACCCTGTCCGCGAGGAGAGCGAGCGCGACTATCACTTCGTCTTCTCCAACCTCACCACCGCGCTGGCGGCCGAAGCGGTCTGGTTCAACTCGGCCTTCCATCGCGACGAGTTTCTTGACGCGGCGACAGCCTTTCTGCGCCGAATGCCCGACTACCGACCACTGGAGGCAATCGAGCGTATCCGAGAGAAGAGCGCGATCCATCCCCCCTGCATCGATGTGCCCGATTCTGTGCCCACGCGCGACGACGGACCCCTTCACATTCTCTGGGCCGCTCGATGGGAGTTCGACAAATGTCCCGAGCGTTTCTTCAAAGCGATCAAACTGCTTGCCGAGCAGGGCGTGGACTTCCGCATGAGCGTAATCGGGGGCGAGCCAGGCAGACAGCCGCTTTCTGTCTTCGAAGCAGCCCGCAACCAATTCGCCGACCGAATCGAGAACTGGGGTTTTCTGCCGTCTCGGGAG
>CAYFPQ010000106.1:0-552 GCA_964345005.1 uncultured Victivallales bacterium | reverse complement strand
ACGAGGCTGCACTGGCACAGGCCGACGTTGTGGTTTCCACCGCCGACCACGAGTTTTTCGGCATCAGCGTCCTCGAAGCCGCCGCTTTCGGCACCTTTCCTCTCCTGCCCCGCCACCTGGCCTATCCCGAGGTATTTGCCGAGACCGAACAGGCCGGGTGCGATTCCTTCTTCTACGACGGCGACGAACACGACCTCTGTACCCGCCTCGCCACCCTCGCTACTCGCAAACAGGACGGCGACCTCTGGCAAGGCAACCCCAACCGGGCCCGTCAAGCCGCAATGCGCTACACTCCCGCACACCTCGTCCCCACCCGCGATGACGCTCTGTCTGCCATCTTGCCTTCGTGCCGTTCGTGTGCCAGGTAGGGCCCGCTCTCCGAGCGGGCCGTGCGCAAGGAACGCGCACAAACAGAGACAGGGAGGTGATTCTCGCCAAGTTCTGTCGCTTGCCTGCTTGCCTCCTGCTCTCGGCCCGCTCGGAGAGCAGGTCCTGCGTTCAGAGGTCATGGCAAACCGCCACCCCTGAAATGTGGTTTTCAGGAAAGTCAAT
>CAYFPQ010000105.1:6620-8126 GCA_964345005.1 uncultured Victivallales bacterium | reverse complement strand
GGTCAAAATGAGAATCGCTGCGATAAAGAACACTTCCCTCGGCTCTGCAACAACGAAGTGTGGAGTTCATCTGATGGGGAGACGTGGAACCAGGAAAAACCGAACACTTTCAGTTTTGCCGGTGGAAGCTTCAAGCCAGACCCGCCCGAATGGGAAGGCCGGCACACGGCTGGTTACGTTGTTCACCAGGGCAAGATGTGGATCGTGGGCGGCGATCCCAACTCAGGTCACTATCATAGTGATGTCTGGTGTTCGGAAGATGGAAAAGAGTGGGCCTGTGTCACCCGAACGGTTCCCTGGGCACCCAGAGCGCTGCACCACACTCTGACCCATGATGGCCGGATATGGGTGATGGGCGGCCAGACAACGCCAGGTACTGCGTATGCCGAAGACAAGTTCTATGATGACATATGGACCTCCGAGGACGGGGTGGAATGGAAACAGGTGTTTCCCATAACCTCTCATTGGCCTGCACGAGGTATGATCGGCGGTAACGTGGTATTCAAAGGACGGATGTGGATCCTTGGCGGCGGTACGTACAGCACGCCCACGTATCCCCGTCGGTTGGCCTACAACGATGTCTGGAGTTCGGCCGATGGTCTGAGTTGGGAGTGTCACTTGGATGCCGCCCCATGGCATCCACGGATGTACCATGAAGTCGCGGTGTTCGATGACAAGATGTGGGTGATGGAGGGCAGCCGCTGGCGCGACGGTGGTAACCAGAACGATGTCTGGTACTCGGCGGACGGTGTCGACTGGCATGAGTTGCCGGATACGCCGTGGAAACCGCGCCATGCCGCCAGCGTCTTCGTCTATGACAACGCTCTGTGGATGGTGGCTGGTAACAACATGGAATCCGATGTGTGGAAATTAGTGAAGGCCGTCTGATCGGTGGTCAAAGAATAGAGACAAGAACAGGTGACTGATTTACTTGAGAAACAGGTCGGATCTCTCGGCGTCTGCCGAGGGACGGCTCTGTTCGTACATGCTTCCATCAAGGCTGTCGGGCCTGGGACAAGAGCCGAAGAGCTGATCGCTGCACTTCAGAAGGCGGTTGGAGAAGAGGGAACACTGCTGTTCCCCTCCTTCACTTCACGCGAAGAGGAGTATTTCGATCCTGACACCACCCTCTCGACGATGGGGAGCGTGGCCGAGGTCTGCCGCAAGATGCCGGGCACGCTACGCAGTCGGCACCCGCGGCATCCGGTAGCGGCTCGGGGACCGTTGGCGCAAGAATTGTTGAGCGGACATGAAGAGGCTCCTGGTCCCTGTGGTCGAGACACCCCTTTCGAGAAGCACGCACGTACCGCGGGAAGTCAAATTCTGCTTGTAGGCGTGGACCTGGATACACTCACACTCCTGCATACTGCGGAGGCTCTGCTGGGACTGCCGTATTTGAGAGAGCTGCAAGGAAGCTATCTGGACACTAACGGTGAAGTCTGTCGTATCCGTATGAAACAGGCACCCGGCGGACATCGCGGTGGCGTGCGCGGGTTTGAACGGCTG
>CAYFPQ010000105.1:0-6610 GCA_964345005.1 uncultured Victivallales bacterium | reverse complement strand
TCGCGATCGTGGGCTTGTACGGTACGGCCGGATCGGAAATGCCCGGACCATGCTTTTGAACGCGGAAGGGATTCTGGATCTTATGGCCGAACAACTGCGGTCCAATCCTTTCGCTGCCCTGTGCGAAGGCGATTATTGTCCGGATTGCGTTGACTTCAAGGCCAGGATACGCGCCGAACAGCTCGCCGGTCTGGGCGCTTCTGTTTCCCTTCTTCTGCCAACCATGCCCGAAAGCCCCGACCGTTTCTCCGAGATGATTGAGCGCTTTGGATATCCCGCCTGCTTTGGCCTGCACTCGGATCTCAGCATTGTTCGGCTAGCTCCCGGCGAGGCGATCCCTGAGCCCCCCGATAACAGGAAACAATGGATACTTCAGCCTGCACCGCAGGATCTGGTAAAGCTTAAGGCGCCGCCAACAGGTTATGCCGGTTACGCCTATGCCCCGCTCGAAGCAGCCCGGGCAGGAATGCAGCCATTCTACGATGTACTCTATAAGGCCAAGTGTCGTGATTACGTCACCGATATCTTCATTGAAGATGGCCTGACGGATCTCAAAGGCACCCTTTCTCCGCCGCTGAGTTACCTGGATGATCTGTCCGAAGAGGGTTCCATACCGCTTGGTCGAGGCCACGCGCAGCTTCGGGAGATCGTGTCAGCCATGCGGATGCGCAATTTCTCTGGCCGCTATCATCTGATGGTGGCAGCGGGGAATCCATACGCACATGCTTTACGAGTGCTGAAGGAGTTCCATGCACTCATTCCGTGAATGTGCAGAAGATGGAATGGAGCTAAAGATGCACTTGTATCTGTTAATAGGTCAATCCAACATGGCGGGCCGGGATCAGGAAGCCGGGCCGGAGGATAAGACGCCACATCCCCGTGTATTCTCCTTAAACAAGGACAATCAATTGGAACCTGCCGTAGAGCCGGTTCAATTTGATAAGCCGTCAATCGTTGGGGTCGGTCCCGGACTGAGCTTCGGCAAGTTTATGGCAGACTCGGACGAATCGATCCAAGTAGGACTTATTCCCTCTGCCTTTGGGGGTACATCGATTAGAGAATGGCACAAAGGCGCAGATCTCTATGAAGCAGCCGTTAGACGGGCCATGATTGCGCGCAATGATGGTGTGTTGAAGGGCATACTATGGCATCAAGGTGAAACGGACACCCAGGTAAAGGAAGACGCCGAAGCGCACGGCGACCGTTTGGTGCAAATGATCGATGATCTCCGAACTGACCTGCAAATGCCTGGGGTCCCTGTTGTGATTGGTGAACTTGGTCGTTTTCTTGAATATTGCGCCCCATTCCCTTCCTTTGTGCCGAAACCTGAGTTTGTCAGGACCATCAATGAGGGTCTTGCCGGTATTCCTGCCCGCGTTGACAATTGCGCTTTTGTCTCTTCAGTGGGGCTTGAGAGCATGGGAGATGAGGTCCATTTTTCCGCGGAATCCCAACGGGAGTGGGGGAGGCGGTATGGTCGAAAGATGCTTAGCTTGCAGGGGGTGGCAACGTGATGAAGATCATCTGCGGTCCCTATTTGCAGAACGTCACGAAGCACTCGATGACCATCATGTGGCACACAGACGAGCCGGGAACGTCTGTTGTGGAGTTTGAGCGGGCCAAGGAGTTGGGGTGGAGCATCTACAAGGGGAAACCGGAGCCGACGTACCCCGATCATGTTGAGGGTGATCGTCCTACTACGGTTCATGCCGTTACGCTTGATGGGTTGGATGAGGAGTGGAAGTATTTCTACCGGGTCCGTTCAATCGGCGCCGATGGTTCGTCGGATGTCTCAGAAGGCTCCAGTTTCTGTACGGCCGTCTCTGACGATTCGCCATTTCGTTTTGCAACCTATGGGGATCACCACCGCGTCAGTGAAGCGCAAAAACGCAATGTGCAGTTGGTCCGTGAGTATCGCCCCACGATCTTCGTCGGCACCGGCGACGCCGCGCAGGATGAGATATCTCGATTCAAGGATTTCTTTACCTGTACCCATGAACTGCTCAGGTACACGCCGTGGTTTGCGACCATGGGTAACCACGATGCACCCAACGAAGGGTATTTCAGGTACTTTTCATATCCCGAACCGCAATATTGGTATTCTTTCAACTACGGCTGCGCCCATTTCATCATTCTCAACACAAACATGGATTATCGGCCCGGCTCGGAACAATGGGCCTGGTTGGAAGATGATCTCCAGAGATCTCAAGACGCCCGGTGGAAGTTTGTCTTCTTCCATCACCCACCATACTGTTCCAACATTTTCGAGATTGCAGGAACCCGTGTGCTATGCCCGTTGTTTGAAAAATACGGAGTGGATATTGTCTACAACGCTCATGCGACGATGTACGAACGTTCCTACCCCCTGACCGACGGGAAGTATGACAGCCAAAACGGAGTGGTATATTTTGTCTCCGGTGGTGGCGGGTATGACATGAGCCAGCTCAGCAGCCTTTTTCTGGATCATGTTCACCCCTTCTCGGCTATGAACAAGACGGCCAATCATTTTCTGCTGACAGATGTTGCCCCTGACGAGTGCCGGGTCCGGGCCGTCGACAGCAATGATCGGATCATTGATACGTTGATACTCACGAAACCGTCGCGTGAATTGACGCCGTTAGCACCGCAGCGTCCCCGGCGTCCCTGCCCGGAACAGCCAGAGGCGGGTACAGTGATTGCAGGGTTGGCAGAAGGCGCTGTCAGGTGGGTATTACCGCGTTCGCAGTATGCACTGGATACGGAAAATGCCCATGGGGACGGGTGTAGCATCTGTTGGTGCAATGACGGCGGCACGCCGGTTGTCCCCGCTATCCGTCGTGTGCTGAAAGACGACGGTAGGGCCTACGACGCGGGCGGAAAACGTTACAAGATCTCGGCTTGGATTAAGACTGAAGACATTGTTGGTGGCGGAGTCACCGTTTCACTGTCTTGGAGCGGCGACATGGGGTTTATCGATCGTACGGAATCCGAGCCACTGAATGGAACTAACGATTGGACGCTCGTGAAAATCGTAACTCCACCGTTGTTCGAGTACGTCTATTGGTGTCGGCTTGTTCTTTCTGCCAAGTCGGGTTCAACGGGCAAAGCCTGGTTTGACGACGCTGTCGTAGAGGAAGTGTGATGAAAGCCTTTCGTTTCGCGGTCATCTCGGACACGCATTTCTTTGCGCCGGGCCAGGGCGTTGACGGTGCCTGGTGGAATAGGGGGCTGGGCTCGCAGTCGGAAAGGATTGCGGACAGCATCATCGCGACAGTTGCTGATTTGGCGCCGGATTTTGTGATTCACTGTGGCGATTTCACCGCCGACTCGACCATGGAAAGCTATAAACGCGGTTGCGAGATCATGGACCAGCTTGGCTGTCCGTGGTATGCGGTGCCCGGCAACCATGACACATGGACTCCCGGCGTGCGCGCCGCGCTTCGTTCGCGCTATTCGGCCCAAGGTGAGGGGTGCTATCACACGAAGCTGATCAACAATGTTCTGTTTGTCTTTCTAGATGCCTGTTTCTGGTTGGATAGGGATGGTTGTACTGCCGCCTATCTTGACGAAAACCGGTACAAAGCCGGTGAGATAGAGGGAATGAGCTTTTCGTGCAGCCAATTGCAGTGGCTTGATGATCAATTGACTCTCCACGCCGACAAACCAGCCATACTGGTGAGCCACACACCTCTAGCACACAAGGAGCGCTACAAGGTGGGGAGCCTGCCAAAGGGGAAGCCAACGGCCAAACAGTGCGTGACGCCTGCGGAGTTTGGGCTGGGTGATCCAGGTTTGGGCGATGAAATCTCGAACATCATCGGAAAACACGCCAACGTCAGGATAGCCCTGGCAGGACATTGGCATATTAACGATGTAACAGTCGACCGTAGCGCGACCTACTGTCTCACATCATCGTTACGGGAGTACCCGTTTGAATTTCGCCTGATTGAGATGAACAAGGATGGAATGTCAGTAGCGACCCATGGTCTCAACGACAAAGGCCTGAACGATGAATCGTTTGTGGCGGAGTGGGGAAACGGCTGGGTAACAGGCACGGAAGCCGACAGGACATTCCAGGTAACATTGCAGGAGGACGGAGAGCGTTATGGCTGATATCTACTTTAACATTCAGGTGGACTGTGAGGCGACGCAGCACAGTGTCAACGACCCGGCGCTCGGGGAACGGGCGATTCGTGGTTTGGGCGACATCATGCACGAGACTGGCATGAAGGGCACCTTTGTGGTGATTCCCTCTGACATTCGGGTACATGCCGACATTTACAGGGAACTGGAAGCCGCCGGGCATGAGGTGGGACTGCATATTCACCCTGCGGATCAGGGCTATGCAGAGTTCTTCGGCGTCTATGGGTTTGACGATCAGGTCAAGATCCTCGAAGAGGGTGTTGACGCTTTCGCGCAGGCCATGGGGAAGAAACCGAAGTGTTTCACGCCGGGGTACTTCTCCGCCAATGACCATACGTTCC
The DNA here is from genome assembly GCA_964345005.1 of uncultured Victivallales bacterium. Taxonomy (GTDB): domain Bacteria; phylum Verrucomicrobiota; class Kiritimatiellia; order UBA8416; family JABMPJ01; genus JABMPJ01. Next base: position 2,147 of record CAYFPQ010000105.1, on the reverse strand, counting down.
CGGCCCTTGAAACGGTGGGACTGACGCATGGTGCCGTCTCTCTGCCCACGCGTAATCTGCCCAATTGTGCTTGCGTATGGGGAAGCTCACCCATGGAGGCCCATTATCCACATCGATTCAACAAGAGTCTGAAAGGCGATGTAGATTTCGTGAATGCACCGGTGACAGTCGACGTGGAGTCCCGCATGTGGGGTGGGGCGCATCCGCAGGACTTGCGTGTCGAGCTGGTCGATGCCAAGAATCACTGGTACACCATTCACAAGAACGTGGTCCGCCAGATTGAGGCGGGCGATGCCATTTCTGTCAAACACCTGAAATCGCTGACCCACAACACCTTCGATTACAGTGATGCGGATGATTTCCGGCGAGAGACGCTGTTTGGCATTGTTAAGGCGGCGGGCAACATCTGCGAAGACTTGGGCTGCCGCTTGGTGCCTGCCACGACCGATGAGATTGCAGCGGAGTTCAGGAAGCTGAATCCGTTGAGTGAGGCGGCCGGCCAAGAACTGACCCTTGACCGTCGTGGGCATGGGAAGGGATAGGCACTGACCAATGAAACTCCCTGTAGCTGAGAGTGAATGTTTACGGCAGGGCGATGGCATGCCCGGTGCTGGATCACTGACCGAAGTCGGCAACGGCTGCGGGAATGGATTGGGCATAAAGGTAATGTGGGAATTCATTCCAGAAGGGAAAGGTTACCTATATTCAGCCGTATTGGCTGCCGATGCAGATAATGATGGTGAATGCGAAGTCTTTGTTGGTTCGTTTACTTACAGCATGTATTGCCTCAATGGGAAGGACGGTACGGTTAAGTGGTCCTACAAATTGCCTGACGGGCAGTATGTGGGGTGTAACAACCTTTCTTTGGCGGATGTCAATGGTGACGGCAAATACGAATTAGTGTTTGCGACAGAAGGTAAAGATCCAACGCTTTATGTCCTGAAGACCGATGAGATGGTGAAGGACAGACTGCTTTGGAGCCAGCCGCTATCCGGAGCATTCCTGTCCATGGGGTTGGCAGTCTTTCAGGACACGGATTCTCATCAGAAGATATTGGCAATCACCAGAAGCGTTAAGGGAGCCATAGGAAAAGCTCACCTCTTTGACGGTTGTACGGGCAAGTTGATATGGGGGCCCTTGGGAGAGGAAGATTGCTGTGGTGGCCCGGTTGTCGCGGACCTGAACGGGGACGGTTTTCTAGAGTTTGTTTATGGCAACCATACCTATCGAGGGCATCCTCATGATGGTTGCGTTGTTTGCCGTCATGTGAAAGACGGAACGGTACTGTGGACGTATAAGACCGCAGGAGACCCGGGGGCAAATACGATGTCGCTCTGTGATATCGATGATAATGGAAAACCGGAAATAGTTGTCTCGTATACCGTTGACCCTAAGAGTGATCCGGCCTGCCAGTACGGTTCCGTTGCCTTGGCAGGCGATGGCCGGGAAGTATGGAAGAGAAATATTTGGGCAGGCCAGAAGGTCTGTATTGGATCAGTTAAAGGCGAAAAAGTGATTTGTGGTGGCGGGTATGAGGATAATCATAAGGAGCTGCAATGCCTTAATGCTGATAGTGGCGAGGTGCGTTGGGCCAAGACACTTAATGGCGGATGCAAAGGTTCTCCTGTAGCCGTTGATATCAACAATGACGGGATAGATGAATTCATTGTCGGGGACGCAGACAACAACCTCTTCATAGTATCGGGAGCAGACGGTCATCTGCTGTTTCATGCGCGATATACTTCCGGTAAGACGGTTAGAGAAGAAACTCGCATGGGAATACACAATATCGCTCTCGCTGATGTGGATAATGATGGCTGCTGGAATATTCTCTTTAATAGTGCGGATGGCACTACTCGCTGTTTGCGTACGAACATGGTCATTCAGTCTGGAATGAGAAGAGTATCATTGATGAATGCCGGGACTGTTAAGCGTATGAGCAACGTGGACCAACGGGTGACGTAATGTGTAGAACAAGTCCTAAGTGTGGTCACTGCAAAGAGAATGAATGAAGAGAAGTGACCGTGACCAGAAGACGGTGATCGGTAATCAGTAGAGAAAGAGCAGGTTGTAATGAAGAATCTTTATGCAGACGTGGGTGGCTGATTGACTCAAGTACCCCCCATATGTTGTGGTTTCTTGACATA
>CAYFPQ010000104.1:0-8367 GCA_964345005.1 uncultured Victivallales bacterium | reverse complement strand
ACTTCAATGTTATTGCATTGGCACCTCCAATTACTCAACCATGCCCGGCGTACGCTGTTGGAATGGGCCGCCTCAAGGCGGCCCATTCCAACAGCGTGAGCATCTTTCCTTCTTTGCGTTCCTTGCGCTCTTTCGCGGCTAACCTAATCGGCTCGCGGCTCGCGGCGGTCGCGCAGGACGCGGGCGGGGACGCCGGCAGCCACGGAATACTCTGGTACGTCGTGAGTCACCACTGCGCCGGCCCCGATGATGGCATGACCACCAATCTTGACTCCGTCACGTACCAGGGCGGCAGCGCCAAGCCACGCGCCCTCACCAACCGTGATGCCGTGTGATGTGCTGCCCTGCTCGGTCACGCTCACCCCGGCATCGTCGGCGTCATGGTCACCTCCGATCAGGTAGCTATAGGCGGCCATGAGCACGCCCTCGCCCACTTCGACACGGCTGCCCGAGAAAATCTCGCAGTTGAAACCGATGTTGACGTTCTTGTGCAGAACAATGTCGCCGTTCTTGCAGCTCAGGATACTGTTGCGGCCCACAAAAACGCCATCCTCGATCGTGATCCCGTTGTTCTTGCGGCCCTTCGCGTCGAGCAGACAGTTGTCGTCGATGATCACGTTGTCACCGACATCAATCTTGTTCGGATTGCGGAGTACAACGTTCGTCCCGAAATGCACACCGCGCCCGCAACTGCGAAAAAGGCAGGGATAGAGCCTGTCCCGCAGAAAGAGCCCCAGTGCGCCGGGCGTACGGGAACAGAAGAGCATGATCAGCTCATACTTGATCAGCGCCCCGAGCCCACGCTTCCCGACGATGAGATCCGAATAGAGCGCAATCTTCGACTTCATGCCCGAAGCCACTTCCTGCTGAATCCGGACACTCTCTTTGTTGGCTTGCTGTTCTGTCATCGCCCTGCCTAAGGTCGCAGTGCTCGCTGGACAAGCAGTTCTTCCAGATCCCGTCTTCTGTCCAGCACGGCCACGATTCCCACTGTCTTTCCGTGAATTCGATAGAACACACTATAGGGAGCCACGATTAACTCATGGTACTCCGCAACGCCCAACTTCTTCAGCTCGGGAGGCCGCCGACATCGTTCTGGACGCGATGCCAGCGCCTCGATTCTTCGCATGAGCTTCTCATAGACATGCATGGCAGCATCCACGCAGTCGTACGCAGCAATATACTCAAGGATCTCATCCAAGTCCGCATAGGCAACTTGCGCCCACTTGATCTCATAGCGATCAGGCACTGCGCAACCCCTTCAACTTCCTCTCCAGTCGCTTGCGTGCCGCTGTATGCGATACGGACCGGCCCTTCTCGATCTCATGGTCTCCTTGCGCCATGAGTTTCAGAAGCAGGAGCGAACGCCGCTGTTCTTCGTACGTCTCCACATCCTGCAAGACCGCCGTCGCACGTCCATTCTGCGTAATCACTACTGGTTGCCCTGTCCTGCGCGCTTCCCGAATGAGCCTTGCGCTCTGCGTCTTCAGAACCGTAACCGGCTCAATAGCTGTCTCCATGTTCATGCCTATCCCCCTGTGCGTGATGGACCTAATATAGACCCGAATACGGGTCTATGTCAACCCACCTACAACCAGCCATTCTCCCGGTACCAGCGGGCCGTACTCGCGATTCCTCCTTCGTTCGTGTGCTGACAGGTATAGCCGAGGACGTCGCGTAGTTTGCTCGTATCGAAAGAGCGATCCTTGGTGAAGAATGCCACGCGGCGGCGATAGAGCAATGGTTTGAGGCGGAACGGTCGACAGATGGCCTCGTTCAAGTCGGCAAGCAGAAACACCGGCCACGCCGGCAGGCGAAGCACGCGCACCTTGTGCCCGAGCGCCTCCCCGGCAATACGTCCGATTCCCTCAAGCGTCATCGATGTGGGGTTGCCGCAGATAAAGGCTTCGCCCAATGCACTCGGCGCCGTCGCGGCCAGGATCATCGCCCCGACAAGGTCTTCGATGTGAATCAGGTGATAGAGACACTTACCGTTGCCGAGCAGAATGAACAACGGCCGCATCGCCATCTTGAAGAGCTTGAGCAGGCGTGTATCGCCGGGCCCATAGATCGCGGCCGGGCGGATAACCGTGTAGGGTAGGTTCTGTTCGGCAGCAAACGCATGTAGCCACGTTTCGGCTTCGGCTTTTGTCTCCTGGTAGATGTCTCCAGGGCGAAAGGGTGCCTCCTCATTCGCGGGCGGATCTTCGATGTGGCCGTGAACGCCCACCGTCGAGACATGAACAAATCGTTTAAAAGCAGGCTGCTCGAGGGCCGCCTGGGCAAGGAGTCGCGTACTGGTTACGTGCACATCACGATAGGCGCTGTCCGAAATGCCAGACACGCGAAAGGCCGCCGCAACGTGAAAGATATACTGCACCCCGTCGCAGGCATCTCTAACGGTTCCGGCATCGAACACATCGCCCCGGAACCAGGTAACGTCAAGCCCTTTGAACTGAGTGATATCGGAAGACTCGCGCGCAATGGCGCGCACATTCAAGCCCATCTCAACAAGACGCCGCACGAGCACGGCACCGGTGAAACCGGTCGCGCCGGTTACAAGGGCCCGTCTGCCAGCGAGATTTGTTTTAGAGCCAGAGTCCATGGGTGTCTATGAAGCACTTTATGGAAAGCGGCGTCAAGCCGCCGCACTCCAAACCGGGCTCACTCTAACCTTGAACCTTGCACCTCTCAACCTTGAACGTATAGCATCCTTCATCATGAAGAAGACGGTCATCGTCAGTACGCTCCTCTTCATCGTCACGGCAACGGTGTACTGGAAATCCATTCCGCACTCTTTCAATACCATCTACGAGAACCGTCGCTTCTTCGACAGCGATGGCGAGTTCATCGTGCGTCAGTACCGGCAGGGCAAAACCTTCACACACAATGACCATCTCCTCTATCACATCCTCGGAAAAACGGTTCAAAACTCCTCGGGGCCGATCCCGAGCCTGAAGGGCGATATCGTGCGGTCGCACAAGTTCCTCAGCGTGATGGCAGGGAGCCTTGGCGTGGTGCTGTTCTACCTGATGGGACTCACCATGACATCGCGTCACACGTCGGCGGTGTTGGGCTCTCTCTTCGTTGGCGGTTGTGCGGGGTGGTGGTTCTTCTCATCTACGATCGACACCTATCTCCCTTGCGTGCTGGCCTCCTCCGCTGCATTGGGCGCAGCGATCCTCGTGATCAAGAAGCCGTCGTTGCAGGCCAGTGCGGCCCTTGGTGCGCTGGTCGGTCTGGCATTCCTGTTGCGATCTGACAGCATCTTGCTTGCCGTGCTCGGACTGTCGCTGCTGAGCCGACGGGAGGGTGTCGTCGCCCGTATCGCCGTGGCGACGGCCGCGGCGGTCCTTGTGGGCATTGTGGGATATTTCGTTCTGGCCCACGTCTTCTACGACGTGGCATGGGGAGACGTGCCGCAGTGGGCACAGGGCGCCTTGCAGCGTCCGGAGGCATCCAAGAAACAGCTCTGGGGGCTGGCGGAGAACCTGACCCGGCACAACATCACCAAGGTCCTGGCCAACCACGTCTGCTACACGGCGGTGTTTCCGCAGCTGCCGACGACCCACTGGACGAACATCATAAAGGCGTACTCACCGGCCGGCCGCGCGATCCTGGCATGCTATGCCGTGGTTATGTTCACAGCCGCAGGCTATGCACTGTCGCGGATCGGATCGGGCATCCGGGCACGTAACTGGGCCGTGCTTATCCTCTCCGTGACGGTGCTCCTGTGGCTTGCGATCCGCATTCTCTTCTATAGCTGGTGGTGTCCGGACGACCCGTTCCTCTTCGCCAACATGACCATCCCGGCCATCTGGCTCTTGCTCATGCTTGGCGCCCAACAGGCCTACGTTGTGCACAAGGGAGCGAAGGGCAGTGAGTGAGGCGTTCCCGCGGTGATGCTGGTACTCACCAGCCTGGTCTGGATTCACAACCTGCGCCTGCTGATTATCCCCCTGCAGGATTTCGCGTAGCGGCTGCGAATCAGTGGAAGGCCATGATCACGACCGTGTTGGCGCAGATCACCGTGCCCGCCAGCACCGCCACAGTAACATCGAACAGGCGCGGCGCGCCGGGACGTCCCGCCCACGCCAGCCAGCCGAACATGACCGCCATCATCGGCGGCGAATAAAGCAGCATCTCGCCCGGATTGAACCAGAGGAAGAAGAGCATATAGGGCAACACCACGACCGCCGCCAGCGACAGGGACTCGTACAGAACGGTTCGCCTCAGCACCATCCCCCGAACGGCCAACGCCGAGAGCACCAGGAGCGCCGCGATGGACACCCAGCCGGTTGGCCGGCCCAGGTACGCCTTCGCGCCGGCCCAGCCGGCGGTATAGTCGAACATAGGCTCCCGACCGGCCACCGCATACACGCACTGCCCCAGCACTATGTTGCCCGCGTTGTTCCACGTAATGTTGTCTGTGCTGGCGTACAGATCCACCATCTTCCCCGCGTCGGCATATTCATCCTGCACCGATACCGTCCCCAGCTCCTCAGTCCCCGCAATGTAGGCGTGCCGGATCAAAAAGCGCCCGCCGAGGAAGCCGCCGCACGTCATCACAACAAGCAGGACCGCACCGAGCAGCGTCATCACCACGGCCCGTTGCCGCCACATCCGAAACCACTGGTGAAGGATAGCGCCAAGGAAGACGAGCAGCGGCGGATGGGCCAGTCCGCACAGGACCACCCCCCCCGACTCCAGGCAGGCGCGCCCCAGCGAGCGGGACCCGCGAGACGACAGCCAGAGAAGCAGGAACAGGTTGGTCATGAGCGACGAGAAGATGAACGTCTCGAAGATCGAGGAATATAGCCAGATCGAGAACGATCCGGCATAACACAGGGTCAACAGCATCGCCCCCACCCCACGGCGCACCCATCGCCTGAACAACAGATGGGCCACCGTCACATTCGCGGCAGCCACAAACGCGAACGCACCTGCCAACGCCACCATCTCGGCCCAGCCGATCGCCCGAAACACGCGCCACAGGAGATGGATGACCGGAAGACAAAGCATATGTTTGGTGAGATCATATTCCATCGTATTCGTCAGGAACGGACGAACCAGTTCATCGGGATCGGAGAACGCAATGCCCGCCATTGGAGTCATCTTGGAGGCGAACATGGTATGAAGATAGACAAAGAAGACCACCACCCCAAGAACCACGGTCCAAAGATAACGCCCGCGCAAGTGCTGCCTGATTCCACCGAGCAGTAGTAACAGAAACCCGCTCAGCGGCAAGAGCATCTGAAGCGGCTTGCGTAGCGAGCCGTATGGAATAACAACCATGCGCCCAAACCATGCGCCCGAACCGGCATTGCGAATGGTTAGCCAACTGTCTTCCCCGGGCGCCAGCAGTTTCCCGGGAATAAGGACTTCAAAGATATCGGCACGACGATGAAAGTCCGCCTCGTGCGTACCGAGGACAGTGCCGTTAAGCACAACCTCAAGCCGCGCCACACGCCGGTCGGTGCGATGAATCCCGACATGCAGCACATAACCCCATGATCGCGGCGCCAGCGGGATCCGCAGGGCCGGCACATGGCCCTCTCCCACCTGTCGCCGACCGAGCATGCGAACAAAGTCGGGATGATAGGCCCCTGGATCGCCTTTCGAGAAGTCAACCGGCTTCGCGCTGTCCCAGTCCTGTTTCGTCACCGGCAAGGGTGTATAGATGGTGCGACTGCGCTTGCATTGAATCCAACCGAGCAGTGCCGAGATACAGAACAGAGCCAAGACCAACCGCCATGACCATTCCAGCACTGGGTGTTTCGTCTCTGCCATAATGCTCGCACCGTTCTTGCGGCTTGCTCCATCTTCGCTTCGTTACGCCGAGACGAGTCGGAGATCTCGCCCTACCCTTCCGTCGCGGCCCCCTGCGGTCCAGATTCCGGCGGAAAGACGCGGTCCATCGCCTCCAACCGATTCAGGATCCAATCCCGCAACGACGCCAGCTGGGCACGGTTGTCTTCGTGCTCTTCCCCATAGTATTCGTCGCCCCAAACTTCATGGTCACGGCTGTAGGCCGGTTCCAGGCGCTTCGCTATGCCGTTGATGCGGGTGAGAATCGCGTCATCGGAAAGCACACCCGCCCGCAGCTCCCTGTATCGCTGCCTCAAGCGCGGATTGTAGCCCGGATAGACTTTCATCAGGCGCCTCAGCAGGTGGTTCTTCTGCCACCCGCCCCTCTTGAAGGTCTTGTCATTATCCCACGGGATCAGAAAGAACCGGGAGCCGGGTTTGTTGTCCCTTGCAATAAAGATGTTCGCCTTGGATCCATCCTGATCGTTGTTGAACCAGAGCATCAGGTGGAAATCGATAATGTTGTCCAGGTCCACCAGATTCTCGAAGTCACCGACAAAAACCTCGTCGGACGATTGCCCGCAAAGATTGATGAACGTCTCATACGGTTCCCAATATGCCATCTGCTTCCAGCCGGGAACCTTTTGTGAATAGTCACCGTGCGAAAGGACGCGGAAGTTGGAGTTGCGTCCGAGTGCCTTGTAGAGTGATGGTCGTTCTCCGGCATCATTGACGGGATCATCGAATCCCAGGCTCACGTCATCCACGCGCTCGGAAATCGTGTAGAGCCCGTGGTAGCGGCCATCCATCACCAGCTCCACGTATTCGCAGCGGGGTGCGTAGTTGGGGCTGTCGAGTCCGCCGAACTCACGAAACAGATCGTATGTCAACTTATCCCTCATGAAGGTGGGGTCGAGATATGACGAGGTCAGGTTGATGTGCTTATACACCCGGTCCCCCACCAGAACAGCGGAATCGTCGAGCCGGAGGGAGAAGTATTTCTTTGGTTCGATCACCGCCGCGTTTCCGCGGTACTTGACACGCACGTTGATCCAGTCACACACGGGCGCCCCCGCGCAGTCGAACATTCTGACGGTTGCAGGAACACGATGTTCGAGCCCGATCTCATTGCCTGTACGCAGATGGAGGATCTTCGCCGACAACCGTTGCGGCTGAACCACATAGCGGAGATTCCTGGTTAGAGTTCGCTGTGAGTCCGAGACGGTCAGACGAACCACCCCCTGCTCCACGTCGACAGGGCGGATCACCCTGCCGTTATCCTTGATGACATCGGTGGTCAGCGACTCGAACGTCGTGCGAATGCCTTTCGTGCTGAGCGGCTTGAAACTCAGGTTCGTCACCACAAGATTGGCCGAGGGATTCTCTCCCAGGAAAAAACGTTCGGACATCATATCCGCTGCCTTCGTCAGCGTATCCCGGCCGCTCGCCGGATCGGCCGCGAGGCGAGCGGCAATATGCGCGGCCAGGTCGCGCGTTCGGTCGCGCCAGTGACGGCTGCTGAGCGGGCAGCGTGTGTCTGACGCGAACAGCGGGACGAGGTTACGCGCCAGCGCACGGTACTCCGCCACGATCTCGTCCGGCCGCAGCGGCAGCTCCGACAACAGGGCCAGGCACTGCTCCGTGTCGTCGAGACGCGCCAACCCCGGGTCCATTGAACGCGGGTAGACCATGCACAGCTGCTCAAGCGACCGGTTGATCCGCAGCGCCACCAACCGCGCCGGAACGGCCGGCACACCATGCGCCCGGGCCAGGCGTGACGCCAGGATCATGAGCACGGGGTCCGTCAGCTCGATGGGGGTCAGTTCGAAACCGGGATATGGCAGCTCGGAGTCCTGCCGGGAGTCCACGGTTACGGAAAAAGTCTTGCGACTATAAGGAAGCTCATCGGGAAGCGGCCGGTTCACGAGTTCCGTACGCGCGGGATACTGAACGCCGTTCACCACGAGACCGACGCTTCTGCGATCCGAGGTGCCGCGATCGGTCAGCGCGTGCGCGATGCGCTCGGCATGGTAGGCATTGAACGCGGTGCGATCTTTCTTGGAGAGCAGCAGGTCGTACTCGGGCAGCGCGCTCCTCGTGATGCGTCCTTCGAAGAAACCGGGCCAGAACAGGTCCAGCGACTTCAGGATCCGTCCGGACACCTTGTTGACGAACGCCGTGATATGGAGCTTGGCGACGGTCGCCGGCGCGTAGAACGCCGCCAGCGAGCGGCGCGAGGCGGCGATCTCGCGCACCTCATCGGCCGGGAGCGTGCGCCGGATAAAGGCGAGGTCATCCACCGTAAGATCGGCGGGAGGCGTCCAGCGGCGCTGGCCGATGTCGAGGCTGTACCGTTCGATCAGCGGGTAGTAATTCTCCAGGGCCAGCTCGGAAGCGACCTCCCCGTTGATATAGAGCCAGAGGTGCTTCGGGTCGCTGCTGATCACGACCGCGACATGGAAGAACTCGTCTGCGGCCGGGATCTCGGCTTCGAGCAACGGCACCCACTTGTAGGGGCAGAGGACCTGCAGCTTGTTCCCGCTTTTCCTCAGCCAACGC
>CAYFPQ010000103.1:0-8855 GCA_964345005.1 uncultured Victivallales bacterium | reverse complement strand
CAAGTCCGGTTCTGTGAGAGCTGGGGGGCGGAGACGCCCCCTGGCTACTCGACCGATGTGCCCACGAACACGATCTTGTTGCTTAGTACATTCGCGTCGACCGTGCCATCGATGAAATCGGCGGCCGAGTAACTGGGAAATGACGAAGGCAAGCCCGTGTTCGGGTTCTCCTCAACTGTCCGGTAGTTGACCACAAGCCTGCCGGTCTTGGTGCAAGGAATGGCCAGGTCCCGTAGTCGGAGCTGGACCAATCCACCTTCGTCATACTCGATCATGCATTGGCCAAATCCAAGGTCCAGTCGTACGGCCTCCAGCGCCAGGGAGGGATAGATCCGCTGCGGTCCGCACGCCCAGATCAAAGGGTTTCGGCGCACGACATTGTCCGCGTCAACCGCAGCATTGAAGAAAGCCGTACCTGCGGCTTCGCGTAGTTTTGGAATGGAAACGGTAACGTCCTTCGCTTGTGTCAGATCCCTGTTTATCTCGACACCACTGGGTCCGCGCAAAAAGAGCCGGGAGCCGTCGTAGAGGGGGTCGGAGTCCTCGGGCGCCTCGGCCACGACGCTCGGCGTTGCGTGCATAAAGCACCCCAGGAGCGAGTTGCCTCTGCGCAGGGCATTGGCGAGCAGGAGGTCGTAGTCCTCCATGTCGTCTGGGATGCCCTTAATCTCGACATCCAGCTTCAGATCGCGCGCGAGATCCTTGCGGATCTGGTTGGGCGACGTCCGGTCTGGCTCCGCGAAGAGAATATCGAATGCGACTACGGACGGATTGCCTTCGAATACCTTGGCGGTCAGCAACGCGGTCAGGTGGCGCGGCCAGGGCCACTGGCCCAGCTGTTCCAGGCTCTTCTCGTCAATGTCGACGATTGCTACACGTCCCGACTTCGGATCGTCGTGGGTCTGCCTGAGGAGTGCGTCGTACAGCTTGTCCGAAAGCGCGTCGACCACGTCCAAACCGAGAATGAACAGGGCAAGGCAAGCGAGGATGATCACGCACCCGACCGTCCAGACCAGCGGCACCCGCCTGAGCATCCGTCGGCTGAATATCCTGCTCAATCCCATGCCGGTTCCGGATGTGGGTTACTGTGGGGTCTCGTATGCCTCTTCCAGGTCAGTGGCAAACAGGCCTTCTATTTCGATGTCGGCACCATCGACCCCGGCGCCAAGCTGCGTGAAATCGAACCAGCCGACGGCACCGGTGATGTCGCCGACGCCCACGATATCGCCGTCGATATTCTCGGAATCGGGCGCTGTGAATGTGTCTCCCTGAAAGTCCAGGTCATAGCTTGTTGTCGACCCGGAAAACGAGCCGCCGGCCGTGACGTCTCCACTGGCCTCGAAAGACAGCGAATCACCGCCCTCGTTGTCCATCGAGACGCTGCCATACCAGTCGGCATCTCCTTCGACGATGCTCACTTCCACGTAGCAGGACCCTTCAACGCCTGTGATCTGGTCTCCGTCGAAGATTCGCGCCGCGGCACCGTCTTCTCCCATCAGGAAATAGGAGGATCCTTCCAAGCCGTCGACAAAGGTCCCGAAGTCATCGCCAAGTTCGGTATAGCTATCAAAATCGTAGAAGAGTAAATCGCCTTCCAGCGTCCACTTGCCCCAAGCCCAGTCTGTTCCTTCGTCGATGAGCGTAAAGACGGGTGAGGGTTCTTCTTCCTCCTCTTCCTCAGGCTCGGGCCGCTTGGGCGGTTTGGGGGGCGGTGGTGGCGGCGGTGGTGGGTCGGGAGGCTTCAGTCCGGGTGGCGGCGGTGGACCGGGCGGGGGCGTGGCGCCGGCCTTGGGGACGAAGCTCGAAAGCCAGGCCAGTAGATCGCCTCCCGGAGGTCCGTCATCCTCGAAACCAAGCTGCGAGATGCCGAAACCCGCCTCCACGGCGTTCAGGAACCTTGTCAACAGGTCGGGAGGCAACTCCAGCACTTGCACCTTTTTGCCCCGGCGTAGAAGGACCATCTTGCGCGACTCGTCTATCAGTATCTCTGCGCCGTCCTTGCTCCCCTTGCGCCCGATGCGAAAGATGGACCATCCACCGCTGCCGCCGGCCGGAACCGTGCTCTTCACACCGACCTTTTCATCGCCCTCCAGTGTAATGACGTAGATGTCTTCCTCGTCCGGTTGGATATTGAAGCCGACGTCGCATCCCCGAATGCCGATCGTGGCCATGCGTGTCTTGACCTTGAATCGCTTGGGATTCAGCTTTGTGATCTTGTCGGTCACTACGCGGAAGAGTCCTTTGGTGATTCCCAGCTTAGCCCGATTGCGTGATTTGCGCGAGGGATCATAGACGTACTCGTCGATGACCAGTTCGCTCTTCTCGCCCTGTGACACGAGCGAATCGTCGCTGAACATGATCTGCAGCTTGCTGGCTTCCGCCGTTATAATCGTATCCAGCGGGAATATAGGGCTCTGAACCGCGAGGGCACGCCGTGCGCCATCCTGGTTGACGGCTGAGGCCGTTCCTTCCAGCGCAACCACTGTTCCCGCCGGGTCAACTGCGGCAAAGGCAAGTCCCGTGAGAGCAACACTCAGCATCGCAATGAGGCTGAGCGCCCTGCATCTTGCATCCTGCATCCTGCATCCTGCGCCTTGCATCAGAACCTCCCCCACAGACCCACCATGGTCACGTTGCGTTCATAGTCGTACAGATCGAACGTGGAGTCGCTCCCCGTGTGCTGTTGCTTGACTTCGATCCCTGTGTTTCCAAAGAGCTGCAGCCGGGCTTTGGCGTTGAGCAGCCAGATCTTGTCGACACGATCGCGCGGCGCGAGCGTCTCGCGCTCATCATAGTCGTTGTGTGTGTAGCGGGCCGAGGCATACAGGCGCAGACGCTTCCAGGTAAAGGTGGCGCCCGTGACTCCCGAAAGGCCTCGGTAGGCGAAGACGGCCGCATCGGCGTCGTTGTGTGCCCCGCGCAATCCGGCGTAGACCGACGCGTGGTCAGTCACCATCAGCCGGACCGTCTGCTCGATCCCGAGGAAGAGCCCATCATAGGCATTGCGCGTGTCGTAATCGCGCTGTTCCATCTGCACCGCCGAAATCCAATACAAGGTGCGCCCCGCAGGCTTGAATCTGTGCAAGTAGACTGGCTGCAGACCGATCGCATCAACGAGCGGATCGGATCCCAGCCAGATGCGCCGCGCGTACAATTCGCCCTTCGCGAGACTCCGCTTGGCGGCTCGCTTGGCACCGAAGGCGGCCTTGACGAGGCGAGATTCCTCTTCTGTCTCATCCAGCCAGTTCTCGTAGTAGTTCAGATCGGTCGTCAGTCCCCATCCGCCGGAGCGTCCGAAATCGTAGAGCATCTCCAGGGTGGCGGCGGCATAGGCGCCGCTCACTTCGATGGGCTGGGACTCCGGGGCCACCGAAAGTTCGGTGAAGAGGGTTGAGCCGACGGTGAGGGGAAAGACCGCAATCACATCATCCCGGGGGCCGACGTTGACGTTGTCGTCGGCAATGGTGCCTGCATCGATGCGCGCCGAGACGTGGAGGCGTTTATCCACGCGTCCCAGTTCGCTCAGCTGCTTTCTGATATTGCGAGCCACAGCGTCCGGGGGGGTCTGTGAAAGCACATATTCATAGTGGCGTCGGGCGACATCGTCGCGACCAGCCCGCGAACAGACCCGTGCCAGTTCCAGCCCGGCTCGGTGATTGCCCGGCGCGACCTGCAGCACGCGCTCGAAGGCGAGTTCGGCCCGGGCCAGGTCGTTGCGCTTTTCGGCGAGCACCCCGATCGCAAAGTTGAGCGAAGCATGGCGGGGATTTTTTCGCAGGAGGTCCAGCAGAACGTGCCACGCCCGGTCAAGTTCGCGGCGCGGGAGCGGTGATCTCGACTGATCGGGGCCGCGTGTGAAGGTCTCGTGGTAGGCAGCTTCCGTTTCGGTCAGTAGCGACATGACCTCTGCCCGGTCGCCTTCCCGCAATGCCACCTGAAAGGGCGTCTCGCCCTCCGTATTTCGTGCGGGCGCCCCAGCCCGCGCAAACACCCCAAACACCAAGGCCGCCGCACACGACAGCACTAACAAACCGCGCATCGCTATCCTTTCCGCCCCGCACGAGGCAGATCCGAGTCATGCATTACACTTAAGATAGCACAACCGTGTCCCATGCAGGACAAAGAAGTCAAGACATCCCTCCCTGATCGGTTAGCGTGATTATGCGACTAGCTCCAGGAAGGAAAGGATTGTGACGTCTCCCGATCGGCAGTAAAGTAGCAGCAAAAGGAGGGGTGTCATGGATATTGCTGCAATACGAACCTTCTTCATGTGGTGCACGATCCTGAATGGCTCGTTGCTGATCCTCTCGTTCATTCTCTGCTGCCGGGGTACCGACTGGGTCTACCGCGTACACAGCAAGTGGTACGACATACCGCGCGACACGTTTAACGCCATGCTCTACGGATTCCTCGGCGTCTACAAGATGCTTTGGTTCGTCTTCAACGTTATCCCGTACGTCGCACTGGTCATCATGACGTGATGTAGGTGGCCGATAAAGGGCATTGAACTGAGGCGAGGGGAGACCTAGTCTCCAGGTATGACTGGAAGGAGCATTCTGAAATGATCGGGCGGAAACAGCGGGTCACGTTTCTGGCGGTCGGCGCGGTCAGCTTTCTGCTGGGGATAGCATTCTTGCTTATCGGCAAGGTAACGAACGAGTTTGCCCTGTTGGTCGTGGGGCCGTGCTTCATGTTGACGGGGGTGACTTGGACCGTCGTTATCCTCCTCGCGCTCAAGTTTGCCAAGATCCCCGAGATGATGCCGGAACCCGAACATGAGCCGGCGCCCTACGAACGACCGGGAGGGCGCATCCGGCTGTCGGAATCCGGCTTTGTCGATCCGACGCACTGTTTCTGCCAGGTCCCGGACGAGGAGATGCGGCCGTGGGTCGAGAAACGATATGTTGACCACATTCCGACCATGGAGCTGCTGCAGTCGACGGAAGACGCGCACGACAAGGAAGTGATCAGCATCGTTTCCATGCTGGATGTGGATGACGATACCCTTGTCAGTACGATGGCCGAGGTAGACATGCCGGACAGTCACATCATTGCCTGCCGTGAGAAGGTTCGGCACATGCTGGGTCTCGCGTGAGTCGACCGAACGCCAACAGCATCGTACTGCAGGATCCATGGCGCAAACGCTGGCTTCGCTTCAGCGATCCCTGTCGTATCCTCGTGGCGCGCGATTTGTCCGAGGTTATCCCTTTGCTCGAAGCTGCCGAAGCGGCCGTTGAGCAAGAGGGACTCACGGTTGCGGGATTCGTTGCCTACGAGGCCGCGGCAGCGTGCGATCCGGCGTTGAAGACCCACCCACCGAGCGATTTCCCACTGGCTTGGTTTGGCCTCTATGCGGGGGGCGAGCCGGTTGACCCTCCCGAAGTCGGGGACGAAGCTTGCGCGCAGGAATGGGTGCCGTCGCTCGACGACGCGCAGTACCATGCGGCGATCGCACGAGTGCGCGACTACATCGCAGCGGGCGACACCTACCAGGTTAACTTCTCTTTCCGGTTGCGCGCGGATGCGCCGGAGGACACGTGGGCACTCTTCTGTCGCATGGTGGGCGGATCGCCGAACGGTTATGCGGCCTATGTTGATATCGGCGACTGGGTCTTATGCAGTGCTTCCCCCGAGCTCTTCTTCCGACTCAGCGGGCGGGATATCGTCTCGCGTCCCATGAAGGGCACGCGTCCACGGGGCCGCTGGCCTGCCGAAGATGTGGCGCGTGCGCACGAGCTGCAGCAGTCGGCCAAAGACCGCGCGGAGAACGTGATGATTGTCGACATGGTACGGAACGATCTCGGTCGGATCGCGGACGCCGGTACGGTTGAGGTCGCGCAGCTATTCGACATCGAGCGGTATCCGACGGTGCTGCAGATGACAAGCACGGTGCATGGGGAGACGGATGCCGGGCTGGCGGAGATCTTCCGGGCCATCTTTCCGGCGGCATCCATCACCGGTGCGCCCAAAGCACACACGATGGAGATCATCACGGAACTCGAGGACTCGCCCCGCCACATCTATACCGGCACGATCGGCTACCTCGCCCCGGGCCGCGATGCCCAGTTCAATGTGGCGATTCGGTCTGCCCTTGTGGACCGGGCGCGTGGAGAAGTCGAGTATGGGGTAGGGGGCGGGATCGTATGGGATAGCTGCAAGAGCGCCGAGCTGGCCGAGTGTTATACCAAGGCGGCGGTGCTGCGAACCCCTGTGCCGACGTTCGAGCTATTGGAGTCGCTGCTCTGGATGCCGGGCACCGGCTACCTGCTGCCCGAAAAACACGTGGCGCGTTTGAAGGCATCGGCCGACTACTTCGGCTGGTCCGTCGATATGGACGCGATCAGGCATGCGCTCGAAGCCGAAGCCGGACGTCTGGCAGACGAGCCGCACAAAGTCCGGCTCACGGTGGGTGCAGGCAGCAATGTGACCGTCACCAGTGCGAAACTGCACCCCTTGCCGGAGCCATACCGCGTGGGTCTTGCCGACCGGGCGATTGACTCTGAGAACCGATTCCTGTTTCACAAGACCACGCATCGTAAGGTATATGAAGAGGCGCGTGCGACTCGTTCGGATGTGGATGACGTGCTGTTGTGGAACTCGGCAGGCGAACTCACCGAGTCGACGATCGCGAACGTGGTCGCAGAGCTGGATGGCAAACTGGTGACGCCGCCCGTGCGTTGCGGGCTGCTCCCCGGTGTCTACCGTGAGTTCCTGTTGGCGAGCGGCGCCGTGAGCGAAGCCGCAGTGCGGCGAGACGATCTGGCGCGATGCACGCGGGTGTGTCTGGCGAACTCGGTAAGAGGCATGTGGGATATATCGGTAGAACACCCAATATCCAACAAGGAATGTCCAACTCCCAAGTGATCGAAGCAGGAGAATGGCTGGGCCGAAGGTCTTCCCATTCGCGAGCAGCTCGCACTTGGACATTGGCTGTTCCTTGTTGGATGTTGGATATTGAGTTGAAAGTGTGCGGACAGAGAAAGGAATTTGGACTATGACTGACAAGGTTTGCCATCTCGACTTCAACACCATGGAAGCGTTCATGGTGGATGTGTTCAAGGGGATGGGCGTGCCGGCGGAGGATGCGGCGGTCTGTGCGGACGTGCTGATTACGGCCGACAAGCGCGGCATCGATTCGCACGGTGTGGGGCGGCTCAAGCCCATTTACTACGACCGAATCGTCCACCACAAGATTCAGGAGCCGGTGACGGAGTTTGAAATCGTTCGCGAGCAGGCCGCGACCGCCGTCGTTGACGGCCATCATGGCATGGGGATGGTGATTGCCAAACGCTGTATGCAGATGGCCATCGATAAGGCGGAGGAGTTTGGCATCGGTACGGTTGTTGCGCGCAATTCGACGCATTACGGGATCGCCGGCTACTACCCGATGATGGCGTGCGAGGCCGGTATGATGGGGATGTGCAGCACAAATGCCCGCCCGTCGATTGCCCCAACTTTTGGCGTGGAAAACATGTTGGGAACCAATCCACTGGTATTCGGGATTCCTACGGACGAACCCTTCGTATTCACCAACGACTACGCGACGTCGGTCTCACAGCGCGGCAAGATCGAGCAGTACGCCCGCGAGGGCAAGCCGCTGCCGGAGGGATGGGTGATCGATCGTGATGGACGGACACGCACCGACGCGAAATCCGTTCTCGAGGAGCTTGTCGCCGGTACGGCGGCACTGGTTCCTGTTGGCGGTATCGGAGAAGAGACGGCGGGCTACAAGGGCTACGGCTTTGCCACTGTGGCTGAGATCCTGTCTGCGGCACTACAGCAGGGGGCCTTCTTGAAGCAGCTCTCCGGGTTCGATGCCGATGGCAATCGTGTTCCCTATCGGCTGGGCCATTTCTTCATGGCCGTCAACATCTCGGCATTCACCGAGCTGGAGCCCTTCAAGAAGACGACCGGCGATATCCTGCGCGCACTGCGAGGCTCGCAGAAGGCCCCCGGTGCCGAGCGGATCTACACCTGCGGCGAAAAGGAGCATCTGGCCTGGCTGGAAAGGAAGGACTCCGGTGTTCCGCTCGGCCCCGAACTGCAGAAGCAACTCATCACGATGCGCGATGAGCTGGGAATCGAGGGGTATCGGTTCGATTTCGGGTAAAGAACGTTGTCTTCGGTGTTCGTCGATACGGGATACGAGATACGGGATACGGGATGCGCGTATGGCGTGGGTGAAGATACGTGGGTTAGACGGTCTGGTGTGGCAGCCGGATCCCCAGCCCATAGAGCAGAAGAAGCACAACTGCCCCGACTGCTTCAGTTGCCGGATGTGCAGTGACGCCCGATGTGCACAATGCCTCAACCGCAAGCAGGGCGGATGTAGTGCTCGTGGAAAATCAAAGCGCGGCAAGCGACCGCCGCCGCACAAGCGCTCACACTAGACCTGCGTCCGCATCGCGTATCCTGCGGCCCCACATCGCGATTCGAGCAACGCTCGAATCGCTAGATGACTTCCTTGGGCAACAGGATCAGCAGGATCTTTGGTTCTCGCTGGTCCGTCTTGACGAGCGTTGGCGACACGACGGTGAGCTTGAGGTACAGGTCGCCAACCACCAGCAGGTAGTTGCCGTTGTCGATGACCGGTAGCGAGAAAAATCCATCACGATCCGTCTTCGTCTCGTGGAGAAGTTTGTCTGGGACGGTCTTGCCGGCGGCATTCTCTTTCCAGGTCCACACTTGCACCCGGAGGCCCTGGATAATCGTACGTTCCTCAACGCGTGTTTCGAGAACGACGATCTTGCCGCGCACCGTCGCCTTTTCCATCACGATCGGAACGCGCCATTTCCTGACCTCAGAGGTCTGAGCAAACCGCCACCCCCTGAAATGGGGTTTTCATCAAAGTCAAT
>CAYFPQ010000102.1:0-8916 GCA_964345005.1 uncultured Victivallales bacterium | reverse complement strand
AGGTGGCTCAATTCAGATGAGCAAGGGCGGCTCAATTCCGGTGAGCGCTATAGCTGTGTAGCCCTGATCGGCATCACCGGCTGCGAGAGCGACGATGATGACGATGATGGCGGTACCAGCGGGGGAGGACTCCCCGGAACATGGACGCTCAACGGTGCCACAATCACCGCTCCGCAAGTTGGTGACAACTCCACCATACTCGAGTTGGCCGGCGCGGACGTGGATGGAAACACGGTGACCGCCAGCGGAACGTTCCTGGGACTGTTTGGCATCTCTGTAACACTCATCATCGATGCCGATGGAACGTGGGCTCTGCAAGCCACTGTGCCCTCAATACCGGGATATGTTGATGCCGGCACCTATACGGCCGAGGGGACTTATTCGGTCTCGGGAGGCAGAGTGGAGATCACCTTCACAAGCGTGCCATCTGAAGCGGCAGGCCTTGTGGCTGTAGGCGATAGCCTGACGATCAGCATCAGTCAGAGTGGCGACTCCCTGAATCTGTCCGCATCGAGCGCCGATCTTGGCGTAGCCGGCGTGTCCGGATCAGTCGACTTCACTCGCTGAGGTCGTCTCCAGGACGAATGATACGGAGCACTGCCAGCAGTGCTCCGTATACAACCACTCCCACGAGGATAGCGCCCAGCACTCCGATCAGCTGGGCCGGCTTTCCTTCACCCGCGGCAACGCCTCCCAAGTGCTGTGTCCACTCAGGCACACGCATGGCCACCCAAGCCATACCCAGCGCGGCAAGTACGGTCCGCAGCAGTCCGTCAATCAGTCGCCGCCATCCCATTGGGCCGATGCGTTTCTGAAGGATGACCGCGAGGCAAAGGCAGTTCGCACCTGAAGCCAGCACGGTTGCAAGCGCCAGCCCGGCATGCTTGTACTCAAGCGGCCATGTCAGGATGAACGTCACATTGAGCACGAGGTTCAGTCCCACCATGATCGCGCCCACTTTCACAGGCGTCCGTGTATCCTCGAGTGCGTAGAACACCGGAACAAGCAGCTTATAGAGGCTGAACACGACCAGGCCCGGTGCGTAGAATGCCAGCGCCCGCCCCGTGAGCAATCCCGACAGGTCCCCGAACTCGCCGCCCTTCCAGGCATAGACCAAATCAACGATCGGGCGAGCCAACACCATTAGTCCCAGTGCTGCCGGCACCATTACCACCATCAGGTTCTGAACGGCTGCGCCGAACGTACGGCGCATATGGGCCGGGTCATCGTACATAGCCTGACGCGAGAAAGTCGGGAGCAGCACGGTGCCCAACGCCGTGGCAAAGAGCCCCAGCGGAAGGTAGACCAGGCGCTCAGCAAACGTCAGGGCCGCCGGTGCCCACTCCGCGGCCCACAGTGCCAGGACACCATCGAGAAAAAGGTTCACCTGGTGGATCCCCATCCCCAGGGCGCCGGGCCCCATCAGAAGCAGCACGCGCCGCACCTTGGGGTCGGACCACGCGAAGGAGAGTTGTGGGCGCAGACCCAGCCGCCACAGACCGGGAACCTGGATGATGAGTTGCACCACACCGGCAATGATGATGCCCCACGCGACAAGATGAATACGTTCTGTCGGTGTGTCGCCGGTACGACTCCCTACGATCAGCAGGACGGCGATCCAGACCACGTTGAGCACTACCGGCGTGAACGCGGGAAGAGCAAAGTGGTGATGCGAGTTGAGAATCGCCATACACAACGCGACCAAGCAGATGAAAAACGTGTATGGTAGAAGCGTTCGCAGAAGCGGGAGCACGGCTGCGAACCGTGCACCCCAGGTGCCGTGTTCAAGAGCCAGCGAGATCCCCAGTACCCCCACGGCCACGATGGCGAGCAATACCACTCCCATCAGTGTCATGACCTGGCCGATCAAGCGGTTGGCAGCTTCCTTGCCCTCACCTTCGGACGTTTTCGTCAGTACCGGTACAAGCGCCGCGGAAAGCGCTCCCTCACCAAACAGGCGCCGAAAGAGGTTCGGGATCCGAAAAGCAACATCGAAGGCCGATTTCGCCAGCGATGTACCGAAGTAGTGCGCCATCAGGATTTCGCGAACCAACCCCAGTATCCGGCTCACCCCGGTGCCGAGGCTTACCACTGCGGTTGACCTGAGGATGCGACGACTCATGAGCCTTCCAGCATGTCGCGGACCTCCATCAGAACCTGCTTCACCGTGATACTTCGCAGAGCCGTTTCCGCTTCGTGCGATTCCCGGGGAACGTCACGCGTACGTTTTTCGGGCGGTACACCGCAGAGCGTCCGGTTGCCTGCCCCAAGCGGCCCCGTTACATCGGGATCCGTCAGCCCAAACACAGCCACTACCGGAACGCCAAGTGCTGTCGCCAGGTGCATACCTCCACTGTCGTTACTCACGGCCGCCCTGCAACGCGCCAGAGCTGCGGCCAGAACAACCAACGAGGTCTTGCCGGCAAGGTTGCGTACATTGTCGCCCAGTGCGCCAGCGATGTGATCACACACGACCCGCTCCGAGGCCGTCCCAAAGAGAGCAATCCGAGTGTTGAACTCCTGAACCAGCTGAGTTGCGACCTCAGCAAACCGCTCCGGCGGCCAACGCTTCGCGTTACCTCTGGCAGCACCCGGAAGCAGCCCCACCCACGGACGGTCCCCTTCAACAGGAAGGAGGGCATTCGCCTCGTTTAGAGCCGAATCCATCGGAGTAATCCGTGGCGCCATCGGTTCTGCCGGCACATCGATGTCGAGCAGGCGGTAATATTCGTGTGACTGGTGTGACCGATCGTCCTTGCGCCGCCCCGAGCGCACTTCAGTCAGAAGAAGCCGGCGCCAGTGCGCTGACACGCCGATACGACGTGGCACCCCACCGAGGAACGGGAGTACCGCGCTTCTGAACGAGTTTGGGAAGATGACGGCACGATCGAACAGTTGCTGACGGAGCGCACGCACGGTCAGCCGCGTACCTGCACTGCCCTGGTACAAGGGGAGGATAGCGTCAATCGCATCGTTCATTTCCCACAGCGGAACCATGCCGGGTTTCACGAGAAGCGTCACATGGGTATCGGGAACCTTCCGCTTGAGTGACTGGAGCGCAGGCATGCTCATAACGCTGTCGCCAAGCCAGTTGGTGCCGCATATCAGTAGCCGCTCCATTACACCTTCTTCCGCACCTTAAGCTGCTTTCGACTTCCGCCTGAAACAGATGCGCGCAATGCACTCGTGAAAATCCTCGGCTCCACTCAGAATCTCGATGTCGACCCTCAGGAAGTAGATCGGCACGTCGCAACGGTCCAAGCGAGGAAACCGCACCGCATCCTTCTCGGTGGTGATGATGGCTTCCGCGCCTTCCCGCTTCGCGGCATTGATGATGTTGATGATCTCTTGCTGAGTATAGCGATGGTGGTCCGCGAAGCGGTGAGTGTCCACCACATGGGCTCCACGCCGCTCAAGCTCCTTCTCGAAGCCAACGGGCATGGCAATCCCTGACATGGCGACCACTTTCAACCCCTTCAGATAGTCGAGTTCCTTCCGCTCGGAAGTAAACACGTGCGTCAGGAAGCGGGCGGCATGGCGGCACTCAATAATTTCTGCCGTAGGGTTCAGTTCGCGCAGGCGTTTCCGCAGCGGATCGGATCCCGTTCCGTTGGACTTGGTGATGAAAATGAAGCTCGCGCGGCTGATGTTCCGAACCGGCTCACGAAGGATACCTCGGGGCAGTACGTGTTCGTTGCCAAACGGGTTGGTGCGGTCGACCAGTACAATATCAAGTCTGTGCTTCAGCGCCATGTACTGAAATCCATCATCGAGCACCAATGTATCGCATCCCAGCTTGTTGATAGCGTAGCGGCCGCTCTTTACGCGATCTTTGTCGACGAGAACCGCGACATCCGGGAGGTTGGACGCAAGCATGTAGGGTTCGTCTCCGCTCATGGCTGAATCGAGCAGGAGCTTGGCGCCATCAGAGACGACACGTGGCGGGCGTTTGCGCTCACGTAGCAACATACGGTCCATGATCCGTTTCTTGAAGGGCGCCTTCGCCTTCTTGTATCCACGACTCAGAACCGCCACACGCCGACCGGCCTTCTGCAGCTCGCGGGCAAAGATCTCCACAACGGGCGTCTTGCCGGTACCACCGACTGTCAGGTTGCCTATGCTGATGACCTGGCACCCGAGCGCATTCGGACGGATCAACCCCTTCTCATAGAGGAAGAGGCGGACCCCAACCGCCAGCCCATAGAGGCGGGACAGCTCTCTAAGCAAACGCAGCAATGACCGAACACGTCGGCCATGGCCCTTGTCGGCGCCCTTGCGGCCGATCAGTTTGACCAATCGTTCTTCAGCTTTTTCAAACCGTTCCAGCATAGCTTACTGTGAACCTTGCCCGTCTTCAGACCCGTGACAACTGGTTCCCCACCTGCGCAGGAAGCACTCCCGGATCAGGTATACTCCCTGTCTCCCGAAATGCCCGTGGCCCCATCCCCAACAGTGACTGGGACGTTCTATGAAGATGTAGACTGCTCTTGAAACCGGCCACCGATGCGATTTCGTTGATCCGCATCCTGGACTGCTTCAGCATCAGGCAGGCATCGGCGGTACGAACGCGCGCGATCTCTTCCTGCATCGTGAGCCCCATGTGATCGTGAAAAAGAGTCTGGAGGCGTCGACGCGTTACGGGAACATGTGCCGACACGCTGTCCACGTTGATCGGGTCCCGGTAGTGGGTCCAGATATAGCGCAGCGCCCGGGCTGTATGCAGGTTCGGAAGCGCCACCATATCGGTGGATGCCCGCGTCGTCACTGGCCCGGGATCAACCAACACGGGAGATGATGGAACTGCTTGTCCCGCCATCAGGTCGTCCAGTAGCCTGGCCGCTTTATAGCCCACTGCGTGCGGCCTCACATCCACGCTGGATAAGGGCACTGGCGCCACATCACAGAGCATGGGGTCGTTCCCAACACCAATGACCGCTACCTGTTCCGGCACGGCGTAGCCACATGCAGCAAGGACATCGATCAGCGGTATGGCGCCAATGTCTGCACCAACCATGATGGCAAACGGAACGTGGAGCGTGGACAGCATGGGGGCAAGCCATTCGCGAACAGATGCCGCACTCGCAAGTGCCGAGGCCCCCTCGGGAGGCGCCAGACAAACGAACCGGTGTCCCGCTGCTTCGACCGCCGCCTTGAATCCCTCCATGCGCAGTGCCTGCTGCGACGTGTCGCCGTGACCACAGAATGCCAATGTCCGGTACTTGCGCTCCAAGAGATGGTGTGCCGCAGCGCGGCCAATCGACTCGTCACAGCAGGTCACGCATGGTCTGGAACCGCTGGGACACCTATCCAGAATGACGGCCGGCACATCGAGCCCCCGCAGGAAACTGGTAATGTCAGTACGAGAAACGTCACTGCAGAGTACACCATCTGCTGGAATGCCGTCGGGAATCTGTCCCGTGTACGACATACGGGCATCAAGTATCCACCCTGCCTCGCGCGCATAGGCCGCCACGCCCTCATGCAGAGCGGGGGCACTTCCCGCAGCCAGGAGTATTACACGACGAGGTCCAAGCACTTCTGCATCCCTTCTTGAATCAGAACAAGCAACAAGAGTTCGCAAAACGATATTTTACGAAAGCGTAACAGTCAACCTTCATCTAGTCAGTCGGCGTATCTCCTGGAGTTTCACAGTGAAGCTTCACAGCGGTCAAATGTGCTGGACTCGCCTGTCACCTCCGGCCGATAGTATGCACATGACGACACAACGACACCCCGAACATCAGTACCTCGACCTCCTCCGCGACATCCTCGACAACGGCTCGCGCAAAGAGCTCTTCTTGACCGACGAGGTGAAACAACAATACGAAGAACAGGGCGAACCTTTACCCCATATCAAGTCTGTGTTCGGGCGACAGCTCCGTTTCGACCTGTCTCATGGTTTTCCCCTGCTAACCACCAAGAAGACCTTCATGCGCGGCATCATTGAAGAGCTGCTCTGGTTCCTGAGAGGCGACTCGAACATCAAGTACCTCGTGGATCGCGATGTCCACATCTGGGACGAATGGGCCCACAAGAAATACCGGAAGCTCGCCGCCGACGCTGGACTCCCTGAACTCGAGCAGAAAGCCTTCATCGAACGGCTGAAGTCCGAGCCGGAGAATAGTGAATTCGTGAAGACGTGGGGTGAGCTGGTCACAATCTACGGACGTATGTGGCGGCGGTGGCCAGCCAGTGATGGTCGTGAGATCGACCAGCTTGGATGGTGCATCAAGGGACTGCGCCAGAGACCGTTTCGCAAGTCCTACGTGGTCTCGGCCTGGAACCCCGACTTCATCTACGACATGGCTTCGCCTGGCAACGCCAACGAGGTACCGCCATTCTGCCACACCACCTATCAGCTCTGCGTGACAGGTGGCAACCGCCTCAACCTGGGGCTATATCAGCGCAGCGCAGACGTGTTTCTTGGAGTTCCGTTCAACATCGCCAGCTACGCGCTTCTGCTTCTGATGGTAGCCCAAGTCACGGGACTTGAGCCCGGCGAGTTTGTCCACACGTTTGGAGACGTACATATGTACTCGAATCATGAGAGTCAAGTGCGTGAACAGATCGAACGCGAGCCAAAGCCCTGGCCCCGTGTTGTTCTGAACCCGAACGTGAGGGAAATCGACGATTTCAGCACCGAAGATTTCACCATTGAGGGGTACGACCCCCACCCCGCTTTGAAGGCTCCCATCACGAACGTGGGGGGATACTAGTGGTTGTCTCGATCATTGCCGCGCTGGGAAGTAACCGTGCTATAGGCAAGGACAACGCTCTGCTCTGGAATCTTCCCGGTGATCTGCCTCGGTTCAAGCAGTTGACCATGGGCCACCCGGTGATCATGGGCCGTAAGACCTACGAGTCAATCGGGAGCCCATTGCCAGGACGCCTGAACGTCGTCGTAACACGCAACCGTGGCTACCGGACAGAAGGCGCTATGCTCTGTCACAGCCTGGATGAAGCCCTCGCGGCTGCCGCGGCCGCACAGCCGACACCTGACGAAATATTTGTCATCGGCGGCGCCGACATCTATTCGCAGACGATCGATCGGGCGGACCGGCTCTATCTCACGGAGGTCGATGACGCGCCTGTCGGTGCGGATGCGTTTTTCCCCGACTTCACCGCGTTCTCGCTTGTCCAGAGCTGTGAAGAGCATACATCCGAGAACCTGAGCTTTCGTTTTACCGTTCGAACGCGGCTCGTCGTTCCAACGATACGACCCTCGCTACACCGGTGCTGATCCCCACCCCGTCGCGTGGCACATCGATAAGAATGAACCTGTGGCTCAACGATGGAGACAGTAATGGGTTTGGCGACGCTCCGTCCGATGGTCGCGAGGTAGAGGTGGTTATCGACCACTTCTCGTACACACCTGCCTGACCGCTACAGATCGCCTGCCGTGGCTTCCATCGGGTTCCGCGGGTCAGCCGTCGACTGTTTGCGCCCCCCACGCCTGAACAAACGTCCGAAAACCCGGCCGAAGAAATTGCGGATTCTACTGCCTACGCTCGGCCGGCGCAGCTTCTCCAAACGACGAAACCCCTCCACGAGTTCTTCGGGCGAGAAGTCCTTGCGGTTGACGTTCTCGGCCAATTCCATCTCAAGCTTGTCGGCTGGGCTGTCTCGATCGACCACCACGGCATCTATTGTGTACCAACCCAGGCGACGGGCCGAGAGAAGTCGACGATGCCCCGCGATCAGCTCGTTCTTGCGCGTAACGACGATGGGGCTCATCTGCCCGAACTTCTGCATGCTGTCCATGAGCGTCGTGAGATCACCCATATCCGACCTCACACGCTCTTTAACAACTACCGAGTTGACCGATATCTGCATGACACACTCCGTCGCCCCCGAACCACGACCTGTGCCTCGCCGCGAGACACAAATCAGCGCCCAGTGTCGCACATCGCGCTACTACTTCAAGCATGGAGTGTGAAATGTGGAATTGAATTCCGCCGCGGGAAGATGTACTACTGAGTGCAGCCTCTGATCATGGATAACGCCCCGCACACCATGTCTCGAAGACGTCGGCGACCTCGCCGGCGACGGACGCGTTCAGTCGCTGCTCATCCGGTGACCCAGCCTCACATGTTCAGCGTGGCCAACCCGTTCAAGAAGAACATTCCGCGCAAGTTGTTTTTCCCCGTTGGTCGCATTCTCGACAAAGTGCTCGGTCTGGATGGCATCTACGACATCTACATGCGGAGCGCAGCCCGCTCGAAGGATCGACCCTTCTCTGACAACGTACTGGAAGCCATGAACCTTGAGTTCGAGGTGACGGAGGCCGACGTTGCGCGCATCCCCGAGACGGGTCCAATCGTTGTCGTCGCCAACCACTGTTTCGGCGGCATTGAGGGAGTGCTCCTGGCATCCCTGCTACAGATGGTTCGCCAGGACGTACGCATCATGGCCAACTACATGCTGTCGCGTATACCGGAGATGCATGAGCTTTTCTTCTTCGTCGACCCGTTCGGCGGCAAGGACGCTCCGCGCGCCAACATTCGCCCCATCAAGCAGTCCATCCAGTGGCTCCGGAACAGCGGTGCCTTCGGTGTGTTCCCGTCCGGCGAGGTCGCGCACTTCGATCCCCGCAGACGGGCGGTCGTCGAGGGCGAGTGGAGTACGTCCATAGGCGGCGTGATACGCCGCACCAAAGCGGCAGTCGTGCCGGTCTTCTTCGACGGATCCAACACGGTGCTCTTCCACCTGCTTGGTCTTGTTCACCCGCGCTTGCGGACCGCCCGACTGCCACACGAGTTGCTCAATAAGCAGGGGCGCACCATCCCTGCCTATGTGGGAAACCCCATTCCGTTTTCTCGCCTCGAAGACATGGATACAGACCGTGAAATCATCGACTACGTTCGCATGAGAACCTACAACCTCCGCAACAGGAAGGGCCACCAATCGCGCCGGATC
>CAYFPQ010000101.1:0-8958 GCA_964345005.1 uncultured Victivallales bacterium | reverse complement strand
ACAAGGGCTCCAAGATCATCGATTACAGCGGCGACTTCCGCTTCAACGATCCCGCCGCCTATGCCGAGTATGCACGGCGGATCAATATTGAGACCGAGCACGCCGCGCCCGATCTGCTCCCGCACGCTGTTTACGGCATTCCCGAACTGCACCGGAACGAGGTAACGGCGGACACGCGGATCGTCGGTAATCCCGGCTGTTTTGCCGTGAGCTGCATCATGGGACTTGCGCCCGCCGCGAAGCAGGGACTGGTGGCACCCGACAGCATCATCTGCGACTGCAAGACCGGTGTCTCCGGCGCCGGACGCAAACCCAACGCCGTCTTCCACTACCCCGCCCGTTACGACATGATGAACGCCTACAAGCTGGCGGGACATCAACACGTGTGCGAGATCGAGCGGGAACTGGGTTTGCTCGCGGGGCAGGACATCGTCATCACCTTCACGGCCCAGGTTGTACCGGTCTGCCGGGGCATTATGTCGACGCTTTACGGTTCCCTCACCAGGGATGTAACGGAAGAGGATGTGCTCGCCGTGTATGGCGCGTTCTACGAGGACGAACCGTTCGTCCAGGTATTCCCCAGCACGGCACCCATCGGGTCCATGCACGTGCGCGGCACAAACGGCGTGAAGCTCGTCATCAGTGTCGACGCCCGGGTCCGGCGGCTACGTGTGGTCTCGTACATCGATAACCTCGTCAAAGGGCAAGCCGGATCGGCCTTGCAGAACATGAACCTGCTCTTCGGGCTGGAGGAGACAGCAGGATTGGATAGACCGGGCATCTACCCGTAGGCCGCGAACGCGGTCCACGGACATGCCTGAACAGCAACACAGCGGGAGACAGCAGAAATGGATAACGAAGCAGCACAGAGCATCATCGCCGAAGACATCGAAATCACCGGTTCTGTCAAGTGCGCGAGCACCATTCAGATCGACGGCAAACTCAATGGCGACCTGAGCAGCTCGGGCAATGCCACGATTGGGGCCAACGCCGTCATCAACGGAAACATCAACTCCGACTCGGCCGTCGTCAAGGGGCAGGTCAACGGCAACGTCACCTCGAAGGACCGCATCCAGCTCACCTCAACGGCCAAGCTGACGGGCGATATCCGTGCCAAGCGTCTGAGTGTCGAGGACGGGGCTACGCTGATCGGCAAGACCGAAGTCAATCCCTCCGGCCAGACCGCATCCCGCGCCACCAGCGACCATAAGCAGGTGCAAGCCGGCGCCGAAGAACACGTTGTGCTCGACGAAGAGGCGGAAGCCAAAGGCGACGACAAGAACAAGGGTCTCTTCCAGAAGAAGTAGGCACGCGGGTCTCACGGGGGGGTAAGTGGCCTCAAAAGACCCACAGGTCATTGACGGGTTCCAATCCGTCCAGGCTGTACGTCGCGCAGGGAAGAACAAGCAGGATCCCAGGTACGCACAGTCCAGGACCACTCTGCCCGCCGCGGGGAAGAAGAGCGGCACTAAGCGGAAGGCCGGGACCAAGGGTAAGATCGGCCACACCGTCGTGCCCGATGTTTTCGAGATCGTCTGCTACGAGTGTGGCTATACGTTTCCGCTGCGCGGCCGTATTCAGAAGACCTACTGCCCCAAGTGCCGTAAGACCCTCGTCGCCGACGAACAGATCATCGAGTCCGACTGGTCCGGACGCGTCAAAACGATCGGCACCGTACAGGTTCGCAACGGCGGCAGTTTGACCAAGGCCCACGTGGTTGTCGGCAACCTGATCCTCGACGGCCGAATCGAGGACAGCACCACAAAGATCTGCCGCCGCCTCGAGCTCGGCCCGAATGCATCAGGCGAGATTGCCAAAATCGATACACGTGATATTCTGATCCGTGCCGGTGCAAAGCTCTCGCACCGTTCGAAGCTGCGTTGCGAGAACCTGATTGTCGAGGGGAACTACAGGGGCACCGTCGAGGTTAGCGGCCTGGTTACGGTTATGCCCGGCGCATTCCTCCAGGGGCGGGTGAAGGCTGAGCGCCTTCTGCTCCACGAAGGCGGTGGATTGAAGGCCACGGTAAAGATTACAGGAAAGAAATAGAGAGACGCGGGGACAACATCATGGCAGCACGACAAGGCGGTTTAGGACGAGGACTCGGAGCGCTGATTCGGGACGGGGTCGATGTGGCGCCCGCGCCGGAACCGGAAGCAACCGAAAGTCCCGGCATTCAGCGCATCTCAGTGGACAGCATTACCCCCAGTGCGTTCCAGCCCCGCCGCGCCTTTGACGAGGATGCACTGGGAGAGCTGTCGCAGTCCATCCGCCAACGCGGTGTCCTGCAACCCCTCCTCGTCCGCAAGCTGGGTGACGGTTACGAACTTATGGCCGGAGAACGACGCCTGCGCGCTTCGATGCAAGCCGGACTGGCGGACGTACCGGTGATCGTCATGGAGGCCGACGACGAGCAGGCCCTGGAAGTGGCGCTGATCGAGAACCTGCAGCGCGAAGACTTGAACATCGTTGAGATCGCCGATGGGTACCAGCTTCTACTCGACCGCTTCGAACTTACACACGAACAGGTCGCCGACCGCGTCGGCTGCTCGCGCAGCGCGGTAACCAACGCCTTGCGAATCCGCGAACTCCCCGACCCTATCAAGGCCATGCTTGCCGAAGACAAGCTAACCCCGGGCCACGCCAAGATCATCACCGGGCTGGTTATCCCCGAGGAGCAGGTACAGGTGGCCGAGGCTGCTGTCAGCCAGGGACTCTCGGTACGTGCGCTCGATGACCTCATCAAGAAGATGCAGCGGCCGCCGCGCAAGCCGCGCGCCATGAAGCAGGATCTGCCGTCCGACCACGTTGGTCATCTTTCCGACCGCCTTCACAGTCACTTCGGCACGAGCGTCCGCGTCACACCCAGCCGGACCTACGCCAACGGCAAGAAGGGCAAAGGCTCGATCCAGATCGACTTCTTCTCGAACGAAGACTTGGACCGGATCATCGAGTTGATAGGTCTGGAGATTGACTGAGTTGGAGCAGCGCGTGGGAAGGTGTGTGCGTGCGAAGATGAGATTCCGCCCTGTATTCGTCGCGGCACTGATCGCCGCCGTCGGTTGTGATCGCTCCCCAGCCCCGACCAATCTCCCCTCCCCCGACTCCGTCAATGGGGCCGCCGCCTTACATGAGGTATCGCGTTTTGTCGCTGTCGGCCCACGTGTATCGGGAACGCCCGGTGCATCCCGCGCCGCCGCGTACATATCCGAACGTCTGGAAGGCAGAGGCTATCGCCCTCTGCTGGATGCCTTTTCAGAGAACACCGACAGCGGCGACGTCACCTTCGCCAACGTGATCGGGATTCCGCCCGGCACGGAGGGTCGGACCCTTCCGGAAGCGCTCGCCGATGCCGAGAGTCCCGTTGTGATACTCCTCTCTCACTACGACACCAAGGCAGGCATCTCAGATCGGTTCGTCGGAGCAAACGACTCCGGGTCGAGCACCGGATTACTCCTTCACCTGGCCGGTCTGCTCTCGGCTGGGGGAGCTACGATCCCACCGGTTTTCCTGGCCTTCGTCGATGGCGAGGAATGTGTCCACAACTACGGCCCGCGCGACGGTCTTCACGGTAGCCGACACCTGGCTGACCAAATTGTGTCGGCGGGGCTGCAAGACAAGGTGCAGTGTACCATCGTGGTCGATATGATCGGGGACAAGAATCTGGACGTGCGCATCCCCCACAACACAACACGCGAACTGTTGCGTATCGCGTTCAGCGCGGCCGAGGCCGAGGGGGTGCGTTCGAAGTTCGGCATCTCAAGAACGGCCATCCTGGATGATCACGTGCCGTTTCTCGATCGCGGGATCCCCGCTATCGATCTCATCGATTTCCAGTTCGGCTCCGAGCCCGGTCTGAACGACTACTGGCACACGGACGAGGACACCATGGACAAGCTGAGCGCGGAAAGCCTGAATACGGTCGGACGCGTAGTGCTACGCATGCTGGAGAAGCTCAGCCTTTAGCGCTTCGTAGGCGCGAGTGTAGCGCGGACCGATCTGCGACTCACGATGATCGAATCCAAACACGCGCCGTTTAACACCGAGGATGGGTGGCGCCTGGATTCGCTTGGCAATGCCCATGCCCTGGTAGAGGTTCCACCACCGCTCCAGGTCGGCGATAAAGGCCGCGGCATCGGGAAACAGATCAGCCACCTTCCCTTCGTATCCGATCTTCTCTTCCAACACCCCATCGGCATACCAGCGCAGGTTCTCTTCGGGCGTGGCACGGTTCCACCACTCGACCCAACTGGCAAAGAGGAGATCGTGGTAGGGATAGGTGAGTGGATCGCCCTTCTGCTCGTCAACAGCCTGGTCAGGGCTGAGCTCGGCCGATGGTGTCACGTCAATCGATCCCTGTGGAATGAGTGGCTGAGGACTGATCGCGTTCAGATGCGCGGCCAGCTCGTACACCTCCCCTTTCCAAAGGTCGGCCAGGCAAGCTATAAACCCGCCCAAGTCACCGTAGAGAGTTGTGTAACCCACGGCGGTCTCCGACTTGTTGGCGTTACAGGTGAATACCCCACCGAACGCGGAGGCGATCGCCGCGAGGATACGCGAGGAGCGATCCCGCGCCTGCACGTTTTCCAGCATGAACCGGCTCAGGGTCAACTCCTGCTCGAAGCACCCATCCAGGCTGCGTGCCCATAGCCCATCGACCTGCGAGACCGTCGTCGCCACGCTCTCTTCAACCGGAACCTCGGCATAGAGGCAGCCCAGGTTCCCGGCCAGTTGACGTGCCAGGTTCCTGGTCGTATCGGAGTTGTAGCGGCTTGGCATGTTAACCAGCAGCAGTTGTTCAGGATCAAGGATGCGACTGAGGAGCGCGGCCGTTACGGCAGAATCTATGCCGCCGGATGCCCCCACGACAACTCGTTCGACACCACAGCTCGCCATGAATCGCCGTAAGCCAAACTCGAGCGCAAGACGCAGTTCGTCGATCGAATCGGCCTTCAACTCCAGTGGTTCACCAAATGCCGCCGCCGGGTCGAGCGGAATATCGACCGCCAGGGATGACGCCTCGAAAGGCACGCCACAACCAGTATGGTGTCCATGTGCATCGTAGACACATGACATACCTTCGAACGTGAACACGGTCTTGCCGTTGTTCTGGACACCAACCTTGTTCACGTACACCAGCGGCCGCTTCAACCGTTCGGCATGAGCCGCGAATACGCGATTCCGCTTGTGGTTCTTGTCCCGCGTATAGGGAGAGGCGCTTATGTTGACGAAGATATCGGCTCCGCTAGCCGCCAGTACTTCCAGGGGAGACAGCGCGTAGTCGGCATCCCACGCATCCTCACAGATGAGGCATCCCAACTTGCCCACCCGCGTCGACACCGGTGCGATGAGCGAGTTGAGCGACCGCCCCTCCTCCAACGCGAGCTTCCTGAGATCGAAGAAATGCCGGCTGTCATCGAACTCGCGGTAATTGGGCAGCAAGGCCTTGATCACGAACGGGACATTAGAGCCGGCTGGACCCACGAACTTCCCACCCTCGGCCACGAACGCGGCATTGTACTTACGTACCCGTCCATCCTCATTCCGCCGCTCGGGGTCGATCGCAACATTACCGAATACGACGACGATATCTTTCGATGCCGCTCGGATGTCTCTGCCACAAGCCTCACACTCCCGAAGGAAGGACTCGCGTTCCCATTCGTCACCGAGCAGGTAACCTGGAACGGCCATCTCAGGAAAGATTACGAGATCGGCACCGTCCGTTCGGGCCGCTTCAATCCGCGCGATCATTGCGACCGTGTTTTCGTGCGGACGCCCCGGCAGCACCTCGATTTGCTCGAGGCGTGTGCGGATGCTCTGGCAACCCGCAGTCATGATCAGTCACTCATCTCCGTGTCGTCCGGCTCCGCGGTCGCGGCCGTCTTCGTGTCGCCTGTCTTACCCATCAGCAACCGGGCCCAGCGCGGTGTGCTCTCGCCCGCCTTCTCGGCCCAATGCTCCTCCTGTATGCGCGACAACTTGCGAAAGAACCAGCTAAGGATCAATGTCATCGTCACGATCGTGCCGACCGACAGAACCAGTAAGAGTAGATTCCCAACCATCGATTAACCCACCGAGCTGCCAATCGGCATATCACCGTCTACCGTGATCAGTCGGAGCTGATCGCCAGACGTGGCCGCCAACAGCATGCCATTCGACTCGATCTTGCGGATCTTCGCCGGTTTCAAGTTGGCCACCACCACAATGCTCCTGCCCACCAGCGTCTCGGGCTCGTAGTGCAAGGCGATCCCCGCCACGATCTGGCGCTGTTCAGCACCCAAGTCAATCTGAAGGCGAAGCAGCTTGTCCGCTCCCTCAACCCTCTCGGCCTCAAGAATCTTCGCCGTCCGCAAGTCCATCCTGGTGAAATCGGCGTATTCGATCTGCATGACTCCCACGGGGCCCTCCTTCTCCTTGGCCTTAGGCTTCTTCTCTTTCGCAGGCGCCGCATCCGCGGGCTTGGGAGCCTGGATGCGCGGGAACAGGATATTCGCCTTCCGGATCGGTGTGCCCGGCTTGAGCTGCCCCCATTCGTGTAGATCGGCAAACACCGGATCGCCGTCGGGCAAGCCCAACACCTGGCGCAGCTCCGTCATCTTGCCCGGCATCACCGGGAAGAGCATACCACTTACAATACGAAGCGTCTCCGCAGCATAGTAGAGGACGGTGCCCGCATCCGCGCGTGTTTCCTCGGATTTTGCGAGAGTCCATGGCTGGCGTGCCTCCATGTAGCGGTTCGCTTCACGCACCACGGCAGCCATGCCGTTGAGTCCCTGGTCAGGGCGCATACGCTCCACCGACGCCACGAGCGCCTCCGCGGCCTTCAGCGTCGTATCCCGCAGACGCACTTCCTCATCGCCCGGTTCCTGTGGCGTTGGGATCGTGTTGTCGAAATAGCTCCCGATCAGCTTTGTGACGCGACTGAGCATATTCCCCAGATCGTTGGCCAGATCCGTGTTGTAGCGGCGAATGAACGCCTTCTCGGTAAAGGACGCATCCTGACCAAGTGACATCTCGGTAATCAGAAAATAGCGGAACGGATCGACGCCGTACTGGTCGGCAAACTCCATCGGGTTCACCACATTGCCGGCGCTCTTGCTCATTTTGTCGCGGCCCACAAGCCACCATCCATGCGCGAAGATGGTCTCGGGCATCGGAACATCCATCGCCTTCAGCATCGTGGGCCAGTAAACCGTGTGCGTGGTCAGGATATCTTTCCCGATAAGGTGGTAGGAGACGGGCCAGAGTTTCTCGAACTGTCTATCGTCCGACAGATACCCCACCGCACTAATGTAGTTCACCAGCGCATCGAACCAGACGTAGGTAACGAAGTCGCTGTCGAACGGCAGCTCGATTCCCCATCCCATCCGACTTTTCGGACGCGAAATGCAGAGATCGTTCAACTCCTTGCGCAGGAAACCGAGCGTCTCGTTGCGACGGAAGTCGGGCTGGATGAACTTCGGGTTGGCCTCGATATAGTCGATCAGCCACTGCTGATACTTGCCCATGCGGAAAAAGTAGTTCGTCTCGGTGATACGCTCAACCGCCCGGCCGCAGCCCGGCTCGGGGCAATTCCCCTCCACCAGATCCTTCTCGGTGTAGAACCGCTCGCATGTAACGCAGTACCACCCCTCGAACTCAGCCCGATAGATCTCATCGCGATCATACAGATCCTGCAGGATCTTCTGGACGACGACCTGGTGACGGTCTTCCGTGGTACGGATGAAATCGTCGTTCGTGATCTCAAGCTTCTCCCAGAGCTCCTGAAAACGCACAACCGTCTTGTCCGCCTGTTGCTGCGGCGACATGCCAGCCGCCTCGGCAGCCCGCTGGACCTTCTGCCCATGCTCATCCGTTCCTGTAAGGAACCAGGTCGGCACATTGATCAGGCGGTGATAGCGCGCCAGAATATCCGCCAGAATCGTCGTGTACGCATGCCCGATGTGAGGATTGTCGTTCACGTAGTAGATCGGCGTCGTAATATAGAAGCTGTCTTTTTTCATTTCTCCTCGTCAGGATCTAACTCGGTGATACTATAAAGAGACGCGTCTGTTACAAACAGGAAAATGCGGAGGGCTCACCATGAACATCACATCCATCCGCCTCACCGTTCCGATCGCATTCCTCGTTCACGTTGCGGGCACGAACGATGCCACCGCCAACCATACACCGACCCGCAAAGGCACCATCACGATCGGAACCACCAACGGGTCAGTTTCCGCCGGCATTAACCCCACCGATATGTTGGTCGGACGGTAACGCGTATGACACCGGACGACTTTCCGACAGTTAATCGCCGCCTCAAGAAGGAGTATCTCTCCAAGCAGGCGCCGATTGTCGACCTGATCAAGATCAAGACGCAGGACCCGTTCCGCATACTCGTTGCCACCATTCTTAGTGCACGCACGAAGGACGAGACGACCAGCGAGGTATGCGGGAGATTGTTTAAGGTGGTGAAAAAGCCGCACGATTTCGACGCTTTCACTGTGAAGCGGCTTGAGAAGCTGATCCATCCCATCGGCTTCTTCCGAACCAAGGCAAAGCACCTGAAGGAATTGCCGGAGGCACTCGACAGCAAGTTCGGCGGGAGAATCCCCGACACCATTGAAGGCCTATGCGAGCTGCCGGGTGTTGGGCGTAAGACCGCCACAAGCCGGCCATCTGCGTCGACGTCCACGTCCACCGCATCTGCAACCGCCTGGGGCTCCTCAAGACCCAGACCCCGCTTGAAACGGAGATGAAGCTACGGGAGATCCTGCCCAAGCGTTACTGGAAAACGTGGAACTCCTACCTCGTCTCGTATGGTCAGACCCTCTGCACCCCCACCGGCCCCTACTGTACCAGGTGCGTCATCCCCGAGTTCTGCCCCCGCATTGGCGTAGCGCGCAGTCGATAGGAACAAGAGCGCGATCGCTTCTAGTGTCGTGTCCCGCAAATAGGGTTGTATAACTCGTGTGT
>CAYFPQ010000100.1:0-9374 GCA_964345005.1 uncultured Victivallales bacterium | reverse complement strand
TACATCGCCGCCGAGGAGGTCGATAAATGCGCTGCTTAGCTTAACACCTATGGGGCTCGAGGCCCACCTTCAACCGGCTCAGTGGATCGAAAGCGACAACTTGAAGATCCGAGCACAATCCCGGCATCTACGAGGTGACGGTCGCGGTGTCACTGCCAGGAACGTGTTCAATTGGGTTGGTGGACACGTCAGGCCGACCCATCGTTTCCGGTCGTTCCGGGGGGCACTCTACGCATTGGAGTATGCGGAAGGCGACTGCACCGAACACGCATCCCTTTTCACCGCGCTTTGTCGCGCAGGCGGCGTGCCCTCCCGCTATGTGACGGGTTTCTACTGTGACCGTGATGCCGTGCTTCGGCCATCCATGTTGCACAGTTGGTCGGAGTTTTATGACGGGGACACATGGGTGCCGGTGGATTGTCAGAGGCAGGCGTTCTTTCCCGATGGTACGCACTACATTGCCATGCGTGTCGCAGCGGCTTCCCGGGAGATTCCTCTGGCTCCCTCTCAGTTGAAGAAATGTTCCGCCTCTGACGTGACCGTGACCATGAAACGATGAGGAGTCTGTTGCGATGGTGAGTCAGCTGAAGAACAGGTTGTGTATCATTAACAGATTGCCGGCCGCTGTAGGCTTGCTTGCCGTAGCTTCCCTCCTGCTTTCGAGCGTTACAGCAGAGGACACAATTTGCGCGAGTGTCAAAATCCGTATCGACCAGGACCTTGCGCTGAACCGCCAAGGTTTTGATGCCCAGATGATCATTCACAACGGTCTGCCAGGTACCCCGCTGACGGAAGTAAATGTCGATGTAGAGTTCTATGATGAAGATTTACAGCCCGTAGCGGCATCCTCGGACCCCAACGCATCGAACGCTCTCTTCTTTGTGCAGGCACCCACCTACCAGGGCGTGCAGCCATTCCCGGGCGGTACCGTTGCGGCCTCGAGTGATGCCGAAATCCATTGGTTGATCATCCCCACACTTGATGCAGCCGTTGACCTGACCAATGGGGTTGGCCGGTTGTTCTATGTCGGTGCCACCCTGACCTACAAGATCTCGGGTGTGGAGTATGAGACGACGGTGGATCAGGATTACATCTACGTGAAGCCCATGCCCGAACTCAAGCTGGACTATTTCCTTCCGGAGCATGT
The DNA here is from genome assembly GCA_964345005.1 of uncultured Victivallales bacterium. Classification (GTDB taxonomy): domain Bacteria; phylum Verrucomicrobiota; class Kiritimatiellia; order UBA8416; family JABMPJ01; genus JABMPJ01. The sequence goes on along the minus strand of CAYFPQ010000100.1, from coordinate 8,227 downwards.
CTATGGCGATGATCCGTTGACTCCTGAGTTACAGGAGTCGGTTATCCCTTTCTCTTTGGGGCTTCGTGTCATGAATGTCGGTCGAGGCTGGGCGAGAAGCCTGACGATCGAGAGCGCACAACCCCACATTGTCGACAATGCTCAGGGACTTCTTGTGGCGTACAGCATCAAAGAAACCGAGGTAAACGGGAGCACATATCCGGCTACGTTGCATGTTGATTTTGGAGACATCGCTCCCGCCAGCAGTGCAGCCGTCGCACGTTGGATAATGACCTGCTCGCTTTCCGGAGCATTCACCAACTTCAATGCCTATCTCTCCCATGCCGACGAATTGGGTGGCTCGCTCACCTCGCTCATTGCCGAAAGCAATACTGCAACTCATGTATTGCGTCACGATGTTCTCGTGGACTGTCGCGGCCGGGATGACATTCGCGATTTTCTTGCCGCTGATAACGTCGTTTACGAGTCCGATGGACGCAATACAGCGGTGAGCAACATTACCGCCATAACCTCACTTGTGCTCACCAATGCCCAACAGTACCACCTCAGTTTCAGTCAGCCCGTAAGCGGTCTTGTCTATGCCCACCTTGCGAATCCCGAGCCGAACGGAATGATCGTTACCGATGTGATGCGTTCTGACGGCAAAGCCTTTTCTCCCCACAACATCTGGCTGTCGTCCGTGCGCGAGGGCGCTGTCACCAATCACTACTTGGACTTCTTCGACTGTAATGCATCCAACAACAGCTACCTCATCACCTACGATGCCGCCACCAATGCCAACCAGTCGCCCCGCCTGGACTACATAGCCGACCAGGTTACACAGGTTGGCACATCCGTGACGTTTACCGTGAGCGCTACCGACCTTGACGCGACCACACCGATGCTTTCGAGCGGTTCTTTGCCTGCGGGCGCTCGGTTTGTGGACAGCAAGGATGGTACCGGAAGATTCTCATGGACCCCTGTGGCCGGACAGGCCGGGGCATATCGCGTCAAGTTTTCCGCGTCCGACGGCGAGCTTTCGGATTCTCAACGCATGTCGCTTACCGTTGACTCGGGCGATCCTCGCGGTTCGATCTTTCAGCTCACTTGGATGCCTCTTCACGGGATAGGTCTTCCAACCAACAAGCTCCAAACTGCCGCACCACGCTCATGCGGAGGGTTCGCGCACCTGGGATTAGAGGAGGATCGGATTTGAGGATTAGAACAGCATTACTCTTTTCCGTCTTGGCCAGCCTTCTCACGGCAAGCGCATTCGGTCAGTTCGATGTGATCATCACCACTGACACGTCAATAGCGACCAACGACTTCACCTACGACCACAAGAGCATTCTGATCGACGGAGCCACCGTGACCATCGATGGCGCACACAGCTTCATGAATCTCTATCTGACCAACAGCACTGTGCTCACGCACACTGCCGGGCAGACGAATGGGATGTCTCTCGCCATCTCCAATGATCTGGTGGTAGGAAAAAACGCGTTCATCGACGTCGATGGAAAGGGGTATCCCGGCGGCACGACTCAACAGGATGGCGGTGGGCCTGGCGGGGGGGAGTACGCGATTGGCGGGAGCGGGGGCGGCGGCCACGGCGGAACGGGTGGCCACGGAAACGACCAGAGCGGCATCCCGGTGCCCGGTGGGGCCTCATACGGTTCCATGACGTCGCCATCCACTCCTGGCTCTGGTGGTGGGGGTTCGTACAACGGGGGCTATGCCGGCGGAGATGGCGGCGGTGTGGTTCAGCTCATTGTTGCGGGGGAAATGAGGCTCGAAGGAGAAGTCCACGCTGATGGTACTGCAGGCACGTATGATTACTGGAGTCCCGTTGGTGCTGGCGCAGGAGGGAGTGTCTTCATCGAGGCCGGGACCATCACCGGACAGGGCTCGATCCAGGCCAATGGTGGTGAGGGCGCTAATGGTTACGCGGGCAGGTTTGGTGGCGGGGGTGGCGGCGGCCGCGTTTCACTTGTCGCGTCCTGGGTATCCCTCTCGACATCTCAGGTCTCAGTCGCCGCAGGTTCCATTGGCAGCCCCGCTGCTGGTGATGGGTCCGTTCACCTGGATTCATCGGCTGCCACTGTCAGTCCTGCCGATGATGGCAAGCAGTATGTACCACACAACGTGGTGCTTGATTGGGATGATGACACGAACGCGACATCGTATGTTGTCTACTTCGGAGACACGACCACTCCCGCAGCGTATGCTACTAATCAGCAGAGCTACCTCGTCATCTCAGACCTCGAGTACAGCACAACTTACTTCTGGTACATCAGTGCGGATGGACCCTCTGTGACGAACCGCTACCCCGCAACGGGGAGCTGGAGCTTCACCACTGCGCCCGTCAGTTTCGATAGCATCATTACAGTGCCCACGACCATCAGCACCAACAATTCCGAATACGACAACAAGAGCGTTCTCGTCGATGGTGCCACTGTGACGATCGACGGAGCACACAGCTTCAGTAATCTGTACGTCGTTAACAGTGCCTTACTCACCCATTCATCCGAGCAAACTAACGGGATGTCTCTCAGCATTTCGAACAACCTGTACGTGGCGAGCAACGCGACCATCGATGTGAGCGGGAAGGGATATCAGGGCGTTGCAGCTGCTGATGGGCCTGGGCCGGGCGGCGGTGAGTATGTCTACGCGAACTTCGGTGGTGGCGCAGGGCATGGCGGGTCTGGGGCATCAGCAACAGATGGCGGCGCGGGTGGCGAAAGCTACGGGAGCTCATCCACTCCGCTTCTCTGTGGGTCGGCAGGAGGAGGCGCTCACAATGCGGTAGATACCTTTGCCGGTGGTGCGGGCGGCGGTCTGATATCGATCAACGCGGGCGGCAACATAGAGATCAATGGTGATGTGCTGGCGAATGGTCAGGCGGGGGTGTATGACTACTGGGCAGCCCCTGGCGCAGGCAGTGGTGGCAGTATCCTCCTGGATGCGCCATTCATTCTGGGGGCTGGCTCAATACAGGCGGATGGCGGAGACGGATACAATGGTCAACAGGGACGACAGTCGGGTGGAGGCGCGGGCGGACGTATTGCCGTCTACGGCGCACTCCTGGGGTTCTCGTCTTCGAACATCACGGTCTCGGCGGGCGCTTTAGGGGCGTCTGCTGCCGGTGATGGAACGATTCACCTCGTCACCCCATTTAGCACAATCGGCCCGTCCGATGATGGGATGCAGTACGTGTCGCGTGATGTGGTACTGGACTGGGCGGACGACCCCAACGCCACTTCCTATGTCGTGTATTTCGGCGACAGCACGCCTCCTCCGGCATACGCGACGAATACACAGAGTTACCTTGTTGTCTCGGACCTTCAATACGACACCACATACTACTGGTACGTTGACGCGGTGGGTTCCTTTTCTACAAACCGCTATCCTGCAGCGGGCACTTGGAGTTTCACGACAACTCCGGTGGATTTTGATCTACGAGTTCTCCATTCGCTGGAAATCGCCACAGACGACTTCTCCTACGACAATATGAGCATTCTCGTCGATGGGCCTACAGTCACGATGGACGGCTCACACAGCTTCAGCAATTTGCATCTAATCAACGGCGCCGTTCTCACGCATACAGCAGAACAGACAAACGGGATGTCTCTTGCCATTTCGAACAGCCTTTACGTGGCGAGCGATGCGGCCATTGATGTTTCCGGAAAGGGGTATCAGGGCATTGCTGCGACAAACGGCCCCGGACCAGGCGGCGGTGAGTATGTATATGCCCAGTTCGGTGGCGGTGCAGGACATGGTGGTGCAGGTGCGTCCGCGACTGTTGGTGGTGAGGGAGGCGAAGCCTATGGTGATTCTACGACACCCAGTCTTCCCGGTTCGGCTGGGGCAGGCTCCCACAATGCTGCATCCACTTTCGCCGGTGGAGCCGGTGGTGGTGCAGTATCGATCGTTTCAGGCGGAAGCATAGAGATTGACGGTGACATTCTGGCGAATGGACAAGCGGGGGTGTATGACTACTGGGCAGCTCCTGGCGCAGGCAGTGGCGGAAGCGTGTTCCTCCAGACTCCATTCCTGCTCGGTTCTGGATCTGTACAAGCCAACGGTGGAGACGGCTATTCCGGTCAACAGGAGAGACAGTCCGGTGGTGGTGCGGGCGGTCGAATCGCCGTATATGGTTCGCTCGTCAGATTCTCACCCTCGAATCTCACAGTCAGTGCCGGTGTTTTGGGTTTTCCGCTGGCCGAGGACGGCACAGTCCATCTTTCAACCAACCCGCCTCCCGCGTTTCTGCTCAGCGCGTCGCCAGACGGATACGTGGCCGGTTCGGTCAGCTTGATCACGCTCATCTTTGCCTCGGCAATCGACACCAACACCTTCACTCTTGCCGACGTATCGATCTCAGGACCTGGATCGCCCTCGCCCGATTCGGTGGGCTTTGCGGATGCCAAGACCGCCACGCTCTCATTCGCTTCGCCGCTTACCGCCAACGGGCAGTATGGTCTCTCCGTTGGCCCACACATCTCCTCCACCTCCGGCGGCGAGATGGATCAGGATCTCGACGGAACGCCCGGCGAGGATCCCGATGACATCTACACCTCCTCATTCACCATCGATACCATTCCACCTAACGCACCGCAGATCACCAATCGTGACGCGCCGCCCGCAACGAACGTCCTGACTACCTCCATCGTGACGATTCAGGGCAATCGCGACGACAACTGTGCCATCTGGATCGCGGGAAGCGAGCAGGTATCCAATGGTTTCGGCCCATGGTCGGCCGATATCTCTTTGGGCCAAGGACAGACCAGTGTTGCCTACTTCGCCGTCGACCAGGCTGGACACGCGTCGACCACAAACAGCCTGATCTTCATGATCGATTCGATTGCGCCGGCCATAACCGGGTCGAGCCCTGCCAACGGAGCCAGTACCAACGTGCCGCCTGCCGTTCTGGAACTGAGCTACGTCGAAGAGACCAGTGGACTCGATCTTGATGCCTCCACCAAGGTCGTCCTTCGCAACAGCATTGCCGTTCCCGGCACATGGAGCGCCACGGCAACCACAATCACATTCACGCCATCCGGCGGTCTCATAGACGGACTCTACGAGATCTCCGTGACGCCCGTGGATCAACTGGGTAACGCCGGCACAGCCTGGGCATCCGATTTCACCCTCGACCAGACGCCTCCATCAATTCCCGGTGTCGATCCCGTCACGACACCCACAACCATTGCCAACCAGACCGTGAGCGGCAGCAAGGATGCCGACACCGATGTCTATATGAACAGTGTGGATATCGGTGCAGTATGGTCAGCCACCACCTGGTCGACCTCCGTTACGCTAACATCCGGCTCCAACACGCTTGCCTTCACCAGTCGCGATGCCGCGGGCAACGAGAGCGCATCCACCAACGTCACCATCTTCTACGACGACGTATTCCCCGGTCCCATCACCAACCTGCAGGCGCAGGTCGAAGGGATCGGCACCGAGATCAGCCTCGTCTGGACCAACTACGATGAACACCTGAACGGTGGCGATATTGCGACCTACACCGTGTATCGTAGCGATACCAATTTCACTCATGTTGCACAGGCCGACGCCATTGCCACCAATCTCAGTGGCGTACAGTCTCTGGACGTCGATGGCGTCGTACGTGGTGTCACCAACTACTACGCCGTCATGGCAACCGACAGCACCGGTCAAGCCGACTCCAACGTTACCGCACTGGCCGCCGCGCCGGTTGATGTGATCGCACCGCCCGATCCTACTGCCATGCAGTTCCAGAGCTTCGCTGACAGCCTGGTTGTCTCATGGACGCACTCCACAGATCCGCATACCGATCTCGCGGGATACAAAGGCTACACCAATGGTGTCCAAGTGGCCGACCTCCTGTATCCAACTAACACATGGACTCAGCCTGGACTGGAATCCTCCTCCAGCTACAACTTCACCGTTGCCGCCTACGACAACGACACCAACGAGAGCACTGGCGCTTCCGGAACCGGCTACACACTGCTGGACAACCCCGCCAATCTTAGCGTTGAGACTTATAGCGGAATGGCAACCCTGAGCTGGGACGCCGTTCAGCCCGCTGCCAACGTAAGCCACTATCTCATCTATGCCGAGACCGTCGACTTCTCGTCCGTTACCGGCCTCACCTCCAAGGCAAGCCGTACCACTACCAGCGGCTCCGTCGCCGGTCTCGAAAATGGGGCCACCTACTACTTCGCCGTCACAGCCATCAACAAGTCAGGTGGCGAGACCAAGACCGTCACCACGGTCACCGGCTCTCCGCAGGCCGACACATCAGGCCCGCAGCTCACCGACCTTCTGTGGAATGGTGTTTCTCTTGATGATCCTGCAACGGCGCCTGGCGCCTTCACTCTCAATGCGTCCGATCCCGCAGGGATGAGCCGTGTAGACTTCTACGTCGAAGACGCTCTACTCCGATCGCATGTCTCCGGCAGTCCCCAGTTCAGCGCACCATGGGACGTGTCCGCTACGACCAACGATGGTGCCCATGCACTCAGCATCAATGCATACGACACCCTCGGCAACATCACTGTCCTCGACACCAACATCACGGTGCAGCTCGCTGTGCCGGCTGTCCCCATCGTCAGTAGCCCCTCTGGCCCGCTCTCGGTTAACGCCGCCGCGCTGACCGTTTCCGGCAGCGCCGACCCGTACGCCGACTCCGTGAACTTCTATATCGACGGCTTGCCCACCGGCACGGTTTCGGTCGCTCTCGATGGTGGTTTCTCCGGTACAGTGGAGCTGCATTCCGGCACCAACCAGCTTCAGGTTGCCGCCGTCAACAGGGCCGGCGAGAGCACGAAGACCTCGCCCATCCCAATCATTCTCGATACCTCCGTGCCCGATGCTCCGCTTAATCTCCAGGCCTCGGCCAAAGAAGACGGCGTCATCCGCCTGAGCTGGTGGGCGCCCCTGGGTGTCGACGTCCAGGGCTATCGCCTATATCGCTCCACGAGCGCCTTTGCCTCCAAGGACGAAGCCACGTGGACCAATGCGCTCATCTCAGGAACCGCCTACAACGACATGCCTTACGAAGGCACCAACTACTACCGTGTCAGTACCATCAACCAGGCAGGAACGGAGAGCGATCTGTCCGCACAGGTCTCAGCGCTTTCCGACGCTACACCGCCGCAGGCCCTCTCGATAGCGTTCGATTCCGATGGCTACTGGAATCCTGCCGCGCTTCGATTCGCCAACGGTACAATAGACGTCACGCTCACGGTCAGTGAACCCCTGCTCACCACCCCGTTCCTCAGCTTCGTGCCCGATCAGGGGATTCCTCTCGTCGTGGATCTCGATCAGCAGAGCGATACCGTCTTTGTGGGCTCCTTCCAGCTCTCGGAATCCACCCCCGCTGCCACCGCCTATGCCAATTTCTCCGCCCGCGATGAGGTCGGCAACCGCGGAACAGAAGTGCTCGTAGGGGACACAATCATCGTCGACAACCAGGGACCAGTCGTCACCGACCTCATTGTCACCCCGACGCAGCCAATCCTCAACGACAGCGGCACGCCCACCTCGGTCACCGCCGTCATTGGATTCAATGCATCCGACCTTCCCGATGTGACTCCGCAGCTCTCCTACACGCTCTCGGATTCACACCCCCCGCCCACCGCCCTCGCGCTCTCACAGCAGGGCGGGTCATCCTGGGCCGCCACCTTCACGCTACCCTCCGATGCAGGCCAGGCCACGGCAGAGACCCTTGAGTTTGTGTATGCCGGCGTGGACGACCTGAACAACACCGGTACAACCATCAATGCCGCCAACAGCTTCCAGGTCTACCAGGGTACACTTCCGCCCCTCTCGCCTCCTGGCGGACTAGCCGCCGAGGCCCGCCCTGGCGGAGACGTCCAGCTCTCGTGGGACGCTGTTGCGGAGGCATCCGGCTACAGCCTGTTCCGTCGTGGCCCCGGCGAAGGCATCTTTACAGCCGTCGCTTCGCCCACCCAGACATCCCACACCGACAGTGCGCCCGATGGCACCAACCACTACACCGTCGCCGCCATTCGCACCGCCAATGGCTCCACCGTCACCGGCAGCCAGAGCTCAGCCGTTTCTGTCATTGCCGATTCCGTTCAACCGTTGGCCCCAACCAATCTGGTTCTGCAACTCTACGCCAACGGCATGTACCTCGAATGGGAGCCGCCTGTCGATCCCGATGCGCTTACCTATAGCCTCTATCGCAGTCCCGACCCCATCACCACCAACTCCATTCTCAATCTGTCCCCCATCCAGAGCG
>CAYFPQ010000099.1:0-9570 GCA_964345005.1 uncultured Victivallales bacterium | reverse complement strand
CGGTGGCTCAGTCTACATGAGCGCCGGTGGATCAGTTCCGGTGAGCGCTATAGATCAAGCACTATATAGAAGAGAACGGCCGCTTCGAACAGGCATATGACGACATGCCGGCAGAGTACCTGTGGCCCTTCATGCCGTTACTACAGACTAGAGGACCGGGAGAAGGAAAGCGGGAGAAGGTCACATACATCTGCGCAGGATGCGGCGCGAAAGTGTGGGGCAAGGCAGGCTTGGGGATCGTGTGCCAATGCTCAGAGACCTTTGTTGCCGACGGGGAAGAGGCGCGTCCTGAACTCTCGGAGCAGGTTTACCGGCTGTTGGCGGAGAAACACGGGGAAACGAATCCTGCACAAGCAATGTTGTAGAGGGTGTCAGAAATCACAGAGAAAGGGGAATCCCGATGAGGATCACAGCAAAAGCATGGGCGGCGGTCACGCTGCTGCTCGGCGTCGCGGCAGCGATGGCCGGGACCATAACCTACACGTACGACAACATCGGCCAACTCATGGAGGCCGAATGGAGCCACAGCGGCACCGGAACGGTCACCCGCAGCTACACCCATACCCCGGCCCGATCTGTATTGCGCATTAACATGCTGGCCGATACCGACGGAGACGGCCTTCCCGATGCGTGGGAAATAGCCATGTTCGGCGACCTGACCACCAGCGACGGCACCGGCGACCAAGATAACGACGGTATGACAGATTACGAGGAGTGGCTCGCCGGAATGGACCCGACGAACGACGAATCATCTCTGTCCCACGGCGAGTTTACGGCGACAACGAACTCAGTCACCATCGCTTGGGCCAGCGCCTCAAACCGCACCTACAAGATCGACCATACCACGAATCTATTAGATGGCTTCACGGCAACGCTCGCCACCGGCATAGAGGGCACGCCAGAAACCAATACCTGGACCCATTCGACAACGAACCGCGTGAACTTCTATCGCGTAACACAGGAGGATGAATAATGCACCGCATCTTCAAGACAACACTGACTCTCGCCGTTCTTGTTCTCGCCCTTACCTCATCAGTTCATGCGGTGTGGGAAACCTCCAGCTATACGAACTATCCTGCTGATAGCCTTTCCAAAACGAATGGTTCGGCTCCAGGTAGTGCGCAGACGCTCTCCACCATGAGCGTACCTGCCTCCCCATCTCAGCCACCGGCCGCATCGACGCAGACCATTCCCGATAGTCCGGTTGATGTGACGCCTGAGATCGCGGCACTGGCCAGAGCTTTGGAGTACAATCCCAGGAAATGCTACGAGTATTGTAGGAACAACATAGCATGGACGCCAACGTACCGAGGCGTGAATGGCGCAACAGGGTGTTTGCAGGCAAAGCGTGGAAACGAATGGGATACCGGATTGCTTCTGGGTGCGCTGTTGAAGGCTTCGGGCTATTCCGTGCGCTACAAGGAAGGGCGGATCGGATATGAAAAGGAGGACTTGAGCGCATGGTATGGTGTCAATACAAACAAGCTCAACTACATCATCCACCATGCTGGTGATGCAGTCTGGGATGTGACGGGAGAGCCAACATGGTATGCCACTTACCGTTTCTGGGTTGAGGCAAGTATCAGTAACACCTGGTATGTGTTCGACCCAGCCTTCAAGGAATACCGGGATGTGGAGGGCTGTGACCTCGGTGCGGCGATGGGATTCAGCGAGACCACATTTCTTGCCGATGCCATGCAGGGCGCACAGACAAACATCAACTACGTTGAGGACGCCAACAGGGATGAGGTCCACACCAATCTGATGGAGTACTCGACATCGCTGCTGTCCTACATTGAGACCAATGCCCCCAATGCCTCTCTCAAACAGATAACCGGCGGCCGGGAGATTGTCCCTGAGATACTGACCAACTACACAACGCAGCTGCCCAAGGCGCAGCACGTTTGGGACACTCACATCCGTACAGAGTCCGACCTGTCGGGTGGCTATTTCCACGCTAAGCTCACCGTTCAGCACAACGGTATCAACAAGACTCTCGTTGGCTACGAAATGGCGGGCAATCGCGTCACGATTGTCTACGACTCCGCCGACAGCTACAAACCGAAGCTCTATGTCGGCGGGGAGCTTGTCGCGACCGGAAACTCAACAACACCGGGAGGAAGCTACACGCTCGCCCTGATCGTGAGTCACCCCTTTCTCGGCAAGAGCATTCCCGATCTAAACTATGACCGCACTTATACCTTTGACCTCATCAGCGGCTCGACCTACCTGATTGCACACGACTTCGGCGGCTCTTCGCCCGAAACCGTGGCCCAGCAGAACATGCTCCTGAGCAAGTATATTTCGGAGGGACTCTCAGAGAGCAGCGAAGCCATGCTTGGGCAGGGAATGCATGCAAGCATGGAATCCGGTTTTCTACAGTGGCAGGGCTGCGTGGATATCATGTCCGACTTGGCCGATGCCGTGGGCTATGCGCACCACTTCATTGGTGTAATGGGCATCAACAGTTCTGGTGGCTATTATGTGGACCTCCCCGGCTTTGCCAGTGTGAGCTGTGGCCGGGGTGCCGAAGTTCTGGGGCTGGAATGGATACACTCCTATTCTCTTACCGCCAGTGGGCTTGAGCATGGCCTGCTTCAGCAGGTGCAGGGCAAGGAGAAGGTTGCTGCATCCACCGTGAAGCTGGCCGATATCAACAATGAAGACAGCAACAAGATATTCCTGACCGACAGCAGCAACTGGAACACCGGTTACAACGTGAAGAGCAAGCTGGATAACTACACTACTGCCGAGAAGAACGTGATCCAAGGCTTGGTCAACTCCAACGCCACACTCGTGCTGCCGGAGAATGGCAACATCACGCTTGTCGATTGGATTGGCCTTGGCTATGTCCACTTCGGCAACGGCCTGGTCGGTATGATTATCGATGGTGGCTACAGTGGAGGTTATGCCGGAGGCTCGGATTGGTCGTTCTCACTGGCGAATGTGTACGACACTCTTGACATCTCATATACGACATGGCCCGGCACAGATATCCCGATCACATCTGCGGCCGACCCTGTCGATCTCTATACCGGAAACTTTCTCTTTTCCAGTACAGACATGGCTTTGGGCGTGGAGCCCCCGCGGGGGCTTTCCTTCGAGCGCCATTACAACAGCGGTCAACGCTTCTCGAAGCGATCCATGGGCTATGGCTGGACGCACAGCTATGAGTCATCCATCCAAGTCAGCAGCGATGGCGCTTCCGCGTTCGGATACCGGAATGCTCGCGATGCCGTACCAATGATCGTCCAGAACTTTGTCAATCTCGAGCTGCTTGCTGGCGATCCAGGCATCAGGGAGTGGGTCAGCGCCTCACTGACAGCCGGATGGGGTGTTGATCAATTGATCGAAAACGCCATGATTGTACGAACGGAGGGCCGCTCTCTGAAGTACGTAGCCATGCCCGACGGCACCTACAACCCACCCGCCGGAGTAACTTCAGAGTTGATCAAAACCAACGGTCTTTACCGGTTGATTGAGCGTCTTGGCAACGAATACCATTTTGACGCGAACAACAACCTTTCTCAGATTGTTGACCCGGACGGCAATACGCTGAGCCTGACCTATGACTCAGGCACAAACCTCCAGTCCGTTGCTGATGCATACGGCAGGACGCTGAGCCTGACCTATACGGGCGATGAGGTGACAAGCCTCTCCGACGGTACAGGTCGCACTGTCAGCTTTGCGTATACGGATGGCGACCTAACGACCTATACCGACCCTGAAGGTCATGAGTGGGAGTTCCGGTACGATACCAACCACCAGATTGTGGCGGTGATCGACCCGCTCGACGAGGTTACGGTGTCGAACGTCTACAACGAAGTCTCGCAAGTTGTGACACAGCACGACGCCAATGCCGAGATATGGACGATCTACTCTTCCGGACTTGAAGGCATCGATGTCGATCCCGCAGGCAACAGAACCACGCACTACTTTGACGAGGACGGTCGCAACCTTGGTCGCGAGGATGCCCTCGGCAATCGCATATATGACGTCTATGCCGGTGGGTTGCTCGTCACGAACATCGATGCACGCGGGGGCGTGACCGTCTATCAGTACGACCAGCATCAGAACATGACCTGTCGAATCGACAGAGCAGGTCATCTTTGGAGACAGGAGTTCGATGCCGAGTACCGGCTCGTCAAATCCATTGACCCGCTCGGAAACGAGACCTGCTTCGCTTACGACGGCAACCACCATTTGACGAACACAGTCGATGCGCTGTCGAACAGCACGGCGAGGACCTACTACACGAGCGGTGTGGACAAGGGCCTGCTGCATACCGTGACCGATGCCAATGGGAACCTCACGACATACACATACAACACAGGCAGCTACGGCATGCCTTACACCGTCACCCGCACCGACGGCGGCACCGTCACGAACACATGGAATGAGAGAGGTGACCTGCTCGTGAGCAGGGATGCTCTCGGCAACCCAACCACGCGGACGTATGACAAACGCCGGTTGCTCATCTCGACAACGGACGCTTTGAACAACAGCGTCAGCAACCAGTACAACGCAGCGGGCCTCAAAACGAAGGTCATCGACCAACTCGAGCGCGAGACCATCACCACCTGGACCCCTACCTATAAGGTGGCCACGATCAGTTACCCCGACTCCAGCGTGGTGAGCAATCGTTACGACTTGCGCGACCTCTTGGTCGCAATAGTTGACGGGCGCAGCCACGTCACAAGTAACCTCTACGACGCGGCACACCGCCGGATCGGGGTAATCGATCCCTTGACCAACAGTGTCACCTTTGCGTTGGACGAGAACGGTAACATCACGGCCCGGACGAACGCGACCGGCCATGTGATCCACTACGCTTTCGATGCGCTCAATCGTGTAACAAACCAGTGGGACAGCGTGGGTGGCCAGACTCGCGAAAACATCTCCGTCTTCGATGCTGCTGGAAGGCTTGTGGCCGAGACAAACGCGCTGGATCAGGGTACGCAATACGTACTTGATGCTCTCGGCAGGCGGATCGAGACGATCCGCGCCGATGGTGAGAGCGAGTCTTTCGCCTTTGACCCGGTGGGCAACCTGCTCGCGTTCACGAACGGTGCCGGAGAAACCGCCATGCAGTATTCGTATGACGGGATGAACAGAGTTACCAACGAAGTCAATGCGCTCGGCTATTCCCGCAGCTTCGAGTATGACTCGGCAGGAAACAGGACAAAGCGGATCGATGCCGACGGTAACGAGACGGAGTACACCTTCGACGTGCTCAATCGGCTTACCGTGATCGACTATCCCGGCAGCGCCGATGCTCGTTTTGAGTACGCGCCCTGGGGTGGACTCACGCTTGCATCCAACTTCACTGCGGTTGTAAGCTACGGCCATGACGCCATGAATCGAGTCACCTCCATAACGCAGTCCGTCGCTTCCGCAGATTCGGTTGTGACCTACTCTTACGACTTCAACGGGAACCGCACGGCAGTTGAGTATCCCAACGGCGACGACGTGGCCTTCGTTTACGACGCTGCCAACAGACTCTCCGACATCACCGGCGATCTTGGCGCGTACGACTTCGCCTGGGACGAAGCTGGACGACTGACGGATATCGAGTATCCGAACGGTGTCGACGCCCTCTACGGTCACGACTCCGCCGGACAACTCACCAACCTTGCCTACACCGCAGGCGCAACCACGCTCGTTGAGCGCGGCATCACGCGGGATCTGCTCGGGCGGAAGAACGTGGAAAGCACCGAGGCCGGGCTGGAAGTCGTGCCTCCGGACACTTCGCAGTTCCATCACAGCGACGAAGCCGACCGGCTGAACCACATCTCGCGGATGGATACCTATGAACATCCCGAAGCGTGGCGCGATCTCAGGCCGCACTACAGCCAGAGCGGCAATGCCACGAACATCGTCGAAGGTTACAACGGCCAGAGCCTGACGCACACGTTGAGCTGGGACTATGACAACCGGCTCACGACGTACAACGGCGACCTGTCCACAAACCTGTGGACAGGCACGCCGCCGATCCCCGAGACCCGTTACTTTGGGTACGATGCTCGCGGTAACCGGGTGTATCGTTCCGTGTCCGGGAATCCGGCCAACGTGCATGTGCTCGACCAGGCCGCCTCACTCGCAAACGTACTCGCCGAGTGCAAGAGCGATGGCACCGTGGTGCGTGTCTATCTGTGGGCTCCCGGCATCGGCCTGCTCGCCCATCAGGATGTCGGCGGCAGCGGAACGAATCGCTACTACCACGCCGATGAATTGGGTAGCACCTTGGCCATCACGGACGGCAGCGGAACTGCAGTCGACCAGTTCTGCTACGTGCCGCATGGAGACCTGATCGGTAGAACAGGAACCACGGTGACGCCCTACACCTTCGTGGGTAGATACGGTGTCTACGGGGAGGACGGTCCGCTCTACCACATGAAGAATCGCTACTATCATGCGAGTCTCAAGCGCTGGCTGAGTGTTGATCCGATTGGGCTTGCAGGTGGTCCGAATCTGTATGCTTACGCAGACGGGAACCCCATCTCTCAGATCGACCCCTTCGGGCTCTGGACGGCTGGTATTGGCATTAGCGGGAGCTTTAATGTTGGCCCTATTGGCGGGACAGGAGGTTTTCAAATCGTTGCGAGCCACGATTCAGATGCAGGTTGGTGGAGCGGATGGAATATCGGACTACAAGGGTTTGCAGGAGGTGGAGGGGCATACGGCACACCCAGTGCTTCCTTGACTCTTGACGGAAGTATCTCTGCAAACAGCAGCATTTACGACTTATCTGGGGGTAGTATTGAGGTAGGTGGAAGTGGCGGTGGTTTGGGCCTTGTCGGAGGGGGGGCACAGTCGCAGGGGCTCGACGCGGAGCCGGTCGGGACTGCTTCATTTGGTGCCGGAACACCACAACCTGGTGGCGAAGGGCATGTGTATCATATTAGCTCAGGTGTTGTGGGTGTTGCCCCCCAGCCCAGCAAATAGCGCGGGGCAATTGTTCGGCCGAGTTAGGAAGAAGAAATGATCACTTTTGTCATGGTGCTGGTTCTGGTTGCAGGTCTGGCAAGCATCCTCACAGGCTTGCTCGCGTTCGATGGGCTTATTCACCGTCTGTATTCCCACCATCATGACGAATGGATCGCCAGCGGACGGCCTGGGGGGCTTTTCCGTGTGCCGAAAGAGGTCGTGGACTTGCCTTTCAGGGAGGGCTTTTCCTCGTCCGCTGCCAACTCGAGGCTGATCTGGCGATGGGTTTTTGTTACACCCGAATGGATGAAGCAGGAGACCGGTGCCACTCGTCTTGTCTGGACAATGCGCGTTGCTTTGATTGTTGGCTCTGCAGCAATGTTTGCCTGGATGGGCTTTGGGATTGTTCGAGTCTTGGGTACATGATGAACGGGGATGCTCAGGGGGGGACTGAATCCACAATGAAGGTATCTCTATTCATTCTGCTCGTTCTGCTGTCCCTCGTGTGCCCCTCTCACGCGATCGTCATCGAGTGGTCTCAGTACAATCCTGACTTCGACTACCCCGAGTCACCCATTTTCCTGGAACCAACAACCTGCGCATACGACTTCGTCGTTGGTGCTCAGGACTTGCTCGTGACCGCTCTTGGAGTTCATGACTTCTTGCTGGGTGGGTTGACGCACAGTCATGACGTTGCCATCTGGGCCGCCGACGGCACGCCTGTTGTCAGCGCAACTGTTCCTGAAGGTACCGCCGGGACTATGGTGGATGGGTTCTGGTATGTGGGTGTCTCGTCACCTGCGACGCTGCAGTCGGGCAATACCTATGTGATTGGCACATGGTATCCTGATATGTATGATGCCCCTCTGCGATGGCCGGGTTGGGATCCAACCGTACACCCACACTTTGAAAGCCTTGGTGCGAACAGTGTCAGTGCACCATCGAGCTCGCTGCTGTTTACCAGCGACTGGAACAACACAGCTCCGTTTCTAGGCCCGTCTTTCGGCTACAACATCGTCCCCGAACCCTCCACCTACATCCTGTTTGGCTTGGGCGGTCTCACGATGGCCATTGCGGCCCGTCGCCGCCTCCAAAAGAAAGAATAGAAACTCCATCATTCCCTATTTCATCGGGCAGGCCATCTTCTGATAGAAGCCCAATTCTTTGGCGTCATTGAGTGAGGAGAGAGTGCAGAATCAGCCGATTAAGACCCTTGTCGTTGTGGTGGGAATCCTCCTGTTTGGACTTGCATCCGCACTGGCAACTGGCTGGACCGAAGTTTTTTCCAACAGCGCATCGTTCTCGACCGTCACACGCCTCCCCGACGAGTTTGTCTCGATCACTGGTTCATCTATCGCTCGATCAAGTGACGGTACAAATTGGACCGTTCAGCCCGCCAACATGGAGATCGACTCATGGTGCATGAGTTCGAATGGTGCATATCTCGGTGTTTCCGAAATTAGCAACGCCGTCTGGGCTGTTGCGTCTTCGAATCTGACAACATGGTCGGCCCAAGGAGAAGTTCGCTATATCGGTCCGAACACCTTTCGAAGTTCTGAAATCGTGGCATCCGCCACCCAATCGCTCTGCACGATTCTCGTTCAGCCATCGGGCTGGGGTGGTAGTCTCCAAAGATACTTGTATTCGGCAAGTTGGCCGTTTGATCTCTGGCAGGAACCAGCATCCAACCTTTCTGGACTTACTGATCTATCGAGGCAGTCAGGGAAATTCTACGGTATTGGCTCGCCGGAGCTTCTCCATACATGTGTCTACGAATCCTTAGACGGCGAGGCTTGGACCCGACTGTCTCCGCTATGGATCCCTCTTGAGGCGTTTACTGTCAGCCTTTCTGTTTCCGCGTACTCGGCGTACAAGGATCTTGTTCTCTCTGTGCACGGGGAATTTTTCGGGGGAGATCTGATGGGCGTTTTTGTGCCGCTTCACGATGACTTCCTTCCTCTTCCACCTGGCCCGGAGAATTCTCCCGGACACGACACGATACACTACGACGGTCAACGTATTGCGGCTGCCGGATCGCAATACCTGTACAGTGGCGAAACAGAGTATTTCATTGTGTGGTCAGATGATTTTGCCGCCACTTGGCAGAAGCAGCTACTTCCGGTTCAGGTCACAGGATTTGCTTCCTCGGAAGACGCGACCATTGCTGTCGGGGCGGGCCGCTTTTTTCACCTTGCCAAGGCGACAGTGCAGACAGCGGGGCTTCTTCCTGTGTCTCTCACTGGCGTTGCCGGCCATCCAAGCGAAACGAACATCTCGGTTTCTCTAGCTGTGGAGACGGGGGGCGTGTATCAGCTTGAGGTCTCTACTAACCTTCTCGATGAGGCGTGGTCCAGCGCCGGGCTTCCCTTTGTCGGAACCAACGAGATGTGTACGGTCAGTCTGTCGGGTATTACAAACTCACCTTGCTTTATCCGAGGGAAGACACTGTTCATGCTGGAAGAAGACTAAGGATCTTCGCAAGGCGATCCTTGACGAACGAGAAGAGAATAACCGAAAGAGGAAGCCCCCTCTTCCCGAGTTCTGACCCTGCCGGGTACCGGGCAGAACATCGGGACCCTTCTCCCACCGTTCACGGCACCACACACCGTGTTGCCTGCTCGGGGCGGTTCGGACTCTACGAGT
>CAYFPQ010000098.1:0-9631 GCA_964345005.1 uncultured Victivallales bacterium | reverse complement strand
CCTCGCTTGGCGACACTGACATCCTGATCAGCGGGCATGTCGTCGAGCGCGCCACAGGTTATCTCCTTGCCGACGTCCCGCTCACGCTCACCATCTCTCTCAATGGCTTTGAACGCACCTATGACCTCTATAGCGATGCCAACGGCCAGTGGTCATACTCCTTCACTCCCGGCGAAGGAGAATCAGGTGTTTACCAGGCCTGGGCCACCCATCCCGAAGTCACAGACAAGCCCAACCAGGTCACTTTCACTGTCAGCCAGGTTGTTGTCACCCCTCAGCGTGCTGTCGTCACATTCCCGTTCAACTACGAGCAGACCATCCCCGTCACCGTATCCACCAGTGGCGGCCTCACGCTCACGAATCTGCACCTGGCCTATGTCGCCGCGGACCAGACCAATGGCGTGCTGCCCGAGGGCGTGCATATCGAGACCAATGCTCCGCTCGCCGAACTCGGCCCCGAGCAATCCGCGAACCTCTCCTTCACCATCTGGGGCGATACCACCGCCACCAATCCGGGCACACTCTATGTGCGTGCTGCCAGCGACAACGCGTCCGGTGGATATTGGGATCTCGTTGCCGTCAGCCACAGCTTCTATCAAGCGTCCCCCTCCATTGCTCTCTCGCCGTCTCCTCTCGAGACAGGTGTCGCCGTCAGCAATCTCGTTTCCGAGACACTCGCCCTCGGGAACGTCGGCCTCTCCGCCCTCGAGAATGTGCAGCTTGAGCTTGTGCAGACAGACGCATCACCCGCGCCCCAGTGGGTCACACTCAATAGCCCCGCATCCCTTGGCGATCTTGAGCCGGGCGAGCAGCGCCTGATCGAACTCACCTTTGCCCCCACCAACGGCGTCACGCTCGGCACGCATTTGTTCCGACTCAACGTCACGGCTGACAACCACGAGCTGCGCTTCGTCGAGGTACCCGTAACCGTTGATGCCTCCGGTCTCGGCGGCGTCATTTTCAAAGTTGAGGACGTCTTTGTCTACCAGGGCTGGACTAACGGCCTCGGTGGCGCATCCATCCGCATGGAGAAGCAGGAAGGAATCGCATTCGTTACAAACCTGGTCAGCGACAGCAACGGCGAAGCCTGGTTCAGCGATCTTCCCGTCAGCCGCTACAAGTACCGCATCAGCGCTCCCGGCTACCAGTCCCGGATCGGTTCGCTCTGGATCCGACCCGGTATCACGCTCAGCGAAACCGTCTTTCTCGATTACAACCCCGTCACTGTTGAATGGTCCGTCACTCCCGTCAACATAGAAGACCAGTACGAGATCATCCTCGAGGCCACCTTCGAGACCCAGATCCCCATGCCCGTCATGGTTGTGTCGCCACCATCCGTCTCCATCCCTCTCATGCAGGCCGGCGACAGCTTCAACGGCGAGTTCACCATCCAGAACCATGGGCTCATCCGCGCTGACAACCTGACCGCTCTGGCCCCACCACAGGACGAGTTCTATCGCCACGAGCTTATGATCGATCCATCCGGATCTCTCGATGCCGGCGAAAGCCTCCGAGTGCCCTATCGCATCACCTGCATCACCTCGCCCGACGATGAAGAACCCGGTGGTTGCTGGACCTATCAGGCCTGCCAGAGCTTCAGCAGCACCTACGAATGTGCCAACGGCAACGTGCTCACCAACTACTCCAGCCACTGCCGCACCCGCGTTGTCGGCATCTGCGGCAGCGGCGATGGACACTCCTCCCCACCACCGCCTGTTGATTACTACACCCCCGGCCCCAGGACCGGCGGCCCCTCTGGGACGGGTGGGAGTGGCGCCAGCGGGCAGACCACAACGATGGACGGTACCGTCTGTGCACCGCCGCCCGATTTCTGCGAAGAAGACAACCCCTGTCTATGTTCGTCGCGTCGCGAACAGACCGAGAGTTACGTCAACCTCACCACCGGCCAGTACGAAGACGACCTCACCGACCTCTCCGTCAAAGTTCTCGGTGGTAATGTCGGCTGGACCCGTTCCTGTCGGTTCAGTGAGTGGGGCTTCAACCGCAACTGGAACCCCTTGCAGTTCGAATACAGTCTCGATGCTACGCTGGAGACAGTCCTGAAGAACGGAGTGGAGTACACGCGCGCCGATCCCGACGCCACCATATTCCGCCACGGTGACGATCACCGCATTCTCGTCGTCGCCGGTGGCTACCGCTGGGAAGGCCTCTCCGGTAACTGGCGCGAATACGACACCAACGGCCGGATGCTCCGGTACGGGGACCGCCACAACGTCGGTGTCAGCATGGTCTACTCGAACGACCTCCTCACCGGTGTGCTCGACCACTTCAGTAACCAGGTCCTGACAGTGACCTACACCAACATCACATCTTCCTATTATCCCTCCTCTGTGGTCTCTGCTCTCTCTGTGGTTCGCTACTCTTACAATGGTAATGGCCAGCTCACCAACGCCGCCGATGTCCTCGGCAATTCCACCGCCTACGGCTACAACGCCGACAGTCGCATCAACCATGTTCGCAAACCCGACGGTCACGAAATCATCATCAACTACAGCGCCGGTCAATACATCAGCAGCGTCACCGACACCAACAGCGTCGGCAAGACCTTCGCATACGACTACGACAGCGTCCGAAAGCAGTACTACGGTTTCGTGCGAACCGCCTCAGGCCAGGTCAAAGAGAAGTGGTTCGATAGCGAAGGAGCCCTCACCCAGACCTCAGTAGACGGCGAGACAACCTATGACGCCGATGAAGAAGAGGACGCCTCCCTCTACGATCCCGATTACGAGTACGATAGCTACGGCAACGTCACAAGGATGACCTACCCCGACGGCACAACCGTGACCCGCCAATATGATGGTGATGGCAACCTGCTTGAGGAAGTGAACGAGTTGAACGTCATCACTCGCTACCAATATGATGTCTTTGGCAATCTCACGAATCAGGTCGAAGCTGCGGACACCCCCCTTGCACGGACCAACCGCTGGGAATACGACAGCTATGGCAACCAGATTGCAACTTGGCAACCCGCGGGTAGCGGCATTGAACGTGGTGTCCTCTATGACTGTGACGATTACGGCAACGTTGTCACAACCCGCACCGTCGCCGTTCAAGCAGGTTCCACCACGGAGCTGAGCGTTGCCTCTGCGACCTATGACGCCCTCGGCAATATCCTGGTGCGCACCGATGAACGGGGATATCGCTGGACCAATACCTATGACTGTGTCGGGAACCTGCTGAGCAGCATAGATCCGCTCGGCCGGGTAATCGCCAGTAACACCTATGATTCCGTTGGTAACCGGCTCACCGCAACAGATATTGCTGGCCGGACCACCCACTACGAGTACGACAGCCAAAACCGCCTTGTCCTCAGCTCCAACTGGCTCGGAGAAGTCACCACTCGCACCTATGACCATGATGGCAATCTGACTACACTCGTTGATCCCGAAGGCAGGGCTGGCATCTTCTCGTATGATTCTGATGGTCGATTGCTCAGCCAAACGATTGGCGACCGTACAACAGTCCATGCATACGATTCAGAGGGCCGCCGTATCTCGACGACAGACCCCAATGGCAATGTCGTTGAGACGCAGTACGATCCCGAGACCGGATCGGTCGCGAAGGAGATTCTCCCGATGCTAAATAGAGAATACGAATACGATCCACGCGGCAGAGTAACAAAATCGGTGGTCATTCTCGGTGCTGAAAGCCGCACGAACAGCTTCATCCATGACGCTGCCGGAAACATGACATCCAGCACGGATGCCATGAGCCGTGCAAGTGTCTATGAGTATGACCGTCTTCGTCGTCCTGTGGCTGTTGTCAACGCTTTGGGCTACACGAATCGCTTCGCATATGACCAGCAGGGCAATCTTGTTAAACTCACCGATGCCAACGGCCATCAGACAGATTTCGCTTATAACTGCTCCGGGAATCTGACCAACAAGATTTATGCCGACGGGACTTCACACACCTACGCCTACGATTCTGCAGGCAATCTGACAGAACAGGTCGATGCGAAGGGGCAAATGACTGTCCATAGGTATGACCCTCTGGGGCGCATTGTCACGAATCTTCTCTATGCGGCCACCAATGCCAGTGTTCCCGTCAAGACCGTTAGTTTCAGCTACGACCCCTACAGTAGAATCACCGCTTATGATGATGGCGCAACATCCGGTACGTTCAGTTACGATGATGCGAATCGCACCCGTACCGTGACCGTTGACTACGGGGCATTCTCAAAAACTTACACCTACCAGCAGGATTACTACGGCCGAAAGACATCGTTCGTTCTGGACGGCATGACAAACACCTACAGCTATGGCACCGATGACTCTCTGAGCAGCATTGATATCCCTGGTGAGGGAGTCGTCACATTTGCCGCTGATGTGCTTGGAAGGCCTGCTGGAGTCAGTCTTCCAGGTGGCACGACAAAGCACTTTGCGTACGATGCGCTATCGGCTATGGTCTCCAACAACGTGAGCGACGCTGCCGACAATCCTTCCTTGACACGCGTATACCAGCGGAATGCAGTACAGAACATCACCGGTCAGCAGACCGAGCATGGCGACTATCTGTACGGCTATGACGATATCGATCAACTCACCTCGTCCGACTATCCTTCGCTACCCGATGAGGCCTTCGCTTATGATGCGATGGGCAACCGCCTCTCCGTATCTTCCGTAACTTTCGTGGTCGAGTACTCTCCCAACAATCTCAACCAATATGCTGCGATTTCAAATCAGCAATCTGAGATCCTGTTGACCTACGATCTCAACGGAAATATGACCACCCGCATTGTCGGCGGTGTCACCAACTACATCCAATGGAATATCGAGAATCGACTGGCTGCGGTTTTGGATGCAGGCAGCAACACAGTTGCGACCTACTACTATGACCCATTCGGCCGGCGGTTGAGGAAGGAAGTTTACAATGGTGGTGCCGCTATCACGAACTACTATCTCTACGCCGACGAAGGGTTAGTGGCGGAGTTTGACGGGGCCGGAAACCAGATTCGTTCTTACGGCTACACTCCCGGTAGCCTCTGGATGAACAGTCCTGTCTACATGCAGGAGAGTGGTAGCTATTACTACTACCTGAACGACCACCTCGGCGCACCTCAGAAGATGGTCAACAACAGTGGGGCTGTCGTCTGGTCAATGGCATCAGGAGCATTCGGCGAAGCTGTTGTCGATCCCGCCTCAGCCATCACCAACAACCTACGCTTCTCTAGTCAGTACTACGACGGAGAGAGTAGACTGCACTATAACACGATGCGATATTACGATGCCGTGTTAGGGCGGTTTTTCAGAAAGGACCCAATTGAGGAGACTGGCGGTCTTAACCTCTACACGTCTGTCGGCAATACGCCCGTCAATCTGTTTGATCTCCTAGGGCAAGTCCCCTCATCTGCTGATTACTACAAGTACTATTGCGGTGCAAATCGCGTGAATGGGAAGCTTAGAAAGAATGGTCAGGAGGGCGTCCCACCTGACAAAATGGGACCGCCGTATGGACCAGAACCTGCTGATGCTGTCGACAGCTGTTGCCTCGCCCACGACAAGTGTTTGGCCGGAGTGGAGTTCTCGGAGTACCCAACGGCTTTGGCGAAGGCAAAGGCAGTAAAGACCTGCGACTCCAAGCTAATGCTGTGCTGGAGCAAGGCTGTGTGCACCAAAGATGTCGCCCTTATCGGGAGACTACAGGCATTGGTGGGGATTCCCATATTTACAGTGGCGCATGGCGCTACTGAGTACTATGAGAACAACGATGGTGAGAAGTGCTGCATACCGATTATCTTCAGACTTGAGTTCGGGAAATAGGAGGGATAGTGGATCTGTCAAGACTGTTGACTTTTTTCGGGATGGCTATGTCGATTCTTCTGTTCGGAGGTTGCAACATTCTGCGAGCCACGAGCCACGACCAAAAGGAGTTCTCTCGTGTGAGCGCGAAGACTCAGTCAAGCTGCATAACTGCCAGTGGAGAAGGCTGGGACCTTGCTGTACGATGGGAGGAGACAAGCTTGCGTCGATATATTGAGTGGTCACACAAGAGAAGCAGCGGCACGAATGCCTTGGCGTTATCTCTCGCGCCTCGTCCCAAACCGTGGCGACACGAAATCGCAGGGGTCGTGAGTATTGCGTTTGATGGACATCAATCTCTAACATTGCATCAAGAAGGGCGCAGGGTTGACGTCACAATGCGTCACGGGCGTGTTGAGTATCCAACAGCAGAAGATCTCTTAAACTTTCTGCAATGGGAATGGTATGGAGAGCCGTCCAGAGTTGCATTGTCATCTGACGGCATTCTGGCTGTCCTAGACGTCGACTATCCCTACGAGAATCACTGGACAGTGAACATCGAGATTCGCTACTTGACTCTGTCAGGAGACGCCCCTCCCGCTGGTCTGCTCAATCCATATCTCAAAGGGTCGGTTGTTCAGACTCGGCAAACAACTGTACTTGTCGATCCTGAGGGTGCAAAGAATCAATCGAGAACGGTCAGTATTACTCGAACGACGGAATGATAGGATGAGATGTTTTGCCTTGCGTATTTCTGCTGTGATTCTGATGTCGATGTACGTTGGCGGCTGCTCAACAGGTTCGCTATTGGTTTCGGCGCTGCCGTCTGGCTTGGAGCTTCAAGATGCTCTGGTGTGTCAGTCCCGCAGGAAAACAGCAGACTTGGTTGAAGTGGTCGATCCTGGATCACGCTGCCTGCTCCATGCTGGAGGCGAAGACTGGACTCTTGAGGTGTATTGGCATGAGAACGAGCACCGTCGCCTCATTCGTTGGAATCATATAAAGAATTCCGAGAGAAGCGGGATAGAAATCTGGCTGAAATCAATGCCTTGGCCTTTGGATGAGATGATTTCGGATGCAACGCCTGCATCGTACGGTTCTTGTCAGCCTGGCGTTGCTGTTTGGAGGAATGGCGAGAGCTGGGAGGTGAGGTACTTGGAAGCGCATGTAGACTTTCGAGCAGGAGGTGATTTGGCGAAATTCCTTGCATCGCGCTGCCATGATGATCGGCGTGTGGCTGTATCATCCAACGGAGCGTTTGTCGGCCTAGATATTGACAATACCGAACAGGGGCACATATCGGTGGATATTGAGATTCTGTTCTTGACTGTGCAGGGCTCTCGGCCAAGCGAGAGTATCTTGGCCCCCCTTCTGAGGGGACGCATAAGCAGGCAAAGACCGTGAGCGACGCCACAGCCAACAGCACCCAAAGCGAAGCCTACGAGCGTAACCCGCTGGGCAATCTCTTAGCTCGTGACACCGACAGCACAGACTGGGCCTATGGCTACGATGCTACCGACCAGCTAACCAACGCCCTCGCTCTTGGCGTCTCTGCGCCTTCGCGCGAGTTCTCCTACACCTATGACCCCATGGGGAACCTGACCCGTAGGGTCACCCCGTCGAATGACGGGGGCTCATCAGCCACCAACACCTACGATCCGAACTACCTCAACCAATACTCTGCGATCTCAAATCAGCAATCTCAGATCGCCCTCTCCTACGACCTGAACGGCAACCTGACGAACGACGGCGCCCGTGCCTACACCTGGAATATCGAGAACCGTCTCGCCAACGTTGAACCCCTTAGCCCCACCAACGGCGCCCACAAGATCGAGAACGCCTATGACTACATGGGCCGCCGGGTGAAGAAGGTCACATCCGAATACAGCGGCTCGACTTGGTCGGTCAGTGCTACCAACCTGTACTTCTATGACGGCTGGAACCTTGTGCGAAGCACAACCATGTCGAATGACGTGGTGATCTCCACAAACCACTACACATGGGGCCAGGATCTCAGCGGTAGCTTCCAGGGCGCTGGCGGCATCGGGGGCCTGCTCACCGCCACCTTCGGCGGCAGCAACACCGTCTACTACTGCTATGACCACAACGGCAACGTCACAAAGCTGATAAATGAGTCCGGTGCCACGGTTGCCGAGTATGAATACGACCCCTTCGGTAGAATAATCAAAGCCGAAGAGTCCACGACCTTGTCCGCCTCAGGCGGAAATCCCTTCCGGTTCTCGACAAAGTATCATGATGATGAGATTTACCCGTCCTCTGGCGGGCGCGGCCTCGTCTACTATGGCTACCGGTTCTATGACCCCGAGTTGGGGCGGTGGCCAAGCCGCGATCCGATCGGAGAATGGGGTGGCAGGAATCTCTATGCGTTCGTTCGGAATGGCACATTGGGTGGTATAGATGTGCTGGGTCTCTTCACCAAGGAGGATGCAAAGAGATCGCTAAGAATAAGGAGGTTTCTTCCCGAGAGCCTTCTTGGTGGATACACACAGGAGCAGGTGTTTGATGAATGGTTGAGACTGGAACAGGCTAACAAAGGGTTCTGGAAAGCATTGCCCAAGTGCCCTCGTCGTATTTGTATTGACGAGAAGAATCGACCAGAGAACCCCGATCCGACCAAGTGGGCGAATCCTGCTAAGATGAATCCCGTGACAAGGCACTTTCATCCCAACGGCGTTTTCGAGATGAGGACTAAGGCTACAGGACGAGGGAATCAGTGTATCTACGACAAGGATGGGGTGATCATGAGGAATATCCCGTCTGCTGGGACTGCGGATCTATACAGCCCTAATGGCGGCGGATTCACACAGCACCAGGAGCATGATGTTAAAACATTCAACCTAGCAAAGAAGCTTGGAAGAATTAGGGACTACTATTCTGTGAGAGAGATATGGACGGAACAATAAGAACAACCGTGAGGCGAAGGCTGATTATCAGCCTGACAGAGTTGATGGTTTTCGCGTTGGTGGGTTTGGTATACGTGACGCTTGCACTGCCTTCCGTAGGCAGCATCTTGTTCTACTTGCTAGAGTTCGTCTACATCTTGGGAGGACCGATTGGGCTTGTCACTAGCTCCCAGTACTTCAGTCTGTCCGCTATGCTGACCATAGCTGTTCTGGGAGTTGTGTCAGCGGCATCCTGGGGGTTGCTGCTTATAGGAAGAATCGACCTATGCACGAGACTCCTGTTTCTTCCAGTACTCGTGTGGCTGGTGATAGGAGTGCATATTCTGAGGGTTATCGTTGTGTACTCGATATAGAGTACGCGCTTGTCTTGCTGCGAGTGACAAGGGTGTTGCCGACCAAATTGATGCCGTAGGTCGTTGCCAAGTAAGGCGATAACAGGCATCGGTAGGCATCGGGGACGAGCCTGGATTTAACACTTTACGCGGATGCTGAGTATTGACAGAGCGGTCGCATGCCACGTGAAGATCGAGTGGAGTATCCGAGGGCAATCTACCACGTTACCGTGCGCATGGTTGGTTCGGCCTGGGAGAGCGGGCGAGAGCAGAACCGCGACCTTCACCTGTTCAGGAATGATGAAGATCGTGTGCGCTTTCTGGATCAGTTGGGTGAGTCACGGCGCGAGTATGTGCGTTTCGTTGAGGAGCCCTTGCTGGAACCGGATATCGAGGTTGAGTCGTTGATGAGAGCGTCGTCTCTGGGGACCGGCGGTGCGGTAGGGCGACAGTTGCGGCGTCTTGAAGAAATGCTGAGAAACCGCCGTCAGCTCAGGCGTCAAGTATCGTCGTGCGAGTCAGCATTAGAGTCGGAACGAGGGCGGGCCTCTAAGTGTTACGTGGGTGGCTGATTGACTCAAGTACCCCCCATATGTAGTGTACCCGTGAAATG
>CAYFPQ010000097.1:0-10052 GCA_964345005.1 uncultured Victivallales bacterium | reverse complement strand
GGGCGCAGGATGCGGTTGCGCACGATCACCAGCATGGCGGCCGCTTTGCGTCCGCTATAGTACCAGTTCCTCCGTCAACCTGCGCTGCTGTTTCCCCACCGTGGAGCCACTGCCGAAACACAGAACAGCGGCGATTTCGCGCTGGGTAAGACCCGCGAATTTGTGCAGCATCCGTGCCGCGATACTCCGGTTGATGCTGCTGCGACGGCGGACGCAGAATTCCTCTGCTTCCACACTACCACCAGCGCGCTCCGGTCAATCCTTATTTCTTATTTCCATGACCGACCCCCATCTCTATGACCGACCCCCATCTCTAAAGTTCGTAAGAAATGGACACGGGAACAGATCCGTGCGGCCCAAAAGCATCTCTGATCGAGGTGCTCGAACGCCGGGGATGTGCTCTGCGGCGCACCGCCGCGGGAAATGCCGCAGTGGATCAGTACCCCGGCGTCATCGTAAGGGACTGCTACTGGCGTGAGCCTGATGCCAACAGTGCCGGCAACACGATCAGAATGCGAAGACTGTACCCGGTTCGTTGTAGAACAACTCATCTCTTGTTGCGAGGTAGTACTCATTGACGTCGCTGCCGGACAGTGCTCGGCCCTTGTAGATGTAGATCTCATCCATACTGCCCTCAAACCAACCCTGTGAGTCGGCAGCTCGCGCTCCAATGCGCGGTGGCGGCGTTGCGGAAGTTATGATGGTCGAGAAGGCCGTATTCGTGGCCGAATTCACAAGTGTGCCATCAAGATACAGTGAAGCCACAGCCCCGTTTGTCACCCTTTCCAACACCCACGCCACATGATGCCACTCATCGGCATTGACAGCGGATGGTGTCGTCACCTCCAAGACGTTGTTCGGGTCATCCCCGTAGTGCCCCTTGACTTGCCCTGTACCGGTCATCTTCACCCACACGTGGTTATCCGTCGTATCTTCAGATCTGTAATCGTGATACAGATATCCGTCAGCATTGCTCCGATTGAACCAGAGCATGATGGTGAAGTCTTCATCCTGAGGCGACACGGTAGCACTATCAGGAAACGTAACATATGAATTGGTTCCGTTGAACTCCGCCCAGCCGTTCGTTGCGTCATCACTGAAAACGACGTTGTAGGGGGTCCCGTCGTTTGTCCCCACACTCGACTCATCCTCAACCAAGCCCTGCGCATTCGTTCCTGCGTCGAAATCGTATTTGAGGACGGAATCCGCGTGGTACGGGTCCGTCCATGCCGGGCACTGCCCCGCCAGCACTACTGCCACAGCAAACATACCCACCGATGCTATCGTCCGACTTGTCATCTCACCACTCCTCCTTGCTTGTTGCTCTCTTTTCGTCGCTGGTTTGTCCTTCTTGCCCTGTCATTCCGACTGGAAAGATATTGGGGAACCCTCCTATGGATTCATCAGTTGATTCAAAGCCTGCAGATCATTCGTATCGACATGACCATCGCCGTTTACGTCGGCTCGCCTCATGGTTGCTGGCAAGACGTCCGGCATGGATCTGTTGACTGCTATCGCTCGGTTCAGCGCGTCATAGCGTGTGTAGACCGCGTTGCCGTCATCGTTGATGACGGCGGTCAGGTTTCCGCTCGGGTCGTACTCGAAGCGGGTCTCGTATCCCAATGCGTCGCTGACCTTGATCTTGCGGCCGAGCCTGTCGTATTCGGTCCTTGTCACATGTCCAAGCTGGTCCTTCTGGTTCGTGACCTGACCGTACACATCATATGTGTACTCAACCCGGTTCCCCAGAGCATCGATATCCGCTGTCTTGCGGCCTAGCTCATCATACTCGAAGCTAAACTCGTTACCTTCGGGATCTGTCCTCTTCGTGAGCTGCCCCCGGGAGTCATACTCGAACCTGGTCTGCCGCAGCAGCGTGTCGCCGCTGTCGTAGGACAGTGAATTGGTCACGTTTCCGTTCGCGTCATACTTCATCACCGTGTACGCACCAAGGGGGTCGATCTGCTTCACGACACGCCCCATCGCGTCATACTCGGTCTCCAACGTACGTGCAGCCGCCAGTCCCTCGCCGATGACGTTCGTGCCGACCAGGCCAAGGCCATTGTGGTAGAAGCGGGTCTTCGTGCCCTTAGGGTCGGTCTCCCGCATCTTGTTGCCGACCGCATCATACTCGTAGGTCGTCGTGTTGCTTTCCGGATCGACCATAGACAGAAGCCGCCCCAACGCGTCATGGCTGTTCGTAACGGAGTTCCCGCGTCGGTCCGTTACCTGCGTGATGGCGCCTTCCGGATCGTACTGCGTCAACACCGAGTTCCCGACCGCATCCGTGACATTGGTCACGCGCCCCAATGGGTCGTAAGCCGTGGTCGTCGAATAGGCACGTGGATCGGTCACCTTCACCCGCTTCCCGTTCGCGTCATATTCGTAGCTACGCACATACCCCAATGGATCGGTCTCGCCAGTGACCTGCCCCGCGGCGTCGTGCGCGTAAGTCCACACACGAGCATCGTGCCGGCCCGCGCCCGTGACCCTCTTGACAAGACGCCCGAAGGGGTCGTACCCGTATGCCACAACCAACCCATTCTCGTACGTCTCCGTCAGCTTCTTGCCTCTGGCATCATACGTGAAAGTCACGGTATTCGTTGCCTTGTCGGTAATGGAGGCCACCCGACCGTGGTCGTCATAAGCATAGCTGGTCACGAATCCTCGCTTGTCGGTCTCGGTCAGCACATTTCCGGCTGGATCGTAGGTTTTCGCAGCGGAATAGCCCAAAGCGTCCACCGCGTTGGTCAGGCGATTCAGCGCATCGTAGACCAATGTGCCGGCATGTCCCCGCTTGTCGGTCTTGCTGACAATATTGCCGTTGGCGTCGTACGCTGAGGACTCTGAGAAGCCAAGCGCATCGGTTGTATTCGTCGCCCTCCCCAGCAGGTCGTACACGAAGGTCGTTGTATTGGTGAGGGCATCTGTGGTGCTGAGCCGCTTCCCGAACAAGTCATATGCCGATGTTGTCGCATAGCCGCGCCGATTCACACTGCGAGTCACATTCCCCATCGCGTCGTACTCGGCCGTGCTGCTGTAGCCAAGAGCGTCCGTGGTATTGGTGACACGTCCCAACGCATCGTACCGCATGTCGGTCTCATACCCGCGCCGGTCGGTCACGGTAACAACACGCCCCGCACCGTCGTATTCCTTTACGGTCGAATACCCCAGCGGGTCGGTCTGCTTGACCACCTGCCCTAGCCAGTCATACTCGATAGCCGTTGATATGGCGTTGTCCAGGCCAACGCCGACGATTCTGTTGGTAACCTGGCCGCCGCCGTCGTATTCGAACCCGATCACCAGTCCGGCAGGATCGGTCTGCGTCAGTTTGTTGCCTTTCGCGTCGTAGGTTGTCGTGCTCGTGTTGCCTTCGGGATCTGTTGCGTGGGTGAGCTGTCCATAGACGTCATGGACAAAACTCGACACCTTGCCCCGCTGATCGGTGCGCCTGGAGATCTTGCCTCGCCCATCCAACTTCAGGGATACAGCATGGCCGAGGGCGTCGACCGTGTTGGTAAGCCGGTCGAGAGCGTCATAGTCCATGGATGTGCTGTACCCACGCTTGTCGGTCCGGCTCACCACATTCCCGGCCTCGTCATACGCTGTCGATGATGGGAGCCCCAGTGGGTCGGTCTGAGTCGTCACACGGCCCAAGGCGTCGTACTGGAATGACATGCTCCGTGCGTCATCCAATCCGAAACCAGCGACCTGGTTGGTCATCTGCCCTATGGCATCGTAGGCGTACGTCGTAACCAACCCGTTGGGAGCGGTATCCCGAACCTTACGCCCACGAACGTCGTATTCCATCGTCGTGACGTATCCGAGCGCATTGGTTACGCTGGTCATGCGCCCATGCCGATCATAGCCATAGGTCGTCTCGTTCCCCAAGGCGTCGGTGCTCTTGGTCTTCAGTCGCCGTGCATCGTACTCGACGCTATTCGTGTAAGTTGCGCCATCTTCCAGGTATCGAATCGTGTGCAAGGGAAGGTCCCGGCTGCTGAATACCACGGCCGTCTGACCCAGCTGCTCACCAGTGCTGCCATACATGGCCACGTTCGTCACGTTGCCGTTCGCGTCGTATCCGGTTGTGGTGTAGTACCCCAGTGGGTCCGTCACCTTCACCTTGCGCCCGAGGGCATCGTACTCGCTGCGATGCACGCGTGCATCTTCACGCCCATAGCCCTCAGTCTTCGTGATCTGACTGTTCCTGGCGTCATAGGTATAGGCCACAGTCAATGGGTGGGGAACATCGGTCTCTGAACAGCCCGGATACCCCGCATAGGTGAACACCTGTCTGATCCGGTTGCCCGCCTCGTCATAGACGTTATTGACTGTATTGCCTAACGCATCGGTCATGATCAGAGGGCGGTCATTGCCATCATACGTCACGTGGGAGGCGAAGCCGCGTGCATTGACATTCGACACCACGTTGCCGCGACCGTCATGGAAGCTTTCCGTGTAGTTCGCCAACGCATCGTACTCAAGCACCACGCGGTCATAGTCGTCGAAGAACCAAAGCGTGTCATTCCCCAGCGCATCCGTTTGCCAGAACCGGTTGCCATAGCCATCGTAATCATGGGTCAAGCTCGTGCCGTCAGGCGCAATCTCCTCGATCACACGTCCCTTGGCATCATATACGACTTCGGTAGTGGCTTCTTCGGGCGTATCGGCGGCCCGAATCGTCTTCAGGAGACGGCCATTGCCGTCATACTCATATCGCGTGTACGTTTCCGCTCTGTCCCGTTCCCAGCGTTTCTGGTTGTAGTTGTTATAGACCGCTTTCCTCGAATAGCCCGCGGGATCGGTTTCCCTAATCCTGTTGCCCATGGCGTCGTAAGCGTACTGGGTCACGTAGCCGCGCTTGTTCGTATGTGCTATGGCATTCACTCCGTTCGCATCGTAGGCATAGCCTTCCGTGTTGCCGAGCGGGTCCGTCGATCGCAGTAGGTTTCCATAGGCGTCGTAACCAAGAAGCGTCGCGTTGCCGAGTGCATCGGTCGTCTTCACCAGGTTCCCCTTGGCATCGTACTCCATGGTGCTCACGTTCCCTCTCGGGTCCACGGCTCTGGTCCGCCGGTTGCACACGGGATCATATGCGTATGCCCACGTGCCGCCCGCGCCATCGGTCCTCGATGTCACGTTGTTCCGATCGTCATAGCGGAACTCGTTGGTGCTGCCTCCACGCACCGACCCCACGACGTTGTGGTTGAGATCATAGAAGTAGAAGCGGTCCTCGGGCGCCTCGCCCGGATCGAAATGGCGATACGCCACGGTCACCTTGAACGCATCTATGGCCACGTCCGCGGCATTGGTGGCCCCTGGTGGGCGTGACAGCGTCACTTCAAGCCCGTTTACATCGTCCCACTGCCATGTGGTCCTATCGGATGTCACGTCCAGCGAGGTCCAACCCGCACTTGCACCCGACCAATCCGCGTAGGCCGTTCCTCCGGCGGAGAGCCGCACAGAAGCGTCCGCCGTGCCGTATACGGCCACGTATACGTTCACAACGTCGTTGCTCACACCCGGAACATCGAATGCCCAGCCGCTCGCCGTGAGGTCTTCGCCGGCCAGCATGTTCGTATGCGTTGCCGACCAACCGTTTGTTTCGCCCTGTGCAGCCGAGGCGCTCTGCCAAGTGTTGCTCTGTGCGACGGTTGTGGACGTAGCCCCATGGTTCGCCGCCAAGTTAATCCCATCGGTCTCGTCAAAGGTCAGTTCGCCTTCCCTGATGAACACCTGGCTCAGATCGTTCGTCGCGTTGTAGACCACGCCCTGGAAGCTGCCCAATCCGGGGATATACGAATAGGTCGTCCGATTGAGATACACAAACCGCACCTCGTTCGTCAGCTCGTCGAAGTAACTCCGCACCCGATCCACCGTATGCTCATCGTAATACTCGACCCTCGCTTCATTCCCCTCGGCGTCCGTCCATTTCGAGAGGTTGTAGTTCAATGCATCGTCCACCTGGTTGGTCAGATATTCGTACTGCGTCGTATTGCCTTCCAGGTCCGTGGCTTCGATGAGCAGCTCGTCCTCGTAGACATAGGTACAGGAGCGCCCCAGGTGGTCCACTACGTTCGTCACCTTGGCATCGGCCGTGCTGTCTTCGTAGTTAAACGTCAGGTATCCCCCCACATCGTCCTTAACCTGGTAGATGCGATTCATGCCGTCGTAGGCGAAGTGAAGCGTGTTCCCGTTCGGGTCGATCTTCCGCAGCAACCTGCCGTTGGCGTCGAAGACTACTCTGCGTAGATCGTAGTACTTCACGTGATACTCGTCGCCCACCTCCTCGAATGTGAAATTCGAGCCAGGCTGATATTTCACTTCTCCTGTCGCGTTCTCGGTGTAGGTGACGCCCAGGTGGAACGTATCGACAAACACGTCCATGCTTCGATTCTGCTTGTACCAGTCCACGGAAAGACGCGCCTGCACGTTGCCTACATCCTGCCATGACCAGGACCCCCTGTCCGACGTAATGTCCACCCAGTCGAAATCGTATGCGCGGTGTCCCCAAGTCATGCTGCTCGAACCACCCGCTGACAGCTCCATCCTGACACCGTAGTTGGGATGGTCCGAGTCGAACTCGGTTGCCCCAATCGACGTCAGTTCGACTTTGACGATGGTGTATGCTCCCGAGGGAAGATCATCGAATTGCCAGCCGCCGGCGGTGAGATCGCCGAGGCTGCCGATCTTGCCCTCATTAAACGCCACATTCTTGTAACCGCCAACTGCATCCGGATTGCCGACAGCCTTCCCCGACTGCTTCCAGCCGCTGCCACCGGATGACGTCTGTGCGTAGCTCTCGGCATACTTCACATCCGGCTCGATGGTGAACGTACTCCCGGCCGTTACATAGTCGATCATCCAGTCCTCCTGGAAGACCAGCTTGTCGCCATGCGTCCAGTTCCAGCCGTAGCCAAACGGTCCGGACTCGGCCCGTCGACTCTGGTAGTTGCGGCCAAGCTGTAGGCGCCAGCCACGTGACTTGATATCGAAATCGGGTTGTTCGTACTGCTTCAGTTCGCCCGTTGCCATTTCAATCGGCACATCGCTGAACCGATCCACAACAACCCGCGACGATGTCGCCTCCGGGCCAGCGAGAGCGGGAAGCGAAAGGGCGAGGAGCGCGAAACCCCATGAGGAAACAGAGCCACAACCAACACAGGACACAAGCGTTCTATTGATAGCATTCCTGCGTACGGGCCTCTCTCTCTCCTCCAATTTCATTTGCTTGATTCCGTTCATCTCATCAGCGGCTCTTTCCCGCATCGCCTCTCACTTGCCCACCGTTCAGGAAACTCGAGTCCTCGAACTGCTATTTATTGTGGTCTGACTCCGACGATCCTCGTTTCAGGCTCTTGACAATCTGGCCGAGGAGTTCCATCTCTGCTTTGCGGAAGATGGTAGCCGGTTGAAGTTGATCACGAGGCAAACCGTCATGCAGAGCTTCCAGCCCGATTCTTAGGCTGACAGCACTGTTCGAAGGTATGAAGAAACCGTACTCTGAGGACAAGAAGCTCTTCTCGCCTCTCACAGTCTCATGCGAACGAGGAAGAAGATACTCATATCCAAGTTCTCCTGGCTCCTTCCCAAGAAGAAGCCCACGACTGTCCTGCAAGAGCTTCTTGAAACTCCTAAGTTGCTTGTCAGCGGAGATTGTGGCATCCCGTCCGACGACAATCTGAATCGACTTGTAAACCGCGAACCCACCGCGACGGATCTCTCCCTCTATCGGAAAACGGTAGAGCTGCTCGCTATAGGCAACACCTGGCAACAACTCAGGGGGCAGCGCAACGGAATGTTGAGCGATATCTTGCCTGAGCCAAACAGAGATGTCTTTCGACCAATCGACATCAAATTCAGAGGACGAGCAGGATGGAACGAGTAGACCAAACGATAGACAGGTAGCTAGCAAGTACTTCATGGTCGTAGTTTCCGTGGCTTGTAGTTGTAGGTTGCTTCGCCAACCACATTGAAGTCGTTGAAGCAGGAGAAGTCGGAAACACAGAACGGGCGCAGGAAACCATGCCCATGAGAGGCACGTCTTGACTTGGCTTGCTCTGTTTGCCTTCTGCACATCCTGTTGAATATCACTTGTTCGGTCCCCCCTTCCCCAGGGACTTGGGCAACACGTCGTTGAGACGTGACCCCGCACGCCTATCTTGACCTCTGCCGGTGTTCCTAGTCTTGCCATAGACCTGATAGTAGACATGATCATCCTCAAGCAACCTGGCGATACGAAAGAATATCCTTGCTCGCACTTCCTTCTGTATGACGTCAGATGTTGGGGAACTCTCTGCGCCCTGAAGCGCATCTGGAGAAGACCGTCTTTCCGCTATCCACAGCGGAAGCAGCCCAGAGAATGTATGCGCCCGGCTGTCAACTTTTGTCCGATACACCAACGATCCACCCCTGAACAGTTCGACATGAACGTCGGCATCTCCCGTCGAATAGAACGGAATCAGACCGAGAGTCAACATCGTCAAGGCTGGCATACACCCAGATCCCCAGTAGCTGTCGGATATGCGATAGTCCAAGTGGACTTGGATTGGGGTGTCAGTGCTGGCAGAGGTATGTGTTGTCAGGTGAACGCGTTCCAAGAACCGTTCGGTACTCATGTTTCTCTCGTTATACCTATGCAAACCGGTCTCCTTTATGTCAGACACATGAAAGTCAAACTCCCCTCTTGTGATGTTGCGTTCCGAAAGATCGCCTTTGATATAGGTAGCACAGCCTTGCACCAGAAGACCTACGCCACACATAGCTACAATTCCTGCCATGGTCCTATTCATGCTACTCTCTCCTTCAAGGGGTGCCCCCCACTGCTTCACTGACTGATTCTATCCGATGCCAATGAAGCCGCGACGCGGGCCAGACCTTCGTTGTTGGTGGTGCCTGAACCGGCGCAGACACTCCCAATGCTTCCGGTATCGGCGACAGCATCTGAAAACTCGTAAGTAACTCGCCGCGAATATGCACTGCCGTTATCAGAGAGGATGCACCGCTTAAATCCAAGCCCAGATCCCGGAGTGTCTCTGAATGCACCCCGGCGGCATTGAGTGTAACGGCAGGAATGCCCGTTGCAAGAGCGCTGACTGCTGCTGTCCCTCCACCAAGGGAATGTCCGGCGATCACAAGTGTTCCCTTGCTCGCGTACGTCCTCTTGAAGTACTGAGCTACCTCAACTGCCTGATAGTACTGAGACCCTCCAAAGCCGAGGCCCTGCGCTATGTTGTTTGGGACCCAGTCAAGCCAGCTCTTCTGAGATCCCCGGTTTACCAGAGCATACTTGTCCTGCCCCGAAACCCTGTAGATGGTTGCATGGAAGCCCGACTCTCCTTCAATTTGTGTTAGCACTTCCAGACCTTTGGGTGCTTCTGGCCCATAGGATGACTCACCGGCTCTTGCTATATCTGCCAAAGCCCCAAACTCCATCCACTCAGGATTTGGCACTGATCCCGTAAGTGACTCGCCAAACGCCCCTCGCAGGCCGCCGTAGATGCCTCGCGTACCAGTGAAGCCAGTCCTCCATTCGTTCTGCCACCAGCCGAGAGAACCCCCGGCCAAGAAGCCTTCCCAGTAATCTCCACCATCGAGCACTGTACTCACCCCGCCACGCATCGCGCTAGCATAGAAGCGATCCCCTTCGCCTCCTATGGCACTGGCATAGGTACTCTCCCCTCCTCCACCCAGATGAGTGCCAGCCCAATTCGCGACGCCGCCTTTCCAAGCCTGGTCCAGAATATCCTCAAGATCACCGCCATGTACTGCTGCACTGAGCCCACCGTACACAGCGCCCTCATACAGCGATTCAGCAGAATTCAGCAGCATACCCCCGTCACCCCAGTTTGGCGCAAACAGCTGGGGTGCATGCTGCTGAACACCATATGTGATCGCCGCCATAGCAGTGCTTTGGGCGATCCCCTCGAAACTGACAGGCCGATCGTCGACATAGGCCTGATTCATCTCAGATGCCGCGGGCATCATGAACACTCCGCCCGGAACAGCAAGAAGCGGCGCAGACATTATCGCTCCAACGTAGGGCTTGA
>CAYFPQ010000096.1:0-10482 GCA_964345005.1 uncultured Victivallales bacterium | reverse complement strand
CACGGCATGATCATGCAGGAGTACGTCAACAGAACGGGAGCCCCCGACCAACTGACTTATCCTTGTCGGCATCATTCTGGTGCCGGGTAGGCTGTCTCATCAGATGGTGCTTAGATGTGCGGAGTGATCTTGAGTGTGGGTGCGCTGTTCCCTGAATCTCCTTGTCTGCACCGACAGTGTTCCTTTAGCATGAGCGTGGTGCGAAGGGGGTAACGGTAGAGGTCCCTCCCCGACGCACTTAGAGGCGAGTCATTATGTCCGAAGACGAAATCGATGCTGGCGGTCTGTTGCGCGACGTAGAGGCGCTGCATGAGCGTGCGCGCGCGTTGCACGCCACCTTGAACGAAGAGGAAGTGCTCGACATAGCACATCTGCGTGACGAGTTGGGCCAGATTCTGAAGGAGTGCTCGAACGGACTGTGCAACGCCGGGAAGCAGTTTGAGGCCGAAATCGAGCGTCGGCGACTGACCGAAGCAGAACTGCGCCAGGAGCGTGATCGCATCAGCAAGTACCTTGATATCTCCGGGTCCATGGTGGTGGTGCTTGACCATGAGGGTGTTGTCGTACTGATCAACCAAGCCTGCTGCGATGTGCTGGGATGTGACGAGAATGAGATCGTTGGTTCCGACTGGTTTGACAACTTCGTCCCCGAAGAGGACCGGGGCAGAGCGCGCGAAGCCTTTGACTTGTTAATGGCCGGCGAACTCGAGAACGTGGAACGTTTCGAGAACCGTATAGTAACGCATGCGCGCGGGTTGCGCCTGATCGCCTGGCGGAACGCATTGGTACACGATGAAGAGGGCGGCATTGCCGGTACGCTCAGCTCGGGCGAGGATATCACCGATCGGCGTCGGATGGAGGAAGCGCTACGCGAGAGTGAGCGATTGAATGCCGTCGGTGCGTTGGCCGAAACCGTCTCGCAAAACTTCGGGAATATCCTGTCCGCGATCGACGGGTACGCTTCTTTTCTTGTGGATAGCCTGATTCCCGACACGCGCGCACATCGGCACGCCCAGCGTATTGTCGATGCGACGCGCCACGCCTCCGAGCTCACGCGGCGCCTGATGCACGTTGCGAAGGCCAGTACGGCGGGCACCGCTAACGTTGAGCCCGTATCGCTGGGCGACACGGTGAGACGCACGCTCGAGCTGTTGG
The DNA here is from genome assembly GCA_964345005.1 of uncultured Victivallales bacterium. Taxonomy (GTDB): domain Bacteria; phylum Verrucomicrobiota; class Kiritimatiellia; order UBA8416; family JABMPJ01; genus JABMPJ01. Next base: position 9,327 of record CAYFPQ010000096.1, on the reverse strand, counting down.
ATCACGTGTTCGTTCCACGTAACGTGCAGGCGGTATTGCGTTCGGCCAGCCTACCGCACGTAGAAGCCGACCCCGACCAGTTGATCGATGTATTGATGAGCATAATGACCAACTCGGCTGAAGCGATGCCGCAGGGCGGCATGATCACGATCGATACGGTCGAGCGCCGTATCCTGAAACCACGCGTGAACCCGAACGCGAAGCCGGGCGTGTTCGTGGGCCTGCGTATTCGGGATACCGGTATGGGAATGAGCCGCTCGGTGGTCAAGCACATCTTCGAGCCGCTGTTCACGACCAAGGAGAATTCTCAGTCGCTGGGTCTCGGCCTCTCGCTGGCGCAGAGCATTATCCAAAGTATGGGGGGGTGGATCGACGTGAGAAGCCGCGAGGGGGCAGGGACGATATTTCGCGTATTCCTTCGTAAGGACAGCGAGGTGCGCGTGGAAGCCCCGGTTTCGTTAGAAGGGCAAAGCGTACTTGTCGTCGATGACTCGCCTGAGGAGATGTTGTTGATGCGGGCGGCCCTGCAGGATTCCGGTCACACCGTCTACTCGGCGAGCGACTCCGACATGGCCCTCCGCAGCTTTCGCGAGCGGCGCGAGGAGATCTCGGTGGCCGTACTCGACTTCATGATGCCGACGGGGGGCGGCGTAGCGCTACCGGAGCAGATCTTGAACATGAATCCACAGGCATCCATCATTGTGACATCCGGATTCTCGCGTGAGTACGTACGCGAACACCTGTCGTCATCGGCCTGGACATTCCTGCAGAAACCGTACTCCAGCGAACAGTTCGCGGCGACGGTCACACGTGTCCTGAAGCGTCGCCAGCAGTAGCGCCAGGCATGTTTCACGACACTCGTGAAATGTCTAGTCTTCAATCGGCATGGGGTTGCAGAGGTTCTTCTCCTCGTCCGCAACGCGTCCGCAATTGAAGCATAGGAATTTGGGATCTTTGACCAGTTCCTTGATCGCCTTGAAGTCCTTCTGGCTCACCAGTACACAGAGATGTCCAGTGTGGTCGCCCTTACAGCTTGCATCGCTCATGAGTAATACCTTCTTCTTGTTGTTTCCCTCAGATGGTCCTGTCACTGTCGCCACACCGTTCCGGCTCTCACGGCGAGGTCCATCGCCTCGGCTGGTCCGGTGCTGCCGAACGGATAAGGTAGCGGTCGGATGTGGTTCTCGTCAATCGTGCGTAGCACGGGGGTGAAGATATCCCACGAGGCGGCAAGTTCCTGGCTGCCGATGAACAGGCTCTTCTCGCCCTGGATCACGTCCAGGAGCAGGTCCTCGTAAGCGTCGGGGATCAGCTCGGAGAAGGCCGTGTCATACTGAAGGTCAAGGTCGCGCGCCTCAAGGTCCATGTCGAGTCCCGGGACCTTGTTGGTGATTCGGAACATGATGGCCTCATCGGGCTGAACACGGATCACCAGTTCGTTCGAGTGTGGGCATCCCTCGGGGCCGCAGAACACGCAGTTCTCAAGATCGTTGAACAGAATTCGGATTTCCGTTGTCTTGCGGTCCAGCGCTTTGCCGGCGCGTAGCAGGAATGGAACGCCCTCCCACCGCGGGTTATCGATGTGCAGGCGCGTCGCGGCATAGGTGCAGGTGAGCGAGTCATCGGGAACGCTCGCGTCTTCAGTGTATCCGGGGTGGGGTGGATCATGATCCGGAGCGGCCGAGTACTGTCCCAGTACGATGTCGTCAAGGTCTACGGGCTCGATACATTTCAGCACGCGCACCTTCTCCCTGCGGATGGCTTCCGAGGCCAGGCGCTTGGGTGGTTCCATTGCCACGAGGGAGAGAATCTGCAGCAGGTGATTCTGCACCACGTCGCGGATGATGCCGTACTGGTCGAAGTAGCCCCCGCGCCCCTCAACTCCAAGTTGCTCGGCCCAGGATATCTGGACGCACTTGATGTGTTCTTTGCTCCAGAGCGGCTCAAAGATACGGTTGGCAAAACGGAGAACCAGCAGGTTCTGGATGACCTCCTTGCCGAGGTAGTGGTCGATGCGGAAGGTCTGGTTGTCCGAGAACACGAGGCTCAGCCTATGGACGAGTTCGTCGGAGGAATCACGATCCTCGCCAAACGGCTTTTCGATAACGACGCGTGACCAAGGCGACGTGTCGCCACAGTAAACAAAGCCCGCATCGCCGATGGCGTGTGCTACGTCGAGGAATACCGACGGCGGTATCGCCAGATAGAACAGACGGTTGGTGCGGCTGTGTGGTTCGTACTCCTGAAGGTGCATAAACAGGTCGAGAAAGGCATCCGTCGATCCGTACTGGCCACTGACGTAGTGACAGCGGTCAAGAAATGCCGCCATCTTCTCGGCGCAGTCCTTCTCTCCAGGCGTGTAGCGACAGGTCAGATGCTCGGTGATTCGCTCGCGGAATTCGTCGTCAGAGAGTTCTGAGCGTGCAAAACCGGTGATCGCCAGCTCGGCAGGAAGAAAGCCCTGGCAGTACAATGCAAAGAGGGCGGGGAAGATCTTGCGCTTGGCAAGGTCTCCCGATGCACCCACAACGATGACAGACAGCGTATCCAGATCAGACTTCATCGGCCCTCGCTCTTACTCTTTCGGCAACAGTACCACGTATGCCGGCAAACCGATGGCGTCGAACCGATCCAGCATCGCCTTCGTCACGGGATCCGAAACATCCTCGGCCTGGACCTTGACCCGTACGAAGTCCGCGAGCACGGCAACGACTGCCGGGTCCTTGAATGTGGTCTTGTCCATCTTCAGACAGTTCTTGCACCAGCTTGCCCAGAAATCGATGAACACCGGTTGACGGTCGACGGTCGCCGTTACCAGGGCCGCATCCAGAGAGGTCAGCCACCCACTCTTAGTCTGTTCCTGTTGGGCGGCCACCACCGCTTCGCGGGCCGATGCGCTTCGGGCCATCAACAGCGAGATGCCCAGTCTGCCGTACCAGAGCGCGAACAGGAGGATAATGACCCCAAACGCCATCTTTACGCGCTCCATCCACTTGCCCGGCTTGGGCAGGAACGAGAGTCCCGCGCCCGCAAACGGCCAAGGCAGTGCCATACCAACACCCAGAAGGAAGGGGAGCAGCAGGCCAACGCCGCTGCCGCGCGTGTAGAGGTCGGCAGCCAGCAGCAGCACCGAGATCACGACCGGTGCTACGCAGGCGCCAGCCAGCAGTGCCGCGATGCCGCCCAATAGGATCGCGGTGATGAAGCCACCTTGGCGCTTCGGTCCCGCCTTGGCTTGGAAACGCGAGAGGTCGATGATGAATACATCGAACATGGCGAGTGAGAGCACGACGAAGATTACTGCAATCGCAAGGTTGAACCATGGCGAAGCGTTCAGCGCACCGAACTTCGCGCCGGTGAGGATTACCACCAGTCCCAAGACGCCGTAAATGAGCGCGATACCGAGTCCGTACGCGGCGCCAAGCGCGAAACCCCGTGTCCGTGAGCCAGCCTGGGCGCCCGCCCCGATGATGGCGATGTTGATGGGGATCATCGGTAGTACACACGGTGTCAGATTCAGCGCCAAGCCTCCCACCAGGATCAGGAGGATGACCAGCGACGCCCCACGTGTTTCGAACGCCGTGCGCAACGCATCGTCCCGCTCCGCGCCACTGCGTGCGTCTTCGAGAAAGGCTATGAATGGCTCAGCCTTCAGATATCCTGCATGCGTGCCTGCGACGCGGAAACCTCTCAGGCTCTCCTCCCATCCCGCTTGCCCGGCTTGTGGCGGCGCCGCGGCGGCAACCGGGCTGGGAGGCGCTTGTTTACCCCCCAGCGTGAACGTCTCGGTCATGGGGCGGAAGCAGATCGACTGGTTGCAGGCCTGGTAGCCCACTTGCAGGGCAATCCCTTCGGCGGGAACGGCCGAAAGCCGGAACGAAAAAGTGACGTCATGATCGAACACGCCGACATCTTCATCGCTGAAGGGATCAGGTTTCAGCTTCGGCTCCGGCACTTCTACAGGGGTCAGCTCTACGCTGTCAGCGTCGACTGTGACGCGGTCGGCGTACACGTAGTGCTCTGCCGGAACACCAAACCGGACAACCACGGTAGGCTGTCCGGCGGTCTCGAGTGTGGCAGCGACCGTGACCTCTTCGTCCTGCGCATACCCGACAGCTGCAAGCATCAAGATGAGCAGGGAGGTCACGATATGTCGCATGGCGATCCTCTTCCTGCTACCATGTTTGTGCCAGAGGTCAGGCATTCGCGGCGAAATCGGCCGGCATGTTGAAGGCGCGCGCGCCTAGCTCGCGGTCGATCATGAGCAAACCGCCACCCTCATTGCCCGCCAGCTTGAGCTGATCGATGATCTCGGAAACACTCTCCTCTTCTTCGACTTGCTCAGTCACATACCACTGCAGAAAGACAGCCGTGGCGTTGTCATTCTCATCACGAGCCGTGGCGACCAGGTCATTGATTCGAGCGGTTACCATTTGCTCGTGGGCGAGGGTTTCGTCGAACACGTGCGTGAGCGACTCAAAGTCGGCTGGTGGTTTCTCAACGGCATCGAGAATGACCTGGTGGCCCTGGCTGCTGATGTAGTTGTAGAAACGCCATACGTGTGTCATTTCTTCCTGCGCCTGCACGAAGAACCAGCTTGATGTGCCGCGCATGCCCTGTGTCCCGGCCCAGCTTGCCATCGCCAGATACAGGTAAGCCGAATACAGCTCGGCATTCACCTGGTCGTTCAGTGCTTTGGCCATCGTTTCATTAATCATCTTCTCATCTCCCCGTTCCTACGTAAGCCGCAGGCAGACCCGTCGAATCTTGCCGACCTCTGACTTCCGACTTCTGTTCGCCCTCCGAAGCTTCAGCGAAGGAGGGACCTCCGACACTACCAGTTTTCTCCCAACAGTTCGAAATAGGGCTGCGGATGGGCGCATGCGGGACATACCTTTGGTGCCGTTGTGCCTGTGTGCACGTACCCACACTTAAGGCAGCGCCACGTCACGGGCTCATCGCGCTTGAACACGCGCTCGTTATCGATGTTGGCTTTGAGCTCGAGATAGCGTTTCTCGTGCTGTTTCTCCGCAACAGCGATGGAGGAGAACAGCGCGGCGATGTCGTCGAAACCCTCGTCCCGCGCCGTCTTGGCAAACCCGGGATACATGTCGGTCCACTCATAGTTCTCGCCTGCGGCCCCCGCGGCCAGGTTGTCGGCGGTCTCGCCGATGACACCGAATGGGAAAGCGGCAGTGATTTCCACCTCTCCCCCGGTCATCTTCTTGAACAGGGCCGATGCGTGTTGGCGCTCCTGGTCGGCTGTCTCCTCGAAGATCAAGGCAATCTGGTGAAAGCCATCCTTGCGCGCCTTCTTAGCATAATAGGTGTACCGGTTGCGGGCCTGCGATTCCCCTGCGAACCCGGCCATCAGGTTCCTCTCTGTCTGACTTCCCTTAAGTTCCATAACGAACTCCTCTCCATTGATACTGGCTCGACGACATGTTCTGCAATACCCGCAGGTCCACAGAGACACCCTTTAACACACTTGTCAGTTTAGCGTTCTCGATCTTTACGACCATCAAAAAATTGAGCCGGATCCGTGATCGGTTGGCGGCAGGAAAAACCTTCGCACACATAGAGCGCAGGGGCCCCATCGACCGTTGGGCGATTCTCCAGCAGGGGAATGCGTGCGGGGCCGCCCTTTCGCGCCAACCCCGGACCAGCCGCCACGACCGCGTTCGGCAGAAAGCGTGACCTGATTACACGCAGAAACGTCTGTGTTGCGGGGTTGTCCATTGCGCCGACCAGCACCAGTTCGCGTGGCGAGGACATCATGAACTCCATGGCGACCAGCGAGTAGGCGAAGCTGCGCGGGTGGAGTACAGCGGAAGGCGCAACAGCGTTCAGGACGGCCTCAGCCCGATCACGCAACAATTCGTCGCCAGTCAATCGGTAGAGCCTGAACATGGCGGTCATCGCAATCGCATTTCCGGAAGGAATCGCGCCATCGGTCAGGGGGCGGTTCGTGGTCAGCAGATCGGTTCGATTGGTCCGTGCGAACGTGTAGCCTGGAGCTTCCCCGCCGCCGAAGTGCTGCTCGAGAAGACCGAGCAGTTGGCGTGAGCGCTCAAGATGTGCCGGATCGAACGTGCTTTCGTACAGATCGATATGGGCGTTAGCCATATGCGCGTAGTCGTCGAGGAAGCCGTCCGGGCCGATCGTGCCATGGCGCCAGGATCGGTGCAGACGATCGCCTCGAAGAAGCTCTTCGGCAATGAAAGCCGCAGCCTTCTCGGCAGCGGCGATATAGCGCGGCTCCTCGAACGCCGCTCCGGCGCGCGCCATGGCGCCGATCATCATGCCGTTCCATGCGGTGATGACCTTGTCGTCGGTGAGCGGCGGGATGCGCTTCATCCGCTCATGTAGCAGGGTCGCTCGCGCCGTCTCGATCTTACTGGCGAGCTCGTCAGACGACAGCCCGTGCTGCATGGCGAACTCCGGTCGGGGGATGGCGACGTGAAGGATATTGCGCCCTTCGAAGTTCCCCTTTTTGGATACGCCAAAGAAGTCGGCTATCAGCCCCCCGTCATCGCCCAGGATGTCGAGCACTTCATTATGTGACCAGACATAGAACTTGCCTTCCACGCCCTCGCTGTCGGCGTCCTGTGCGGAGTAGAAGCCGCCTTCCGGGCCGGTCATATCGCGCAGAACGTAGTCCAGCGTTTCGGTTGCGATGCGACGGTAGAACGGTTCGCCGACGGCTTGCCATGCCTCAACATACACACGTGCGAGCAGCGCGTTATCATACAGCATCTTCTCGAAATGCGGCACCAACCAGCGGGCATCGACCGAGTAGCGATGGAATCCCCCGCCAGCCTGGTCATACATTCCGCCGCGCGCCATGGCCTGGAGCGTGTGCGTGACGATCTCGAGGGTTGCGGCATCACCGGTTTCACTGTACCGCCGCAACAGGAACGCGATGGCGCCGGCTGGGGGAAACTTCGGTGCACTGCCAAACCCACCCCATTCGGGATCGTAGTTCCGAGCCAGGGCCGCCGCCGCATCGTCAAGGGTGGTGGGGGTGGGGGACGCCGCCGTGCTCGCGGGATCCGACTGCAGCGCACGACGAAGGGCGCCGGTCAGCCGCTCGGCGTCACCACGGATGTCCGCGCGACGGGTGGTCCACACCTCCGCGATATTCCGAAGAAGCGACTTGAATCCAGGGCGACCATAACGGTCCTCGGGCGGGAAGTAGGTGCCGCCGAAGAACGGTTTACGGTCCGGCGTCAGAAACGCGGAGAGAGGCCAGCCACCACTGCCGGTCATGAGCTGCACGGCGGTCATGTAGATGGCGTCGACGTCTGGGCGCTCCTCGCGGTCCACCTTGATGGAGATGAAGTGCTCATTGAGGATATCGGCCACGTCCTGTTTCGAGAACGATTCATGCTCCATCACGTGGCACCAGTGGCAGGAGGAGTAACCGATAGAGAGGAACACGGGCTTATCCTGGCGCTTGGCCTCGGCAAAGGCTTCGTCGCTCCATGGGTACCAATCGACCGGGTTGTGCGCATGTTGCAGCAGGTAGGGACTGCTCTGTCCTGCCAGGCGGTTTGTGTGTACCGGCTCTGGAGGTGACGTGTTCACACCCGTTTCGCTTCCCGGCCCCGAGTTAACGCGACAGCCGGTCGCCACCGTGAGCGCGGCCACCGCGACAAGGCAGAACCCATACGTCCATTGCGTTGAGGCATTCGTAGCGTCATCCCCTCTGGGCTATGATTTCGAGCCGGCCTTCTTGGCCTTGGCCAGCAGATCCTCGATATGCTTAACGTAAGCCGTCGGACCACCGGCCTGGTAGCCCGTGCGACCAAGTATCTTGCCCTTGGCGTCGAGAAGCAGGACGGTAGGGAAGCCGCGAACGCCGTATACTTCCGCCAACTTCTCGTTCTGTTTCGTCACCTTGGCGGGCAGCTTCTTGCGGGAGGGGAAGTCCGCGAGAAAGAGCACGACGTTATCCTTGGCATAGCTCTGGAATGCCTTCTTCGCAAAGACCTCCTTGTCGAGCTTGATGCACCATCCACACCAGTCCGACCCGGAGAAGTCGGCGAGGATGGGGAGTTTGCGCTCCGTGGCCTGCTTCCTGGCCAATTCAAAATCTGTCAGCCAGTTGGCATGTCCCTTCGTGTCGCCCTCTGAAGCCGCACACCCAGTGGTCGCTGTCATTACTAGTGCTACCAACATTGCACCCATCGCCTTGCTCATCTCATCTCCCTTTCTATGTCTTCATGACACCGGAGGTACCGGAGTCATTTCCCGTTGCCCTCTCAACCTGTGCACCTCGCGCTCCTGCTCGGCCCGGCCGCGTATCTTGTAGGCGCAGTCCCTTATCACGCCTACCAGCACCGCGCATCCGTCATCGTCACAGTGCGCGTCGCCCTGATCGGCCAGCATGGCCAACTGACGGGAAATCTCCAACGATTCTTCAATCAGGTTACGTGTGTACAGTGCCATAGTTCACTCCATAGTACGAACACTCCCCTGTCATATGCTAGATGTGTGCCAATAATTCGCATGACGGCTGGGTGACGCATAACTGGCTGATACAGAATAGGTTAAGAGATATAGAATCGTAAGGAGATTCTGTGGGAGCTGTCTCAGAGAGACAGATACTCTCCTTACAGGCGACAGGTAGTGAGACACGGAGTTGTCGCTGATCATACTGAAACAAGGCGCACGATTCCGGCGGATGATTACGGCTGGTCCGTAGCAGTTGCGGTGTCGTTTCCGTAAGGTGCGCTGGTTTCAGCCACGATCCGCAGGTTGTCGTTGCCGCTGAGGAGTTCTCGCCGCAAGACTTGGACGACGTACTGCGAGCGATTCATGCCGAGAGACTTCGCACGCGCATCGATCTTGTCGAGCAACTCGCGGTCACAACTAAATGCACATGGAACACGACCCATCGTCTCTCTCCTCCGGATGAGTGATGTTGATTCACCGGCACGTAGAATCGGCACAGGAACCAATACATGAGTGTAGCGAGGGTACCCGCACGAACACAATGCAATTGTCGTAGAGAGAAAAGATTTGACATGGCGATACAAGTTTATACAGTACGCGACATATGATCGAGTCAGGGAAGCAATATACAACGGTTATATCGGTTCGTTTACCCAATGACGTTCGCCGGGTTCTTGAGCAGAAAAGCCGGGCGGAGAGCGTGTCTATGTCGCGCATTATCCGCCGCCTGATCATGCGGGATCTCATTTCACATTCCCCACTTGCCGATGTGCTTCGGAACGAGAACGGGCTTCCATAATGCGGGCGTTGAGCCGGAGCTATTGCCGCAAAATCCGGTTGGATGCTCTGCAACCGTTTCCCGATAAGTCT
>CAYFPQ010000095.1:6338-10483 GCA_964345005.1 uncultured Victivallales bacterium | reverse complement strand
GTCGAAAAAGCGGCAGCATGACATCAAATCCAACCGGATTTTGCGGCAATAGGGCGAGGCGAGCGGAGTCAGGCGGGCGGCATGTCAGTTACGTCATGTTCGCCTGACATAATTGTCAGGTTGAGAGCCTGCGATAGAGCTGGCGTTCGCTCAGGCCAAGAATATTGGCGGCCTGCTTGCGGTTGCCTCCTACAGTATCGAGAACCTTGGCAATATGGCGGTTATCTGCCTCCTTGAGGGAGATGGCTCCGTCGTCTGTCACGGCATCGTGCACGGTGGGCAGTGTGAGGTGCTCTGGGAGAATCAGGCTGCTGTTGGCGAGCTCTGCATACAGAATGGCGCGCTCGATGGTGTGAATCAGCTCGCGCACGTTGCCGGGCCAACTGTATGCGCAGAGGGCATCTTGTGCTTCGTCCGAGAGACCCAAGCCCTCATCTGTAGTTCCATGGTTATGCAACAGGCTATAGGCGAGCGGAAGGATGTCTGCCTTCCGCTCACGCAGGGGAGGTATCACCAGCCGAAAGACGAGAAGGCGATAGTAGAGGTCCTGGCGGAACGTGCCCTTCTCGATCGAACGTCTCAGGTCGCGATTGGTGGCCGCGAGAATCCGGACGTCAACACGCTTCTCGACACGCCCGCCCAAGCGGCGGAGTGTTCCCTTCTCAAGCGCGCGCAGGAGCCTGGTCTGCGCCTCGATCGGCATCTCCCCGATCTCGTCGAGAAACAGCGTGCCTCGGTCGGCCATTTCCAGCATGCCGGGACGGGGTTCCGTCGCGCCGGTAAACGTTCCTTTCTCGTGGCCGAACAGCTCCTCCTCAATCAGGTTCACCGAGAGCGATCCGCAGTCGAGCGTGGTCATCGGGACATCCTTCCGCTGGCTCCCGGCATGAATGAACTCGGCCAGTACTTCCTTGCCTACTCCGGTTTCTCCCTCAATGAGAACGGGTGCGTTGGTATTGCACACGCCCTCGGCTGTCTGCAATACCTCGCGCATGGCATCGGATTGCGCGACGATTCCGGAGGTCAGGTGAACATGGTGGCGGCGCTGCGTCTCGCGAAACTGGCGGTTCTCTCGCGCAAGGATCGCCTTTTCGGTGGCCCGCGTAATGCACATCTCCAGATCCGGAAGCTGGACGGGCTTGGGTACGTAGTCGTAGGCCCCCTCCCGCATGGCTTGTACGGCGAACTCGACCGACCGTTCACCAGTAATCATGATGATCTCGATCAGGGGGTCGATCTGCTTCAGCTTGGCGATAAGCTCCATGCCGCTGATACCGGGCATGAACAGGTCCACGGTTGCCACGTCGACCGTGCGGCTCTTCACCACCTCGAGCGCGGCCTCGCCGCTCTCGGCTCCGACCGTGTCATACCCCCGCTCGGAAAAGTACTCCGCGATCGTCAGGCGGCAGCTCTTCTCGTCGTCGACAATCAGGAGCCTTCCCTGGTTGCTGCAGTTTGTCATGACCGTTCTCCCTCTTCCTTTGGGTACTCTGACTCGCCCTCGTGAAGCGCAACCTGCTGACACGGGTCTGTCTCGTGGGCGGGAGAATCAACGAGGAAACGAGTGAACTCACCCGTTTCGCCCTCGACACTGATCCGGCCCGCGCGGTGTGCATGTTGCTTCTGCCGGGAGAACTGCAACAGACTTCGGCAGAGCGAGGCAATCCGGTGTGATTCCGCGATGATCTCGCCGGCGTACTCTGTTGCGGCGCTGCCAGGTCCATCCTGTTCGTCTTTGATGAGTTGCGCATAGTTCATAATGCCGTTCAGCGGATTGCTGATCTCGTGCGCCACACCGCGGGCCAGCGTACAGAGCGAATCGAGCCTCTGGTTTTGCCGCACAAGTGTCTCGGCTTCCTTGAGGGCAGTGATGTCCATGGCCGTTCCGATGTAGCCGCTCACCTTGCCCTCAGCTGTGCGCTGCGTTGTAACCCTCAGAGCGACCCACCTGACCTCGTTCGTTGTGCTCACAACGCGGCACTCGACCTCTCCGTCGTCGCCGGAATCCAGGACGCGCTGCCAAGTGTTGAGTACGCGCTCGCGGTCATCAGGATGCAGGCCGGCTATCCAGCCGTTGCCCAGGAGTTCATCTTCGGACCGGCCGCCGATCCTGCAAGCGAGCGGACTCGCGTAGATACAGTGTCCGTCTGTACCCATTAGGAAGATGCCGACCGGCACGAGTTCGGCCAGTTCCTCGAAGCGGTTCTCGCTGCGTACGAGAGCGTCCGAGTCCTCTTGGACTCTGCGCTGTAGGCTCTCCACGTGCTCTTGCCGCTGACTATCCAATACATCATAGTCGTCGCGGCGCAGTTTCTCTAAGGCGGCCCCGTCAACCATCTCGACCAGTTGGTCTCGGTCGACCGGCTTAGCCGCGTAGTCATGGACGCGGAGCCGGATTGCTTCACGGGCTGATTCCATGTCGGGTCGGCCCGTGATCAGGACAATCTGGGCGTTAGGCTGGTGCGTGTGGAAGTCACGGGCTACGGCAAGACCGCTGTCCTCGCCCAGTACGATATCGATCACGGCGACATCCAGGCGTTGCTCTTCAATGATGCGGTGGGCTTCGGCCGCAGTGGCTGCCACGCACGTCTGATGACCGACGCCTTCGAGAAAGGCTGCCATCGTGAGGCGGATGCTTCTTTCATCATCGGCGATCAACACCGTGGCCATGGATGCAATCCTGCTGCTCTTGCCTCTTGTTTTGCCGTGGGATGGCCTGTCTCTTCGCGACAAGCATCATTCTGTCCCAAGAGTACCCCAGCCAGATGGAGGGTCAAGGGCATTCGGTCCGACATCTCCACGCTCCACCGGCCGGACCTGTCCGGCGTAGCCCGAAGGGCAAGGTCGCAAGAGCAAAACTGGAACTTTCTCCTGTAGTCGGGAAAGGGGGTGTGCTAAGAGATGCTGGAAGCTTCTTTGCGGGGAGAATCAAATGGATCTTTCGGTTGTTGTTCCGGTTTATAATGAAGAGGAGAGCGTTGCGCTGTTGTGTGAGAAGATTCACGCGGCGGTGTCGGGACTGGGACTTGCCTACGAGATCGTGTTGGTCGATGACGGCAGCACGGATCGGACGTGGGAACTGCTCAACGAGCAGGCGGAAGAGTACCCCTGCTTACGTCTGATTCGCTTCCGTCGTAACTTTGGGCAGACCGCCGCGATGAGCGCGGGCTTTCGTGAGTCGCAGGGCGAGATCGTCGTCACGCTCGACGCTGATCTGCAGAATGATCCGGCTGACATCCCGCTCTTGCTCAAGCGCATGGCGGAGGGCTATGACGTGGTCAGCGGCTGGCGGAAGGACCGTAAGGATGCATTCATCAACCGCCGTCTCCCGTCGATGATCGCGAACGGATTGATCAGCAAGATCACGGGTGTTCACCTGCACGACTACGGCTGCACCCTCAAGGCATATCGGCGTGAAGTGATGCAGAACGTGCACCTCTACGGCGAGATGCACCGCTTCATTCCGGCATTGGCCGATTGGGTGGGGGGCAAGGTGACCGAAGTGCCGGTCAACCATCAGGCGCGCCAGTTCGGAACGTCGAAGTACGGCATTTCGCGCACGTTCAAGGTGATCCTGGACCTCTTTACGGTGAAGTTTCTGCTTCACTACAGCAAGGGGCCGATGCAGATCTTCGGCAAGATCGGCCTCTGGTTCGGCGTGCCGGGCGCCCTCATGTTTGTCTTCATGGTGCTGGGCCATCTCTCCTATCATGCGTTTGGCACCGAGTTCGGGTCCGAGCTCGTGAAGCGTCCCTTCTGGCTCATCACGTCGTTCATGCTCGTCTTCTGCGGCGTCCAGTTTGTCTGTATGGGGCTGCTTGCCGAACTCCAGATCCGAACGTGGCACGAGTCGCAGGACAAGCCGGTATACGTGATCAAGGAAACCGTTGAACCCCGTGTGTGAGGCCTGATGTGACCGAGACCGGCGGTCTAAGCAAAAAAGTGGCCGACCAGATCGACGTCTGTCTTGCGAAAGCACATAGTTCTGCCCACTTGATCGGCATTGGTGGGGTTGGCATGGCGGGGCTGGCTATCCTTCTGAAAGAGTCCGGCCACCATGTCTCTGGCTGCGATCTTCACCTGGGTCCCCTGGCCAAGTCGCTGACGGACTGGGGTATTGAGATTACGCGCAACCATGGCCCCGA
>CAYFPQ010000095.1:0-6328 GCA_964345005.1 uncultured Victivallales bacterium | reverse complement strand
CACCGGGGGCGTGGACTGGGTGGTGGCCAGCACGGCTGTGCCGTTCTACCACCCGGAACTGGAAGCCGCCCGCGCCGCCGGCATCCCGGTGTTCAGGCGGGGCCATGTGCTGGCGCGTTTCGCAACAAACTACCGCACTATCGCCGTTTGCGGTACGCACGGGAAGACCACCACGGCGAGCTTCATCGTACAGATGCTGCGGCAGGCGGGCTGTCCCGTGGGCTGGTGCATCGGGGGTGAATCGAAGGGGCTCGGGGCCGTGGCTTCGCTGAGCGAGGATACGGAGCGGCTGTTGGTGGTGGAGGCCGACGAGAGTGATGGCACACTCGCCGCCTATCATCCCGCCTTGACCGTCGTGACCGGAATCGAGTTCGATCATGCCGAATACTACGATGACGAAGCGATGCTGCTCGATTGTTTCCAGAAGGTCATCGACCAGACCTCCGAACAGATCGTCTACTGCAACGAAGACCGGAATGCGCCCAAGCTCGTAACCGGTCGGAAGCATGCCGTCGGCTACAGCGCAGCCGACGGCCCGCGGCTTGGCGTGGTGCCGCTCGGTGCCGCTGCCGGTGCACACAACTACCTCAATGCCATCGCGGCGGTGCTGGTAGGCGAGTGGTGTGGCCTGCTGTACGGCGATATCCAGGCGGCGCTCAGCATCCGTCGCCTTCCGGCCCGTCGCATGGAGTGTGTCAGCACGGCCGGTGATGTCCGGGTTATATCCGACTACGCCCACCATCCCACCGAGATCCGCGCCGTGGTCGAGACCGTTCGCCCCAACACCAAGGGACGCCTTCTGGCTGTCTTTCAGCCGCATCGCTACAGTCGCACGGCCCGCCTGGGCGCCGACTTCCCGACCGCGTTCGCGGGGGTCGATGAGCTGGTGCTTCTGCCGGTCTACGCCGCCTCGGAGCCGGTTCGGCCCGATGGACGTGTCTGGTCCCTCTACCGTCACTTCCGTGAGACCGACGGTGTGCCCGTGCCACGCCTGGCGGATACGCTGGAGCGGGCCTGGTACTACGTGCAGCGGACGGCCCGGCCGGGCGACACAGTCCTGGTGATCGGGGCAGGCGATGTCGAACGCGTCGCGCAGTGGGCCGCGGCGTGCGGGGGATGCTGGGGTATCGATGCAGTGGATACGCCGCCGGCCCGGCCCGCCGTCCTTGTACCCGCCGCGCCGTTGGCATCACGGACGACGTTCGGGATTGGCGGTTCCGCCGAGTATTGGGGGCTGATTCGAACGGTGGATGAGTTACGCGGAGTCCTGGAATGGTGCACCCGTTACGATATGGATTTTCGGACGCTTGGCCGGGGCAGTAACGTGCTCGTTGGCGACTGCGGAGTGCCCGGTGTTGTTGTGCGACTCGACGGTGTACCCTATAACATGATCAAGCAGGTTGAGGATGGTGTCGAAGCAGGGGCGGCCGTGCCTCTCGCCCGTCTCGTGGCCAAGGCAGAGAAGTGCGGATTCGGCGATTTCTCGTTTCTCGAAGGCATTCCCGGTACCGTTGGGGGGGCGCTTGGAATGAACGCCGGCGCGCACGGCGAGAGTATCTCCGAGCGCATCAAGCTGATTCACTGTTTGAACCGCGATGGCACCCCCTGTAAGGTCCATGGCCATGATTTGGATGCAGGCTACCGCAAGGGCGGTATGGATGGGCGGATCGCCATCAAGGCGGTCTTGCGACCCGGCGCGCGATCGTCGGAGGAGAGTGCGCAAAAGCGGGCGGAATTCGCCGAGCGACGGGTTTGGATGAAGGGACTTCAGTGCGCCGGTTCGATCTTCAAGAATCCGCCGGACGATCACACAGGACGACTTGTTGAGGAGGCCGGTCTGAAGGGGCTGACCATCGGTGGGGCAACGGTATCCGAACGTCACGGCAATCTTATAACCGCGACCCGCGACGCCACCGCTTCAGACGTGCGCGCGCTGCTCGAAACCGTGCGGGATACCGTGGAGGAGCGCTTCGGGGTGCGGCTTGAGACGGAAGTGCAGCTGTGGTGACAGCCGAATGACGAAGTACCCAAATACCCAAAGAATGACTAGGCCCGAAGTCCGAAACATGAGCACAGGTCCTCTTGGCATTCGTGCTTCGGACTTCTTTTGTGCTTGGGTGTTTCGTCATTCGTCATTCCCTCGGAGGCAGTTAGTGATATGAGCGGACCTGTCCATAGAGTTGCAGTACTCAAGGGCGGGGTATCGGCGGAGCGTGACGTTTCATTACGTTCCGGTGCAGCCATTGCGGACGGGTTGCGTGATGCGGGGTACGACGTTACCGAAGTCGACGTGACGGATCGTGCCGTTGTGCTGCCGGATGGGACGGATGCTGTATTCATCGCCCTGCATGGTGACTTTGGCGAGGATGGCGGGGTGCAGCATATCCTGGACGGGATGGGGGTGCCCTATACCGGATCGGGCGCTGTAGCCAGCCGGGACGCGTTCGATAAGATCACGACGAAGGAGCGGCTTGCGGCAGCCGGCGTACCGACGCCGGAATTCCGAGTGATAAGCAACGACTCATGCTCGCCGCTCCCGCTCCCCGCCGTAGTCAAGCCGGCCTGTCAGGGATCAACCATCGGCATCCACTGTGTTCGCGAACCGGAAGACTGGACTGCCGCCTGTGAAGATGCAGAGGCCCACGGACGCGCGCTGGTCGAAACCTATGTGCCCGGACGCGAACTGACCGTGGGTGTTGTGGGCGATATCGCCCTCCCGGTCGGCGAGATCATCGCCCCGGACGCGTGGTACGATTACGAGGCCAAGTACACCAGCGGCAAGACCCGTTACGTCTTTCCTGCGGACCTGGATGAAGACGTCGCGCAGCGTTGCCGCGACCTCGCGTTGGAGACTTTCCGTGTCATGTGCTGTTCCGGATTCGGTCGTGTCGATTTCAAGTTGCCGGAGAACGGTGAACCAACCGTTCTGGAGATCAACACGATCCCCGGTTTCACCGAGACCAGTCTGTTGCCGAAAGGTGCCGCCGCGGCCTGAATCGGGTTTGCCGAACTGTGCTCGAGAATTGTAGAGTTGGCCGTAGCGAGTGAGGAGTGAGATGGCCTGGTTTGAGCCAAAGATACGATCGAGAAAGAAAACACCCGTATTGCGGGTGAGTGCACGACGGAAACAGCGGAAGAAGGGACGCTATGCCCATATTGCGGGACTGGCGGCCATACCGCTTTCGGTCCTCGTGGGCGTGTTCCTGCTCTGGCTGGGCATACGCGAGCTGGGGCGCCTGCTCTACGGGCGCAGCGACGCTTTCATCATCCGGGACCTCCAGGTTTTGGCCACAAGCCCGCGAACCAAGGCGCTGGTGAAAGACTACACGCAGGTCAAGGAAGGCCAGAACATCTTCGGCTTCGATATTGGGGCGGTCCGCGAGTACGTGATGGCCAACTCGCCGAACTTCCAGTCGTTGACGATCACCCGTTACCTTCCCGACAGGGTGGTGATCAATGTAATCGATCGCACGCCGCTTGCCCGGATCGGGCGTCGCGGGGGCATGGTGGCTGATAGCGAAGGGTGTGTCTTTATCTCACGGACTGGTGCCCGCGGTCTGCCAAGCATCAGCGGCTATGACAGCCGCAGTCTCGAGCCCGGCATGCGGCTCGAAGGCCTTGTGTTGGCGGCACTCCAGGTCATCGAGGGATGCGAGAGCCCGCAGTTCGATATGCGCCCGTTGGATGTGGATGTCGGCGATCCGGAGAAGCTTGTTCTCAAGATGGAGTACAAGGATCGCAAGCGTGAGGTGCCGCTGACCTGGAACGGGATGGGCCAGCAGACCTCAGCGGCGCTGCGCGATCTCGCCGAAACGCTCACATTCATCAAGCAGGCCTTCGACACACCCAAAGGCGCGCGCCTATCTTACCTCGACGCCACCATCGACGGGCGTCTCTACGGACGGTAAACGCCTATGCCTGCATCACCGGTCATCGTTGCGCTGGAGCTGGGCACCGCCAAGGTGATCGCCCTCGTGGGCGAGATGCGCGAAGATGGCCATATTATGATCACCGGAATGGGTGAACAGCCCTCCCGCGGCATCAGTAAGGGACTGGTGGTCGACATCGATGCCGCCGCCGAGGCAACCAGGGCTGCACTGGCCGTTGCCGAAGAGAGTGGCGAGGTAACGATCCGCCAGGTGGTGCTTGCCGTGTCCGGCGGGCACGTACGCAGCGACGTTCACCGCGGCGTCGTTCCCGTGCGTGACCGTAGCGAGATCACGCGGCACGACATGCAGGCCGCGATGAACGTGGCCAAGGCCATCAACCTGCCTACCGATCGTGAAGTGCTCCACACGATCTGCCAACACTACTGCATCGATGGCCAGCAACGCGTCGTCACGCCCGAAGGCATGGAAGGTGCACGTCTCGAGCTCGACATGCTCGTGGTGCATGGATTGCGTTCGCCGATGCGCAACACGATCAAAGCGGTCGAAGACCTGATGATCGATGTGCAGGACGTTGTCTATGCCGGTTTGGCGTCCGGTCTTTCCGTATTGAGTGTTGAGCAGAAGAAGGGCGGCGTGCTGGTCATCGACCTTGGCGCGGGTACTACGGAATATGTGGCCTATGCCGGGGGCGTGATTGCCGCCACCGGTGCGCTGGGTGTGGGGGGCGACCATGTTACCAACGATGTTGCGCTCGCGTTCAGCATTCCCGAGCGACAGGCGGAGCGCTGCAAGATCGAGCATGGCGGCGCCATCATCACGGACGATGCCGACGGCAAGGTCTCCGTCGCGCCGGGCGTCGGGTTCGGTGGCCGGACGATATCACGAAAGTCGCTCCTGACCGTGGTGAATGCGCGTGTCGACGAAACGCTCCGTATGGTCCAAAGTCGACTGGAGGAGGACAAGGTTCCGCCGCATCTGGCTGCGGGCGTTGTCCTCGTCGGTGGTGGCGCACACATGCCGGGCATGACCGACCTTGCTGCCGAGATATTCCAGATGCCCTGTGCGCTCGGTCGTCCGCGTGATGTGAGTGGACTGGCAACCGCGACCGAGGGCCCCGAATACGCCACCTGCACCGGCTTGATCCAGTATGCCTGCCGCAAGTGGCAGAGCCGCCGCCGAGGTCCTGCCCTGGGTGGGCTGTTCAGAGGTATCTTGAAGCGTTGATATGGAACTGAAAGACATACTGATTGTGGGTGTTGGGGGTGCCGGGGGGCGCATCGTTCATGGTCTGACCGAATTGGTTGCGGACCCCCTTCGCACGGCCATGGTCGACACGGACGCAGATGCACTGGCGGCATCCGGATCCGTGACCAAGCTCCAGATCGGATCCCACCTTGCGCACGGCAAGGGCACCGGCGGTGATGCCGGGGTAGGGCGTCGCGCGGCCGGCGAAGACGTCGAGATGATCCGCGGACTGTTGACGGATGCGGGTATGGTTCTGGTCGTGGTCGGACTGGGCGGCGGGACGGGATCGGCTGTCACGGTCGAGGTTCTCAAGGCCGCCGGGATGGCGGGAATTCCCACGCTCTGTTTCGCGACGCTGCCGTTCAAGTTTGAGAGCGAGGGACGTACCGAGTTGGCGCGCAGCGCGGTGCCGGAAATCCGTGAGGCAACTGATGGTCTGATCCTGGTGCCGAACGACAAACTCTTCAAGAGCACCGGCAAGGATGCCGTGACCGAAGCCTTTCCCAAGGCAGAGGAGTCGTTGGGGATGTGCGTGTTGGCTGTGTGGAAGCTTCTCACCCAGCCGGGTTACCTGAATGCGACGGCGTCCGACCTTGCGCAGGTCGCCAAGCCGGAGCGCGGCATTGGCGGGTTGGCATGGGCAGAAGGTAAAGGCCGGCGCCGCGGACAGAGCGCCGCGAAGCAACTCCTCGCGCATCCCATGATGGAAGGTGGCGCCGCACTGGCCGACTGCAGATCGGTTCTGGTTAGTATCGTCGCAGGCGAAGATCTCACGCTCAAAGATCTCGGTGACATCATGGAGCCGATCAAGTCGGCATGTGGTGCCGAGGCAGACATCGCTGTCGGCACTTCGATTGATCCGGAGTGGAAGTCGCGCCTGTTGCTCACTATCATTGCAGCTCGCCCAGGCGGATGGAGTGGCGTCGCTGCACCGCGTCCCTCGATCCGGCGGCCCGAGAGCGATGAGCCGCCGCCCCTGGTCGACAACCCTATTCCGGCCGGCCGGACGGGTGTGCAGACCACGCTTGAGCTCGAACCCGCCGGCCGTGGTCGATTCGCGGACTCCGACCCCACGCTCCAGGATGGCGAAGACCTGGACATTCCCACCTACCAGCGCCGTCGTATCAAGCTTTAGGAGTTCAGTGCTGACGCATGAGTGATGAAAGGGCAGATTGGTAGTGGTTTTGGAGGGA
>CAYFPQ010000094.1:0-10561 GCA_964345005.1 uncultured Victivallales bacterium | reverse complement strand
ATGTTCGTTGTCAAAGAAAGTTCGAGCACGAACGGCGAAGCTCCACCATTTTTCACCGGCTGGCCGAAAGGCCAAAAGACGCCATGGACCGGAGAATCTGACACCGAGGACGGGAAGTCCGTCCTCGCTCGTGTTCTTTTGTGTGGCGTGGTGGGGCGTCAGCATGGGATAATGGTCGCCGATGAAGAAGCGCCGGAGTGGATTGTTGCTGCACCCGACTAGTTTGCCGGGGCCGTACGGGATAGGGGATATCGGCCCTGACGCGCGGGCTTTCGTGGATGATCTTGTCGAAATGGGGCAACATGTCTGGCAAGTGCTTCCCCTGGGGCCGACGGGGTACGGCGACTCGCCCTACCAGTCCCTTTCCACTTTCGCAGGGAATCCGGTCCTTGTCAGTTTTGACGATCTCGTGGCCGAGGGCCTCCTCGATCGGCACCGCTTGGATTCGCTAATGGGCTTTGGCTCGGGGCGGACCAGGTACGGCAAAGTCATTCCTGCGCGTATGGCTGTGTTGGATACGGTCTGTCGGAGCTTCGCACGGCGCGCATCTTCCGACCTGCGTGATGAGTTCGATGCCTACTGCGAGGCCAAGCACGCCTGGCTACACGATTATGCGCTCTTTGCGGCAATTAAGGCATCGCGGTTGGGGCGGCCCTGGATCCGGTGGGCGAAGGGATTGGCGGGTCGTGACCCGAACGTGCTTGGAGAGGCGGAACGGGAGCTGGCCACAGAAATTCGGTATGCCAAGATCCGGCAGTTCCTGTTCGAGCGGCAGTGGCATGCGCTGCGTGTCTACTGTCATAGGCGACGCATCAGCATCGTTGGAGATGTGCCCATCTTCGTGGCGCACGACAGCGCTGACGTATGGGCGCATCCAGCCCTCTTTACGCTGGACGAGAAGGGCGGGCTGACTGTGCAGTCGGGTGTGCCGCCCGACTACTTCAGCAAGAGGGGGCAGCTATGGGGCAACCCGCTCTACCGCTGGGATGTGCATGCGGAAACGAACTACGCTTGGTGGATCGCGCGAATGCGCCGTGCCCTGGAGCTGGTTGATACCGTCCGAATCGACCACTTCAGGGGGTTCGAGGCGCACTGGGAGGTGGCCGGGGCCGCACGCACGGCCGTAGGCGGGCATTGGGTCAAAGGTCCCGGGGCCGAGATTTTCAGAGCCATGAAGCAGGCCTTGGGCGACCTGCCGGTGATTGCAGAGGACCTCGGCGTGATCACGGAAGAAGTCGAAGCGCTGCGTGACCGCTTTGGTTTTCCCGGAATGTGCATCCTGCAGTTTGCGTTTGGCGACGATCCCAAGGCGGATGACTATCGGCCGGACCATGTTCGCTCAAATACGGTTGTTTACACGGGAACTCATGACAACGATACGACGGTTGGGTGGTTCACGGGTGAGCCGGGGAAGAGTGACACGCGGCCAGCCAAGGCGGTGCGCGAGGAGCGCAAGGCCATCCTCGAGTATCTCAAGACCGATGGCAGTGAGATTCACTGGGATCTGATCCGTGTAGGACTGAAGTCACGGGCTTCCCTCTGCGTGTTCCCGGTTCAGGATCTGTTAGGATTGGGATCCAAGGCGCGGATGAACCAACCGGGGACCGACCGGGGCAACTGGCAGTGGCGACTTGCACCGGGCCAGATCACAGACGAGATTAAGCGGCGGATGCGTCGATTGATTGTCTCCAGTAACCGCCTCTAGAGGGTTGAGGTCAGCTACGAGTGGCCTGGAAGCCGTTGCGGGAGACGGTTAACTGCACGAACCGTGAGCGGGCGTTGGGTGGGTGTGCTTCCAGCGCTTTGCGGATTCTGCGAGCAGCAGTCTCATCCTTCGCCATCATCAGCATGTACCCTCCGCCGCCCGCTCCCAGCAGCTTGCAGGCGCTGAGGTAATCGGATAGGGGGTTGATTACCTCCTGGACAGGGCCGGGATTGGTGCCGCCATCGAGTA
The DNA here is from genome assembly GCA_964345005.1 of uncultured Victivallales bacterium. Classification (GTDB taxonomy): domain Bacteria; phylum Verrucomicrobiota; class Kiritimatiellia; order UBA8416; family JABMPJ01; genus JABMPJ01. The sequence goes on along the minus strand of CAYFPQ010000094.1, from coordinate 8,607 downwards.
ATTGGTTGAGAACCCAGCTCCGGCGGATTGCCTCGCAGAAATCGGTCCACGACGCACGCTGTGCGGCATCGGCAATGTAGTGGGCGTTGGTGCCGATCTCGCGAATGATGCTGAGCCGGTGTGTGGAATTGAGAAAGAGACCCCGCACAATCTCTCCCAGAATATCGTGCGCAACACGTGTTATTCCGGTGTAGTAGAGCAGCATGCAGTTGTGCCGCTCCGGCTCCTCGATCCATCCGACGGGCAGGTTGCGGATGAGCGGTGTCTGGCTGAGGCCGGGCACCGTCTCAACGAGCTTCAGGCCGGGAGTGATACCCCCCACCTGGTCCTGCCACCCTCCTCCCGAAGTCAGCATCTGCTCGAGGGCGGTGGTGCGCTGGAAGATGTCGTCGTTCGTCCACTCCAGACCGCATAGATCACCGATAGTACCAAGCAGCGTGGCGGCCAGAATACTGCTGGTTCCCAGGCCGGAGCCCTTCGGGATAGCGCACACCATGCTGAGTTCAATGCCGCCGCCCAACTGATCCTGAAGCTGTGCGGCGAGGTCGGGGTAGGTGTCTCCTCCATGAAAACGGGGTTCAAACCCAGCCAGGGCGAGTGCCGCGCGCGCTATGGCGAAGCCACTTCCCAGCCGAGCGTAGGAGGACAGCTCTTCGTAGGAAGTAATCACTTCATCTATTCCCAGGTCAATGGACCGCAAGACGAGATGCGGGGCCTTGCTGATCCGTCCAAAGACTTGGATGGGAGGCTGACCATTCAGGTCGACTGCAAGGTTAACCACCTGGCCACCATTCTCAATGCAGTAGGGCGGTGTATCGGTCCAGCCGCCCGCGAGATCAAGTCGGACCGGTGAACGTCCCCACACAATCTGGTCGTCCAGCAGGTTGCGGGATGGTATCACCGCCTGCTGCTCCATCTTGCTCACTATGAGATGGCGGAGAACGCCGAATGCTTCACGCTCGAATTGTTCCGCCTGATCGGGTGCGCGATCACCGACCAGCGTGGCACGCCACATCCGCTCGTGCATGAAATCGAGCGCAAGAGAACTGTCTGCGTCAGAGGGCAGCGTTGTGGGTGCGATATCTTCGCGCTTGAATAGCTTGGTCGCCGCCTCGAGATCGTGGCTCATGCAGCGGTCGAACCAGGATTGTCTGGCCAGGTTGGCCCAGTCAGTACGCATGTGCGTGCCGCGCGACTTCAACAGTTCCGAAACGGACGTCCGACCAAGCAGCTCACGGGCGGAGAGGCGCTCGCTATCCAACCAGCGTTCCCGACAGTCGGGCTGATCGGTAGGCTCGGAGTCGACCAGCCACATAAGAAAATCGTCGTTTCCGTCAGTGTCAGCTAGGACCGGAAAGAGGGGGGCCAACTGAATGTCGACGTCCGGATCGATACCGGCGGCACGCATCTCTATTCCGCGACGTTCGAACCACTCCGCGGCGGGGCGTTCGAACCAGTGCGTGTTCGGGTCGGAGATGGGACCCTTGAACGTATCATCGAAACCGTAAGCGCGTATGCACGCCCTGTCATCACCAAGGGGCGAAACATCCAGGCAGCACCCCGGCGACAGGGATAGGCTCCACGTGTTGTCGGGAATACCTGTAAGCACATGGCGTTCGCTGAGTGTCCAGCTCTCTGGAAGGATGGAGTTGTCGATCCATATGTGACGGTTATGGGCGCGGATCCTGGCCTGAACCGAGGAGTGTTGGATAACCGGCAGGAAGGGTGGGTCGAATGAGGCGTGACCGAATGAACGCTGCTCAAAGGCGGGCTCCTGGAGATGGCGAACAGAGGCGAGGAGACTGCGGTTGGTCCCGAAGTGATAGAAACGCGCGTCGGTGAGTGAAATGACGGCGCAGGTCAGTCCGCTGATAGCGGCGTCGGCTTCTGTTGGCGCCGTACCCAGGGCCGGTCCAAAGGTTGAGAACAGGTCGTAGTTCTCAGGCCCCTCACCGGAGAACGCATCAGCGACAGCGTTCCATCCACATTTCTCCATGAGGAGCATGACCGCACGTTCGCTGAACATCCAGATGCCGGTGTCGAGAGTGTAGACGAAGGACTGGCCAAGGTTGCGCAGTGTTTCTTGTGAGGGTTTCTGTACGAACGAGTGCAGCACGCTCGGTGTAGCGGCGGAACATAGCATCACGCCATGGTGACTGGCCTCCTCGGCCGACGCCGCGAGGCCGAAGATAACGACGTCGGCCGCGGGGAAGGCGGGTAGCCACTGATTGTGGTCGATGTACACATCGCCGCACGTGAGCATGACGCGGTAAGCAGGTGGCGCATGGCGGAGAAGTGATTCATATGCCCTGATCTGGAGGTCCAGGAGATAGTGATCCGGTTGCTGGTCGGAGCGGCCCGGAGTAGGGGGGATAGGCGTGAGAGGTTTGCCCGAGGCCGCATATCCAGGCAATCGACGGCTTTGGCCGCTACCGTGAACAATCAGCTTTCGCGTGTCCGATAGCCACTGTGTGAATGAGTGATCGGGCTGTTTGTCCTGCCAGGCGGACGTCAGTAGATGTGCTGTTCCTCCACCAGAGCCGAGCTGCGACCCGGGCGGGTCCGAGGCCACGAATGTGTCCCGAAAACGCTCGGCCAAATGCTCGTCGAATGCCGGGCAAGCTGCCGCCGGGAGTGAGACGAGACGGTCAATGGGGTGCGGGTGGGCTGTTGCAGAGATGGATGCGATGGAGTCACTCATAGAAAGGGTGATGATCGGGGCAGATGGACGTTCTGTCAAGTGTCGCCATTTCGCTTCGCCTAACCGCCTCGATTGCGGTATAAGCATGCGCATGAACAGTGGTGGAAGCAGTTCAGCGCGTCACCGTCGAGAGCCGAGGATTCTGTGAAGCGGGGTGGACATATCGCTGCCCCGATTCGGAGCCTGAGCAACTGAGGAGCCGCAATGCCAAAAGGTGGATGTGTATATCGGCACATGATTCGGGTTCCTTACGCGCATGTGGACCAGATGCATTTCGTGTACTATGCCAACTATTTCATCTACTTCGAGATGGCGCGTACGGGGATGCTTCGTGAATCGGGCACACCCTATTCCGCTCTGGAGGCGCGCGGTGTGCTGTTGCCCGTTATGGCGGCTCACTGCGACTACCGGCAGCCGGCGCGGTACGAGGACCTATTGGCCGTGGATGTGGACTTTCCTCCGTTCAAGGGCGTTCGGTTCAGGTTGGATTACAAGGTGTGGCGTGTCGAGTCCGGGGTAGACCCTCAGCCCGAGTGCGAGGCGCTCCTTGTGGAGGGGTACACCGAGCACGTTTGCATGTCACCCGGGGGCAAAGTGCTTCGTCCCGATTCCGCCTTCACGGAACTCGTGCGTCACTGAGTCCAGCGATAGTACCCGTCCGGGTTATACATGAAATAGAAGTCGAAAGGTTTCAGGCGGGGGAGCAGTACGTAGTTGTTCTTCGGGTCGGGAGGAGTCTCCTGTTCCTTCATGAAGAACCACCAGATCGGGCGGGGCTGCTCACCTTCCGGTCTCTTGACGATGCCCTCCTCACGAATCTCGGTCACAACGTGGTCAACCCAGCGGAGCTTCTGGGCTTCGTCCGCAAACTCCTGCCAATCACCGTCAGAGTTGTTCTCGTACATACGTTCGTAGAACTCGTCCATGGAGAGGCCCATCTTCTGTGCCACGGTCGCGTGCAGGCGCCGTGCCCACTCCTTGAATATCTCCATCTGCTCTTCGTGTTGCGTCAGGTTTCCCCAGGAGACGCCGCTGGGCTGATGGTGGAGTAGAATGGCGTTGGGGTAAGCGTAAGACTGCTCTGCCGCGGTCGCAATTGTCGCGGCCATGCTGGCGGCGAACGACTTCACCACAACATGGATCGGCGCCTTGCTGGCATCCATTGCCTTGATGATACGGTAGCCCTCCATTACGGAGCCGCCGGGGTTCCGGTCGATGACGATGAAGATAGGATCGGTTGTGGACTGGTTGTTGTAGTAGTGGATGCGTTCCGTGACATAGTCGGCGGAACCTTCCATAATCACACCGTTCAGCTGGATACGGCGGTCGCTGATGGTAAGCACGCCGTCCTGAAACGGTTTGTCCGGATAGGGAATGTCGCGATCGACGGTGTCGCGGTAGGCATCCCGCGTCTCGCGAAGCGTGATGGCTGACTGCACCTCGGCCAGTTCATGCTGTAGCGACGTCATCTCGGCCTTGTGCTCGTTCTCGCGCCTGGTCTGCTCCTGCATGGATCTGTTGTTCTCAAGTGAAAGCAGGGCGATCTCGTTATTGAGTTCCTGCACCTTTTTCTCGTGGAGCTTCTGGGCATGTGTCAGCTCCACGCCGATGCGTTCGTTCTGGGAGGCGAGCTGGGCCAATGCCGCTCTGTTCTCCTCGATCCGAAGCATATTCTGAGCAGCGAGGGTCTTCTGGCGCGTCTGCATTTCTTGCAGCTCTTGGTCCTGAAGGACGCCTATCTTCTCCATCTCAAGTTTGATGCCTGCAATCTCTTCTCTTGCCTCGGCCGCCTCCTGCTTGTTGCGTTCCTCACGGAGGGCCATTGTCATGCTCAGTGTCTCCTTCTCGGCACGCAGCTCGGCGAGCGCCACCTTGAGCTGACTCTCAGCCGTCTTAACGCTGAGTGCGAGCGCGTCGGCCTTTGCCTTCTGCTCGGCAAACTGTTTCTTACGGCGGGCTTCGGCCACGCCCATCTCAGCGTCAATGCGCTGCTTTCCCAGCAGCAGATCGGCCAACTCATTCTTCAACTCCGCGGCGCGCAACTCGTACTCCGCCCTGAGAAGCGCTTGTTTCTCGGAAAGCTCCTTTGTTCGCTTTGCTTCAGGACTGAGTTCGGGCGCGGCGGGAGGGGTGGGGGCCAGGGCCGCGACGGGTTCGGCATTGGTCTGTGCAGCAGAGGGGTCGTCAGCGGCAAGAACGCGGGCGGCATGCGAGATGGCCAGCAAGAAAGCCAAAAAGATTGCGGTACGCATCGTGGTTTCTCCTCTCGAATAGTTCGGAATCGGTTGGTCAGCACTATCTGACATCGCGAAGGACAATGCAAGGTGTCTCTCCACAGAGCACAGCTTGACCTGAACAACACATCCTGATACCTTCCCCCGATCGCAACCAGCGGTGGAAGTTGGACGGGGCGTAGCGCAGCCTGGTAGCGCGCTTGAATGGGGTTCAAGAGGTCGCGAGTTCGAATCTCGCCGCCCCGACCATTTGAGATTTTCCCCAAAATCTCCGGCTTCCGCGTCAGCGGAAGCCGCGCTCGCGATGATTGACCACGGTTCCGGGAACTCGACTTGAAGGACCGGGACGGGTCTGTCTGCCCACCTTGACGACGACTTCTTGACGGACTTTTCCGGCGACGCCGAATCGTGCGATTCGGCGTCGTGAGAAAGCGATTTTCCGGACGCCGCCGACGTGTCGGCGGCCATGCTCTTGACTTGGCAGGCGTTGGAAGTGACTGCGGGAGAAGCGAATTCTGATTTTTCCGCCGAGGATTCGGCGGACGATGAACCGGCTTTTCTCATCGGGGGACAGGGCGAATCTGAATCGGGTCCGATGGCGTCGCGTGCGGCAAAGCCGCCGCGACGAGATGAAGTTGCCGGACTCTCCTGAGCTTGTGGATGGGCACGTTCTTTGGAGGCTCGCGTACGCCGCTGCGCGGCGTTCTTCGGTCGTGTTGGCTCGATCAAGGATAGGTTCGAGCCGATGCGACGGTGAAAATCTCTCAACTCCTGCTCGGTTCCCGATAATGCTGTAGTTTCCACGAGAATTGCGTCATTTAGGAAGTTCTCCATAGGTTCGAGCCAGGCGCTACCCTCCTTCTCAATTCTGCGGATCCTCTCACGAATACCGGTTTTCTCGTGGAGTAGTTCCTCTTTCTTGCGCGCATAGTCGGCCTGCTCGACAGTGCCGTCTATGTACACATCAAGCAGGCGGGCCAGGCGGGATTCGGTCTTGCCGAGTCTCGTTCTCTCGTCGGTCAGACGGTCCGCGCGGCAGTCGGATTCCGTCTGCCGCCATTCTTCAAGTTCGAGCAACATCAAGGAGCCTTGTTTTGCGGGGATCGCTACGCGGGCGGTGACGGCACGCAGTTCGTCCGTGAGGGCTTCCTCGCGGATGAACCGCTTCTGTGAGCAGGGGCCGAGTTTCCGGGTACACCGGTAGTAATGGTGTGCCTTCTGTCGTTCTCCTGTGATAGCCGCACCACATTCGCCGCACTGGATGAAACCAAGGTAGGGCAAGGGCTCTCGACGTGGCCGGTGCGGGTGTCCTCGTCGGGCCATGACGTTCTGAACCTCGTCAAACAGTGCTTTGCTCACGATGGCCGGGTGCGAACCTTCATGGGTTTCCCCTGCGAACTTGAAAAGACCGATGTAGAACGGGTGCGCAAGGAGACGGGGCAGCATGCTTCGGGCAAGGGGCTTCTCCTTGTGGCTCGTAAGTCCCCAGCCATTCACGAGTTCGTGCAGGGCGTCAAACGTGTACTGCCCCGTGGCGTACGCCTCAAACATCCGCCGCACAAGCACCGCCTTGTGCGGATCCACGATGATCGAGCGCAACCTTGGTTCGTTCAAATATCCGACCGGCGGCTTGCCCGGAAACTCGCCGCGACGCAGCTTCTGTCGCATGCCTCTGCGCACATTCACGCTGAGTGCATCTGAATAGTATTTACTCTGTGAAAATGCGATGCTGAGGACGAACTTGCCTTGCGGTGTATCCTCAAACCAGAACGACGGAAATCGAAGTGCCGTCAGCTTGCCGGAATCCAGCAGGTTAATAACGCGGCCACCGTCCGCCCAATTTCGTGCGAGGCGATCGGGATGCCACGAAAGCAGACCGGATGCCTCGCCGCTGTCCATTCGACTCATCATGTCGTTGAAGATTGGCCGTCCGGGCTCCTTCGCTGTGCGGGACTCCACGAACTCGCGCACAACCGTAAGCCCCTCATTGATGGCGTACTCCCGAAGCTCAGCAAGCTGCGCCTCAATCGAAAGCATTTGCCGCTCTTCGTCGTCTGTTGACTTCCGTGCGTATAGAAAGAACTTCATAGCGACCTCCTGTGTTGAGCATGACACCGGCATGCACAGACATATTGTGTAGACTATTATGCACTAATATGTTGTTCTGGCAAGCGTGAAAACCGTGATGAAGAGTCAGCGAAGACGCGAAGTCCTCGGGTGCGCGTTACGAGAACGCCGCGAGGCAATGGGACTCTCGCAGGAGAAGTTCGGAGAGCTGGTGGATTGCCATCGAAACTACGTTGGCCTGATTGAGCGTGGCCAGCAGAATATCACAGTTGATATGCTGGGCAGGTTTGTCGCGGCTTTGGAATGCAGCATGGCTGAGTTGATGCAAGGAGCAGGATTGTGATGTTGTGTTCTGCGGACACCAGCCATGCCCTGCTCTCTTTCTTGCCCCTACAGCGGGAAACGATTAGTGTTGGTCCAACACACAATGTGCTGCACTAGGGGCGCGAGGGATAGGGCGAGACGAGGCTTCGATCCGAAGAACAACGTCGGCTGTGTGTCAAGGTAGGATGGAATGGAGGTCAAGGGTATGGATGAAGTGCGCGAGCCGAAACCGATAAAGATAGGGAGCCTTTACTTAGACCCGAAGAACTCCAGGATACCGCCCGAGAAACGGGACAGCCAGCAGCGCCAACTATTGCACGCGCTGCTGGAGTCGGAAGACGTGGTTGGCCTGGCAAAGGGAATAGCCACAAGTGGACTGTTCCCAAATGAGCGTTTGGTTGTAATGGCTGATGGACGGCGGTTCATCGTTTTAGAGGGCAACCGCAGACTGGCCGCCGCAAAGCTCTTGATCAATCCTGATCTTGCCCCCACCGAGCTCCTTGTTAAGCGCTTTCGCGCGTTGTCACAGAAGGCCGATACCGCAGCTCTACTTCGACTAAAAGTGGTCGTGGTTCCGAATAGGCTTGCTGCCGCCGCCATGATTGCCTCCGCGCACATAGGTGCGTCCAAAAGGCGTTGGTCCTCGCTACAGCAGGCTCGGTTCTATAGCGAGATGCTTGCCGAAGGCCAAGAGCTTTCCGACATTGCTGATGAGTGCAGGACTAGCCTTGCAAATGTTAAGAGTTTCCTTCGGATGGAAAGTTTGCACCGCATGGCCACGAAGCTTGAGTACCCAAGTTCCACTCGCGCGAAGATTGAAGATTCACAATTCAACCTGACAACACTTGAGCGCTTCGTTGCCTCTACATCTGGACGCAAGTTCCTTGGTATTGATATCGACTCCGATGGAGAAATTGTCGGTAAAGTTCACGAGGAACGCTTTCGGGCAGCTTTGGGGGAACTGTGCTCTCGGATAGTAACCGAGAAGGCTCTCACTCGAGCGGTGAACACTGAAAAGGAGATGTCTGCCTACCTTGGTAAGATCAAGCTTCCAAAGACGAGAATAAGGGGGCGATTCAAACTCAAACACTTGCTTGGCGAAGCACCAAGCGAAGGCGAAGAGGCGGCGGCAAATCCGCCTTCCCGCCCCCCTCGGCGGCGGCCCTCCAAGTCAATAATTCCCCGGGGTTTCCCGTGTTCATCAAGAAGCACAAAGGTTCAATCTCTTTCGTGGGTGGCTGATTGACTCAAGTACCCCCCATATGTAGTGTCCCTGTGAAA
>CAYFPQ010000093.1:3145-10774 GCA_964345005.1 uncultured Victivallales bacterium | reverse complement strand
CGGCAGCATGACATCAAATCCAACCGGATTTTGCGGCAATAGATGCCGGCTGTTCGTCGTCCGGGGCCTTCCTGGCTTGCGGACGACCAGCAGATCGTGCTCCGCCAACACCTCGAAGAAGCGGTCGCGACCGATACTCACGTCCACCTCATCCAGATCCGGCTGCAACAAGTGCAGCAGCTTCCGGCCACCCAGCCGTGGTTGCATGCGTCGCTCTCGTTTCACCAACTCCACAATCAGCGCCTCATCTATCTCTCGGCGTTGCCGCAAACGCCGTGCCGCATAGTAGTTCTGCCGGCTCATGCCCACGTAGGCGCACAAGTCCAGGACCCGGAACCCGGCATCTCGTGCCCCCGAGTCGACCACCGTGTTCACACTTTCCCAGCGTGCTTTTTTTTAAAGCCCTCAATGTCCTTGATGCCCGCTGCTCGGCAGGCGATCTTCAGGTACGCATCATCGAACATACCCTTCAGGTGCGCGTCGGACAGCGCCTTCTCGAGTTCCCGTACACGCTTCCGCAATACCCGCGTCTCGTCGATCTCCTCAGGTGTTTCCACTCGTATGACCTTTCCCAAGATATGCAACTTACCGTACTTCCGTGCCCAGTACTCAATCGTCCCGTTCCCGCTGATCCCATATGTCCGAGCCGCCGCCCAGCGGGAGGTGAATCGACCCTCCTCTATCTCTCGCAGAACCTGCAATTTGAACGCTTCACTATACCGTACTACCTTACCCATTCGCACCTGCCTTCCTAATGCAGGTGACAAACTATTTCAGGACGCGACAGGCCTCCTGAACTCTGAACGCTGAACCCCTGAACACTCGCATCACCCAGCGCGTTGAGACATCCACAAACGCTGCTTCACACTGAAACGAATTTCAAATACCTTTGGCTAGATATGAGTAAAGCGCATATGGCATATTTCGAGCAGGACGATGTTCTGCACGTCACGATCTCAGATGATCCCGAGGCGGGCAGCGTTGAGGTAAGTCCCAATATTACGGCCGAACTCAACGCCAGAGGCGAACTCATAGGCATAGAGATTCTCAAAGCCAGTGCCTTTGTACGGGACTTGGTGTTGGATTCGGTACAGGCAAGGGCACTTGATCTACCCTTGGCAAAGACGGTTTAGCGCCGCGGGTATAGTTGCCTATGGGCTCCCCCTCTCACAGTCCAGTAGCCGTCACCCGCAGCAGGAGCGCGCGGCTTGTCCGGCGTAGCGCCCAGCGCGAAGCCGGGAACCGACCTAAGCTTGCACGCCGTAGGCGTGTTCTCGGTGCTTTGCTTGCCCGCCGTCTTGTCCTCCATAGCTCCTCGAGCGACGGAGGAAGCCCCTGGGCGAAGGCTGAGTCTCTCCGCCTCAATCTCTTCAATCCCTTAACCGCTAGGCGGTCTTGCGATGCCGCAGGTGGACCGGGTGTCGTTGCACAAGGCGGTTTACCGAAGCCTTCTGATTCCTTCTCAGGAAGTCGCCCAGAGACAGGCCAGCTTGCGAAGCATCATGCTCGACAGCCCTACGTGCTGAGCGAACCTCTGTCACGATTGGATCGGATTCCATTGTTACACCTCCATCAATTCTTCGGGAGTACACAGTATTGGGGTCTGTATATCCACGGTGCTGTTTACAGCCATCAACACCTTCTGCACTCGTCCGCTGGCAATGTGTGTGCAGTTCCAGCTTACGACATAGTCCATTCCGTGCCACGTGGCCAAAGCCATATGATAGGCGTCGGCCATAGCCTTCTCCGGCAATCCCAAAGCCTTGGCGTATCTCTGCGCCAGGTCATCCACCTCTTCAACCGCTTCAAGCAGAGGCAACGACTGGATCCGAGCTAGTCGTTTTGCCGCAGCATCATCGTCGCCTCTGGCGGCTTCCTCCAAGACGAGCTCCGAGACAAACGCATCGACAAGCATCAATACCTTGTCCCACCATTCAGCCGTCACCTGCTGATGTGCAGCAACGACGAGATCTCTACTGTGTCTGGCCGTCAGATAACTTATGACAGATGTCTCGATATAGACGGTAGGCTTCATGGGGATGAGGTTAGCAGGACAGAAGCCTTCGTCAAAGAGCAGATTTTCGGCTCATCCTCCCTCATCTGCGCGCTAGCCATCGTCCTCCAGCGCTCAATCAAGGCCGCCCCTCACCGCGTACACCTGGCCGCCCGTCACATCGAGAAGATCGACCCATATGGCCCATTCGAAGTTATCTCACCCTGGCGATCCCGCATCCAAGGCATCGTCACCGGCTGCCCTCGTTTCACGGTGGAGCGCGACGAGACTGCCGACATCTCTATCGGCACCCCACCTACGGTGAAGCTCAACGACCCGCATCTCTTCGTGACTGAATGGGCGGGATACCTACGCGGCATCATCCGCATAGATACCTCGACCGACTGGTACGGATCCGCACAAACCCGCTACCACGTATTGCCCGACACCGCCCCCGCTCCACAACACGCACCCGCCATCTACAACCACGCCGGCATCATCATCTACCGCGAACAGCTCCAGTAGAGTAGGTTATGGCCGCAGATGGCCGCATAGTGCAGACGTGCCCCCTCTGGTCGGGGATCGTCAGCGAGGTCAGGCATGCTTTGGCGCTCTCGTGCGGACGGTTTGCATATGCACAACAGGGACCGCACCCAGCGCGGCACCGAGTTTCCGCAGGAAGGACAGGGTTAGATTCTTGTAGTTGCCGGATTCTAACCGGGCGATAGCAGGCTGAGAGGTGTGTGCGTGCTCCGCGAGTTGTTTCTGCGTCCATCCCCTGCTCTTGCGGAGCCGGATTACTTCCTTGGCCACTGCGAATTCCTCTGCAAGCGCTTCGTATTCCTTGCGGAAGGAGGGATCATTCAGTTCCCGCTCCAAAATGTCGTTGTAGTCATGCATTTTCACTATCACTCTCCTCAACTTCACGCATCAAACGAACGGCCCTCTGTAACTCACGCGAATTGGTCTTCTCGTCCTTCTTTACAAAGCCGGACGTGACCACATAGAGCCTCCCACCGTGATGGAAGTAGAATAGCCGTACGATGTCCGAGGCAAACTTGATTCGCAGTTCACGTAGACCGCCGGTGCCTTTCAGTGCCTTCGCGTGAGGCATTGGCAGATCTGGCCCGAGCTCCCTCAGTAGGTCGATTCCCCGAAAAGCCTTTGCTCGAGGCTTAACCGGAAGGCCGCGCAGAAACCGAACCGCATGATTAAGAAGCCTGACCTCGTATCCATTCACGAGACGACAATACCAATCTTGGTATATCATGTCAAGCAAACCTCCCCGTGCCATCTGGCCATTCTGTCCGCAAAGCATTTTTTTCTAACTTCCTTCCGGAAATCAGGGGCGCTGATTGCTTCAAGGGTATAGAGGGGCGCAGTGTCGCGCGCCCCATACACCTGGGAGCCAAGCTATGCGAGTGTCGAGAATCAAAGAAGAGGGCGCCGCCCACTACCACATCATGTCGCGCATTGTCGACCGACAGATGCTCATGAAACCCAGTGAACGAGAGTGTTTCAGGAAGCTCATGCACGCCGTTGCAGCCTTCTCCGGTTGTCAGATTGTTACGCACGCTCTTCTCTCCAATCATTGGCATGCCCTGGTTCTTGTTCCCGCGCCTTGCCAAAGGGACAGGCCCTGCGTTGTAGGGTCCGCTACTTCAGCGACGGGGTGATCCTTGGCAGCCGCAACTTCGTCGATGAAGCCTTCAAGCGGCACCGGGACTACTTCAGTCCAAGGCGGACCACCGGCGCCAGGCCCATTAAACACGCTGACTGGGGCGGCCTATGCACCGCGCGGCGGCTGAGGATGAGCGTCATCCAGCTCCCCAGCCCCTTGTAGGCCAAGGAGACCTGGCCGCTCAGTTTCTCTTGTGAGGGAACGACCAAGAGCTGGCGGGAGTCTGCCTACAATCGGCGAGAAACCCCGCTGTTCTCACCAGCGTCTTCCATTCAGCCCCGAGCCATTGCCAGATGAGCCTCACATCAAGCCAGCAGGGTACGAATAGAGCCTCACCTTCACAGCTGGCCTGTCCCTTCTCTCCGCTTCTCTCCGCTGCCACTCCCCATTCCCAATTATCAATGGGTGACCCCCAATTCCCCCGCTGAGGGGCGCGTGGACGCGGCACCCCGCGAGGATCGCGCTTTTCCGGTTGACGCTGGGAGGTCGTCTGCTAGGCTTACGCCAGATTGAAGAAGGAAGAGATGATTATGAGGGCAACCAGGGGTAAGCACAAGATCAAGGCGATGGAGGATTTTCTCAGGCAACTGCCTTCGGACACGCTGGTTGTTTCGAAAGATGACAAATGCTTCCGGCCTGCTTCGCCCTCCCTTGCGGAACTCCCCGAGACAGATGTCCGCCCCTTCACGATCCGTCCAAAGGACGATCACGAATGGCTGGATATTCTCGATGAGGTGGACGCGATGGAGGAGCGGGAGGGGCGACCATTCCGGCCACACCGCGAAGGCCATAAGGAGCGATACAAGATTACCTGCGAGTACTTCTCCGAGCCAGACTCGTTCCTGTTTCTGAACGTCGGGTCTTTTCACCGTGATGTCTACGACAACGACGAGATTCTGGCATTGTTGGAGAAGCGCCTTCAGGAAGATGCGTTCCGATTCATCGTGACGTCCTCGCATGCAGTGATGAAGGACCGGGATGGCCGGAATCCGGTACTCGAAGCATTCTTGGCGCATTCGGATAAAGGCATGGTCGTTGACATGGGGAAGCGTCCGCCGCTGCACTTTATCGAGGTAGTTTCTCATCGTGATGGAAAGGTCAGGCGGAGGATGTCCTTCGAATACGACCACGATGAGGCGCAGAACTTGAGGGACCGCTACATTGTCACCGCTCCTCGAGCAATCAGTAGGCTTCACCGGGCGCAGTTCATTGGAATCCTTGAGACGGGCAGGATCAGGACCTCCATCAGCCAGTTTGGCACCTATCGCCAATGACGCGTTTCTCTTTCGGTTTGCAGCCCGCTATCTCAATATTCTTCCGTGAAAGGTCTGTATGAGTAAGTCTCTTGTCTTGCATTACTCCTCGAAAAGACACTTGGAATACCGGGACATGAACGGTGCCGTTGCCGTTGGCGTGCGGTGTTTCAAGACAAAACCGACGCACCGCATTCCCGAGTATCATCTGTCAGGGCTGTCCTACTTCCCGGTGTCGACCTGTGTAAAGGAGACCATGGCGACGTTGGGGCAGCTGAAGGCCTTCGGCATCCCTTGTTCCCCCAACAAGATCGGCAAGAGTGTCAGCGCATGGTTTGCGCTCACCGCGCCGCCACGCTCGCTCGAGTACTATCTTGTCAGGGCGAAGATCAAGGTGGTCGGTGACTCGGATCTCTGTCAGTGTGAAGGCATGGGGTTTGGTATGGTTATTGGCCTGAACCTTGGATACAAGCTGTTCAACGTGGAGCCCTCCAAATTCCGCGCCGAGCTCAGCTTTCCTCGTCACATTCGTCGCATCAAGGCCGTCACGGCATAGACGCTCCCTGCATCAACTCCAAGAACTGTCTGGCTGCGTTCTGTCATGATAGATGTGCCACAGTTGACGAGATGCTCTCGGCGTTCCATGTCTGCGACAATGCTTCCCTCAGAGCTCCGCTCAACTCTGATACAGTATTCTCCCCGTTCGAGACGACATACCCATTCTCCCCATCTCGCACCAGATATCTCACATCTCCGACATCCGTTGCCACGACCGGACATCCGCTCGCGAGTGCCTCAATCACCACGTTGGGCATGCCCTCTGACCGGCTCGGGAGGCAAAGGCAGTGGGCCGCATTCATCCACAAGGCAACAGCGTCGGGTTGTTGGTTGCCCAGGAAGAACACTCTATCCGCACAGCCAAGTTTCTGCGCACTGGGTCGCTCCTTTCGCTGCTCGTTCAACAGCTTTTGGAGCATCACGGCTCAGTGCGTTTCAAGTTCAATCGTTCTGCTTCACCAAAAATCCCTGCTTTCCTTGCCCTCCAAGCCTCGTGGCCGACAGGCCACCAGAGCCGAGTTTACACGGCTGCTCGCGGTATCCCGGTTGCCGAGGCGTGAACAAACCCGCTATAATCGCGGCGATATTAACTCAGATTACCCACACATTCTGCGGAAGACCCTCTTTTTTTGGGTGATATTAGGCGTAGTAATACGCCTATACGTAAAAGGAGGTACGGATGGCAAGCGTTGTAACACTGATGAAGAAGCGAGACCGGTTGGTCAGGCAGATCGAGGACCACCTCGATTTCCTAATCGGGTCGGTCTCAACCAAAGGGCTCAAGTACGAGGCCTACAACCTGACAACCAAGATCGAGGGGAAGACCAGAACGAAGCATATTCCAAAGGACATGGTTCCGCTTGTGCGGCGAATGACCAAGCGGCATCAGAAGCTCAAAGAATTAGTCAAAGAGCTTGGCGAGACCAATTGGCTGCTTGTTCGTGAAGGCGTCGATCTGGGAAGTTATGGGACGCTATAAGGAAGCGCCGTGGGGATTTGATTGCCCCTACAAGGATGCCTGTCCGCATCTGGGAATGTCCACGACCTGGGCCTCCTGCCTGTTGTCGGACATCAATAGCAAGGGGTTTCGTGACGGGCACTTCTCGATTGAGGCGGAGAAAGAGATCAAAGCACTCGACGAGGAGAATCGAGCGCTGAGCGCGCGCGTCGCAGAACTTGAATCCCGGCTGAAGCAGCAGCACCGGTTGCGGTTCAAGCCAAACAGAAAAGTACCGTCACAAGACCGGCAGGTGCCCCGCAAGCGTGGGGCGCCGGCGGGGCATCCGCCATGGCAGCGCCCCAAGCCCAGTCGCGTGGATCGCTCCGTACCTGTACCTGCCCCGAACGTTTGCCCCCACTGCAAAGAGAAAGGTCTTACCGCAGTTGACAAGACTCACGTGCAACTCCAAGAAGATATCGTTCTGCAACCGCGCACAGTGATTACCGAATACGTGCATCAGATGGCCTACTGTCCGGGCTGTCGCCGCGAGGTCTTCCAGACGGCGGAGGGGGAACTGCGAAACTGCGAGATCGGCCCGGTCACCAAAGCCGCCGCCGTATACATGCGCCACGAAGTGAAGCTTTCATACCGCGATGTTCGCAAAGTGTTTACGGGCCTTTTCGGCATGCCGTTCGTTCCGGCCTCCGCCATGGCCTTCAGCCATCGTGTCGCCGAACAGGGGGCCCATCTCTATGAAGACCTGCGCGACAAGATCCGAGCGGCCGATATTGTGCATGGCGACGAGACACATTGGCGCATCGACGGCAAGAGCGCGCAACTGTGGTATGCGGGAAACGATCAGGTTGGCTTCTTTCACGCCGATCCTTCACGCGGATCAGACGTTGCCGTCTCCATCTTTGGCAGTGCCTTCGGCGGCAATCTCGTTGCCGACAGCTATGCCGGATACAACGCCATCAACCCGAAGCGCCGTCAGGCATGCCTGGCTCACCTGATACGCAAGGCCAAGGAAATCGCCGACCGCATTGAGCTGATGCCGGAGAAGAAGCAGGACCAGAATGCGTTACGCTTCTGTAAGACGGTGAAGAAGTTCTTCTCTCTGTGCTGCCGCATTGATCAGCGCCGCAAGAACGGGTCGGTATCCTTCTCTGCCGCTAAGGCCCATATCCCCAGGCTTCAGCGGGCT
>CAYFPQ010000093.1:0-3135 GCA_964345005.1 uncultured Victivallales bacterium | reverse complement strand
CAATATGCCTGCATCCGTTGGCCGACGCAGACGCGGAAAATCTTCGTAACCGCCTCACAGACCCGAAACGCGACGGCATGAACCTGTTCACATTCCTACAGGTCACCGGCATGCCGCCCACCAACAACCACGCCGAGCAGTCGCTCCGCCTTCCGGTTATCTTCAGAAAGATCTCCTTCGGCAGCCGATCTCTACTCGGCGCCCAGACCCTGGCCACCAATCTCTCGATGATCACCACGGCCAAAAGACAGAACAGGAATCCCGTCGAGGTAATCAAGGCTCTGCTACTTCGCGGGGCCGATACTCCGATCTCCGAACTCTACGATCCCGGCAATATACCGATGATCGACTCTTCTTGAGCCCGCCCGGAATCAGCTAAACTCTTACCGCATCATCATCGAAAATCCGTCGCCGTTCCACGCCGCGCACGGTCACATGGTAGATCGCCCCCTCGAACTGTATGCGAAGCTTCCTGGCCATAACCCTGCAACCACAAAGAGAGCCGACCAGCCGCGTCAATCACAATATCAATTATCAAGGGTCGACCCCAATCCCCCGTGCCATCTGGCCATTCTGTCCGCAAAGCATTTTTTTTAACTTTCTTCCGGAAATCAGGGGCGCTGATTGCTTCAAGGGTATAGAGGGGCGCAGTGTCGCGCGCCCCATACACCTGGGAGCCAAGCTATGCGAGTGTCGAGAATCAAAGAAGAGGGCGCCGCCCACTACCACATCATGTCGCGCATTGTCGACCGACAGATGCTCATGAAACCCAGTGAACGAGAGTGTTTCAGGAAGCTCATGCACGCCGTTGCAGCCTTCTCCGGTTGTCAGATTGTTACGCACGCCCTTCTCTCCAATCATTGGCATGCCCTGGTTCTTGTTCCCGAGCGAAAGCCTGTGTCGGATGAGGAACTCATCAAGCGACTGGCACATCTGTACGATCGACTTGAGGTGCGCGGCATTGCAGAGTCCATCGAGTACCACAGGGCCAACGGCCACGACAGTGCCGCCGAAGCCATCAAGGCGCGGTATACCTGCCGGATGTATGAGCTGTCTGAATTCGCGAAGACACTCAAGCAACGCTATACCCAGTCCTACAACCGGCGCCATGGCCGCAAAGGCACACTATGGGAAGAACGGTACAAGAGCGTGCTCATAGGAGGTCGAGGTGCCCTGTTGACCATTGCCGCCTACATAGATCTAAACGCTGTACGTGCCCGCATAGTCGACGACCCGGCCGACTACCGTTTCTGCGGCTATGGCGAGGCCGTGGGCGGTTCAGAAAGCGCACGTGAGGGGATCATGACACTCTTCAGGCACCTGGATCACAAGGCTGACTGGAAAGAGGCATCCCGCCTCTACCGACAACAGCTCTTCATACGCGGCGAACAGCTCACCGAAGACGACAAACCAGGCTTCACCCCCGAAACCGTCCAGGCGACTCTCGACGCCGGCGGCGCCTTGCCAAAGGGACAGGCCCTGCGTTGTAGGGTCCGCTACTTCAGCGACGGGGTGATCCTTGGCAGCCGCAACTTCGTCGATGAAGCCTTCAAGCGGCACCGGGACTACTTCAGTCCAAGGCGGACCACCGGCGCCAGGCCCATTAAACACGCTGACTGGGGCGGCCTATGCACCGCGCGGCGGCTGAGGATGAGCGTCATCCAGCTCCCCAGCCCCTTGTAGGCCAAGGAGACCTGGCCGCTCAGTTTCTCTTGTGAGGGAACGACCAAGAGCTGGCGGGAGTCTGCCTACAATCGGCGAGAAACCCCGCTGTTCTCACCAGCGTCTTCCATTCAGCCCCGAGCCATTGCCAGATGAGCCTCACATCAAGCCAGCAGGGTACGAATAGAGCCTCACCTTCACAGCTGGCCTGTCCCTTCTCTCCTTCGCGTATCACCTCCGCCACCCGGTGGGCGGCGGCCACCGACTATAGCCTCGCCAGGAGCGAGGGCGGAAAGTCCAGCGGGCTGATCACCTTTCGCTTCGAGCCGGGAACCAGATGAACGTAACGGCCCGTGGTCTTGATACCGCTGTGCCCCATCCACCGCTTAATGGTGAAGAGGTCATGCCCGTCATCCAGTGCATGGCTTGCAAAGCAGTGCCTGAGCAGATGAATGCCGCCGATCTTGCGCACGCCTGAGCGCTCGAGTGCCTGGTAGTAGATGGCCTGTGCCGTGCCGATGGCCATGGGGCGGGCCTTGTCACGCCCGAAGAAGCAGTAGGACTCGGCTCGGTTGGTCCGCCAGTGTTCTTCGAGCAGGTGGAGGGTGTGCTCAGAGAGGATCGTATAGCGATCCTTGTGGCCTTTGCCGGTGACGAAGAGCATCATGCGTCCGCGGTCGATGTGGTGGGCCTGCACGTTGACCACTTCGGAGACGCGCAGCCCCGACCCGTAGACCATGCTCAACAGCGTCCGGTGCTTGAGGTTCCTTGGCGCTTCGATCAGCCGGATGGTCTCTTCACGCGACAGAACGCCCGGACGCGTCTGGCTTCGGCCGCGCCGCGGGATCGAGAAGCGCTTCTTTGGCCACTTGAGCACTTGCTCGTACAAGAAACGGTAGGCGCTGAAGTAGACGTTGATCGTTGACCAGGCCAGCTTACGCTTGGTTATCAGGTGGTCGAGAAACCGCTGCACCTCAGCGCATACCAAGCTCTCAAGAGGGCGCCAGTAGAACCTCGCCAGTTCCTCCAGCGCGTGAATGTAGCTCTCATGCGTCCGAGGTGAAAAGCCCCGCAGACGCATCTGAAGCTCTACGGCTTCGCGTAAGGCACTTGCCATGTCTGAGTCCTCCAGGTCGGTCGATCGGCTTCATGCCAACCACCGCCGGACTCAGACTATACCCTCACAAACACAAAGCCGCTTCGCAGACATGCCTCCGCGAAGCGGTTCCGTTCAACACCGATTTAGGTAACGCCATTCTCGCAGCCTTGAACTCCAGGTCGATTCCCTCCCCCTGCGGAATCAACCGCCTCAACCGTGATGCATCCATGGCTCACTCCCTTACTCGTGCCTGAACGGCAACACCATCTCACAGAACGGAAGCAGAGCGCAAGCTGATAACCGATAAAAGGTCCGTCCCGGGCGCATCTCATTTCTGACGGTGCTGTGCTGATGCAGAGCTGACGGCTGCCTCT
>CAYFPQ010000092.1:0-10828 GCA_964345005.1 uncultured Victivallales bacterium | reverse complement strand
TGTCAAGAAACCACAACATATGGGGGGTACTTGAGTCAATCAGCCACCCACGTAGTCCAAAGCAAACATGATGCTGGTTACTGGGATCCCAGGTGCAGCGATCTCGATGGGCACGCTGGTTACAGGAGCCTCTATCGTGTTCACACCCACCCTTATCCCAGGCGCCAGCCCTCCCAGGTAGGTACTGATCACTCCCAGCCCATCATCGATTCTCGCATCTGTCGCTGTGAATCCGGCGGCTGTGAATAAAGGTCCCAGATTGTCGCCTGAGAGCCATGAGTATACACAGGCGAATTGCTCCATGTCTGTATATCCGTCTGCAGCCAATGCCGCACGTATGTCTCTCAGAGCATTTGCCCATTCCAGGATCATCCGCCGATGCGGTTCCCATCCGTAGTGGCTGTTTATATAGTGAGTGATGAACTGCATGGATTCGATGCGTTCACTGGGTGTTGTGACTGGAGCACCATGCTGATGCCGCAGGAACGTGTTGTGCGCTCCGAGCTGATACTTCAAGTAGTCATCTCCACCAAAGAGTAAGGACCGTGCCTTGTATCCAGCAAGAGAAGCATAGGCTTCCCCATACTCATCTATAGCAAAGAACCTACATGGCGGTTTATGAATGCGTCCATGCCCCGCCTCATGATCCAAGTACGTATCGCCAGGAGGCCAGCCGGCCACTCTGTCCAACGCGATACCAATCTCGAGCTTGTAGCCATGTTGGACCTCATCCTTGAAGCCAGCATGCAGAATGTTGCTGATGATGCCCTTCTTGTAGTCCGACGGTACACCGAGTATAGCAACCAGCGATTCTTCAAGTTCCTGGTAGGCTGACACCTGTTCGGTTTGTAAAGCCTGACCAAGGCGTGGAGCCTGCGCCAGTAGCAGCGAGGTCTCGTCGATGGCTTTGCGGCGCTCTTCCTGACCGTATAGCGGCCCAGTCAGTGTCCCCGTACCCCATGGCCCGAAGTCCCACGCGATATTGTACTGAGGATTCGAAAACCGCGCGTATTCTTCAAGCCGCCTCGAGCAGAAGAATCCCTCGACCTCGAATACATCGCTCGTCGTGTCGCCGTGCGAAACGACAATAGTCGGGCTGAGTTCGCCAGTCCCCCACTTCTCAACGGTTCTCACTGCGTTGCTGGCAGCATCGTAGACCGGCATCATGATCTGTGTTGCCGGAGAGAAATCGGTCGCTGCACGGGGAGTCGTGCGAACCGGACCGCTAGTAAGAGCTCCGCCCATTGATGAAGTACTCGTTGAGCCACCATCAACGCGAGCACGAAGAGGGTTGAAGGTCACGCGGTGCTTGTGACCCAGAGCATCGCCCATGTCCACCGCTCGAATCATGAAGAAGTCATTGGTCGAGACGCGCACGCCGTCCATCGATGCATTCAGATCCGTGATGAACGGGGACCATTGCCACGACAGGTCGTAGGCGTACAGCTGAACATGGTAGTCAGCAGGGCTGTTGGATGCATCTCGGGCGGTGAACGCCAGCAGCCCCGAGTTTTCTTCGGTCACAGCAACGGACAGAGTCGCTTCCGGGAGGATCTCGTCGCCAATGAAGTAGAGATCTGAACCTGATGATCTGGGCGAGGCGAGGAAGGGTCGCATCAACAGGCCCTCCTGGGTATGCAACGTCAGGTTCGTTCCCAAGGTCACACCGCACAGCTTCGCTTCCAGGAAACGCCCATACGGACGTGGACTAAACCCCACGTAGTTCTCGCGTGCAGTAAAACTGAAAACCGTTGAAACCAATTCGAAGGATGACGTACAGGTTGGCGCAAGTGTCAGGGCCCGGGAGGCAGCGATGAACTCCTCATTTGTTGCGGCAAGCAGATAGGCATGTCCCACTCGGTCCCACATGACTCCATGCGAGGGAGTCGCATAGAAATCCCAAGTTCCAGGCATTAACTCCAGCGTCGCCTGACCGTTGGTGGCGGTGTCTTGCTGGATGCGGAACCCATACTCATGATTCACGGCCATCACGGTCATATTGCTCATGAGAGCACTGAACTCGTCTTCCACCGTGACGACTGCATTCAGCGGCAAGAAGTCGCTGGCCGAAGGCGTTCCGTGGGCACCAACCATCATGAACCAGATGATCGTAAGAGCCGTAATCACCTGATATGTGTTGGTTCGCCTCCCCAGAGTCATACTCGTTCCAGCATTTCGTGACTGCGCCAAGAAAGAGCTTCGGCTCTGTCTAGGCCAAGCTCTTCAGCACGCCATTGACGCGCTCGGTCACAGGCCTGTCGTCGATGACGAACTCCTGCCCGGTGATCAGCTCGTAGGCCATGATGTAGCGCTTGGCGGCTTCAATACGTACCTCGTCGGTCAATGCCGGCGGCTCGCCGTCACCGCGGAATCCTTGTTCGGCCAACCACGTACGGACATATTCCTTGTCCAGCTTGCGCTGTTCCTTGCCGGCCGCAAACAGCTCCGCATAGGTGTCGGAGTACCAGTATCGCGAAGAGTCCGGCGTGTTAATCTCATCGGAGATGGTCAGCGCACCGTCGACCCGCCCGATCTCGTACTTTGTGTCCACGAAGATCAGGCCACGCTTGGCGGCGATCTCCACGCCGCGCTGGTAGAGCGCGAAGCAGATCTCAGCGGCGGCATCAAACGTCTCGGCATCGATCAGCCCTTCGTCAATCGCTTCTTCCCGCGAGACGTTGCGGTCATGCTTCTCGTGCTTGGTCGTCGGGGTGATGATCGGTTGCTCTAGCTTCTGATCCTTCCGCAGCCCCTCGGGCAATGGGTTGCCACACAGGTTGCGCACGCCGCGCTCGTAGTTGTACCAGGCCGATGTCTTGGTCACGCCCGTGATGTAGCCGCGCACCACGAACTCGAGAGGGAGTTGCTCGCATTCCTTGACGACCATGACATTGGGGTCGGGAATGTCGATCACATGACTGGGTACGATGTCCTTGCTCTGCTCAAACCAGTAGGCTGCGATCTGGTTCAGCACCTGTCCCTTGAACGGGATTGTGCCCAGCACGCAATCGAACGCTGAGATACGGTCGCTCACCACCAGGACACGGCGGTCACCCAGCCTGTAGCTGTCACGCACCTTGCCCTTGATACGCTTGCCCAGCTCCTGGCATTCGGTCTCCGCCAGAACATTCGCCAACTGCGCCTTGATTCTATCGTCACTGACCATAACCATCTCCCATTCTTTGCGTTCTTTGCGATCTTTGCGATCTTTCGCGGCTAATACCCTCTTACAAATCCAAATTCAACACCTGCGGACGCTCTTCCCATCCGCGGTCCCGGCGCAACCGTTCAAGACGATCATTGCAGTGACGCCGAATCTCATCGCTTAGCGAAACGATAGCGGCAAGTTTGCCGCCATTTCCCAAGAGCGCCTCTGCGGTGCCACACACGTGGCGCAGTCCGAGCACACCCCGTCCGCGGGTGGTGTCCCATAAATCGGCCAGCGTTTCGATAATGATACCGAGCCCGGTAAAGAAAATCAGTTCGAGCGGGGCGTCATCCTTGACGGTAAGCTGCTTGAGGTCGATGACCCACATGGTATCACCGTGTATAACTTCCCACTCGGAGGGTCGTGCCAGACCGGTACCATGCAGCAGGAAGCGGCGCGCAACACCGGTGTTGCCAACGGAATGGAGGCCTTGCGACGCCATGAGAACGAGCGCACGCGCATCAGCACAGTGTCCACCGCAGTCGTGCTCAACGAAACACTCGACCGCGCGCGCGACTTCCGAAGCGTCGCAGATGTCGGTCTCGCATTCCATGGCGCACATGTTCTCGATCTGGAGTACCAAGTGGTCGAATACCCCGGATGCCATCTCCTCGCTGCCCGTCTCACGCCAGATCACCGCTTGCTGTTCTCCCTATTCTAAGCCCCCGGCAGCACACCGTCTTTGCCTACTAGCCCTTGAATGGCGCTCATGAACTGGTTGACATCCTTAAACCGACGATACACCGATGCGAACCGGACATAAGCCACTTCATCAAGCTGTTCCAGTTGGCCCATAACCTTCTGCCCGATCGCCTGGCTCGGAACTTCGCGTTCGTAGTCGCGCTCGAGGTCATCGATGATCGCATCAACCACACTCTCGATCGTCTCAACGCTGACAGGGCGCTTCTGGCAGGCACGCTCGATGCCGCTAATCAGCTTCTCCCGGCTCAGGTCTTCGTGGCGACCGTCGGTCTTAACCACCCTGAGCCTTGCCCGTATGATCTCTTCGTATGTGGTAAAGCGGTGACCGCAACCAAGACAGACGCGACGACGACGTATGACGGCCCCACTGCGCGCGGAGCGGCTATCGATGACCTTGTCTTCCAGGTTGGCGCACTTGGGGCATCGCATAGGCTCTCCTTCAGACCACCAGGGCCTTCACGGCTGACAGCAGCGCTTTCGGGTCGTCCGTCAAGAGCACTTGGCTCACACCGAGGGGGCGGACATCGTCCTTGATGTGCCCCGACTCATCATAGAGCACAACCGGGATCGACCGTGCATTGGGCATGGCACGCAGCATTTCAGCCACGGCATCGCCGTTCATCTTCGAGAGGATCTGCTTGCACAGGATGATGTCCGGTCGCTGAAGAATGGCTTGCTCGATCATTTCGGGTCCCTGTTCGACCAACGACACCACCATACCTTCGTTCTCGAGCAACTCCTCGATCTTCGCCGCAGCCATGGCATCATCCTCGCCGAGCAACACCTTGACCTGGGCCGCCGCACTGTTGGCTTGTTCTTCCTGCCCCGAACGGAGAAAGAGGATCCGCCCCACCTCCATCAGCAGGTCTTCGGGCGCACAGGGCTTGGCCACGAACCCATCCACGTCGACATCAGCAAAAAACTCGGCCATGTTGGCGCGCGCCGTGAGAACGAGGACGGGGTACTTCGGTTTCCCGTCATCGGATATCTCCTTGAGGAAGCCTATGCCTCCCATTCCCGGCATGCTCATATCCAGCACGATCAGGTTCGGCTCAAGTCCCTTCAGCCGTTTGAGCCCCTGCTCGCCACTCTCCGCAGTGATGACCTCGTAACCCTCGAAGCGCAGAAAATCACTCAAGGTCACTAAGAGACTGGTATCGTCATCGATCAGTAGGATTGTCTTCTTTTCGTTGTCCATAGTCATTGCTCCGTACCCATCTGTCACGCGATCTACTTCAGTGTCGCCATTGGCCCAAGAAACGCCTCTTCCACAAGGTCCAACAGAATCGTCTCGGTCCAATCCTGCGGCAACAAGGGGATCGAGAAGCTCTTGAGGATCTGCTGCCTTGCCTTGTTCAGTCCGTCCCCTCCGACAGCAATCAGCGGCGTATTCCTCAGTTCCCGGTCACTCTTCATCTTGAGGATCAGTTCCGTACCCGTCATGCCCTCCATCCCAAGACCGACGACTGCGCCGTGGAACTGGCGTTGGTCCAGCAGTTGCCCGACATCCTCATCGCTTCTTATAACCCGATACCCCGCTGCGGTCAATTGCTCTCCGATTTCCGTGCTCGTCGCCTCGTCGGGCTCTGCCACCAGCAGAACCGGCGGAACAACACTGGGCAGCGATACCGTGACCAGCGTCCCGTTTTCTTCGCCTGGAAGCGGGCTTTGGATCCCGATACTTCCGCCATGAAGGGCCACGATCTCCTTCACGATCGCCAATCCCAGACCGGACCCACTGGGCTGGTTTCCAACGGTGAAATAGCGTTCCGTTACACGTTCGAGCGCATCGGGGGGAATACCGATACCGGTGTCGCGTACCTCAAGGCGAATGTAGCCTTGGTTCGCCATATCGCGCGTCACGGTGACCGATATGGATCCGCCTTCGGGCGTGAACTTCACAGCGTTGCCCGCGATGTTCAGGATGACGCGCTCCATGCGGCGAGGATCACAGTCCGAGAAGAGCCCCGCCTCTCCGGGATCCACCTGCAGATCCACGCCCTTCTGCTGTGCGCGTACCACGAGTGATTCCAGGCTGCGCGAGACAAGCCGGCCGAACGGGACCCTTGCCCGCACCAGGGACAGGCTTTCGTTCTCGATCTTCCTGAGGTCGAGGATGTCGTTCACGGTGGCGAGCAGGCGCTTGCTATCTCCATCGAGCATGGTGAGATACTTGCGAACCGGATCAGAGATAGGCCCCAGCACACCACGCAGCATATTCGCCACCGCGTAGATCATCGACGTCAAGGGCGTGCGCAGCTCGTGTGACACGTTGGAAACGAACTGCATTCGCGACCGGTCGTGTTCCTCGAGACGCTGGACCGCATCCTCAAGGGCCTCCTGTGCCTGTTTGCGAACCGAGATATCGCGGATAAAGAAGCACAACAGCCCGGATTCTTCACGTTTCATCCAGTTGACGGCAATCTCGGCAGGAAAGCTCGATCCGTCACAACGGATCACCCGCGCCTCGATAAGGGTATAGCGGCGTTCTTCCAGGTTCTTGCGTAGCGCTTCCCAGAGGGCCGTGTCCGCGCCGGAAATCAGCTTCATCACGTCACTGTCATCGAGGTAGTCGTTACCGCACTCGAGCAAGTCCAGGGCACGGGCGTTGTACTCGCTTATGCGCCCGTTGGGCGAAGCAATGATGACGCCGTCATAGATGCTCTGCAGGAGCGCGGCGTAGCTGGAGAGGGTTTCTGCTGATACTTGTACACCCGGCTTCGGGGTATCGTTTCCCGACCTCTCGACGGGTTGGTCCCCCGCCAACACGGCATCCATATCGATCCGCATGGTGCTCTGGGAACTCTGTTTCTTTGCAGCCTTGTCCATATATCAGCCCGAAAAAGTAGTAGTATATGACTGGTCGGTTGCGATTGCGATATCGATTTCGATTCAAGGCGCGATGTTGTCATCCCGGCGCCCTATAAAAAGGAAGGGGCCCCGGTCGGTTAAGACCGGAGCCCCTAAAAACCTGGCGACGTGCTACTCTCCCACGGGCTAGCCCCACAGTACCATCGCCGCTGAGGCCCTTCACTGCCGTGTTCGGAATGGGAACGGGTGTTACCTCCTCGCTATGGTCACCAGGAAAACTGTGTTCCGCCAAAGGCGGAAAAAATCATACATAGAGTAACAGCAAAGCAACAGTGGCCGACGGACCGCTTCATCCCGCAAGCGAGATGAAAAAATAAGATCAAGCCTCACGGCAGATTAGTACTGGTTAGCTAAACACATCGCTGTGCGTACACATCCAGCCTATCAAGGTCGTAGTCTTCAACCTGCCTTTAGGTCACCGAAGTGACAGGGAGATCTAGTCTTGGAGGAGGCTTGGCGCTTAGATGCTTTCAGCGCTTATCCGTTCCGCACATAGCTACCCTGCGATGCCGTTGGCACGACAACAGGAACACCAGAGGTGCGTCATTCCCGGTCCTCTCGTACTAGGGAATGTTCTCCTCAAATCTCCTACGCCCACAGTGGATAAGGACCGAACTGTCTTACGACGTTCTGAACCCAGCTCGCGTACCGCTTTAATTGGCGAACAGCCAAACCCTTGGGACCTTCTCCAGCCCCAGGATGCGATGAGCCGACATCGAGGTGCCAAACCGCTGCGTCGATGTGAACTCTCGGCAGCGATCAGCCTGTTATCCCCGGAGTACCTTTTGTCCGATGAGCGATGGCGCTACCACGAGCTACCACCGGATCACTATGTCCTGCTTTCGCACCTGCTCGACTTGTAGGTCTCGCAGTCAAGCACCCTATCTACCATTACGCTCTACGCATGATTGCTGACCATGCTGAGGGTACCTTCGAACTCCTCCGTTACTGTTTGGGAGGAAACCGCCCCAGTCAAACTGACCCTCTGACATTGTCCCCCACCCGGATTCACGGGCCAGGGTTAGATGTCCGCCTTAACAAGACTGGTATTTCACTAATGACTCCACCCCCCCTGACGAAGGGGCTTCAAAGTCTCCCAGCTATGCTACACATGATAAACCAAACACCAATATCAGATTACAGTAAAGGTTCACGGGGTCTTTCCGTCCTACTGCGGGTATCCGGCATCTTCACCGGAATTACAACTTCACCGAGATCCATGTTGAGACAGCGCCCAGATCGTTACACGATTCGTGCAGGTCGGAACTTACCCGACAAGGAATTTCGCTACCTTAGGACCGTTATAGTTACGGCCGACATTCACCAGGGCTTCGGGTCGAAGCTTCGTCCGAAGACTAACCTCTTGCCTTAACCTTTTGGCATTGGTCACGTGTCACACTCTATACGTCCTCTTACGAGTTAGCAGAGTGCTATGTTTTTGGTAAACAGTCGCCTGGGCTCTTTCACTGCGCCTCCCAGCAGCATCCTAATGAACACCACCGAGAGGACCCCTTCTCCCGAAGTTACGGGGCTAGATTGCCGAGTTCCTTAACATGGTTTCTCTCGCGCGCCTTGGTATACTCTACCCTCCTACCTGTGTCGGTTTTGGTACGGTTGCCTGCATGACTCGCTAGAAGCTTTTCTAGTCAGTGCGGCATCGACCGATCCGTGTCACCCGAAGGCTTCACGTCCCATCGCTTTTCAGGATTGATCCAACGGATTTACCTATCGGATCTCCCTACGAGCTTAGACCATCACTTCCAATCGATGGCCGGTCTAGCCTGCTGCGTCACTCCATTGCTCAAATGTCATGCCGGCAGTACAGGAATATTAAGCCTGTTTCCCATCGCCTACGCCTTTCGGCCTGAGCTTAGGGGCCGACTAACCCTGGGCGGACGAACCTTCCCCAGGAAACCTTAGGATTTCGGCGGTAAGGATTCTCACCTTACTTTTCGTTACTCATGTCTGCATAATCACTTCCATACAATCCACTCCGCCTTACGGTTGAGCTTCAGCTCGTATGGAACGCTCCTCTACCACGTATTCGCTAAAGCGAACACATCCGCAGCGTCGGCAGTCGATTTAGTCCCGATCATTTTCGGCGCAAGATCACTCGACTAGTCAGCTGTTACGCACTGTTTAAATGGTGGCTGCCTCTAAGCCAACATCCTAGCTGTCACTGCAATCTCACATCCTTAGTCACTGAACCGACTTTAGGGGCCTTAACTGGCGGTCTGGGCTGTTTCCCTTTCGACTATGGAGCTTATCCCCCATAGTCTAACTCCCACGATTCCACAGATGGCATTCGGAGTTTGAATGGCGTCAGTACCCTGGTAAGGGCCATCATCCAGTCAGTGCTCTACCTCCATCTGCTACCACGTGAGGCTAGCCCTAAAGCTATTTCGAGGAGAACCAGCTATCACCGAGTTTGGTAAGCCTTTCACTCCCACCCACAGGTCATCCAAGCGTTTTTCAACACGCAATGGTTCGGTCCTCCCCTTCCTGTTACAGAAGATTCAACCTGCCCATGGGTAGCTCACCCGGCTTCTGGTCTACAGCAGGCGACTGTGGCGCACATTTCGTACTCGCTTTCGCTTCGGCTATTCCCTGAAGGCTTAACCTCGCCACATACTGTAACTCGCAGACTCATTATGCAAAAGGCATGCGGTCACTCCGAAGAGCTCCCACAGTTTGTAAGCACACAATTTCAGGTACTATTTCACTCCCCTAACAGGGGTACTTTTCACCTTTCCCTCGCGGTACTAGTTCACTATCGGTCACTGGTGAGTATTTAGTCTTGGGGGGTGGGCCCCCCGGATTCAGACAGGGTTTCACGTGTCCCGCCCTACTTGGGATGCCACTAGATCTCATCAAGATTTCGCTTACGGGGCTATCACCCGCTGTGGCCGGACTTTCCAGACCGTTCGGCTATCCATCAGAGTATCATGACGTGGTCCCGCAACCCCAACCCGCAAGCGGATTGGTTTAGACTGTTCCGCGTTCGCTCGCCACTACTTACGGAATCACTATTGTTTTCTCTTCCTCTGGGTACTGAGATGTTTCACTTCCCCAGGTGTCGCCCTGAAGCCCTATTTTATTCAAACTCCAGTATCTAGCCATTACGCTAGATGGGTTGCCCCATTCAGAAATCTCCGGATCAATGCGTATTTGCCGCTACCCGAAGCTTATCGCAGCTTATCACGTCTTTCATCGCCTTCCAGTGCCAAGGCATCCATTGTGTGCCCTTATGCGCTTGACCATAAAATGGTCACTTGCCAACCACCCGCCGTCGCAAGCGACGACCGATGGAAGGTCTCGGCGCAAAGTTGCTTTGCCCGTTACTCTATGTAATTTTCAAAGAACAAATTATTGATGACTGATGATTGATGACTGACGATTTCTCGTCGGCCTCTCCAATCAGCAATCTGCAATCATCAACAATTCAGTGAGTGCGACTTCAACTCGCCAGCCCTCCTCCGCATGAAGCTACGGAGGGCAATCGTGCCTGCGGCACGATTGGTGGGCGTGCCTGGAATCGAACCAGGGACCTCAGCCTTATCAGGGCTGCGCTCTAACCAACTGAGCTACACGCCCCCGACTTCGCCGTCGCTTTGGCTCCTGGCTACGTCGGGCTGTCGCCCATGATCGCGAAGCCAGCCGAAGCTAAGAGCCGCTTTAGCGGCGAAAGCGTAGGCTGGTGGAGGCAACCGGGTTCGAACCGGTGACCTCATGCTTGCAAAGCACGTGCTCTACCAACTGAGCTATGCCCCCATAGTCCGTCTTCCGATCCCCACTCACTTCAAATAGCATACTCCGTACTTCGTTTCGGAAATGGTGCGACTTGCACGGGCTCAAGTATCAGTTCCCACTGAGTCTTGTACGTTTGGTGTCACCGTTATTCCCTAAACGGTGCACCCGTCGATTTCCAGTACCCACGCACAGGAAATATCGAATTGACCTAGCACCCACCCGGATGTCCGGGTTTCGGCTACTCCTTAGAAAGGAGGTGATCCAGCCACAGGTTCCCCTACGGCTACCTTGTTACGA
>CAYFPQ010000091.1:0-10895 GCA_964345005.1 uncultured Victivallales bacterium | reverse complement strand
CGTGAGTCTCATTGAGCATGAGACAGCAGTCCCAAGTTACGTGGACGCGACACCACGGCCGTCCCCGGCGTCCACACCACCGCAACCCGTAGTCGCGACAAAGGTCTCTTTCGTATGGTCCGGCATCACAAGCAGCGCGCCCCCCTTCCGGCAATGCGCCGCCGCAGTGGCCAACACCTCGCGCAGCTGCTCCTCCGTCGTCATGTAGATGATGGCATCGTGAATGAAGACCGCGTCAAATGCGCGATCGAGACGCAGCGAAAGCATGTCGCCCTGGATATGCTCACAGTCGGGATTCAACTCACGGCTAACCGCCAGCATCTCAGGCGATATATCCACAAGAGTCAGATCGAAGTCACGCGCAAGGAACAACGCGTTGTTCCCTCCCCCGCTACCCAGCTCCAGAACGCTCGCCACCTTCCCGCGCGCAACCTCCCTAAACGTCCGGGCATAAATCCCCGCCTCCTCCGCATACTCCTCCGGCGGAGAAAGCAACGGCCACCAGCAAGCGAGTTCTGAGTAAAGCTTCATGGCAGCAACAGAAAAGGTAGGGCGCGCTGTCCCCAGCAAGCCGCACACATCAAAAGAAATATCCAACATCGAACAAGGAATCTCCAATATCCAAGGTAAGACTTCGGTCGATACCGACGGAAACCGCGGAAGGTAGCGTGAAGTCCGGCAGAAGTTCCCCCCCTTGTAAATTGGATTTGAGTGTTGGCTGTTGGATATTGAGATTCCAAAGAGCGCAGATACCTTTTCGGACGACGTCTAGTTCAGAGTTCAGTGTTCCTTGTTCGATGTTCAGTGTTCTCCCCTGGCCGCAGTGTGCTGTCCCGAACACAGATGCTTCAGACTTCCGATCTCAGTCTCCCTCTTCCTCAACCACAGGCTCCGGTGCAGGGGTTAGCCACATTATCCCGTACGGCTCGAGCACAACGTCCCCATCGTGTACCTCCAGATCGCTCAGAAGGTCCACAACGGATCCCGCCATAACCTCTCTGAACGCCACCGACTGCGGCTGATCGGTCACGTTGTTGAGAGCAAGAATCCGATCGCCCGTCTTCCTGTTCTCGCGTTCGAGCGCGAACACGCCCGCACCCAAATCGAGAATAGTTTGGGGCACCATAGGACTGAAGGCGGTTCGGCTGGTTCGCACTCTGAGCATCCGCTTCATGCCGGCGAAAACGCGTCCGCGGATCGTGTCTTCGTCAAGCAACTCTCTCTCGAGATCTTCGATCCTTATCTGCGCGCGATTGATGCTGCGTGCGCGGCCGGTGCGCCTGACCCCCTCGAGGTTGCTACGCGAGCCGAGCAGACTGTGAATGTAGATGCCGGGTACACCGACAAGAGCCATTGGGATTGCCTGCGACACCAGGAAGCGCCCGACCTGCAGGTCTATCGGCTCGTCGCTCTCCGGGTGCGTCAGTGCATCGAAGTAGCTGATGTTCAGTTCGTAGGGCGACTCCGTCCCGTCGCCGTTGCGTTTCGCGCTCATCAGCCCATCGTGTTCCAACACGTGTTGGACCAGCTTGTGGCGCTCCTCGTCGGTCAGGATATTCTCGGTCGGCCGTACGCCAATACCGTCGTGTGTCGCGGTGATGTTCAGGTAGGTTGCATGCTCGGCAACGACTTCCAGGTTTCTGGCCCATTCGGACAGCTTCGTTGCATCGCCGCGCACGATGGTCCACAGGATCATCGGCGCGAGCGTGAAGTTGTAGATCATGTGGGCCTCGTCGTACTCCTCGCCAAAGTAAGCCAGGTTCTCGCTGTGCGGAACGTTTGTTTCGCTCAACAGGCGAACATGCGGCGCGGCGGCTTCATAAACGTCGCGAAACAGCTTCACCAGGCGATGCACTTCATCGAGGTGAATGCAACTCGTTCCCGGGATCTTCCATGCATAGGGAATAGCATCCAGGCGCAGCATGGAGGCGCCCTTTTCAGCATACGACAACATAACCCGCAGGATTTCGATCAAGACCTTCGGATTGCTGAAATTGAGATCGATCTGGTCCTTCGAGAACGTCGTCCAGAGCCACTTCTTGCCTTCGTGCGTCTCGTAGTCGTGAAGTAAAGGCAACGCACGGGGTCGTGTTACGGCTGACACGTCCTCGTCAGGATCCATCTCGATGAAGAAGTTCTCGTAATCGGGGTGGCCCTCACTGTACTTCTGCATGTAGTGGCTGTGCTGCGATACATGGTTTACCACGCAGTCGAATACCAGCCGGTGGTTGTGCGACATGGAGAAGACGTGGTCCCATGAACCGAGATCCTCGCGCACGGCTTCATAGTCGATAACCGAAAAGCCGTCGTCGCTTGAGTAGGGATAGAACGGGAGAATGTGAACCGTGTTGATCAGGGAACCGACGTGATCCGTGAAAAAACGGTGCAGCGTCTCGAGGGGTGTGCCGGACCCGAGAATGGAATCAGCATACGTTATGCAGAGCGCATCCTTTTCGGACCACTCTTCGGGTTCGCTCTCGGGGATATCCACCGACTCGATCAGCTCGACGATCTCGTCGAATATCTCCTGTGCCCGGTCTTCGCCATACAATACAGCAACGTGTCCGCGAATACGCTCGTACTGCTCGTTCATTCTTCGCTTACCCCATTATAAGTGAATGATTTCGAGTACAGTACAGACAAGCCCCCAACCCGTCACCAATTTTCCGCTTTGGAGAGGTGCTTCTTGGAACGGAAAGGGAGAGGAGAAGATCAAAGAGTAAGAGCACGAGTAAGAGTAAGGAAGAGATCTCCCTCATACTCTTACTCGTGCTCCTACTCGTACTCTCTCTGTTCCATTCCTCTAGCCTAGTCTCAAGGCAGGGCGAGTTGCAAATGGCATACATCACGAAACCCCCAAGAGCACTCCGCCGCAAGGTAGAGCGAGCCGTCCCCGGCGAGCCGCGAGCAAGGAACGTGCATGTCTTGAGCATGACACGGCGATAGTCGCGAACATGCACTCAGCATGCGCCAGCACTTGCGCCCGGCTCGCCGGGACGCCTCGCCCTACCTTTCCACCCCTAACCGGTCAATGCTTCCCCATCACAACCACCGTTTCGAAACAGGCGGTTCGCGGAAACATGTCGAAAAGCTTCATTTCCTCGACGCGATATCCTGCGGTTGCTATGGCCGCCAGGTCTCGCGCCAGTGTATCGGGCGCACACGACACGTAGATCAGCTCGCAGGGCCCACTGGCTTCAAGCGCATCAGTGACACACCGCTCCAAGCCAATCCGGGGTGGATCTACAATGAGAAGGGTATCGTCGAGAGGAGAGCGTTCCAGCATCTCCTTCACGGCTCGTTCTGTGCGGGCCATCTCGAAATGCACGTTGGCATCTGGGAGCATCCGTTGAGCGTTTTCCTTGGCATAGTGGATGACTCGTTCGTCAGAATCGACTCCCCACACATTCTTGCCCTCGAGGCCCGCCGCCAGGCCAAACACTCCAACACCGCAGTATAGGTCCAGCACGTGCCCGCAAGTCGAATCGGCGATGGCGGCTCTTACGTACTCGACCAACAGGTTCGCAACCGCCGTGTTGACCTGGTAGAAACCGCCAGCGGGAACTGACAGATCACCAATAGCCGATTGCTCGGTCAGTTCGCCCTTCAACCGCTTCACACCACGAACCGCTTCACAAACCCCATCCGTCTCCGTCCACCGGAACGTGACCTCAGCACTCCTCCGCAACGACCGTATCCATGGGGAGGATTCATGTGCAGAAGTGCGTGTAGAAGTATGGTCGAGTGCTTCCGTACTCTTACACGTACTCGTACACGTTGATCCTCTTCCCTCTTCCGTGGTTCCTTCCCCACGCAATTCCGCCAACCGCACATTGATCGCCTCACAGGCCAGCGGGCAACTCGGCACATCCAGCACAGAGTGGTTATTCGCCCCAACGTACCCCAATACTCTCTTCCCTTTGTAACTACCGCCATGCAGTGTAATCTTGTTCCGATACCCGAGCGACAGAGGCGACGGAACGGGCGCGGAGAAGGAAACGCTGTCGAGTTTGGCTATGCGTTCGATCAGCGACTCCAGCTGTCGCTGCTTCATGCGCACCTCTTCCTCGTAGGCCACATGTTGATAGACACAACCCACACATGGATACGCCGGCGCGGCCCCATCACTGCCGGCACGCAACGCAAGCGGGCACTCGGGTGCCACACGCATCGGTGAAGGCTCGATCACCTCAACCAACTCCGCATCGAAAAACCGCTTGTGCCGATGCGTCACCCGTACACGTACGCGTTCCCCTTCGATCACTCCGGGCACAAAGACCACCCGTCCCTGATGGCGAGCCACCCCCCGTCCACGATATCCCACATCCTGGATCGTGAGTTCGATGCTCCCTGCATCTTTGTTTTCTTCTGTCATATCTTCTCTCGTTCGCCGTTCGGTGTTCCTTGTTCAATGTTCAGAGTTCCGCTTCCCTTCTCCCTCTGCCACAGTCCCCGACTGATCACCCTCGTAAGTCCCATCCTATCGCGCAACATCTTCAACACCTCGATCCCAACGACCCACGGGGAACGATCACGCCATGTTTCGACGGCCGGGATCATATCCGGGACCTCGTCGAAGTGCTCCCGGGCGCACTTGCGTGTGCGCCTGATGTGAAAGCGCGAGGTCGCCAACCCGACACTTCGGATATCCTCGCGTTGATTGACCAGGCGCGCCAATGACGCAATCTCTGCGTCCGTTCCCCCCATGTCCAGCTCTATGACTTCCACCTCAATATCCAGCCCCGTCTCAGCCAGGGATTCACTCAGTTGTCTGAGCGCCCATTCGCCCATCGTGAGATTGCGTTGATCCGCGCGGGACCACCCGCCTTTCATCGGATCAGCCGCAACCAGGACCCGCGCTGTGTGACCGCCGCCCTGCAGCCAAGCCACCACCCCCTTCGAGCGTACCAGACTCGGCCTGCCCGCCAGGACATAGACCGCATCCACTCTCGCATCCGCGGCGAGCCAGCACTCCCGCGCCTCCAGCCATTCCGCTACCGGCCAACCGAGTATGACGCCGAGACAGACCAGAGCAACAAGGGCAACGCTAATACTGACCACACGCCTCTTCATGACGCGGCGGGCGGCGCAATTGCGTGGTCACGGAACTGCCCGGGGTTGCCGACGAGCCCATCTTCTGCCGCCAGAACGATGTTCACCATTTCGCGTGCACTGACGTAGTGCAGCTGCCAGGCTTTCCCATCGTTGAACCGTCGTTGAAGGAACGTGTGCATCTCCTTCATGGCTTCCCCAAGCAGAACATCGCCGTTGGCAGGCATACACCCATGTGCGTGCAGCTTCACGAAAACCCATTCGGGGCGCCCCGTCACGTGAATCCCGGTCCTGGCCCACAACCGCACCCGGTCGGGGGTCGGCCGGTTCGCTCCCGAAATCTCCGCATTCTCGATCCGAGGAAACACCCCCCATTTCCGACGCCCGAAATTCAGACCCAACGGCCCTTGCACCATCAGCAACCCAGACCCATCCATCCTTGGATATTGGGTGTTCCTTGTTGGGTGTTGGATGTTGAATACTCTCTCCCCAGAGTCATGCCCCCGTCCCTCCGGTCGATCCCACGCCCTGTAGATCGCATTCACCATCCGCGGTTGCGTCGGTGAAGGTGCCGAAGGAAACGTGAGATCAGCATAGCAGCCTGTCTCAGACAACACTCCGAGCTCCTCGTTAACCCCACACCAATCCCGATCCGGCCGTGAATTGCACAGCGACCAATTGCCATGAATGAATCCGTATACCGGAGATCGGCCATAGTCTCTGCTTCCCGCCGACTCCCGGCCTCCGACTTCCGACTTCCGGCACCCCAGCATCCCATGTTGCCCATGCAACAGATCCCGGAATCGGACCAGTTTTTCCCGCAGTCCTTCCGCGGTATCGTTGCGGTGATGGAGGTGAATCTCGACCTCGCCGCAGCCCTTCTTCATCAACCCACCTAGTCGCTCCAGGCAGACAGGATCGTACTCTTCCTCAGGATAGAAAAAGGTGTGCTGCGGCATGCGGCCATCGGCATCGCGAAAGGGTTCGGCCATCGCAGGGAACTCGCGGACCCAGCGATCCACGTGACCCCGTGCCGTTTCCCGGTCCGCTTCTCCGCGGTAGGGCTCATAATGGTCGCAAACTGCCACCATCAAATGACGCACACCAGCCACCTTCTGCGGCCGCCTCACCAACGACCCCAAGTACCCCGGTAACCACCGATCCATTCCCCGCAACATAATGAAGCAAAGCGTACCCGAATCCCACGAATGTCGGAAGCCGGAAGTAGAATGTAGAAATGACCCGCGCTACGCGCGGGCTTCCTTAATCCTACTCACCGCTCAACCACCGTCACAACCATGCTGCCACACCCATCCATCTTCTTCTGTTCAAACTCTCCTCAAAACTCCACAATCACACTCAATGCGAGCAAAGTGGTTCATCATCGCGTTGATACTGGTCGTGCTGCCTGCGGCAATCCTCAGCATGCTGGCGGCACGAGCAATCGGCCACTACGAACTGATCCTGCAGGCTGAACTGGAGCAGGATGCCTCGCGTGTGCTCTCTGCTGTCGACGGCGCTTTCCAGGACAAGACCACGCATACGCTCGACATGGTTCGCATCACGCTGGGCGGATCGCTCGGGCCGAATGACGGACACGAGCAACTCGCCCCCATTTCACGACGTCTGGCGAATGACAGTGACATGATCTCAGAGGTGTTCGTATTCATGAATCCCTGGGGCTTTCTCGCTACATCCGTCGCCGACCCACAAAGCCCTGAAACCGCCATCCATCTCGACCTCTTGGCCAACGAACTCCGCCTCCGGCTTGCCGAACTCGAATCCAACAGACGACGAGTTCCGACCTCCTCGCTTGCGTTCTGGAAGAACGCAAGCGCTTACCACTTCGCACCCATGCCCGGCACCGCCAGTGTATGGGCTGGCTACACCATCGACCGCAAGGCACTTGCCGAACTCCTGCAGACCTGTCTCGATGAACACGCCGCGGCAGGCATGGTGCTGAGCTTCACGAGTGACGCGCTCCGTGACCCCGGTGAGCTGAGCGATGTTGTGGTGTCGGACTCGCTTTCGCCGGAGACCCGTGCCGAAGCCCGTTCGCGTGAACGCGGCAACCCCGATCTCCCTGTTCTCGCTTCCGCATTTCTTGCTCCACCGCTCGACGCCATCGAGCTGCTTGCTCAAGCCGCGCCTGGCGTCGAGATCCAGCAGATAGCCGTTGCTCGCACTCGTCTCTACGCCTGGGGCCTTGTTCTTGTCGTGGCGTGGGTTGCGCTTGGAATCGGCATCGTCGTGCGGCACACGATCGCCGAGATCCACGAGGCACGGCAGCGCGGCGAGTTCCTGCTGGGCGTCTCGCATGATCTGCGCACCCCACTCTCTTCCATGCGTATGCTCGCCGAAAGCCTGGCCCATGGCCATGTACGCAAGGAGGAGCAGCCGCGCTTCATGAACACGATCGTGACCGAATGCGACCGCCTGGCACGCCTGATCGAACGCGTGCTCTATCTCGTACGCTATGGACAGGGCGCCCTCATCTACTGTCAACGCGACGTGGACCTCGGCGAAGTCATTCAAGCCACCGTGGCCGAACTGAAGACCTACGCCAGCAGCCTGCAGGTCCGCATCGAACCACACCTTCCGCACATTCAGGGCGACCGGACCGCCCTGCAACAGGTGGTGCTCAACCTTCTTGATAACGCGGTCAAGTATGGCAAGAAGATGGCGATAGGAGATCAGGCCGTAAGGGTTGAGCTCACGGCCGATACGGTGGCTCGTTCACGGTTCAGATGGACAGCCTCTGCAACGTGGGTCCGCTTGACCGTTCGTGACTTCGGGATGGGAATCGCAAAGCCTGAACAGAAGAGGATATTCCACCGCTTTTACCGTTCCAGTCGGGCACATGATCGCAACGTGTCGGGTGTCGGCCTCGGCCTCGCACTCTGTCGTCACGTCGTTCGCAGCCACGGAGGCTGGATCGAGGTCGAGAGTGAAGTTGGCGAAGGCACCACGTTTAGAGTATATCTGAGAAGTGGATAGGGAATACGAACCACGAAGAGCACGAAGAAGAGACCACCACGGAGACACAGAGACACGGAGGAGAGGTCGCGGGAACTCCGTGCGCGTGAATACGCGCGCCCGTAGTTCCCGCAACGTTGACCCAAGGGAGAAAGAGGAGTACGCAGAGAATCAACTGCTCTGAGAACTCTTCCCCCTCCCCCAAAGACAACGTTCCGAGAATCGCGCTATGCCGCGCAGCGGCATACCCGATTTTCGGGACATTCTTCTCTTCCCTTTCTCCTCCGTGACTCAGTGCCTCCGTGGTTTTCCCAGAAGGAGGAAGCACCAGTGCCTAAAAAAGAAAAGATCCTTGTTGTCGAAGACGAAGAGCCCATCATGATGGGGCTGCGTGAAAACCTTGAGGTAGCGGGGTATGCGGTTCTGGAAGCAACCACCGGCACCGAAGGGCTCGAGAAGGGCCTCCAGCACCACCCGGACCTTGTTCTGCTCGACCTAATGCTGCCGGGCATGTCTGGCTACGAGGTATGCCGCGAGCTACGCGACAAAGGCATGCATATGCCAATCATCATGCTCACGGCCCGGCAGGAGGACTTCGACAAGCTACATGGGTTCGAAATGGGTGCCGATGACTATGTCACCAAGCCTTTCAGTGTCGAAGAGCTCCTCGCCCGCGTGCGAGCCAACCTGATGCGAGGCGAACGGCGTAAGGACAACAACGAGAACTTCGAGTTCGGATCGTTTGTCCTCGATATGGAGGCGCGGCTCCTGCGCAAGAAGAAGAAGAACGGCAACAAGACCGAAGACATCACGCTGACAAAGACCGAGTTCGACCTGCTGTCCTACTTCTGCGCCAACGAAGGCAAAGCCCTCTCACGTGACCAGGTAATGAACGACGTCTGGGGTATGGAGTACTACGGAACGCAGCGTTCACTCGACAGCTTTGTCGCCAGCCTCCGCCACAAGATCGAGGTCGACTCCTCCAACCCCGCCCACATCCTCACGGTCCACGGCGTAGGCTACAAGTTCGCGAGCTGAGATCCACTAATCCCCCGAGGGAACAACCTACAGCAAGGTAGGGCGAGCTGTCCCAGCGAGCCGCAAGTCACAATGAACCCACTGCCTCAGCGCCGCAAACTAGCTCACGACATACCACCTTGGGTGAGACAAGGGGCGCGCCATTTCATCACCATCAACAGCAAAGATAGAAATAGCTCGCCTCTTTTAGACGCTGATATCGCTGGTCGATTGCTGGAAAGCGCGACGCACTACGAAACACTTGGACACTGGTATCTCTGGCTCGTCCTTGTTATGCCCGATCATGTGCATATGATTGTGACGTTCGATCTGTCACGGGGAGTCCGATCCACCGTCTCAACATGGAAACGGTATCAGACCAGAACGCTCAAGGTTGCGTGGCAGTCTGACTTCTTCGAACACCGCCTCCGCAGTGACGAAGAATTCAGGCTGAAGGCCCACTACATCAGAATGAATCCCGTCCGCAGGAATCTGGTTCCGCAGCCAGAGGAATGGCCGCACCGTATCGACAGAACCATGTTAGAGGATCCGAGTTCAGGTGACGCCTGACGGCATGCGGCTCGCTGGGGACAGCTCGCCCTACCTGATCGAGGGGCATCTACATCCACCGCAAGGTAGGGCGAGCTGTCCCAGCGAGCCGTTCCCCAGCGAGCCGTCCCGTAGGCCTATTATCGCGCAGCGATACTCCAACCAAGGAAACCCCTCATCTCGGAGCGCCTAGTCCTGCGTAACCGTGATGAAGCCGGAGCGGCTATCGGCATCCACAGCACTTACGGTGTAATCACCGACAAGGGCTGTCTTGATTACGATCTCCGACGTGCCCTGCCCCGACTCGATACTGGCGCCTGGCGCTGTCCACGTGACCGGCGGAGACACCGCGCTTATGACGGTAACGGTAGATGTGTTGAACCCGGTTGGGATCGGGTTCGGACTCGCCGACAAGCTCAGAGAGGTGCTCCCTCCGCCTCCGCCTCCGCTGCCGCCATCCGTTTCCCCGATCTGCACGACAATCGTTCCAACTACACCGTACGCATCCGTACACTGGACAACATTATATCCCGACAACGCGGTGGCCCGAAAGACGACCGTGTCGGAGCCCTGACCAGCTTGGATGTAGCCGCGTGTTGGGAAGAGAACACTCCAAGTGAACGGCGCGGTGGGTCCGTCGCCTCCGATGGCACTGCTCACACGAATAGTTGCTGTTACTTGTCCGACAGGAATGTACGCCGCGCTCGAATTGTTGCTTGAGGTACCCGAAACCGCCGTGAGCTCAAGACGATACTGCTCGACCTTCTGCCGGATCTTCGCGTAGCCCTCGTTATCATACTGGTCGCGCACGACGATGGTATTCACCCCCAGGCTCGGGTTGCGGACATAGAGTGCACTGGTACCGCCAGCCTCGATGACCTGCCCAAGGGACGGGTTTGTGACATCCCATTCCAGCGGGAGATGCAGGATATCGTCAGGATCAACCGGATCCCCAACGTTAACGGTGGTCGTGCTGTTCGTATCGTCGCCGTTTTGTTTGGTTGCCCCTGGGAAACTTGCCGTCAGCCAGATGGAATGCTCTCGCGTTGTCATCTCTGTATCGGAAGGGCTGATAAGGATCGTCTCAAGCCCCTCCGCCTCATCGCACCCGGTCATAAACAACGCAGCAGCCGAGACAAGAACGCTGAGGCAAACAGCGCCACAAATAAGCTTCTTCATAGTATTTCCCGTGGTTAAAGGTAGATCGATAGTGTCGCAAAACACCGAAACCGCGTCAAGTTCCCGGCATTGCTGACGCATGACCCTTTTGGAGCCGCATCGCGGGCCGGACTCGCGCCCGG
>CAYFPQ010000090.1:0-11020 GCA_964345005.1 uncultured Victivallales bacterium | reverse complement strand
CAAGTCCGGTTCTGTGAGAGCTGGGGGGCGGAGACGCCCCCTGGCTACTCGACCTCGATTCGGATGTTTGGCAAATCACAGGTCTTTGGGTGTGAGCCCAGTCCGCTTCGCAATCCGGGCAAGCATGCGCGGACCGATCTCTTCACGGTCATGAAATGCGAAGGTGTAGTTTGGCCAACCGGGGCGGGCGAGAATGCGGTGTGACCCATGGACCTGGCGTTTGACTGACCACCCGATCGAAAGGAGTGCGGCGAGAACCCGCTTGGCTTTGGTTGAGGGCCACTGACTCATGCGGGAACCGCAAAGAGGTCAGAGAGTTCAGGCACCGTTTCGCCGTGATCCAGACGATCAGCAATCACGCGAAGCGCCAAGGCCTCAGCCTTGGATACGGCTTCGCCCTGCGTAACCCCGTACACCATGACGCCGGGAAGATCCGGAACTTCTGCAATCCAGCGTCCGTCGTCTTCACGATCGACTTCGATTCTCACATCTCACCTCTGACGTGAATAATACCTCTTGAAACGCCCGCCAGCAAGATTCATCTACTGCCGAACGCTTGGCTCTCCGTTTTTCAAAGGCCGCTCGCGGCCTTTGGAAATACGTGAGCAGCCTGTTGTTGGCCTCTTCCTGCTCAGGCATGGAGGGGAGCTGCGTGCAGTTCAATTCCAAGAGCTTGGATCACCTTGAGAATGGTATCGAACGCAGGTGTCCTGTCGCCCGAGAGAGCCTTGTAAAGGCTCTCTCGGGATAGCCCGGCATCTCTGGCAACCTGAGTCATGCCCTTTGCTCTGGCAATATCACCGAGAGCCTTGGCAACGAATGCCGCATCACCTTCGGATTCCTCAAGACATGCCTCCAGATAGGCGGCCATCTCTTCGGGGGTGCGAAGGTGTTCCGCAACATCATAACGGGTTGTCGTTGTTTTACTCATGTCTCTTCTCCTACAAATTGCGGGCAAGCCGCAAAGCCGTATTGATATCCCGGCTTTGGCTGTTCTTGTCGCCACCCGCGAGCAATATGACCACCGAGCGGCCACGCTTTCTGAAATAGACCCGATAGCCGGGACCGTAATCAATACGCATCTCCGACACGCCCTCACCTACGGACTTAACATCTCCCGCGTTTCCTGCGGCAAGGCGTTCGATTCTTGCGAGGACACGCGCACGAGCGCGGACATCGCGCAGCCCGTCGATCCACTTGGCAAAGTTCGCTGTCTTTCGGATCTCTGTCATCTGTTTAGAGTGTAGCCGAGCGGCTACACCTTGTCAATCTGTGGTTCGGGTTCATTTCTCGAGGCCAACGCTTGAATGAGCCGCGTGAAGCAGGCGCGTCCGCGCGGCTGTTTCACGTCGGTCTCGATTCGGCTCAGTAGTGGTATCGCAACTGGGCGATGTACAGAGCATTGCCTTCAACCTTATACACAATCCTGTCGGCTTCAGTGATGCGTCGTGACCAGTAGCCCGAGAGAGCGTGCTTCAGAGGCTCAGGTTTGCCGGTGCCTCTGAAGGGATCTCTAGAGATCTCCTTGATCAGACTGTTCACACGTTTGAGGATTTTCTTGTCGGTCTTCTGCCAGAACAGGTATTCATCCCACGCTTGCTCGGAGAAGACGTATTTCATATGGCAAGCTTCCGTTGCTTGCCTTTGCCTTCCTCGAGCTGCTGGATTGACTCCAGCAGTCTCCTGGCATTACGTGGGCTTCTCAGCAGGTAGGTCGTCTCAACGAGAGACTCATAGTCTTCGAGCGAAATCATCACGACGGCGTTGTCACGTCGCTTCGTGATTACGACTGGGTCGTGGTTCTCGCAGACCTTACTGATCGTGTCGGACAGTGTCTCTCTAGCCTCTGTGTACGTTATAGCATTCATGATATGTACAGGATACTGTACGTCCGGGTTGTCCGTCAATCATCATCTCTGAGAGCCCAACGCTTGCATGACGCTGGAAATGCGGCTGCATTTCCTAGCGTCGATGCCGTTGTTGGGATGTTTTTGATCGACTCTCCCTGACAACGGACAACACGTCGGCCGTGGTGGCCTTGGTCTTGATACCGGGGACGTCAAATGGGGAACCATCTCTTGGTTTAGGCACAATCACGAAAGAGTCGCCGCCTCGGCGGCGAATCAGTACTTCTTCACCCTTTGATTGATTCAGTACTGCCGCTAGATTCTGCCTTGCCTGAGAATATGTGTATACTTTCATGATCCCTCCAGAAGTGTGATATCCAGTTGCTTTGCCACGCGCTTCATGCCTCTGTCGAGTGTCAGAAGTGGGCACTTGGTTTCCAGTGAGCACTGCAAGAAGTACGCGTCGTACGCATAGATTCTGAAACGCTCGGCCAGAAGCAGAGCTGCCGGACCTCGATAGCCGCCAGTTCCACGGGAATGGCAGTAGCTGCATCCCAAGCGGCGGCAACTTCTCGTTTGACTAAGATCTTCCGTCGCGCAAGCGACGAGAGCGCATTGCCGATCTCGTACGGCAATACGGGAGGGGCCATCAAGTCATGACCGTCGGTTGCCTCGATCAGCCATTCTTTCTCGGGCTCGTTTAGAGCCACCGCGAGGAATGCATTCGTGTCTGCTATAATCTTCATGCGTACAATTGTACGTTATGACGGGTTATTGTCAATCTCAATCCCAACGCCCACCTTCACAGGCGCAGTGAGGCCGTCCGCGGCCTTACTGCGTACCGTGCAAGGTGATGTTCGTCGTCCTAGTGTGCCAGTTGAACCTGGTGTCGAGCCACCTTGATGAGCTCTCGAAGCGCTTCATTGACGGCGGTGTCGTCAGTGAACACTTCGGCTACATCGGGGTCGATCTTGGCAATGTTCGTGCCAGCGCTGAAGCGCTGGGCGTACTTGCCTCGGACGCCGCCCTTCATCTTGGAGAAATCGTACTCCGGACGAAGGTCGTCTGCTGTGTCAGCCTTCTTCATAATCTCTTCGTTCGTGCGGTGTTGCCGGTCGTGCGTTGATGATGCGCGTCTTGATCCCCCTGTCCGTGTGAGAAACGACGATCACTCTCCCTCGCGCGGAGAGACCGATTGTTAGGAACCGTTCCTCACCCACCGAATGATCGGGGTCCGGAAATGTCCATGAGAGGGGATCACCAAACACCGTTGCTCCCTCGTGGAACGACACGCCATGCTTGCGAAGATTGCTCTTCTCTTTCTCCGGATCCCATTC
The DNA here is from genome assembly GCA_964345005.1 of uncultured Victivallales bacterium. Lineage (GTDB taxonomy): Bacteria > Verrucomicrobiota > Kiritimatiellia > UBA8416 > JABMPJ01 > JABMPJ01. The sequence goes on along the minus strand of CAYFPQ010000090.1, from coordinate 7,836 downwards.
AAACTCAAGTTCCATGCTCACACTGTACGCCGATACGTCCGGTTTCTCAATCGTTTCCTCGACGAACGCTGACCTGACCGGCGCTGGAAGTCGCGCATCGCGCGGCTTTCAGCGTACGTGTCCAGGTTGATGTTGGGCGACCAGGCTATGCTGCTGCGGCCACAGCGCGCTGAGCGCTTTGAGGAAGGCGGACGCTGACGAAGTATGCTTCCGGGTAGAGGTAGTCTTCCCCGGACTCGTCGACGACACGGATGTATCCGTCCCGTTCTGCCCGCTTGTCGGGCAGGACCTGATAGATCTTGCGGATCTCCAAATCCTCGCACTCCTCATTCCGCACACACATGACGAACTTCGGTTGTGTTGCTGTCTTCATATTGCTATCTCAGGAAACGTTTGATCTTCATCTTCTTCTTGCCAATACCATGGGCTTCGTACCAATGCACTTCCGCCTTTCGGGTCGAGCCTCCGGCAGTGCGCACGCGCGCAATCCCCTTGAGTTTACGCCACCGCCCGGTACCAAACTGGCGCCGGATGCGCATGATATCCCGAATGCGACCGCCAACAGCAATGGTCTCCACCTGCTCGATCTTGCCAATGATCTCGAAATGCATAAGGCAGTCTAGCTCATTGTGGTTCAGATATCAACTCGCCCAACGTCGCGAGTGAGGCGCGGCCTATTGGACGTCGCCTCCACTCGGCTTGTTGGCCAATTCATCTTGTTTCATCAAGCATTCCGCATCTCTCGAAGTAGCTCGAGATACTCGTGGACAGTCGCATCTATTATTTTCGCGCCCTTGGAGACTGAGGCCTCAGTTGGACATCCGTAGGTTCCGGTCTTGCTGGTCGTATGCCCCCACGTGGACCAGAAAACCTTTGCATTGTGTCGGGTGATGATGTCACACCCGACATAGCGGGAATGGGGCTTAACGGGTTCATCCTCTGCAAGGGACATGTCTACCCGCTTCTCCATCGCAAGAAGCAGGGATGTCTCGTATTCACCGGCATGGTTGCTGCCGCCTTCGTCACTGTCTCTGACTTTTTGAACGATTCCTTCTGCCATCCGCCATATATTTGATATGACAAGTGTCACGTCACACCTGTCGGCTATTTTTCGCGCCGCCACCCGCAAAACGCCTTCATGGTGTCCGTGCGAATTCAAGACAAGAACCCTCTTGAACCCGGAGCCAACCAGACTGACGATAACGTTCTCGACCGTTGCGATGACGATATCAGGGGGGAGGGTTATGGTTCCAGGCCAGTTGGAGAGTCCCTTCCCTGAATACCCCGCCCAGATAGTCGGCATCACGAGGATGGGCATCTCCTTCCGCGCCTCGTTGGCGACACGCTCGGCCGTGTCCTGGCTGATCATGACATCGCAGCCAACCGGCAGGTGCGGACCGTGTTCTTCGGTCTGGCCAATCGGCAGAATGACGACTGCGTCCTGTTCGGCAAACGTCTTCAGTTCCGGCCAGCGGAAATCAGTATAATAGACGCTATCCTGCATGCTCTCTAGTTCCTTTCTCTAACGGCCAACGCTTCCCTCACGGGCTCGCGTCCCACGCGAGTACCGTCAGTTCCCATGGTTGATGGGAGGAATGGACAGCCAGCTTTCAAGCTGGGTGGCTGTTCGTTCCTCTCTCAACCATGGGGCATTTTTTTGATTCTAGATGAGTGCCTCCCCTGCAACGCAGGTCAAAAGAGTCAATACCCCCGTAGAGGGCATGACATACACTGAGTGCATAGAGACAACAGGTTAGTTCGGGCGCTGTTTACATCCGAGCCTGTGTCAAAGGAGGCACCCATGCGGAGCATATTCAGAAAACGGAACCCGGATGTCGAGGCATTGTTTGAAAGAGCCGGACTGGCGACGAAGGTCATGTGCGTGGCCTTTGACTACGCCAAGAAGACCCACACAGCGGTGGTCTGTGATGGCAGCGGCCGGCAACTGCATGGCGTATTCAACGTGGAGAACAACAGGGCTGGTCTCGACTATCTGCTTGGGGTCGTTGCCGGGCTGTGCCGCAAGCACAAGATCAAGCATGAGCACGTCTTCTATGGTGGGGAGGATTGCGGATCCTATGCCTTTAATTTCATTCATGCCCTGGTCTCGCGTGGTTTCCTGGTTGTGGGCATCAATACAAAGCAGGCCAAAGACGAACGCGAGAACAGTAAGGCCAGTACGGACCTGATCGACACGGTCGGTGTCGCCGGCATGATGATTAAGATGAAGGGACGAACCATTGGCGCGGCCACCGAAGCGGTTCACGGGTTGAAGCGCTTGCGCCGTCAGCGCGGTGCTATTCTCAAGGCTCATTCCGGCTCGGCCCATCGCATGTATCGCATTGTTGACGAGCTCTTTCCCGGCTTTCTTGCCCAGGAAACCTCCGGCATTACACCGTTCAGTCGGGCATCTCTGTGGCTGATGGAGGAACGTTTCAGCGCGGCGGAAGTTCATGCGCGTCAAAAGCCAGCCCTCATTCGTAAACTTCGTGAGTTCACCGTGGGAGATCCCGAAGGAGTGGTGTCAAAGCTCAAGGCCCTGGCAGAGACAGCCCTACCTCCGTCCGAGGCCATGATACCGGCCCTACAGCGCTCTCTGGCCGAAGAGCTGGCCATCTACCGCCTCACCACTGCGAGCCTGCATGGGATGGACTCAGATATCGCCAAGCAGCTCGCCCGCACACCGGGCGCGATACTGACCACGATGCCGGGCCTGGGCCTGCGCTGGGCGCCCGCGCTTTATGCTGAGCTCGGCGATCCAATCCGCCGGCGCAACGTGCATAGCATGGCGGCCCTGGGTGGTCTCGTGCCGCGCTTGAAGCAGTCCGGCGGGCCAAACAGACCGGCGGTCATCGGCCACCGCAGCAAGGGCTGTTCAGCCTTTCTGAAGCAGATCCTGATGTCCGGAGCGGTCACGCTCTCACAGTATGGACATCCCGAGGTACGCGAGGCCTATCAACTCGACAAGGCCATGGGGCGCGATGCCCGTACGCGTATGGCCCAGCACCTGCTGCGCGTGAGCCTGCACATGATCGACCATCAGACATTCTACCTGCCGCCATCCCTGCACCAGGGGGGAACGCGCGATCAGATCCGCGACTACTATGTGACGATGTGGCCGAAGGTGCTGGTCAAGTGGCGTGATCGTGGCGCCATTCTTGAGGCCGTCGCTGAAGGGGCGCCGCTGCGCCAGTGGCGCGACATGGTACAGGAGCTATATGACATAGAGTTGAGCATCAAATCGCCCCAAACTGGACGGAAGTAATCAGACAATGAAGATCGGGCGGGCAGCCGGGTGGTGCGAGCGTACCGTTTCATCCTATATGGAGTGACTCACTGCAGAATACCAACGGCTGACCCGCTCTTTTCCGCTCAGCGGACTTCCACTCATTTGACACTTTGACATGCCCCATGTGTGGGTATTGCCTCCGTTTACCAGTGTGTGGAGTGCAGGCTCAGCTGTCTTAACCGACGGACATGACCGCCCGAATTCATTCCTGAGCACCTTCACGCTTGTCGTTCAACGACGCAAGATCTCTGCTCATGCAGGGCACCTCACTTCTCTGCCTTAGAATCTTTCTTGAGATTCTCCGTTGACCCAATGCAGACACTCTGCAGGGCGTTGTTCTGTGCTCCGGATCTCTTTGGTCAGCGGCGGGTAGTGGACACACTTCGTGCCCGCGATTCATGCAAACTTCTCTTTGGCATTCAGGTATCCTCAACCCCTCCATTCTCCAATTCCGCTCCACACGCTTTCGAGCGCTCTCGCCGGACCACCTGGACCAAGTTGATCCCGTATGGTTTGGCAGACCTGCTGCATACCGATGAATCCACTCTTGTGATTGATTTCTTCACCGTATTCCCTGAGCAGTACCCGCTGCCGATAAATCTGAGCGGTACCTTCCTCCGTATTGCCCTCCGAAGCGCACTGTAGGATTGCATGAACATAGGCGCTGATGTCCCAGTCTTCACGCTTGAACCGGAGGGGTACGGGGGTGCCCCGTGCAGCGAGCGCATCGCCTGCTTTCTTTCTGACGCTGTACGGCTGTGCTTGATCCTTCGCAACTTGTACGAACAGAAGAGCAACTCGTGGGTCTGCGCTTTGATCCAACGCAGCAGCGGCAGCCACTTTGACGTCCTCGTCAGCTGATGTCTTCATCAGAATGTCCGAGAGGATGCCGAAGCCTCGCTCTGTCAACTCAGGTCCCAGCGCACGCAGAATCTGGCACCGATCCCATTTGTCTAAGGACGCCTTCAAGGCGGCCAGCAGGTGATCAGTTCCGGCATACCCAAAGCGTGCGATTGCCGGGAGTACATCCATATTCCCGCTGTAGAGCCCGGCAACAAGAATCTCCAACGCTCTAGAATCGTCGCTTTTGGCTATTCGTACAAAGTCGGAACTACCGCCCTTCACGAGGTCCTTCCAGTGTGACTCACCCATGCCCGCCAGTTCCTGAGCAGCCTGCTTTCTTCCATCGCGGTATGCCATGGCCAGCATATGACGGAGGAGGTCGGCATTGTCTGGGCTGCTATGTGCTTTCCAGCCCGTCTGCACTAGCCTCTTGACAGCACAGTATCTACCCGGATCAAGTTTTGGAAAGACATCCAGCTGCTCCATTCTGTCTATCTCGGCTCTTATCCAACGTAGTCCCTCCTGTTCCAGACAGGATGGACAGATTCCATCGTTTGCCAGTTCGCTCTCGTCACGAAGCAGCTTTTTGCATTGCGAGCAAGAAGCGTCGGTAATGCATGATTTGCGTCGGGCGTAGGCACTACGGAATGCATCGACTGCGACCACACACGAGATGAGCAACCCACACCAGGGAAGCACACCAATGGCCGAACTCGAAAAACCGTCAAGCCAATCGCTGATCCATATGATGGGGAACGTGCCGAGCCAACAGAAAAGGAGGAAAGTCAGGAAGCCAATTGCAGTGCTCTCAGCAAGCGCTCTCTTGCGGCGAATCAGCCTTTGAAGGTCCATCGCCTTGCCGAAGTATGGCTCGCCACAGTGCACGCACTTATGGGGAGCCGATCTAAACGCCCAGAACCCACCGAAAAAGCAGACAAGACATAGCGGAATACCAATCAGATCGCTGGTGCCACCACGTTCATAGACCACGCCGTAACACCACCCCATGATGAGGAAGCTGACAATGATCAGGGATATGCCACCACCCGTTCCGCCAAGGAATGTCCTCCTGATCTGTGCCGATCCGCACTGTAAGCACTTGATTCGTTCAGTCATTCGGTTTCCTTTCTTCTCTGCACAGAACGCTGTGCTCTCCGTTTTTCAATGGCCGCTTGCGGCTATTGAAAATACGTGAGCAGCATGATGAAACTCTCCTCAAGCGCTCGACCAGAACCTTTAACGTGTTACCCTTGGCCCGGCGGGGCGGTATTGAAAGGAGGCTCCCCGCCCAGAATCAATTCGTAGTGGTCGTCCAAAATCACAGCGTAACCAAAACATGAGAGAGGAGCCTCACAATGAAGTTCTATCGAACGACGACTGAGTATAACTGTGGGATCGATCTGCACTCAAGGCAGATGTACATCTGTGTCATGGACCGGGAAGGGAATAAGCTGGTCCATACGAATATCAAGGGCAACGACTGGGACTATTTTCTCAGTCGGATCAAGCCGTACCGGCATGATCTGACCGTCTGTGCCGAATGCACGTTCAACTGGTACTGGCTGGCCGACAAGTGCAGCGAAGAGGGGCTGACCTTCATCCTGGCCCATGCCCTCTACGTTAAAGCCATTCATGGCGGCAAGAACAAGAACGACCGGATCGATTCGGAGAAGCTCGCACACCTGCTGCGCAGCAACCTGATCCCTCCGGCCTACGTCTATCCCATGGAGAAGCGATCCACCCGGGACCTCCTGCGTCGACGCACCAGCTTCGTGTGGAAACGATCCGAGCTGATGCATCATCTGACCTGTATGCCCCTGGTGCAGGGGCAGCAGCCGGTCAAGCGGTGCCAGCACCGCATCAGGGAGCGCTGGTTCGAGCAACTCAGGCCTCGCTTCGATGAGCCCATGCGCAAGCTATCAGCAGAAGCCGACATGTACCTGATCAAGGAATACGACAAGATCATCGACCGACTGGAGCGCGCCATTCTCAAGGAAACCAAACAGAAGCAGGGGAGGGACTTCGCTCTCCTGCAGACCATCCCGGGGATCGGCGACATCCTGGCGCTGACCATTCTCTACGAAATGGACTCGGTCGATCGGTTTCCACGGGTACAGGACTTCTGCAGCTACTGTCGCCTGGTTAAGGGCTCGGTCTCCTCCGCCGGTAAGATCAAAGGCCTGCGCGGCGCCAAGCTCGGGAACCCGTATCTGCGCTGGGCATTTGGGGAGGCCGCGGTGATCGGCAAACGCAGCAATGCCGATCTGAAGGCCTACGGAAAGAAGCTGGAGGCTCACAGCCCCAAGCCGGTGGTTAATGCGATCCTGGCCAACAAGATCGCCCGCTCGGTCTACTTCATGCTGAAGCATGGCAAGGGATTCGATCCAACATTGTTTGCGAAAGGACTCTAGACACTCTGCGGTGGCGGCGAAAACCAAGAGACCCAACTGGACAAGATGAAAAGCCCGGCGATAGTGAGACCGTACAATCTGGGGCGCACTCAGACCTCCAATCTGCGCGACTCCATTCGGCTTGCTTGGGCAGCCGGCCGGCTTCGCGGCCGGTCGGTCTGCATAGCCAGGGCTGATGAATGGACATCGCCGTCACCGCTCACAACTTATTGAACCGGCAGAGGAGGTATCCGCCCCTGGTGCAGGCCCGACATAAACTGGACCGTGGACTATTGGCCACAGGCCTCCGAGAAGCGAGAACCTGCGCTCATGAATAGGTAGCATCAGGGTAGACCGAAAGAGTTTCTGGAGTGTCCACTGTGCGACTTACGGACTCCTGAGACCAACAGGATGTTCCCGACGAACCAAGATGGTTGTTTGGCTGGATCTGCCAAACGCAGATCCTGAACCTGGCAAATGAAACGAAGACGGAGCCGAACCTACCGGTTCGGAAACGGCGATTCTAATGAACCGTCGCAGGAGGGCTTTTGTGCTTGCTAACGGGGGCGCTTATGGTTGTCCAAGTTGCCTCGGGTATGGTTACTTCTTTCTGTGAGCGGAGCCACGGAGCGAGAAGCCGTGGGTCCACGGGTTCGCAAGCTCCTGGAGTAACGCCAAGCTCGATTCCTGCCACCATAAGGAGAATCTCTCGGAACGAGAGATTCTCCTTCAATTTCTCGTTAGTCCAATGGTCTCCATATTCGGAAAAGCGAGTGGCTACAGCGAAGCGTGCTCCGTAGACCGGTTTGTACGGCTGCTCGCCGTTGCAGATCTCCCATGTGACCTGAAAACTGTAGTAGTTGGTGCACATGACTTGCACCATGCCACTCATCGGGTATTTCATCAGGTTTATCCCGTCGAGCGGGAATCGTTTCTTCGTGAGGAAGTTGCGAAAGAAGAGTCCCATGTGTCACCTCCTGTACTTACCGTGTGTCATGCGGAGCTCGGCAGCTCTCATGACTTGGCTCTGCGAATCCACCAGATCCCCCATGCGATCCCGAGAGGAACGCCGGCCAGGAAAAGGCCCGCAGCCGCGTCCCCGTCTGCCAAGACGACTGAGACGATCACCCAGAGGACACTGATGACAATGCCTACGCGTTGTTTCTTCGTGATGGGCATCTGATATCTCCTTTCTTCATCTGCCAACGTCATTCTGACCTTTCGCTGGGAGACGCGCATCGCGCGGCTTTCAGCGATAAGGTGTACGCCGGGCATGGTTGAGTAATTGGAGGTGCCAATGCAATAACATTGAAG
>CAYFPQ010000089.1:0-11366 GCA_964345005.1 uncultured Victivallales bacterium | reverse complement strand
TAGAAGTGCCGCGTGAACGGGATCTCGTAGCCCACCTTGGTCTTGCTCTCGTCCACCCAGGCGTCGGGCACGTGGGGCAGCACCTCGCGGGCCAGGTACTCGCCCACGTCGTCTTTCAGCGGCACGTTCTCGTAGTCGCGCAGCCCCGTGTCGGGCTCGGGCTCGCCCTTGCGGTCCCGGCAGATCTCGGCATCCTCGTCCCGCTCCGACAGCGCCGCCAGCACCGCCTTCTTGACCGCGGCGGGCAGCTTCAGATCGGCGGCCTTCAGCGCGACGTTCAGCGCCTTCACGAACGCGGGTCTGCGCCGGTACACCACCGAGCCGTCCATCCCGCGCAGCGCCGCGAGCACCTGCTCCTGCAGCGCGGCGCCGGCCGCGATCTCGGCCTCCCGGGCGGCGTCCTTCTTGCGCGACTTGAGCAGGTTGGTCCACCCGCGCTGCTCGTCCAGGCGCTCGACGCGCTCCTCGGACACCTGGAAGCTCAGCCGCAGCGGCCGCTCCACCGTGATCCGCTGGTAGCCGAAGTCGGCGTTGTCGAAGATGCGCACGTGCTCGCCCGCGGCGAAGTCGCCGTACAGCCGGGTGAGGGCGTCGATGTCGTCGGGCCCCAGCTCCTTGCGCTTGTCGCCGAGCGACTTGCGCATCTTGCGGAAGTAGTCCACGCCGTTGACGAGCTGGACCCGGCCCCTGCGCGCCGCGGCCTTCCGGTTGGTCACCAGCCAGATGTAGGTGTTGATGCCCGTGTTGTAGAACATCTGGTCGGGCAGGGCGACGATGGCCTCGAGCCAGTCGTTCTCGATGATCCAGCGGCGGATCTCGCTCTCGCCCGAGCCGGCGGCGCCCGTGAACAGGGGCGAGCCGTTGAACACGATGGCGATGCGCGTCCCGCCGTCGCCAGGAGCCCGCATCTTGCTGATCATGTGCTGCAGGAACAGCAACGAGCCGTCGTTGATGCGCGGCAGCCCCGCGCCGAAGCGGCCGGCGTAGCCCCGCGACTCGTGCTCGGCCTGGATGGCGGGCTGGGCCGTCTTCCACTCGACGCCGAAGGGCGGGTTCGAGATGCAGTAGTGGAAGCGCCCGTCCGGGTGGCCGTCCACCGTGAAGCTGTTGCCGAAGGTGATGTTCTCGGCCTTCTGGCCCTTGAGCATCATGTCGGACTTGCAGATGGCGTAGGACTCGTCGTTCAGCTCCTGGCCGTAGACCTCCAGCGTGGCGTCGGGGTTGAGCCGCGCCAGGTGCTCCTCGGCCACCGACAGCATGCCGCCCGTGCCGCAGGCCGGGTCGTAGAGCGTGCGGATGATGCCTCGACGGCGCAGGCCCTCGTCGTCCTCGGCGAACAGCAGGTTCACCATCAGCGCGATGACCTCGCGGGGCGTGAAGTGCTCGCCGGCGGTCTCGTTCGACTGCTCCGAGAAGCGGCGGATCAGCTCCTCGAAGATCGACCCCATCGCGTGGTTGTCGACCACGTCGGGGTGCAGGTCGATCTCGGTGAAGCGCTTCACGACCTGGAAGAGGATGTCCGCCCGGTCCATCCTCTCGATCTGCCGCTCGAAGCGGAAGTACTCCAGGATGTCGCGGGCGTTGTCGGAGAAGCCGGCGATGTAGGCCGCGAGGTTGGCGGCCAGGTGATTCGGGTCGGCGAGCAGCGTCGAGAAGTCGAAGCGGCTGGTGTTGTAGAAGGCCTGGCCCGCGGCCCGGGCGAGCATCTTGTGGCGGAGCACGTCGGGTTGGCCCTCGGTGCGCGCGGCGACCTTGCGGACCTCCTCGCGGGTGGGCTCCAGCACGCAGTCCAGCCGCCGTAGCACGACCAACGGCAGGATCACGCGCCCGTACTCGGACTGCTTGTACGGGCCGCGCAGCTTGTCGGCGACCGACCAGATGAAGGTGACCTTGTCCGAAAACCCGCTCACGTGTTCCCCTCCCGCTCGTCCTTGCCCTCGCTGCCTGGATCGCCCCCCTGCGCCAGCCACGCCTCGAAGGCCTCCTTCTCGATCCGCCACTGGTTTCCGACGCGGATTGCGGGCAGGCGTCCCTGGCGGACCAGCTTGTAGGCGGTGCGCTCGCCGATGCGCAGCACCTGGGCGGCCTCGGCGACGGTCATGAACTCCTTCACAGGGCTCTCCAACAGGCGGGGATTGCCGGTAGTTGCCAGCGACGAGCACCGTAGCACGCGGCGCGAACCGGCGTGAAACCCGAGTGGATTCCCGTCCTGTGAAGCTGACATGACAAGGCATGTCAGCCCCTTCCCAGGACATGCCAGGAGGCATGGCATGTCAGGAACCGACCCCATCTACGACGAGCACGACCCCGCGGACCTGCCGCCGGAGCTTCAGCCGCTCCCGGAGGTGGACTGGGACGAGCTGAGCAGCCCCGCGGTGGAACGAGCGGTGCGGGGACTGAACGACGACGATCTCCGCGACGTGCCGGGGGACACCCGCCTGCTGCGGGGCGTGCTGGCGCTCGGCGTCGGCGTGCGCTTTGGCGGCGAGATCGTGCCCACGGTCGCGGGCCTCGTGGCCTTCGGGCTGCATCCCGAGCTGGTGCTGCCCGGCCTGCAGGTCCAGGTCCAGGTAGACGGCCGGGTGCCGGACGTGTGGACCGGCCCAGTGCCCGTGATCCGTCGCCACGTGGGCCGACACCCGGTCCTCCGAGCGCGGGTTGGCAAGGCCGAGAGCCGCGAGCTGGTGGCGCACGCGCTCGCGTGGAGGAGCTGGGAGGACGGTCTCGCCGACCACCCGGTGCTGGTCACCCTCGACGGCGACACGCTGCGCGTCCGCTACCCGGGCGCCGTGGAGCGGGCCGACGCACCGCCCAACCCGGTGCTGGCGGAGCTGTTCTGGCGCGCGGGCTGGGTGCAGGTCCCGTCGGCGAGCCCCGGTCCGCTGCGGAGGGCGTTGTCGGCCTGGGGGGTGCGGGGACCGCGGATGAGTCTCGAAGGGGGCTGGACCGTTCTGCGCGCCACGCTGGCCCCCCGCTCGGAGGTCCGGCCTCGCGCGCCCGCCCCGCAGATCGACCCAGTGGAGGCAACGAGGCCGACGACCCAACGGGCCGCACCGGCACCCGCCGTCGCGGACGATGCACCTGCGGACCCGGTGTTCCCCCCGCCCGATGCGCCCGCCGATCGTCCTGGCGGACACCGATCTGCCAAGGACCGGCTGGCGGAGCTGGTGGAGACCCTGGAGGACGCCGGGAGGATGACGCGGCGCGATCTGCAGCGACGGCTCGGGTGGTCGCGGTCCACGCTCCGCAACGTGCTGCGGGCGGCCGTGGACGGCGGCCGGGTCCTGGCCCTCGCCCCTTCGCCGCGCTCGCCCTTCCAGGTGTATGCGGCGGCCCGGACGGAGCCGACGGAGCACCCGCAAGCACCCGCAGCCAGCGTTGCGGCGCGGCGATAACGCCCGCAGCAGGGCGATCACCGGCGCGGGTGGTGCGTCGCTGACCCGCGGCGCTCGCGGGTGGTCGCGGGTGGTGGCGGGTGGTCGAGCAGCCGCGCCTCGGGCGGATTACTTGGTGGCCGAGGAGACGAGCGCACCATGTTCTTTGCATCGAGCGGCGACGGCATCGCCGACGACACCTTCTGCCACCTCATCGACGCCTGGGTCGAGGGCGAGATGGGCTGTACGACGCCGGCGAAGATCGACAAGGCCGTCGACGCGCTCGACCCGTTCCGGCACGTGCGCGGCGACCGCTTCTCCGACGCCGCGGACCTCGCACAGGCGATCAACGAGTGGAAGCTCATGGCGAGCAAGCGAGAGGTCAAGGCCGCCGAGGCCATCCTGTCCGACCTCTTGGGCATGTGGCGCTCGCTGGAGGAGTAGCCGTGTCGTCGCTCGAGGCGATCCTCGACGAGGTGCTCACCGACGCCTATGGCGACGACGAGCAGCTCTCCGCGTTCCAGGTCGCGTTCGACGACGCTGCCGTGCTCCCCGTCGTGGGCCGGGTCGTCGGGGAGCTGGTGCGCATCGACCGCATCGAGCTCGACGACGCGCGCTGCCGAGGCCTCGTCGCGATCTGCGCCACCGTCGCGGTGGACGGATACGTCGTCGCCCTCGCGGACATCGAGCTCGAACCCGGCTCGCCGCTCTCAGAGCTTCACGCCGCCTACCGGCACTGGCTGGGCGTTTCAGCACGGCCTGCTCTCGCACCCCGGGTCTCCGATCCAGCCGATCCCGACGGCTGGAGTCGGACCAAGCTGGCCTGCTTCGCCAAGCGCGTGCTCGCCCGCGAGCCGGGGCATCGGCTCCTGGCGGCGCTTCCGCCCCCGGGCACCGGCGGCACGGTGAAGCCCGAGGACGTCGCCCGCATCGTCGACGAGATCGTCGTGCGCAGCCAAGGCGAGTTCGACGGGCGCGACTTCGTCGGCGGGCGCCTCGATGGTGCCGACCAGATCCACACCCTGGTCGAGGATGCCCACGCCTACGTGGAGTGGACCGAGATCGACAACGCGCTCGCGCTCCTGCGCGCCACGCTGGCCCGCGTGCTCGAGGTCGAGCCGGGCCTCTGGCTCCTCGACGGCGAGCACGACCACGTCGTCGAGGAGCTTCGGGACGCGATCGCCCTGTACGAGGAAGACGAGGAATAGGATCGCTACGGCCGCCGGCCCGACTGCAGGGCGTAGCGGCTGACCTTCCGGTGCCGGTCCCGAACCACGACGATGCGCTGCCCGTCGTAGATCCGGTCGCGCCTCCGGGACAGCCCGCGCGAGAACGAGGCCTTGGCCCGGCGGTCCAGGTCACCGGGGGCCAGGTCGAACAGCCCATGTTCGGCCGCGAGGCCCAGCAGGTCCTTGCCGTCCACGGACTCCCGGCCGAATCGCTCCGACCAGCACGCCACCAGCGCCCGCCAGTCGGCCTCGACGGGGTCTTCCGCGTCGTGGTCGTGCTCGCGGTCGGCGAGAAAGCCCGGCACGCCGGCGTGCCCCAGGATCCCACCGATGTTCGCTGACCAGGAGGCGTAGCTGCCGAGCCTCGGACCCGAGGGTGGGCGCCCGGCGAGCAGCCAGGCGCGCGCGAGGTCGATCAGCGCGGCGACGATGGCCCCTCGGTGGGCACGGACCCAGGAGGGGAGGTCGGCGTGGCGGAAGCCGTCGCGCAGCCACGGGCGCTCGCTGTCCGCGTCGAGGCGGATCCGCACGGCTCGGCGGCTCATCTCGCGTGAGAGCACCGGGTTGTTCGCGGTCGCCAGCCAGACGGCCCTGTTGGGCATCGGCACCATGCGCGACTGGCCCAGCAGCCGGTCGCTCCAACGGTCCTTGGTGAGCGCGGCGGCGAGGCTGGACGAATCGATGCCGTGGTTGATGTTGTCGAGCAGTACCAGCGCCGGGTTGCCGAGGAGCGTGGACGTGATCTTCTTGCGGACCTCCTCTTCGCGTCGTGGCAGCGGCGTCGGGTCAGCGGGGCACCCGGTGGCGACCAGGTGGACGACGTCGGCCAGCAGGGTCTTGCCCGTCCCGGGCGTGGGTGCCTCGACCAGGTGGAGCGGCGTCGGTCCTTCGACGAGGTGGCGCACGACGGGGAGCAGGAGCGCCGCGAGGGCGTGGGCCCGGTCACTGTCACGAGCGAAGGGGAAGTCGCCGAGCAGCTCGCCGCCCAGGAAGCGGAGCGCCTTGTCAGGGTCGGGCTCAACGCCGAGGTCGGTGACGGCAGCGCTCAGCTCGGCGGGCACAAAGGAGAGCAGGCGGGTCCGGGCGTCGTAGCCGCTGTGCTGGTGGACGGTGCCATCCGGTCGAAGGACCGGGAGGCGCGCCAGCCCTTCGAGGTGGCGAACCGACCCGGACGGCAGGGCGATCATGTCCCGCACGACGTCCTGAGGCACGCGGCTGTTGCGCACGCCGTCCTCGCACTCGGCCAGCCAGGTCGCGGCGCGGTTGAGCAGGGCGGTCAACTTCGCGGCGTCGAGCGGCTCCTGGCACGGGTCGGGGCCGTCGGGCACGTAGACCAGGGCATCCCCGTAGCGGTAGACTCGCGCGCCCATCGGCGAGCGCTGGAGCGCCTTCCACGCGTCGTCGGCCAGGTCGCGGACCTGCCGGTTGTTGGTGATGATCTCCGGCAGCGGAGCCTCGGCGCTCCTACCGGCGGCCAACATGGCGATGGCATCGCCCTCCGACAGCGCCGGGTAGCGCTCGCACAGGCGGGCCGCGACGACCCGAAGCTCGTCGGGGGTGACGTGCAGGAGGCGGCCTCGCGCGGGAACCAGAGCCTCCTCGAGCGCCGCCGGCGGCAACCCGGCCGGCACGAGCTCGACCAGCCAGGCGAAGGGCTCCCACGGGCGGGCGCGGTCCACGAGGTCCCCGAAGGCAGCGGGCCCGCGGCGCACGAGGAAGTCGTCCGCGCCGGTCTTGTCGAGACCCCCGAGGGCCGGGAGGCCGAGGTCTCGCACGCGCGCGCCCTTGCGGGTCAGCGCGGCACACAACCGCTCGTGCGCGAGAGCGACGCCCTCCTTGTCGGTGCGGTCCGAGTCGAAGCAGACGAACACCGTCCGCCCCCGCCAGCGCCACCGCTCCAGGTCCGGATGCAGCGGTCTCTTGCCCGGAGGGCGCGAGGACCGCGGGTCGGTGAACAGGAAGACGCCGGGGAGCCCGATGGCGGGCCAGCCTTCCTGGGTGAGCTTCAGCGCCTTCTTCTCTCCCTCGGTGACCACCACGGGGCGGGTGGCGTCCTTGCGCAGGGCGTCCACGTCGAGCGGGACATAGGGGTAGAAGGTCAGCCCCTCGTCGATGCTCGCTTTCAGCGGGTTCTCGTACTTGCGACCTGGCTCGCGGCGGCGCTCGGGGTCGACCCGCAACCGCGTGTAGGCGTGGAGCTCGCCGGCGACCGTGATGCGCGTGCCCGGGTAGGGGAAGCCGATGCCGGAGAGGCCCTTCGCGTAGCCGAGCCGTCGCGTCTGCGACTCGGACAGCGAGCAGATCCGCGCCGCCGCGATGGTCTGGTCCGACAGGCCGGAGCTGCGCAGGTGGTCCAGGTGCTCCGGGCGAAGCCGTGCATCCGGTCCCGAGGGACCGGGGAAGGGGACGACGGAGCTCATTGTCGGTCTCGCCGAGGCGTAGGAGGGGTCGGGACGATCCGAATCGAAGGCGTACGGCGGCGACGCTTCGTCTCGGTGGCGGGCGGGCAAGGGGGCGGCGCCGGGCACGGGCTCGCCGCCCGCTGCTTCTTCCAGTCTTCGGCGATGAGGCGGGCGAGCTGGTCCAGCGCACCGGAGGGAGGCTCGCTCAGGGACACGGCGCACCCCCGCTGGGCTCGTCCGGCGGGACGACCTCCCACAGCTCCTCCTCCGGCAGGTCTCGCAGGTAGCGGCTGGTCAGGAGATCACGCCGCAGGTCGGGGGTGAGCGCCCGGTGCCGGTTGAAGAGCTGGCTCCAGTACGACCGGGAGATCCCCAGGTGGTCGGCGAAGCGCCGGTGCGAGAGGTGGTTGCGGTCCAAGATGCGCTGCACGTGGCCGGACCGAAGCAGGTAGCGGGGGCGAGGGATGTTCATTTCGGCTCCGAGGACTTGCGATTCACTATGGATGCAAATAGAATCATCCGGTGAGCGAGGATCGTCAAGGCCTCGACCGTTTCAATCTGTTCGCAACCCGAATCAAGGTCCGCAGATGCCCCTCCAGAAGCCCGACGAGCTGTCCTTCGTCGCCGACCCGGCGGCGAGGCAGGACCTCGAGCCCGCCGGTGACGCCGCCTTCCTCATCAAGCGTCGCGAGGAGTTCGGTCCCTACCTGCGGGCGCAGCGCGAGGGCCGAGGGCTTTCGCTCCGCGGTGCGGCGAGGGAGCTGGGCGTCCCGTTCTCTTACGTCCAGCGCTTGGAGACGAACCGCCGCGCGAAGCCGCCGGACATGCCCTTCCTCGCCAAGGTGGCGGAGGTCTTCGACCGGCCGCTGTCCGAGGTGCTCACCGAGGCCGGCGTCGAGGTCTACGTGCCCCCCGCCCACCCCGTCCCCGACGACGTGGACCGGGCCTTCGAGCGGCTGATGCTCCACCCCGCGCTGAAGCCCATGCGCCTGGGCTCCGAGAGCCTGGACTACTACTCCAAGCTCCAGAAGAGGCAGGTCGTCCAGATGGTGCTGCGCCTGGAGGAGCACCTGGGCGCCGGGGGCATGCCGCCGTCCGTGATCCTCGCAGACCAGGGAGGGGACGAATGACCATCCCCCGCGCCGCCATCTACGCACGCTGCTCCGCGCAGCGCCAGGCCGACAAGGAGCTCTCCATCCCGGCACAGCTCGACGCATGCCGGGCCGAGGCCCGACGCCGGGGCTGGGAGGTCGTCGCCGAGTACGTCGACGAGGCCGAGAGCGCCCGCACCGCCGACCGTCCACAGTTCCAGGAGATGATCGCAGCCGCCAAGCGCCGCCCGCCGCACTTCCGCCACATCCTGGTGTGGAAGTTCAGCCGCTTCTCCAGGAGCCGCGAGGACTCTGTCCTCTACAAGGCGATGCTCCAGAAGAACGGCGTGCGGCTGGTCTCCCTCAACGAGCCCCTGGAGGACACCCCCACGGGCCGGATGATGGAGGGCATGCTCGAGGTCCTCGACGAGTTCTACAGCGCCAACCTGGCCGAGGACACCGTGCGCGGCATGCGCAAGAACGCCGAGCTCGGCTACCACAACGGTGGCCGCACGCCGACGGGCTATGTCTCCGAGCGCCAGGGCACCGAGGCCGCGCCCAAGCGCCGGCTCGTGCCGTGTCCGACCTTCGGCCCCATCGTCCAGCGCATCTACCGGATGTGCCTGGCAGGCGAAGGCGCCGCGACCATCGCGCGGACCCTAAACGACGAGGGGCTGCGCACCCGGCGGAACAAGCTGTGGTCGAAGAACACCGTGCTGAGCATCCTCCGGAACGAGGTGTACGTGGGCGTGCTCGTCTGGGGCAAGAAGCGCACCGGCCGGCAGGCGGTGAAGGAGGCCAGGCCGATCCGCATCGAGGACGCGCACGACCCCCTCGTCAGCCGCGAGGAGTGGCAGCAGGCCCAGGCGCGCATCCAGCAGCGCACCCGCCGGCGCATCCATCCACGCCGGCTCTCGTCGCGCTACCTGCTCTCCGGGCTGCTCTACTGCGGGCACTGCGGCTCGTCCTTCATCGGCCACCCCGCCAAGTCCAGCCGGGTCCACTACTACGGCTGCCAGCAGAAGATGAAGAGCGGCGCCACCGCGTGCGACGCGAAGCTGCTCAACCAGGTCGCGGTCGAGGAGGCCGTGATCGACGAGCTCAAGCGCGCTGTGCTGACCCCGGACCACCTCCGGGAACTCGTGGACCTGGTCAACGCCGAGCTATCGGCGAACAGCCGCCTCGCGGCCGAGGAGATCGCGGCGGTCACCGGCCAGATCGACGAGGCTCGCAAGAAGCTCGATCGGCTCTTCGAGGTGCTGGAACAGGGGCACCTGGAGATGGCGGTACTCGCGCCCCGCATCCGGGAGTGGAAGGGCCGCGTCGACGACCTCGTGGCCCGCAAGCAGGAGCTGGATGGGCAGGTCGGGGGCACCGTCGTCCGGCTCGTCAGCGAGCACACCATCCGCGGGTACGTCGAGGGCCTGCACCGCCTGCTCGGCGAGGGCAGCCTGAACGCCAGGAAGGCCTTCCTGCGGTCGTGGATCCAGCGCATCGACGCCTACGGGCGGGACCTGACGGTCACCTACACCCTGCCGCCGATGCCGCCGGAGCCAGGGGCGGCCGCGGCGCTGCCGATGGCGGTCGGAGCCGAGGGGCTGAGCGAGGCGGATCCGGCGACGGGGCCTGGATCGACAAAGGCAGAACCCGGGACGTGCCGAGTTCTGCCTATGGCGATGAATGGCTCCCCCCCAGGCCCGGCGCGAGGATACCGCATGTGGAAGTACGGCGGGCACCGACGCCCGGGGGGGGCGCAGTCGCAATGTCGGAGCGTGACCCTGGCCGCCGTGGCCGGCACTGTCGCCGCTCGGGCGCACCTTCGCCAGCGATCCGTTCCGGTAGAACGACGCCATGGGACTCGGCTCCTGGTCCGCGTGCGGACCCGGGTTCTGTTCGCGCATCGACACCCCGGTGGTTCTCCACGGGGAACCGCTCGCCAATCCCCATCTCCGGGTCTCCGGCCGTCCATCCGACGGCGGGTTCTCCTGGCTGCCGAGCCGGAGATACCTTCGGGTTCAGAGGAGGGGCCCTGATCGACGAAGTACCCAGCGTCTCGGCAAGCGCCGCGGGCTGTCCGGGCCGCCGCCTCGTACGCGCGGGCGGGTCCCTCGGAGCCGGTTGGCCTTCTTCGGGTGGTTTCTCGTCGTGATCGATCATGTGCACCCCTTTGTCCGGGGCCGGGCGATCGGCCCCGAAACCCAAACGGCCAGGGCGGCGTGCTCGGGCCTACTCGTCGTTCTGCTCGCCGCCGGCTGCGTTGCCGCCGTGGACCCGCCCACCGTCGATACCGCGGCGTATGCAGTGGACTGCAGCGAGGTCGACTACGTCACCTGGACCACCGGCGGCGAGTCCTTCTTCGTCGAGAACTGCCGCGGCTGTCACTCCGAGGCCGCCGTCGCCTGGTCCGGGGCACCCGAGTACCTGACCTACGACACCCTCGAGGACGTGCGCGCCGACCGCTTCAACATCCGCCAGGCGGCGCTGTGGGACCGGTACATGCCGCCCACGTACCCGCTGTCCGAGTCGAACACGACGCTGCTGCGGGACTTCCTGGACTGCGGGATCTGGGTGGAGCCCGGTCAGTAGACCTCGAACACCGTCATCATCCCCATCTGGGCGTGCTCGAGGATGTGGCAGTGCGCCATCCACAGGCCCGGGTTGTCGAACCGGGCCCAAAGCAGCGCTTCCTGCTGGGGCCGGAGCAACACCGTGTCGTAGCGGGTGTGGGCCGCCGGCGGCTCGCCGTCGATGCTGACGACCTGGAAGAAGTGACCGTGCACGTGGAAAGGGTGGTCGTAGTCGGTCTGGTTGTCGATCCGGAGCTCGGTGGGCTCCTGGGCGAGGGGGATCCAGTGGACGTCTGGCCAGGCCTCGTCGTTGATCGTCCACAGGATGTCGCCCGGCTCGGTGCTCTCGCCCAGCGCGAGGTCGAGGGTCTGGGTCGGCGTTGCCTGGGCCGGTGGCTCGACGCCGCGCCAGTCCAGGGGCGCGGCTGCGGCTTCGACGCCGTCTGGCTCGCCGACGAACAGCGGGTAGCGGTAGTCGGCGCCGAAGCCGTCGTCGATGACCAGCCACAGCTCCACCAGCTCCGCGGCGGGCAGGACCTCCAGCTCGAGCCGCTGGCCCGGAGAGAGGAACATCGGCGTCTGGGTGGTGGGAGGCTCCATCAGGCCGCCGTCCCGGGCGATGACTCGCGACGCCGCCCCCAGGAGCTCCAGCTCCATGGCGCGAGCGTTCGCCGAGTTGACGAGGCGCCAGCGCTCCACCCCG
>CAYFPQ010000088.1:0-11377 GCA_964345005.1 uncultured Victivallales bacterium | reverse complement strand
GCAGCGCCCCAAGCACTTCAACGGGGACTCGCGCCGGTCAAAATGAGAATCGCTGGTCCGCGTAACTTGGGATTCACATCTCAGACTCAATGAGAACCATAGTATCTGAACTCGCATGCCACAGTTGACCCACAATAAACTCGCGACCGCAGAAACCCAGGGGTGGCGGTTTGCTAAGACCTCTGGAGTAGCGATGAGCGGCGGCTTTTGCCGTATGCTCAATCGGCCTTGTTGGCCGATCTACCTCTTCCGGTATGCGTCTTTGCGGGCTTGAACTCTGAGAACTAGCACAGAGTCATCAATTATCACGAAGATGACGCGATAGTTTCCAACCCGGTACTTGCGCATGCCTGCAAAAGGGCCGCTAAGAGCGGGGAAGCGGTCAGGATCATGGGCAAGATCCTTGTCGATCTTGTCCATGACCCGTTTTGCATTGGCCTTGCCAATGCGCTTCAGGTCCTTCGCGACCGATCTCTTGTAGTCGATCCTATAGTCCAAGGGACGCCCTCATATCCTGGCTGGACACCACTGGATCTGAACTATCGCGAAGGCGGTCCAATGAGACTTGCAGGTCTGCAAAGTCGTCTAGATACGTCTCTACGGCTTTTGTCACAACAAAGGAGCGAGATCGCTCGGTCTCCTTCGCGACACGCCCAAGCTTCTTTGCGACTGCATCCGGCAGTCGGACTGAAACAGCTGTACTCATACTTCACCTCCATCCTTCTGTGATACAGTGTATTCGATGGGTGCGATGTAGTCAATTGTGATCTTTCGGCCGTCACCGTTCACCAGCCGCTTGCAGGCGCGTCCGCGCGGCTGTAAGCGGTATGGTGCGACGGTTTGTTCGGCTTGATCAGTCTTTGTAGTACTGCTTAAACTCCTCTGCCGGTTCACGATCCGAGTAGATGTAGAGCGTCACTCCGTTGGGATCCAGAATGGCGAAGCCGCGATCACCCCACGGGTGATTTTCGAGTGGCATGACCGGTGTGAGGCCGGCCGCCGTAAGGCGGTCGTGCTCAGCATCCACGTCGTCCACCGAGAAGTTGTACATCAGTCCGGCGGGATCGCATGCGGGAGGCTGCGGCTCCCGCGGAGCCATGAACTGCAGTTCTGATGTTTCCTTCCCGAACCGCAGATTCACGTACCACCCGCAGTCGAACGTGACCTTGGCCCCGAAGTGCTTGACGTAGAAATCGCGCGACTCTTCTACCTTTTCGGTCGCGATGCACGCCGACAGTGTGTTTGCGATCATCTTTCCTTTCTCTGGCCGAACAAGTTCTTCTAATGCGCTATCAGTTTGTCCGCGATTATGGGGGTATGGGAATTCTTGTCAATTGATATGGCGTGGAATCTGGCCTGCTGAGGAGTATCTGCGGTGAATGGTGCTCAAGAATGCGCCCAATATGAGTGCTATCATGCGCTACCGAAGATTTCCGTGTAGTGTTATCTGTGGCGTCATCCCTCATCCTCGTCTAGGCTATCGCCATGAAGTCCTGTGAGCTTTGTGGGCGGCCGGTGTTGGATGAGGGCGCGCGGTTCTGTTGTCCGGGGTGCGCGGCCATTAACGAGATTGTTGGAAATCTCGAGGTCGGCGATGCGGAAAAGCAGGCGCGTGTTAATGCCATGCTGAACGCGCTCTTCGACGAGCCTACACAGGTTAACCCCCCACCCGAAGGACGCGAGAGTCAGACGCTCGACCTGATGGTCTCCGGAATGGTCTGCCCGGCCTGCGCCTGGATCATCCACTACTGCGTTTCCAAGCTCCCGGGTGTTCAGTCCGTCACAATCAACTTCATGTCGGAGGTGTGCCAGGTCGTGTTCGCTCCCATGACCATCGGGCGCGACACCATCGAGGCAGAGATCGAGGCCATCGGCTACGGTGTCTATGAGGGCGAAGCCCCCGCGGGTGGCACGTCGCTGCTCCAGCTCGGACTTGGCTGGTTCTATGCCCTGAACGCGATGATGCTCTCGTTTATCGTCTACTCGGCCGAGTTCTGGGAAGTCCCGGCCACCATGGCATGGGCCTGCTCGCTTCTGCTTATCATCTTCACGGCGCTTGTGATCATTGGCCCCGGTCGCTCCACGCTCTCACGCGGCATCCAGCAGCTACGTCGCCGTCAATTCCGGATGGAGAGCCTGATCACGCTTTCCACCAGCATGGCGATCGTCTACTCGTTCGTGATGCTTGCTCAAGGTACGTTCGCCAAACTCTACTTCGACGTGGTCTGTCTCTTGATCATGCTGCTCCAGACCGGCGGGGCGATCGAGGCAGGCTTCTACGACCGGGTCCGGCGGCGCGTCCATGCCCTGCGACAGTGCTTGCCGAAGAAGATACACGCCGCCGATGACCGGTTTGTATCGATCGATGAGGCCACGCCGGGCATGCCGTTCACGGTTGCACAGGGCGAGGTGGTGCCGACAGACGGGATTCTCGAAACCGATGCTGCGTTCGATTTCAGCCACGTTACCGGCGAAAGCCGCGCCATTCACCTGCATAGCGGGCAACTCGTCGGCGCGGGGAGCCGCCTGCTTTCCGACGCGGTCACGCTCTACGTACCGCCCGGCGGTGTGACCTCGCTGATTGACCGGATGATCCAGGGAACAGTGTCCGCATTCGACACCCGCGTGGAACAACTTTCGTTTGGCGATCGAATCTCCCAGGTGTTTGTCCCGCTCGTCGTCTTGGTTGGCCTCATTCCACTTGTATGGTTCTCCCTGCTCGGCACTCCACAGGTCGGCATCCTCCGTTTGATGGCCGCGCTCATCGTTGCCTGCCCCTGCGCGTTCGGGATTGCTGAGCCGCTCGTGCTGACACTGGCCGTGGATCGCGTTCGGCAGCTTGGCATCCAGGTGTTTAACGGAACCGTCCTGCGACTCAAACCCGCCGTCGTGATCTTCGACAAGACCGGTACACTCACCTCCGGCGATTTCCAGGTACGAGCGATTCACTGGTTGGTGCCGGAGAATGAGGACGATCTGAATCGTCTAGCCTCCATCGAGGCAGGCCTTGACCATCCCATAGCGCGCGCGCTGGCGCGCGTCGGCAAGGTCATCCCGGTCGATGAACGCGACGTCGAGCGCACCACCGTACGCGGCCAGTGCAACGGAGAGCTTTTCCAGGCAGGCAAGACAACGCTCTATGACGGATTGCCGGCCGCTCTGGATGCCAGGGGGCTGGCGCACGTGCTGAGCGGCAAGAGCGCCTCCACGCTAGTGGCATTCGGCGATATTCAGAGCTGCCGCCTTGTCGTCGAGCTCAGCGACGAGGTGCGCCCCGAGATCCCCGACTTGCTCAAGCAGATTCCAGCCGCCCATCTCTGCTCCGGCGACCGCCAGCCCATGGTGGAATCCGTAGCCGACCAGCTCGGGATCGAACATCGGCGCTGGGACATGAGCATCGAGGACAAGCTTGCCTATATCCGCGAGATGCAGGCACAGGGCAAGACCGTGATGATGGTGGGTGATGGCGTGAACGACTCCCAGGCCCTCACCGCCGCTGACATCGGTCTGGCCGTTCTGGCGGGTGAGATACCCGCCAAGTTCTCGGCGGATGGTGCTTTCCTCGTATCGGATCTCTCCGGCCTCGCCGCGTTCATCAGAACGCTCGATGTGCTGCGCAAGCGCATCAGCCAGAACTACCTCTGGTCATTCCTGTATAATGGCATCGGCCTGACTCTGGCTGTGTCAGGACTCCTCTCCCCCACCTTCTGCGCCTTCGGAATGGTCTTCAGCAACAGCATAGTAGTCGCCAACTCGGTGCGTCGATTGAAGACCGCAGGGAGGGAACTCAACATCGATGAACAGGATAAACGGGATAGTTGATTAGGGAGCGGGCAACGAGCCGTCCGCATTCATATCCTATGCATCCTGTCCATCCATGTTGGATTCGTCTTCCCGGCGCACGCTCATCGTTCCAGGGTAGCGCTTCCGGGCTATGTGAACGGGCTCACTCATACGAGCCGGTATGGTACCGCTTTCCTGCAGCCCATAAAAGCTCCTGGGGCTTGATGTAGATTGCTCTTGGTCCTCTGACATCGCGGCCCTAAAATGTCGACCATTATGGTTACCTTGTTTCCTATCGCGGCAGCCACAGCTGCAGTTGACGTGATCCCTATGCAGATACTGGCGTTCGGGGCGTTGATGCTGGCGGCGCACTTGGGCAGCAAACTGTTTAACCGCCTCAGCCTTCCGGAACCGGCCGGACAGCTACTGGGGGGGATGCTGGCGGGGCCGTGGTTTCTCCATTCGATCGGCGTGCTGGGCGAGACCAGCACGATTTATGATGGGGCGATCGGCGGGTTTTCATTCTTCGTGTTCGTTTTTGTCGCGGTCGTCGCGTTCAGCATCGGCGAGGAACTGCACATAGACCGCCTCAAGCACGTGGGCCGCTCCGCGCTTGTGATCTCAATCGTGCAGGCCCTGACCACGATGGTCTTCATTACCGGCGGACTGGTCCTGATTGCACGGCGTCCGCTCATGGAAGCGCTGATGATCGGCGCCATCGGCATTGCCACGGCACCGGCGATGACGTTTGTTCTGCTCAACAAACTGAAGATCGAGGGGCGCCTCCGCAACATACTCGGAAGCGTGGAGGTGCTGTGCGATGTTGTTGGTGTCGTCGTCTTCTCTCTGCTCGTGCAGATCGCACAGGGGCTGGCCTCGGGACAGGTAACACTCAAGAGCCTGGCCGTCCCCGTCGTTCACAACCTGGCCATGGCCCACCTGCTGGGCGTTGCCGTGTTCGCTATTCTCTGGATCCTGGTGCGACGGCGCAAGTCTCTCAGTGAACCACACGCCGAAGTCCTGGAGGAGCAGGACGGACTGCTGACCCGTGTTCTAGCCGAACACCCCTCGCCGTCGGCACAAGTCTTCTCGGTGGTCGTTGGGGCCGTTTCGATCGGAGCAGGCGTGTCGTACTACCTGCGCTACCCGTTCCTCGTGACCGCGGCTTTCGCCGGATTTCTGGTGGCCAACCTCCATTCGCGCGCTATCTTCGATTCGCTTAAGATCAGCAACATCGCAGCCCTGTTCAACCTGGCGTTCTTCGCGATCGTCGGATCGACCGTGCGTTTCGACAAGTTCGATAGTTCGGTCGGGTTCGCGATTGTTGTCTATATCGCGGCCCGCGCCGCAGGAAAAGTGTTCGGAACCAAGCTGGGGTGTCGCATTGTCGGCGAGGACCGTAAGATCGAGAACTGCTTGCCTTACCTGGTATTCCCGCAGGCCGGTGTGGCCGCCGTGGAGGCGGTTTATGCCGGCGCCATTTTGCGCGACCCGGTAATTCCCGCGATCCTGCTGCCTTCGATCGTCGTCTTCGAGATCGGCGGCACCCTGATGTCGGGATTCGCGCTTGAGAAATGGCGCAGCTGGGTCGCCGGTGAAGAGGCAGAACTCAGGAGCGCCTCAAGAGAGAGCGGACATGCGAGCGATCCGTCTCGCGACCTGTTGCTGTCGGGTCTCAGGCCGGACCACGTCATGTTGGATTTCGATGCCGGCTCAAAGAACGAGGTGATCGAAGCGATGGTGGCGCATGCCCGAAGTCTGCCCGGCGGCGAGGGCATTCACGAGGAGGAGGCGTTACAGCTCATCGCCGAGCGCGAGAAGCTCTTTGCCACCGGCATGGGCCACGGCCTGGCGATTCCCCATTGTCGCCTGCTGGGCGTCGAGTCACCGGTCGTGATTTGGGCGCGGCTCAAGACCGGTGTCGTGTTCGGGGGCGTGGACTATGAACCGTGCAACCTGGTTATCATGATCCTCAGCAGCGTGAGCGATCCGGACTCGCACATGAAGCTGCTCGGAGCCACCGCCCGCATCCTCGGCAAGCAAGAAACACGCGACACCCTCCTCACCGCCGAGGACGTCGACGCCTTCATCCAAGCCCTCTACAACGCGCCGTAACCTGCTGTTCCGCGACACGTCGCGAAATAGCAGGAATGCCTAATGACGAAATACCCAATGCCCTAAGGAATGACGAAACCCGAAGCACGAATGGACCTGAGGTCCTGCCTTATGGCGCACGCTTTCGGCATTCGTTCATTCGGATTTCATTCGGATTTGGGTACTTCGTCATTCGTCATTTCCTTCAGGTTCAGGATTCTCCGCATCATCTCGGCTTCCACCCGCTCTTCTGCGATCCCATCCTCGCGCAGTGCATCGCGGAGATAACCTTCGACGACGGGGTGGCGAGGGGCGGCGCGGAGAGCGAGGACGAAGTGGTTGATAGCATGCTCCCGTGTCTCGGGGACGCGTGCAAGCAACCGCCCGTAATTGGCATGGGTGCGGAAGTAGTGGTAGCGCGGGGACATGGTGGCAAAACGCCCCGCCGGGACATCTCCCTGTTCGAATCGCGCGCGCAAGTCGGCAGGAATCTGTGCCAGCACGTCCTGGAACTCACGGGCGGCGGCTTCGGTTGCACCTTCCTCGGCCAGTGCAACTCCATAATCGATCCGCGCACGCAGGTTGCCGGGCCGCTTGGTCGCAACGTCATGCCACATCGCCAGCTCGCTGCGATAGTCGTGGTTTCGCGCGAACGTCAGGCCAGCCAAGAGCACCACCAGCGCCCCGGCAACCGCGCCCAGGACCACCGGACGGAGCCGACCCGACAGAAGGCGATAGGCCCCAACCACGACCACCGTGATCACGCAAGCGAGAGGCACATACATACGGTGTTCGAACGCTGCATCAGGGACAGGCAGAATGCTGGAAGTCGGCGCCAGCACGAGAAAAAAGACCACGCCGACAAAACCCGCCGCGTGGCGGCGCAGCATTCCCCATAGACTGGCCAGCCCCAACGCCACCACCGCTACGGCCGACGGCCATACCTCGCCCCACCCCGCCACAACCGGCCAAGCGTAGTCGAGACAGAGTCCTCGCGGTACGACACTCAGGCGCAGGTAGTGCAGGATAACCTCCGTTTGCGTAGCCAGGTAGAGCCACGGCGATGCCCCGCCTGCAAGCGCTGCATCTGCATCCATGGCCCGAGCGATGAGGACCATCTCGAACATCACCAGAATTCCGATGGTGGAGAATAGCGCGATGTGTACCGTGCGACGCTCACGCCAAAGCCCGGACCACGTGCCGCTCACAAAGAGCGCATCGTAGAGCAGAACAATCAGCGGTGTGGCCAGTATGACCTCCTTGGTCCCCATCCCCAGCGCACACACCACGATGGCAATGTCGGCCCATGCGCGACGCGACCTGGGCGATCGAGCTTCAACCGAGCGGATGAAGGCGTAGAGCGTACCCAACATGCAGAGGCCCATCAGCGCCTCATAGCGCTGGCAGGTGTAGGCCACGCTTTCGGTCTGGAGCGGATGGACCGCCCAGAGCGCGGCAACAGCCAGGGCAAGCGACGCGGCGGCCTTGCCGAACGCGGCCCGTAGTGAAGGTCCTGACAACGTTCGGCGGACAATCCCGTAGAGCAGCAATGCGGCGGCGGTGTGGAACAGGACGTTGACAGCGTGGTAACCAACGACCTCATACCCGTGGACGGCGTAGTTGAGCTTGAACGAGAGATCGACAAGCCAGCGAGGGTAAGGAATCAACGGAAACACCGTGCGCATATCCGGGTTCCGCACAAGGATTGTGAAATCGTCGAACATGAACGGGACGCGAAAGCTGTTGGCATAGGCCAGCAGAGCGACGAGAACGATCAGCAGGGGTCCGACAATGTTGCGGCACCTGTTTGAAGTCACTTCCCCCATATTGCCCTGACCTTCGTGGTGAGTTCTCTAGAGCACATTACGATTATAGAGATCGCGGTAATACCCTCCAGCATCAACCAAATCGGTGTGGGTGCCCTGCTCTACAATCCGCCCGTTGCGCACCACATAGGTGTAGTCGGCATTGCGCACCGTCGAAAGGCGGTGAGCGATTACCAGCGTGGTGCGACCGCGGCAGAGCGTCTCCATCGATTGCTGAATAAGCTGCTCCGATTCCGAATCGAGCGACGAGGTCGCCTCGTCGAAGATCAGTACCGGTGGATCCTTCAGGAAGAGACGCGCGATCGAGATACGCTGCTTCTGCCCGCCGGAGAGCTTCACACCCCGCTCGCCTACCAGCGTGTCGAATCCATCCGGCAAATTCATGATGAAGTCATAGATATGGGCGCTCCGGGCTGCGGCGTGAAGTTCCGCCTCCGTGGCGTCGGGCCGTCCGAACATGATGTTATCGCGGATGCTGGTATCGAAGAGGAAGACGCTCTGCTGAACAATGCCAACGTGCCGCCGCAGATCGCGCATCTTCAGATTCATAACGTTGTGGCCGTCGAGCTGTATCGCGCCATATTGTGGTTCGTAGAAGCGCGGGATCAATGCAGCAAGGCTGGATTTACCGGCACCCGACTCGCCAACCAGGGCAACCGTCTTGCCCGGCGGCACGTGCAGCGAAATATCTTCCAGTACCCATGCCGGAGCTCCCGCCTCGTACTTGAAACTGACCCCCTCCAACTTGATATCGCCGGTGACCTTTCCCAGCGATACCGCATCGGAACGGTCCGCAATGGCCGGCTCTTCATCCATGATCTCGGTGAAACGTTCGAAAGCGGCCGCGCCCTGCTGGTATTGCTCCATGAACATGGTTAGACGACGGACCGGCTGGAACATGTAACGCTGGTACATCAGGAACCCGACCAGCGCCGACAGTTCCAATCGTCCCGCATAGACCAGAAGCATACCGCCGCCGATGATGAGCACGGCGCAGAACTCGAGGAAGAACATCATTCCCGAGTGAAAGCCGGCCATGTGGTGGTACATGTCGCTTTTTGCAGTCAGGAACTCGTTGTTCACATCGTCAAACCGGCCGATCGCGTATGTCTCCTTGGCATACGATTGGACTTCGCGGATGCCTTGGATCGCGTTCTCAACGTTGCTGTTGATATCAGCCACACGAACTCTCACCTCGCGGAAGGTGCGACGCAACCGCACGCGGAAGATGTTGCCCCAGAGAAGAAGCAACGGCATCGGCACCAGGACTATGAGCGCCATCTCCCAGCTGATGATGAACATGAAGACGAGCGAACCGATCAGAAGACAGCCGGAAATAAAGAGATCCTCCGGGCCGTGGTGGGCCAGCTCGCCGATCGTGAAGAGGTCGTTCGAGATACGGGACATGATGTGCCCCGTCTTCGTGTTATCGAAATACTTGAAGGAGAGCTTCTGAAGATGGCGAAAGAGGTCGGAGCGCATATCGGTCTCGATCCGTGTACCGAGAATGTGGCCCCACTTGACATTAACGAACTCGGCCAACGCCATGAGCAGAATCAGGACCCCAATGATGCCAATGGTCGTCCATATCTCCGCGAGCGTCGCCTGGGCAAGCTGCTCTTTGCCGAGCATTCGCACGACCATATATGGAATAACCACAATGAAGAGCGAACGCATCGCGGCCGTTACCAGGTCCACTGTGAAGAGCAACCGGTGCGGGCGGTAATAGGCCGCGAATCGCTTCAAGATATGCTCACCGGCTCGTGCCAAAGGTACCCTCCCTGTCGGAACGGTATGAAGCTACCTGGGATCGGGAGCGAGTCAAGCCTCGTGATCTACTCGGCCAGTTCCAGCTCGAAGACACGCGCGGTGTGCTTGATCATCAAGTAGGCCAGTTGCTCCGGCGTGGCATCAGGAGCATGCTCGTTGAGGCCCGTCACCGACCCGGAGGGCCGTGCTGCCTCCACCAGCTTGCAGAACAGCTTCTCGTGGTCGACAAATACGATGCTGCCATGCTGAAAGATCCCTTTTCGCGTCACACGTTGCGCGTTGCCCGCCACCTTCTTCTCGTTGATCACGATCTCATTCGCCGCCTGGCCATGAAAGCAGATGTTCGTGTTGGGCATCTCCCACCTGGTGTTCTCGGCCTCCTGTGCTTCTATGCCCAGCTCAGCAAACGATGCGAGGAATATCTCTTTGAAGCGCTCCCTCAGATCTATGGCGCGGTAGTGAGGCGGCACCCGCGATGGCCAGAAGAAGGCGTAAGTGAGATCATCCTTATGCAGCACGGCCGCCCCGCCGGTGAAACGCTTGACGGCAACGATGCCGTGCTCTCGACAGGCATCGATATCCAGCACATCTATCTGCTGCGAGCATCCCAACGAGATGGCCTCGGGCTTCCAGGTATAGAGCCGCAGACAGGGCACGAGCGAGTCCTGCATGGCCTCGTCACGGGCCATGTTCTCAACTGACGGCGAATCAGGCGTGTAGATCGCTTCGAGATGCATCAGGCCTGTATTTTACAACAGCAACCCAAAAGGCACAACGGGGGATTCCCCGCTTCTTGGCCGTTTCTGGGCCATAACGGCTATAACGTCGGAGAGACTGTTGGCTGCGTCGCATACAAAGGTCACGTCGTCGCCGTTGGGATACTCAACTGCCGTGCGGTTCCCCAACGCCCCCTAGCGGAGCCGATTCACACGAGCACACTTACGATATTAGCAGCAGCATGCCCAACCACTGGAACCCATAGCGTCTTAGTCCTCTCGTAAGCATAGGAGAACAACAGACTGTTGACAAACAGCGTGAACCAGTTCGCCCACCCTTGGTGAAAAAGGACAAAACACAGTGAGGTCACCACAATAGCTGTCCCCATTCCAGACTCCTGTCGCAATCTCGTATAGACGAATCCTCGGAAGAGGTACTCCTCCACCACAGGTGCCATAGCTACAGTCACGAGGAGCGACAACAGGCCGTGAGGTGATCGACTGTCCCTCAATAGTGCGTCGTGGGGAAGTTGTCTGAGCAGCACATACACACCTGCAAAAAACAAGAGCAACGCAATGGACCAGCGTACCGAGCTTGAATCAACACGCCATGGCTTTCCTTGACTGACTGGCCAAACATGTGAAAGACCTACTGCCATTAGAAACACGGCGGTGTACGTCACCACAAGGGAAAGCGCAGTCGGAGATGCGAGTCCAAAACGGCAGCCCAAGACACGTAACGCGAATGGCACCACGTACAGTGCCAGCGTACCAAACATGAGCACAGAGTAGACAGACAGCAGACATGGAGAGGAGCCAGTGCTCACACTCGTTCTCGTAGGCCTCTTCCAGAACCCCATATATAGGAACACCGCGGAGAGAAACACTAACCGCCACAACAACTCTCGTCCCAACTCTGCCTCCCTCTCATGCCCTTTGTCTATTTCCATTAGGCATAGCTGTTCATACTGGATGAATTCAATCTGTTTACTGACCTACGGGAAGGGGAAAGAAAAACGCATCAACCCAAGTTCCGGGATCGATGAAGGCATCCCAATCATCGAAATCACCAAGCGGTACGCCCGCATTCGGAGTAAGGTTGTACTCTAGGTTCAGCTGTTCTTGTCGTAGCTCCGTAAGCGCCCTGTGAACCCGGTGGTGAGGCTCAGCGGTTTTCGCGGGCACACT
>CAYFPQ010000087.1:0-11475 GCA_964345005.1 uncultured Victivallales bacterium | reverse complement strand
CTGTCGGACGCCATCGCCTGCGCGAAGCTGTATCTGCACCACCGAGAATAGAGCCTCCTGAGTTCAACATCGGCGAAAATGAGGCCCGGAAATCCCTGTAATCATTGGGTCGAGGTTTGAATATGGGTGTCCCGTGCCACTATTCTGAACATTCAACAGTGAACACGGAACAGCCAACAGCCAACGCAAGAAGGGAGCAAACAGAATGGCGAAGGAACGTGAGTTCGATTTGCATGACAGACTGATTGATTACGCAGTGAGGATCATCAAGCTCTGTGAAGGCTCAACTCATCAAGCCGATGAGCAAGCTCAAACCGCTGCTCCAGGAAACCGACGAATTGATCTCGATACTGTATCGGAGCATCGACACGGCCAAGAAGAACGCCAAGAAACGATGAATGTTGGCTGTTCCGTGTTCGATGTTGGATGTTCACTTTCGATAGAGTGTCCCAATGTTGAACTCAGGAAGCGCTGTCGGACGCCATCGCCTGCGCGAAGCTGTATCTGCACCACCGAGAATAGAGCCCCGTTGGGCGCCTCTCGCGGATATCTCAGAATGGCTGCTCTTTGTACAGGTAATCCCATGACGGCATGGCGGGGGCGAAGAAGCGGCGCAAGTTGGGAGGCGCTTTCCCCCTGTCGAGGTTGGCGGACGCCTCGTCGAGAAAGGACTGGAACTTCTCTGCGACGGGTAACCCTTCGGCGGCATGAATCCTGATTCCGAGCAGGTCGTACACATTCACCCAACGTTCGCCGACGGCGATGTCCATCAGCGGATTCAACACATAGTACCCAAGCTCAACGCGCAGGAAGAGCTTGCGATTGTACGGATCGTCCCGAAAGTATTCGTTCTTCGATAGAATGCTGGAAATGTACGATCGCTTCTTGCGGCGTTCGGGCAACACGTATTCCGGGAAATCGTCCACGGCGAAGAAGAAATCGCCCGACTCGAAGGACGGCTTCGGCATCGTATGAAACCAGTTGGTGGCCTTATAGCGGAGAATGCGCGGAAAGATGGCCAGCATCGATTGGAGCAGAAAGAACTCCATCAGATGGCTGTCCAGCTTGATCATTCGCTTGTCGACCCTGATCTTGATGGATGACGGGGAGAGCAACGGATAGAGCGCGCCTATGTGACGGACACCGCCGGTTCCCTCCAGATAGGCCTCGCCGAGGGCGATCTGGAGCGCGTTCTGGCCCCAGTTATCGAGCGCATCGCGGTCGGCGCCGGCCTCGACAAGTTCGGTCGCCAGTTCGACATTTCCCGCCCGGCTTGCCAGCATCAAGGGGGTCTGGTTGAGCGCGTTCCTGAAATTGACGCCATATTGGTTGATCTTGTGGCGCAGCTCCTGAATTGCACTGCCGCGGTATTCGCGCAGATAGGACTGCTCTATGCTGAATGCGTGTTTCTTTGGCTCCCTGGCGCGGTTGAATTTCAACTCAACGAGCGGCTCGAAGTACTGGGGTAGGTGGTAGGTGACGGCGTAATCGAACAGAAGCTGCTTCGCTTTCTTGTTGTAGTTGGCGGGATCGAGCGCTTCGCGCTTGAGATCGTCGATCGTTTCGTTGGTGACCACCTGCCATTCCACATCGCGTGTGTCGAGAATGTCCTTGCGAATGGCGTCGGCCTGCTCCTGCTTGCCCTGTGCCGCCAGTCGATTGGCCTCCTGTTTCCAGTCTTCGAGGTTGGATTGCTCCGCTCTGACCGCCGTCTCTTCGGAAACGGTGGTGAGATCGAGGAGCCCGTAAAGACGGTGCCGCGTGTCCTGCTCGATGACATACAGATTCTCGATGGCACGCGTCATGGCCACATAGAGCGCGTTGACGAAGAACTTGTAGGCCTCCAGCGACTTGTCCCGCTTGTCCCGAGCCCGGGCATAGGTCAGATCGGTTTCGAGTTCGGATGAGGCAATCCCCTCGGTAATCGTCTCGAATTCCTTGCGATAGACGGAGACGAAATTGAACAGAATGACATTCGGATACTCGAGCCCCTTCGCCTCCTGAATGGAGAACAGCAGCGGCGTCTTGAAATGCCGGGCCGCCGCGGCCTTGTCCTCCGCGCGCGGCACGAGCACAGCGGTGCGCGTGGACCGCGATGTCCGTTTGTCTATATCGCGCAGGATCTTCTCCTTTGCCGGGAGAAACTCCACCGTGCCGTCCTCCTGGGCAACACTTTCGACCAGGTAGTTGCTCTCCCTGTCGAAACGGGCGTTCTTGATCTTCAACAGCCGGTTGGCCAGGTCGGTCACTCGCTTGTAGTTTCGGTAGTTCTTGACCAGTACCCGCTCGATGGTGCGCGATCGGCCGCCGGATGCCTTCTGCTTCTCGTAGAACATGCCCTTCAATCCCGTCCACGAGAAGAAGTTGGGATGCACGATCTGGTTGGAATCGCCGCAAAGGATGAAGTGATCCCGTGTGCGCAGCAGCTGTAGAATCATATTGAGCTGGGTGTTGGTCAGATCCTGCACTTCGTCGACGACCACAAAATCATAGCAAGGCTCGCAGAGCGGTGTGCAACGGTGGGCTTCCAGGTTGAGATCGTAGCAGTCGTTTTTCTCGATGTAGCGAAGATACTTCTCAAAGAGCGCATACGCATGCGAGCGGTCCTCATCGTTGAAGATAGATCGACGTACGCCCAATGCGAGGTAGTCATCGCGGTTCATATAGGGCTTATCGACAGGTCCGCCGAGGATAACACCGTTGAACTCCTCAAAGACTTTGTGCCCATCTTTCAGAGGCGTTGCGCCCCGCAGGTTGTTGAACCACGTTGTGAATTGCCTGTAATCGAGTTCACGCCCGTCCGGCACCCGAATGGACTCGATCAGCTCGCGAAACGACAGGAAACCGACATCCTGCCGGTCATTCCGGTAGTGATGCCCGTAATAGAGATCGCGGGCGTTCTGAACGAGGTAGGGCGACAGCGTTGTGTAGAGCACATTGCCTTTGAGCTGCTTCAGCTTCTCCAGAACCAGGGTGGTCTTGCCGCTCCCGGCCGACCCAATCACGATGACGG
Source organism: uncultured Victivallales bacterium (assembly GCA_964345005.1). Taxonomy (GTDB): domain Bacteria; phylum Verrucomicrobiota; class Kiritimatiellia; order UBA8416; family JABMPJ01; genus JABMPJ01. The sequence continues at coordinate 8,462 of CAYFPQ010000087.1, read as the reverse complement.
GTGGACGCATACCGAGCACAGCATCCTGTTCGTCGTCGAACGAGAGGATTCGGTTCAAGAGATGGAAATGCCGCCTCTCCTTATGAAGAAAGCGAAGCGCAACGGCGGGAGCATCATCGAAGTGAGCCAGGGATTCAACGGGTCTAAGCTTGGACTCGTCTATCTTGGCCCCATTCAGAAAGCGCGATTTCTCGTAGGCATGGTTGCGGATAATCTCAAGAAGAAGCAGTACCGGCGTGCCGTGATGTCGTCCTAGTTGAAACAATAGCCGGTCGGCATACGATAGTTTGGCCCTGTAGAAGTCACGCCCGGTCAGCTTCTTGGCCTCCGCCGAACGAAAATCCCCTTTCTGAAGCTGATCGAGCGTCTTTTCGAAAGCGTCCTCGACACCCTTCGTATCCAACTCGTTATGAACCAGGCATCTGATGTTCGACTCCAACACTACTCTCCTCTCAATGCTACTCGACACCGATTCCCTGCTTTCTCAGCCTCTTCTTCATGTCCTTCACCGACTTCTGGCTTGTCACCTCCAGAAGCGTCTCGGTAACGGGACGGACCAGACGGGGGAAGATGGACTGAACATGTTTCGCCGTTTCCGGGTCGGGGCAACGCAAAGTCAACATCCGCCGGAAGCCGACACGGCGGTAGGCATTGGCCCAATCGGTAATCTGCGTTTGTACATTGGCCGACAGGGCTTTATGGGTATGCCGACGGAGACGTTCAAGAATGCTGTCGCCGTCCAGTCCATAGTCGAACGCACCATGGATCGATTGGCGCGTAATACGAAAGAGCGTCCCCACCCCATGCCCGATGCGTTCGGCAAACTGTGAGAGTTCCGCTTCTACGGCCGGAGCCGGAGCCGTAAACACAATTTCGAAATTGGGCTGCACAAGTACCTGGCCGACAGATTCCTCATCCTCATACTCGAGAGTATCCGCCTGCCCCAACAGGTACATCCCGGCAGACGTAAGGGCAAAATGCATCTGTCCCGACGCATCGACACATACCTGTGCACCGCCCAACGGCATGAGTCGTTCCCGTAGAAACCCCTCAAGATAGCGCCGCCATGACGCCTCCTTTTCGTCCGCGGTCTGCTGAATGAAACGGCCGTAGAGCGATCGCTTCCCTTCAACATTCCGCAAAAGCGGATTGGCCTCCTGTTGCGCCCAGTCTAGAAATGCGTCGAGCGCCATCCACTTCCCGGCTTCGCATCGTTCGAATGCCTCCACCAAATGACGTTGTGGATCGAGTGTATGATCGTAACCCCATCCTCCCGTACTGACATCACGAGAAGTAAAGCGCATCCGCGACCTCGTGTACTCCATATAGCGCTCTTTCCTGTCACTGTAAGCTTTGCGCATGACATCCAGGAGGCTCTGTAGTCGCAGTTCAATCGGTTGTGCCAGCCACTCCTTCCCTGTCGGCGTCGCCACAAGGGTCGGTTCTTTTCCGCGCTCGCCTTTCACTTTGAACAGCTCCATGGATTCGAGCCAGGCGCAAGCCTCATACACACGGTGGCTACCATCGGTGTACAACCCCAGATCGTCTCGTATGGGAGAAAGCAATGCGACAAGCTTGTCGACCTCACGCTTGAACAATCCGCCCCCACTGCGCCGCAACCGCAGCCCGTCAGGCGCCGAATTCACCAGTGTCATCGTCATGTCGTGCGAGAGGTATGGCGTGGCAAACAGATCGTCCACTGGAGGACAATCGGCCATGACGGGCAACTCAAGCGCTTTCCGGTTCCAGCGCCGATGTATGGCCGGCCAGACACCGATAACCGGATCGAGTGTCTCGGAATGCAAGGCGGGAAAAAGCAGCAGGTAGCGCACTCCGGCGGTCAGCGCATCCGAAACCATTTCCGGTTCCCTTTCATGCTCGACCAGGATATCGGCCAGAGGCACAAACCCATCGCCTTCAAGACAGCGGCGTATCCAGTCCTTCAGCAGTTCAACTGCTTTCACCTTGGCCAGCCAGGTATCACGCACCTGATTCGTATGCTCCTGTTCCCATTTCGCTCCAAGCTGCGCATCGAGGAATCCGCGAAGCCAGGTCTCGTCAGATGCAAGTGTTTCAGCCTCTTTCCAGTGATTGTTCCGGTAAAAGCTGTAATCCAGAAGCGTTTGGGCTTCGTTCTGGGTCAGGTGCTCCTCCACGAAATCCCGCATCCGCGGCTGTTCTTCATCGAATACACGGTGCCGGTCCATGGCGCGTATGGCCCGACGGAACGGACGCAATTCAGAAGAAAGCCGGGGCGACTCACCCTTGATAAACCCAACCTGCTTCAGCTCTGCCACACAGGCAGGATCGAAGAGGCTGTTTGGCACGCGTAGATCGCCGGGGATCTGCCGAGCAAAGAACTCCCGGGTTTCGCGAGACAAGCGCGACCATGCGGGCAACCAGTCGAAGACGACGCTCCAAGGGTCGGTGAATATCTTCATGCCTCCTCCAAATCGTGCCGGATGTGATACTCGTATCCTTGCTCGCAAAGAAAGAGCTGGCGATTCATGGCGAAGTCCTGCTCGACGCTCTCGTGGCTGACCAGCGAGTAGAAGTGCGCCTGGTTCTCGCCCGGCTTGGGACGGAGGATGCGGCCGAGGCGCTGCGCCTCTTCCTGGCGCGAGCCGAACGTTCCAGAAACCTGGATCGCAACAGCCGCATCGGGGAGATCCACGGAGAAGTTAGCGATCTTGGAGCAAGCCAATACGGATAGACGACCTTCGCGGAACTTGCGAAAAAGCTTCTCGCGCTTGGCTTGCCCTGTGGAACCCGTCAGAACAGGAACATCGAACTCAGCGGCGAGCGTCTTGAGCTGGTCCACATACATACCGAGAATAAGGACCTTATCACCGCGATGTTGCTGTATAAGGTCGCGAACCACCGCGAGCTTGCGAGGGTTCTCAGAGGCAATGCGGAACTTGTTGCGCTTGCCTGCCATGGCGTAACGCATACGCAGATCGTCATTCATCCCTATGCGTACCTCTGTGCAACGTGCCTTCGCGATCCAGCCCTGCGTTTCCAGAAGCTTCCAAGGTACGTCGTAACGCTTCGGTCCAATCAGCGCAAAGACATCATCCTCCCGTCCATCTTCACGCACAAGCGTTGCCGTCAGCCCCAAACGACGACGCGCCTGAATGGTCGCCGTAATCTGAAAAATAGGTGCCGGCAGCAGGTGCACCTCGTCATAAACGATCAACCCCCAGTCGCGCTCGTCAAAAAGCGCCAAATGATCGAACGGTGCTTCCCGGTTCTTGCGGTAGGTCATGATCTGGTATGTCGTCACGGTTACGGGGCGGATGTCTTTCCGCTTGCCGGTGTATTCACCGACCTGATCTTCTTGTAGCGTCGTCTTGTCCAGAATCTCGCCGATCCACTGTCGCACCGCTGTAACATTCGTTGCCAGGATCAGCGTGGAGGTCTGTAGTTTCGTCATGCAACTCATGCCGACAATGGTTTTCCCGGCGCCACACGGCAACACAATCACGCCGGATCCACCGCGCGACGAGCCGCCGGCATGGAAGGCGGATACGGCATCGTCCTGATAGTGGCGAGGAGCAAACGACTCCCCGGAAAGCGTACAATCACGTAATGTCAGCGGGAGCGACTCGCCATCGCGGTAGCCCGCCAGGTCTTCGGCCGGGTAGCCGATCCGGATCAACGCCTGCTTCAGGCGACCACGATCGACCGGAGCCACACGAAACGCCATATCGTCGATTCGTTCCCGCAATATGCCGCGTAGATTTTCGTGGCGGGCCAGTTCCTCGCACAATGGCCGGTCGTCCGATGTCAGCAGCAATCCGTCGCCGTCACGCGAGATACGCAACCGGCCATAGCGGGCGGCATAGTCATGAATCTCCGTCAATACGTGTTCAGGAGGCGGGTACTTCGATAATCCGCTCAAGCTTTCTACGATTGCCTCTCCGGAATGGCCTGCCGCGCAGGCATTCCAGATCGAAAGCGGCGTCACACGATAGGTGTGGATATGCTCTGGAGACTTCTCCAACTCCGCGAATGCAGCGAGCGTGTCGCGTGCCTGCTCATAGCGCGGATTGTCCACTTCGAGCAGGATGGCGCGATCCCCCTGAATAATCAGCGGATTCCCGGGTTGGCACGGTACAGTCACGGCAGCAGAATCCCCGTTCTTCGGAGTGCCGTCTGAAACGCTTTCAACTTCTTGCGATAGACCACAACCGACCGTCCCTCCCGGCACAGCACGACCTTCGCCGCCGCGGTGTCATGAGCTATCAACGTGGCTGTTTCCTCATCGCGGAACTCCACAATAACGCCGTCCTGCCGACCGGTTGCCGCCCCGGCGAGTTCAGCGGTCGCCTCCAACAGGCTCACAACCGTTTCTGGAATCTCAACATCCGTTCCACTCCTCAAGATCTTGAGAATGTCCTCGGGTGTATCACCGGCCTCTAACGCCTCCAGGATACTCTTTCGATCCATCTTCCAGACTGCGTCAGACTTACGTTTCGCGAAACGCTCAATCATGGCGGAATCTCCAACCGAAAACAACGTGCCGTCAGTCACCACAATTTCATGCGTCGGGAGAACCTTGAATAAGCTGCGTTGCTCTGCTTCTGGAGGCTCATAGTCCCTATCCACTCCAAAACAGAAGCGTCCCAGCGGGGTCACGCGCAGATACTTGACTCCATCGAAACGCGTCACATACGTCTCGTCGTCGAGTCCCCACGATCCGTGCAACTCCGGATGCAGAACATGAGGATAGGCATAGCCCAGATCCACCAATCCGAGTGTCGCAAACGACTCACCGAGAAGCTGACGGAAGTAGATGCGCCCGATATCCCGCTCCTCACCGGAAAGATGCCCGTATTGCTGGTCGCAAATGTACAGACAGAGCCCATCGGTATAGGCGTTTCCATTCTCGCCAAGCGCAAAGAGCACGCGGTAGGCTTCCTCAACCGTCACCCATTGGTCCCGGGGGAGTGCTGCCAAGCCCCTTTGTATGACATGCCGACGCTGCTCAACCGGAACTCGCCAATGACCGGCACGCCGTCCTCGTTGCCCCTTAATGACACTGACGCGGCGCAGCTCATCGAACCGCGAATCACCCAGTAAGGATTGAACCCCTTGCACGTAGTGTTCGAAGTCGTCCCCCCCGGCAAGCATCGCCTTCCCTTTGCGCGTTAACCTGAGCTTTCCGGCTTTGGGAGCCGCCCAACCGCATTGCTGCATTAACACCGGCCACGCAAAAGCGCGCACAGGTCCGGGATCCTTGTCAGAGTTCCACCATGCCTTGCCTTTCCCTTCCGGCAACCTAAGGTCCATTTCGGGGGCGCATAGCGCGTCACGTACAATCTTCTGTGTGGCCGGTGTCGGGAATCCTGTCTTATCGCTGACACGCAACTTCTCCGCTCCCGCCAGTTGCAGAATGCGCTTCACTTCCGTGGGAGCTGCGGCTTCCAGCTCATATACCTGCAGCGGGCGTTTCTCTATGTCTTTCTCCCCGCCCCAACGGTCAAAAGTCCACACCCCTTCGGCAGGCAGGGTTTCGACCGAGGCGATCTTCAGAGGAGGCGGAGGCGGGAGCAGACGAGCAAGCCGGTCGCTCACATCGTCGACCAGCTCATACCCCCGGCGGCCATCGCGAGCGAGAAAACACAAAATGACATGAGCGTCACGATAGCCGCCGCTGTGTGGAATGCTGTAGGAGAACCCATGCTTCGCGTTCAACATCGCGACATCGGGAAGCGTATCCCCCGTATGCGCACACTCGCTTAACAACAGTCGCTCCGGCTCGGACAAGGCTTCGATCAGGCATTGCGGCGTCTGGTTCCAGAGATCGTGCAGACACTTCGCCATATCCCCCTTGCGCGTCGGCTTCTTGACACCAAGACGCGTCAAGATGCTGCGAATATCTTCCGCCGTAAGATTCGTCATAAGATTTGTATGAAAGTCCATCGGCCATTCCCTGTCCTGCCTGAAACGAAAGGGAGAGATTTTACCTTCGTGGAACTCGCATGCCAACCGTGAATGATGGAAAAACGACAAGACGAAAAAGTTGCGGTTCTACCCGCAGCAAGCGATACACAGAATGGCATCCGACTCATTCATGCGTCAGGCCTCCAGTGACACGGGCTTGAGCCATGCATATTTCTTTTCCATAGAAAGTGCGGCGTCGATTCTGGCCTCGACCGTCATGCCGCGAAGACGCTCCAACTCATGCATGCGCGATGCTTCGGCACACTTGCTCCTTCGACCACAAGACAACAGAGTCGACCGTTCATTGGATGCATGCGTTGACATGCCTCAAGCGTTGCAGTGATAGAGGCCGAATACATGGAGAAAGCAGCCTTTCTCATACTGACCGTGGCCGTGTGCTTCCCGCTGCGGATGGGAAAGGATGAGGGAAAGACAACGCCGGAACCTGCTACTTGGTGCGATACATACGACGTGACTCGGCGGCGATTTTGACTTCTTCGCGAGCATTCCAATCGCCACCTGTTACCAGGTCGAGCGCTTCGTAAGGATCACACCGGATTGCCCGACAGAGCCGCACCAGCTCCACGACGTCAAGCCGCCGCTCCCCCTGCTCGATCCGGCCCACCGCAGGCAAGCAGAGGTACGGACCGTCCAGCTTTCTGATCACCTTGTTGCCAGGAGACACCACCACATGACAATGCTACGAACCGTACCTATCCTCACACTGAACCTTGCTATGGTCTTGCTGACCAGCTCTTGCGAAACGATCGGCGGCAGGGCGTCGTTCGCGCCCTCAACTTATGGCACGGAGGCGCTGAAGAACGTGCTCCGCGATCCTATGCACACCAGGCGCGATGGTGTTGCCTCGGCCAAAGAGCTTCAGACCCGCACACTGTCGGAGAAGGATGGCCGTGAGCTACTGGCATTCGTCAGGACCAGCCCGCACACCTCTGTCAAGGTCGACCTGCTGAAGACCATGTCCACAAGACAGATGGCATATCTCAAGCCGGACCTGCTGAAGTTCCTCTCCAAATCAGGAAACGCTCAGGTCACCGCCGAATGCGTGGCAACAATAAGCAGCTTTATCGACGATGACGACGAGTTGCTTGCCTTCATGTCTTCCCTGCTGCTCAACAGTCCGCACCCCAACGTGAGAGCGCGCTCGGCGAGACTGCTCTCATCCTTTGGCAAAGAAGCCGAAGGTGTTTTCATCCAGTCTCTGAAGAAGGAAACCAGCGCCTCGGCGGCCACTGTCATGTGCGAAACCCTGCACAAGATTGGCTCCGAAGCCTGCTTCCCCATCCTCCAGCAGATTGCCAACGACGTTGACCGCCCCTTCGAACCCGATAGCTACCTCGGCAAGCGCGCCAACGCCGCAACGGTCCGAGCCACAGCCGTGGTGACGGTTGAAACAATCAAGGCAACTCGGGAAATCTGATGAGATGTCAGTCCACAACAAAGCAAGCCGTGGATAGATGGGGCACGATTCTTCTCCTTCTGCTTCTGGCATTCGGGTTTTGGACAGGCTGCGATGACGGCGGTGGTGGGGGCTCAAAGCGACCCACTATTACTCGGGCAAAGTGGGAGAAGATATCCATTCCTTGCGATATCGAGGTGTTCCTTCGCTTGTTCGGCACTCCTTCCTCAACCATTGAAACGGGGCTCTCCCCCATCACCGCCTACCAATGGCTGGACGCGGATTACGATGCTGTCGGCGCAAGTGGAGCACGAGGGCGAGTCTATTCTGCCTCCATCATGGTAACCGAGAACGGGACGACGTTCGTCGATTGGAAAACCATTTCATACAATCACCCCGAGTATTCAACATACATCAGTCTACTCTATTGAAGGAGAATCACCGAAAATGACAAATTTCAACATCAACGCAACAAAGACACACAGACGAAGCCCTTGGGTATCGGTGCCCATACGGCTGATCCTTGTCGCCATTGCCATCGCCTGGGCATCATCCGCGTCGGCGGGGACACTGATGGGAAAGAATTACGTCGGTGGCGGACTACAGATAATGCAGTTTGGAGACGACAGGCTAGACCGGATCTTCGGGTATGCGTACGGATTTGAAGGCAGAGCGAATCTTAGCACGTCCGAATACGTAGATATCGGCTTCTTGTTGGATTTCTGGCACGCCACGGATGACGAGACAGCCTATGACTATGAGATCAGCACATTGAGCGGACTGGGCAATGTAACGCTCTTTTCCGACTCCACCGCCTACATGACACCCTATGTGTCTTTTGCGGGCGGATTTGTACGATCACGAGCCGAAGCATCAGGCTGGTTAGAAGACGAGGACACGACCGAAACGGATTTGGCGATCGGCGTTCTACTTGGCGCGGAAATGCTCATCGGCGACACGGCCGTCTTAAATGCTGAAATATCTCACCTCATCGCCGACGACACAGACACCACTGGGCTCGAGCTGCGGTTCAGTGCAGGTCTGAGTGTCGCGTCCACGTAACTTGGGACTGCTGTCTCATGCTCAATGAGACTCACGC
>CAYFPQ010000086.1:0-11552 GCA_964345005.1 uncultured Victivallales bacterium | reverse complement strand
GCGTGAGTCTCATTGAGCATGAGACAGCAGTCCCAAGTTACGTGGACGCGACAGAGCGCTTCGATCTGCTTTCGCGTTTCAAGTCCTGTTTTCTCGTCCGGTTTGCCATCAGAGGTGAAATCGAAATGGCTGATGACAATACCATAGCCCAGTCCAGCCAGTTCCTGGGCAATTGCCTTGCCGATTCCGCGGCTTCCTCCGGTAATGATTGCCGTGTTTTTCATAATTCTGTCTATTCCTTCATATCCGCTCAGCCGCAGTCTGTTATTTCTCAAGTTCCGGTAACTCGACCCAGCGACGTTCATCCGATGATTTGAGTCCCATTTCTGCGAGTTGGACGCCTTTGGCGCCTTCAAGCAGATTCCACCTAAACGGCTCGTCCAGTACCACGTGACGCAAGAAAAGCTCCCACTGGGCTTTGAACGCATTTTCATACGTTTCCTGCTCCGGAACCTCGGCCCAGTCCTCGAAAAAGTCCACCGGCTGCTCAACGTCCGGATTCCAGACGGGGCGGGGGGTATTGCCATAATGCTGGATGCGACAGTCCCGCAGGCCGGCGACTGCCGAGCCGCAGGTTCCATCAACCTGCAGGGTGAGCAGGTCGTCCCGGCGCACGCGTACGCACCACGATGAGTTCATGTTTACGATGACGCCGTTATTCAACTCGAATGTAGCATAGGCGCTGTCATCGGCGGTGCAGGGGTAGGGTTTACCCTCTTCATTCACGCGTTCGGGTATGTGTGTGGCCGCTCGACAGGAGACGGCCTTGACGTTGCCGAAGAGATTGTCGATCACGTAGCGCCAGTGGCAGAGCATATCGATGACCATGCCGCCGCCATCTTCTTTTCGATAGTTCCAGGAAGGGCGTTGCGGGGGGACGGTGTGTCCCTCAAACACCCAGTATCCGAATTCACCGCGTACGGACAGGATGTTGCCGAAGAATCCCGATTCCATCAGCCGTTCTAGCTTCACCAGCCCCGGCAGCCAGAGTTTGTCCTGCACGACACCGTGCTTGATGCCCGCATCGCGGCAGATAGTATACAGTTGGTAGGCATCCGCCGTGTTCACGGCTGTGGGCTTTTCGCAGTAGACGTGTTTCCCGGCCGCTGCGGCTGCTCTTACGGCGTCGAAACGCCGCAGTGTGGTCTGGGCGTCGAAGTACACGGGATAAGCCGGATCGTTCATGACGCTGTCGAGATCAGTGGTGTATTTTTCGGCGCTCGATATTGCAATGAGCTTTTTCAGCTTCAGTTCGTTACGTCCGACCAGGATGGGATCGGGCGTGATGACTTCCTGTGGGCCGATCTTGACCCCGCCTTGCTGGATTATGGCGTCAATGGACCGTAGCAGGTGTTGGTTGGTGCCCATGCGTCCTGTGACGCCGTTCATAATGATGCCGACTTTATGAATGTTTTCGCTCATTGCGGTCCTTTCGTGCATTGCGGAAATACGCTGTTTTCGGGGAGTGCCGGAACGTCCACGCCTGCTTTCGGTAGTGTGCCTGCCAGTTCCTGCTTCCAGTGATCGACATCACCGGCGGGGCCATAACAGTAAATCATTTTCAGGGGGGTAGCTCCCTTGTTGCTGAGCTGATGATAAACGCCGGACGGGATATAGACCGCTTGGCCGGTTATCAGCTCCATAACCTCGTTGCCCAAGCACATTTCACCAACGCCCTCGATAACGAAATAGACTTCATCCTGTTCCTGAGCATGCCAGGGAACCTGACCACCCCATGGGTCAAGAGTCACATAACCCATACTGAACGCATCGGTTTGGATGGGTGATGCGCCTCCGGCCAAGTTCCGGGTGCGGCGACGTGCCGGGTAAGTCCGCCCTTCAATTTCACTCAGATCTGCAATGATCATCGAAAAACCTCCATTTGAAAGAATTGTGACCTGCAACACCGGAAGATGTCTTGGCGGCTGCGGAAATGAGGTATTGGCGTTTTCGGCAATTGTGGTTGTCTTTGAGAGGGAGGGCTGGCATGATCTCAGGGCAATGAAATTCATCAATCAGAAGACCGCTTCTTCTATGCCTAAGCATGGTGTGCGTATAGAAAACCATGCTCACGAGCCCGGCTTTCAGACGGAATCGCATGAGCATGAGTATCACAGTCTGCTCTATGTTGTTTCCGGCCAAGGCCAAATCGTGATGGGCGACGAGTGTTTTGAACTCATGCCTAATACAGCGGTGGTGTTGAAAGCCCACAAGGCCCATCAACTGATTGACTCACCCGGCAAAGCGATGACCATTTTTGTTGTCTATTTTGACCAACCGCATGCAGGAATAGACGACAAGATACTTCTTCCTCTTTTTGATCTGGGAAAACCGATTTCTGTACCTCCCTACAATGCCCAGCGCCTTCGCCGCCTGCTTCGACAGATGCTGCACGAACAGGAGGCCGAATCGCTCTTGTTTGAAGAGGCGATGCGACAATGCCTGGGTGCTATCCTGTTGGATCTGCACCGCATCGTGAATGAAGAAGACGAAGCGAGGACAATGACCCAATGCAGCAGCGAGCAACGGCTATCGGCTGTCTTACGGGTTGTGGCGCGGAACCTGTATGAGACCTATACGCTTGCCGGTGTGGCGAAAATGGCGGGGCTTTCGCAGCGGCAGTTCACCAACCTGTGTCGTAAGCATACGGGGCGGAGTTTCTCGCAATACGTCAACTTGTTGCGCACAAAGCGGGCCGTCGATCTGCTAAGGAATACGAACATGCCTGTCGCCGCCATCGCCTTTGACGTGGGATATGAAGATCTCTCTACGTTCTACCGAGCGTTCAAGCGGTTCTTCAAGACCTCGCCCATGGCTCTTAGGAATGCCCCACTCACTGAACATGAATAAGAACAACGACAGTATCAACGGGCTGGTTCGGCATGCGGCAGGCATCGGGGTGGATGACATCCCTGACGATGTGATGCAGTGGTCGGCCGTGCTGTTTCAGGACACGGTGGCGTGCATCCTTGCCGGTAGTACAGCCGATGGCATAGGCGCCATCCGGGAGAGCCTTTTAGAATGGGGTGGCAACCCGCAGGCAACGGTTCTCGGTTTTGGGGATAAGACGAGCGCACCCTCAGCGGCCTTTATCAATGCGGTGATGGGACATGCGCGTGACTTTGACGACACCCACGACGCTGCCATTCATCACGGCTGCGTTACCATTGTGCCTGCATTGCTTGCGGTAGCGGAACAGGTGGGAACAACGAGTCGCAGAGTTTCAGGACGCGAGTTCATTGCCGCGTTAGCCGTGGGCTTGGATGTGGCTAATCGAATCGGGTTGGCCTTTATTCCTTATCTCCATACGGGATGGCTGCCGACCACGCTTTGGGGCCCTTTCGGATGCGTGGCTGCCTGTGGGCGACTGCTTGGCTTCGATGCGGACACGATGGCAAATGCATTTGGCCTGGCCTATTCGGCCATTCATGGCAATCGGCAGGCGCTTGTTGAAGGCCGACTGGCAAAGCGAATGCAGCCGGGGATCAGCGCGCAGGCTGGTGTTCAGGCCGCCTGTTTGGCAGCCAGAGGACTGACGGGGGCCACGAGCATCATCGATGGTGATTTCGGGATTCCGGCTTTGTACACGTCCGGTAAGTGTGATCGGAAATGGCTGACAGAAGACCTCGGCACGCTGTTTGAGACGTCTAATGTTAGCATTAAGCCCTATCCATCATGCCGGTGCACACACGCTGTGATCGATGCCGCCATGAGCCTTCAAAAGGAGCATGCCTTCTCGGGGCAGGATGTTGACGAGGGCACCATTTACCTGCCCCCTCAAGCGATGGGACAGGTGGGCCATCCTTTCGAAATCCGTGATAACCCGACGGTGGACGCCCAATTCTGCGCGCCTTATACAGCAGCCCTGACGTTGATCAATGGCAAAGTAGGGCTAGATGATTTCAGGCCGGAGGCGATCCGGGATCGCGACGATGTTGTGGCTCTGGCTGCGAAATTCTCGTGTGTTGAATTTGAAAAGGATGCGTCTGGTCTGGTGCCGATCGTCTTCTCGATTACGCTTAAGGATGGACGCCGCGTCGAGACGCGCGTCGAAAGCCCGAAGGGGAGTCCCAGTCATGCACTCACGGAGCAGGAGATGGCCACGAAATTCAACGACTGCTTGGATCATGCTGTACGGACATATTCTGAAGGCGAGAGAGCGGAGATGCTGTCCCGCCTCCGCGGCGTCTTGACCTCGGATCCCCTGAATCTTGAACTCTGAACTCTGAACTCTCTGCGGGAGGATAAATCGACATGAACGCTGGATTAGGATCAGCAACGATCAATTCTAGAAAGCGGGTTGTGGCGGGAACACATCAAACCGTGACCTACCGATATAGGGTCGAACATCCTGTCGACGACACCGGCTGCCTGAAGATTGTGTTTCGCTATGCCGGGGATTTCGGGACGCCGCAGTTTGACAACCCGCGTGCACCGAACTTCTGTACGGTTTCCACCAACGGCGACTGCCGCATTGAACCGCGATGGGATACCAAAGGTCACACCCGGCCGTGGGGCAAGAGTCTCTACCTCAAAGTTATGGGCGGCTATCTCGGTGAGGGAGAGACGATCACCGTTGTCTTTGGTGACACCTCTGCCGGATCAGCGGGTTGGCAGATGCAGACGTTCTACGAGGATAGTTTCGAGCTTAAGACGCTGGTGGATCCCATTGCGAGCTATCAGTTCAAGGAGTTACCCGAATCGCCCACCTTAAAGATTGTACCTGGGCCGCCAACGAAAGCGGTTTGCATCGTGCCGTCTCAGGTCATGCAAAACACGGCGTTTGCCTATCACCTGAAACTGGAGGACCGGTGGGGTAACCCGGTTCGTAAGCCGCGACGAGTCAAGCATGGTGGATTTGCGGAAGCGGGTGTCCAACGCATCAAGGCGCATGATCCGAAAACGGGCCTCAGTGCTGAGAGCAACCCGATTCGTGTCGTGGAAGAGCAGGAAGAGTATCGGCCTTACTGGGCCGATTTCCATGGCCAATCGGAGGAGACCATAGGCTCCAATACCATCGATGATTACTTCACCTTCGCGCGGGACTGCGGATTGGTTGATATCTCCGGTCATCAGGGAAACGACTTCCAGGTTACAGATACCTTGTGGACTCGAATCAAGCGGCTGGCGAGACAGTTCAGCGAATCCGGCCGCTTTGTCGTTTTTCCCGGATACGAGTGGAGCGGCAACACGCCGCTGGGGGGAGACCGGAATGTGTATTTTGCGGGGCAGGGCGGCAATATCACCCGGAGCAGTAACGAACTGCTTCCCGACGGAGCCTCTGCCTATCCGGTGTCGCCCACTGCTGATGACCTTTTCGCAACCTGGCGGTTCAGAACAGGGCCAAGGCGTTTGCCTTTGCACATGTCGGCGGTCGTTTCCCTGATATGCGGATGCACGATCCGGAAATTGAGGTGGCCATGGAGATTCATTCGGCATGGGGCACGTTTGAATGGTTGCTGGAAGATGCATTTGCCCACGGTTATCGGGTAGGGGTGTGCTGCAACTCCGACGGACATAAAGGGCGGCCGGGTGCGTCTTATCCAGGCGCAAGCCGATTTGGCTCCTATGGCGGGCTCACCTGTGTCTTGGCCTCCTCGCTAGATCGGACATCCATCTATGCCGCGCTAAAGGCTCGCCACACATACGGCACCACCGGCAACCGTTGTCTGTTAGACGTGCGGTTACAGACCGGCGACGGCCGATCCGCCATGATGGGGGATATCATCAAGGCTGGGGACGTCGTGCCGCGCCTATTGGTGAGGACGACCGGTACGGCCCCGGTGGAAAGCGTTGAGGTACGTAATGGAATGGACGTGCTAAAGACCGTGCGCTCCTATTCTCGTGCAGACCTGGGCCGCAGAATCAAGGTGGTCTGGAGCGGTGCGGAAGTGCGCGGACGGGCCAGAAAGGTGGATTGGGCCGGATCTCTTACGGTCAAGGGCAACACCATCAGGAGTGTTCAGCCGATCAACTTCTGGAATGCGGACAAGCCGCTGCGTCACGTAAGCCGGACTCGCGCGGAGTGGGAATCCATTACCACTGGTGGTATTGCCGGCTGCATCCTGGAGCTGACTAAGCCGGCTGTCGGGGAGATCGTGATCGAGACGCAGCAAGGCAAGATGACCTGCAAGCTTGGCGCCATTGGCTTAACGCGGAAGGTGCGCCGCTTTGGCGGCGTACGGAAGCAACTGGAAGTCTATCGGCTTCCGGATCGTCTGGAGAACGACGAACTGGCTTTCGAATTGCCGATCAAGCGCCTGCGCGAAGGTGACAATCCCATCTATGTACGGATGCTGCAGGAAGACGGACACATGGCCTGGAGCAGTCCGATCTATTTGAGTGTAAAGGGCGTGTTGTCCAAATCGAGATCTCTCGACTACGCTCGAGATGACAAGTCTTCAGACCCGAATTGTCTAACGAAATGTCATGCTGAGCTTGTCGAAGCATCTCGCCGAAGGCGCAAATCATAAGAAACGATTTGGTAACATGCAGTTAATAAGTATAAGGAGAAGATAATACAATGAAGCTATTCTTCAACTACTCGATCGATTGTGAGTTGCCGCCGCATTCGGAGTATACGGGGCCGGAGCGGC
Source organism: uncultured Victivallales bacterium (assembly GCA_964345005.1). Taxonomy (GTDB): domain Bacteria; phylum Verrucomicrobiota; class Kiritimatiellia; order UBA8416; family JABMPJ01; genus JABMPJ01. Next base: position 4,956 of record CAYFPQ010000086.1, on the reverse strand, counting down.
GTCCGTTCTTTCATGGACCGGAGACGTGGGAGTTTGAGGAGGCTTCTGTGCGCGGGTTTGTTGAGAACATGGATAATCTCGGTGTTCGTGCAGGAGCAACACTGTTTGTCTATCCCGATGTGGCGCGTCATCAGAAGTCCATCTACCGCGAATTGGCCGATGCCGGCGTGGAGGTTGCGTTGCATCTGAACGGACTTCGCTACTCGGGTTTGCAGGGCGATGCCGCCAAGTGGTTGGGGGGAATGACCTATGCAGAGCAGAAAGAAGCGATCCGCATGGGCAAAGAGGATTTGGAAGACACTATGGGGGCACCGTGCGCGGGATACCGCGCCTGCTATGGCAGCGGTAACAATGACACCCTTCGCATTTGCGACGAAGTGGGCTTCGAGTGGGCCAGCAACGCCTCTCGACGCTATCGACCAGAGTTCTGTGCCAACTGGTCTGGAAGCTGGCCCTATGGTCACCGCGGCCATCGAGACTCCAACCTGATTCCTGGCGACCTGAAGCTTTACGAGATTCCCTGCACGGCGGGTTTGCACACGGTCTTTGACGGCAACCCCGATCAGCCCTTTGATCTGCGTGTTGAAACATCACCCGATACTTTGGGCGAAGAGCGAGAAGTCATGCGTTCGGTAATCGATGAGAATATCATCGAAATGGAGCGCCGCAATCAACCGGTGCGGACGATTATCGGGGCCAGTCATAACACCAGTCTTTATGGAGACCTCAGCACCTATCAGGCCCAGAATCTTGTGTGGTGCGTGCGTCACGCGAAGGAACTTACCCAGCAACACGGCTTGGAGTTTACTCCGGCAAGCTTTGCGGAGATGAAGACAGAAGCCGACCGTGTGGCCGCGTGGTAGGGTCCGCGTTCCGGACGATGAGAATGATGGGGTGATCGTTTCCGATGCCGAAGGCCGACCGCCCAGACTGCTCTACGGCTCTGGCGGAGGAACTTTCGTGTGTAGCCGGGCGCGTCAGTCCATACGGAAGAGCGATCCGCGCGGCGCGATCGAGAACGGGAATGCCGTACCGCTGTCCACGACCACATCGTCGACACCAGTTGACGTCCCGTGAATCTCCAACGCGGACATCTGAGATGGGCCGGTAGCAGAAGGCATCGCCCACCAGCTACCGCCAAGGGAGCCGGAACCATTCGCGCTCGTGTAGGCTGCGGCGTTGGTCAGAACTACGCCATCGACGTACACTTCAAAATAGCGTGCGTCGTTAACCGCGTCTACAGTCGCATAGTCGAGCTGAATGGTGAGGCGCACCCACGCGCCGTCGGCGATCGTTGTTCCGCTCACGGTGGTCCAACGGTTAGCATCGGTTTCGACGTTGCGGTTCCATATAGCTGGATGTCCGTCAGGGGCGAAACAAACAGCGGCATGGGCGTCGCTCCCCACCGTGACGGTGGAGGTGTCCTGGAAGTGTGCCTCGACCATGAAGTCGACCCACGTGCGCGTGCTCGCCGGGCCTGCCAGACGGTTGGTGACATTGCCGTCGACGTCCAGAATCAATGTGTGGGCCGTCCCGACCGGGAAGCCACAAGAACCGGAGTACGCGCTCAGCGCTGCCACGCGAGTCGCATCGTCGGAGACGACGGCCACATTCGTAGCGGCGGCGGACCAGCCGTTGGTGCCGGGCAGGGCGAATCCGGCATCGTAACTCTCGAATGTCTCGACATAGCGCAGTGCGTTTGTTGTGTTCGGACCCGGATCACGCTCGTTGCTCTCCCATTGCAGGCTGAACTCGCCGAACCCGGACACACGCTTGACGACGAGATAGGCGGAGCTCGATGAGCCTGGCGTGTAGGACAGAGACTCGTCCGCGTCGGCCGCCGCCGTGCTGGAGTCGAGAATCACGGGTGTGCCATAAGACGAGGGCGTAGCACTGTACAGGTAGAGATCGAAGTCCCCATCGGACGGAACATCCAAGGTCATGTCAACATCGACCCCTGCCGTCAGGCTTATGGCCCTCGCCCAGGATCGCCGGTCATAGGTGCCGGCACCCAGGGTTACGTTGGTCGTGCTTCCCGCCGCCAACGTCAGGCGCGCGGCTTCGATCGCCGCGTCAGGGTTGATCATGCCGTATCCTTCGTAGCGGTCTTTGCCTGCAGGGAAACCGTCTGGGCCGCTCGCGGCGCGTTGCACCGTGGGGCTTCGAACTCCGCTTTCGCGTGCCTTGTTTGCTTCCGTCGCCGTGGCGCACAGCAGCATCTTGACGAGGGAGGAGCTACCCGCGCTGTCGTGGTCCCACGTGTGCCCGGCGGACTCAAGGGCCTCAATGACCAGGGCCGCCGCTCCGGCCGCGAATGGCGCGGCCATCGATGTTCCCTTGATGTTGTAGTAGTCGTTGCTCTCCTGGTCCGACAGGGCGGTACCGTCGCCGTCGTTGCTGTCGGCGGCGAGGATGCGGGAGAAGTACTCCGAACCTCCGGGAGCCATCACGTCCGGCTTGTAGTCTTCTTCCTGGCCGGAAGTCGAGCCGGGCGATGTGAACCCTTGGCTTGTGTAATCCGTCAGGCCGTTTTCGTCGTTGGAGGAGCCGATCGTGAGCGCCATGGCGGCACGGCCGGGGTCGTCGACGTCGCGCGCAGAATCGGTTCCCTCGGCGCCGTCATTACCGGCCGAGACCACCACCACGATACCGTTGTCGGCGGCGGTATTGACCTTCTGGCGTAGCAATGTGCTCAGGCCCGGTGAGCCGACGATACCGAGACTCATGTTGATGACCTTCAGGTCGAGAGCCACTCGCTGGCTGACCAACGTGTCCAGCGCGGTGCTGATCCATGAGGAGTTCCCCGAACCTGCATCCGTAAAGACCTTGGCTCCCGCCCACTGGCAACCGGGCGCCACACCACGCATTGTGTTGAAGCCATCCCCGATATCGCCATAGCCGGCGCAGCTCACGGCCACTGCGTAATCGTCGACCTGGCCGCCTGTCGCTTGGGGAAAGTAGGTCATATAGTTGTAGGTCGAAGGGTCGGGGGTGAAGGTGTTCACGTACGTTAGTGGGGACGATCCGGATACGGCGGTGCCGTACGTGTAGTAGGATACGGTCTCTACGGGTTTTACCACCTGTTGCAGGGATGCGCTTCCGCCGCCAATCCAGGTTGCAACCGACGTGTATGTCACGGACGAGTTGGGCAAGGTGATGGGGGAGGGATAGAAGCTTCCAGAACCCGCGCCGTCAAGGTCTGCATGATCGGTATATTTGAGCGTGCCATTGTTGGCCGCGTGTGCCGCACCGCTGCCAAGTGCGATGCCGGCGACGTGCGTGCCGTGTTGGTCGAGGTCTGAGGGTGAACCATAACCGTCTGAAGAAAAGTCGTTCCAATAGGCCTGGCGCCCCGCCAAGTCCGTATGGCTGTCGTCCACACCCGAATCAACGATAGCGATCGTCGTTCCCGCCCCGGTGAAGCCCGAGCCGTAGCCCGCGAAGCCCGCGGCCCAGACTGGACGGACACGGCCCGTACGTGTGGCGTGATCCAGGTGCAGCTCTGCGCCAACCGGTGTGGTCACAAGCACGAGTGATGCTCCGAGCGCTTGAGGAAGGTCCGCGATTTTCTCCGGCTGGATAGTGCCGGTCCAGCCATACGACACGGCGCGGAATCGGTGCTCAATATCTCCTCCGGTGGCAACAAAGGCATCGATCAGGCCAGATGATACCTCTTCGGTAAAGACCAACTCAACCGGTACGGGCTCTGCGAGTTCCCGCGGCATGGCGGGACGTCGGCCCTGGACTACCTCCTGTCGAACTGTGCGTGCCACGAGAGATCGTGCCTGAAGCTGATCGTCAACGCGGTCAGCGTCGGCATCCTCGCCGTAGTTCAGACCTATACGAGGGGGTACCCGCGAAGTTCGACCGGCGTCCTGTGCTGAGAGGGCGAATGATGAAAACACGAACGATGCAGCGACCAGACAGAACAGCTTCACAACGACCTCTCTTTCTTGCTCGAAACACCGCACACCGAGTGTCATGAGGGGGCGTGTGCGCTCGCGACAGGAATCAAGCGATGGACGCTATCATTTCTGGCCATTGCGATCAAGGTGAATCAGGCAACGCGCCGCAGTTGAGCGAAGAATCAGGCTGATAGGCTATAGGCCGTAGGCTGTAGGGATACTGGTGAGCAATAGTGAGATCATATGTCAAGAACTCCTCCAAACCCAATGGGGTCAATAGGTTGGTGAAGCATGCTGCAGACATCGGGATGGCTGCCGACCACACTCTGGGGCTCTTTCGGATGCGTGGCTGCCTGTGGGCGACTGCTTGGTTTCGATGCACACACGCATTGTGTTGAAGCCTGCATTGTATCCGGCGCAGAGAATCAGTCCAGCGGGTGGCGCCAGTTCAGGCCGGGGAACTTTGCATAGTCACGGTCGGTTGTGATCCACTCGCATCCCGATTCTATTGCGACGGCAGCCAGAAACGCATCAGGAATCAGGTTGCCTTTGGCTCGGGACTTCCGACACAAGTCTGCGAAGATGTTCCAATGCCGTTCCCCAAAAGCGATCTGACGGTAGTTGGGTTGTTGACGTATAGCGTCGACAAATTTGCCGGCTTCCTGCCATGTGCTTGGCTTTTTGAAAACTTTGGGATGGGTGACGATACGGAGAAATCCGCTGAGTACCAGATCGCAGACGCCGAATGGCGCGGGGGCGCCAAGAACATCCAGAAGCCAAGTGCGGTAACGCTGGTGCTCCGGCATGTCCTTGCGAAAGGCGTAGACGAGGATGTTAACGTCCATAAGAATCATCGGACTTCTCCATCACGTAGAGTAGATCAGCGGAGCTGTCAATATCGATGCCTGCCCGTAACCCGCCTTCACCGCTCTCGGGGAGTTGGACAGGAGTGCGACGTTGCTGTGCAGCCACTGAGGCGCTCGCGAGGGCTTGGCGCAGCGCGTCTTCGACCCACTTGCCCAGTGTGCAGTGCCGAAGCGCGGCAGCTTGC
>CAYFPQ010000085.1:6950-11875 GCA_964345005.1 uncultured Victivallales bacterium | reverse complement strand
TTCCAAACGCCCTCTTTCAACACCATCCAAACAAACGCTTCACAGCTGAGCGGGACAAAGGCCCGTAGGGCCGCTGTGATCCTAGCCCTGCGTTCGTGATCATCCCTGCGCTGCTGGACCCGTACGCGAAGATGCGCAACACACCGTTGGCTGAGTTGCGCCAGACGATGCTCGTCAGACGGCCCAAGTTATCGCTCGAATACGAGGAATCCCTTCTCAATGTCATCTGACTTTCGGTTGGCTACGACCAGTCTGGTGATGCGGCGAGCACCAACATCGAGGTCAAAAACAAACCTCCCTTTCAGCCCATAATCAAGATCGAGAGTAAACGAACCGCGAACCACACCTGATGCACTCCTTTTCCAGGTCAGATCCTTTAGATCAGCTAGCGTCACCGCTGTCAGCTCAGACGCTAGTCTGCTTCCAAGCAAGGAGGTGTGGGGAGTATCCCACGACCATTCGTACAAGTCAGTCTCGAAGAGCGGTATACCTTCGTGAAGGGTGAGGAGGAAGACCGTCAGGTTCTTATCCCCGAGCCGTGAAGTGAGAAGGTCGCGATCCTGGTTGTTCGCCAAATCAGCGAGAGCGGAATGCGTGACGGAAGGACTCGCTTGGGGACGAAGGGCGTTGGACAATGCCTGACTCATTACATTCTCAAGGTGCTCCTCGTTACGACAGCCCGACATGGCAGTAACGAGCAATACGATCAGAAAGCCGGTCTTTCTGGAATGCCTAGCGGGGCCGCCCTTTTTTGCGGCCTCCCAGAAGCATAGGACCGCAACCACGAGAAGAACAGCACCATAGACAATCGTCATTGGCCGCTGGATGTACTGATTGTGGAGCATCCTGCTCTGCTCGGCAAAGCAGGATGCGATCCCCGCGATGGTGAATCCGACGCCCAGCGCAGAAATGCGAGGCGTGAACAGTTTTCGCAAGCCCCATCCGAGAAGGAACGGCCCGAAGAAGACCACGCAATCAATCAGATGTCCGTAGCCAGTGACAACCATATCAGCCTTTCTACTTACCTATGTTGTATTGATCTGAGCCTGCGGTGTCATATCCCGCTCCCGGAGCCGTTTCCTGTGAGTTCCCTGCTCGTGGTGATGAGGGAACTTGATAGTTCCACGTCGCGTCTGCCGCCATGCCGCCAAGGTAGTTTGCCCCGAACAGTCCCCAACTGCTGGGCATTCCGGTATTCATCTTCGAGAAGCCGCCTGCAAACTCCGACGCATACGGAGACACACGGTACCACAACTCCGCAACCGTAGCCCGTGGGGGTGGCAACTGAGGGTAGTAGAGCACCATGCGATCGACGAGTGACATTGGCTGCCACGCTGCTACATGAGCACCAGCTCGCCGGCCAGCCTTGACCATTGCGGCTCCACCAGAGGCCAGCTTTAGACCACCAACACGCAGCACATTACCAATGGCAGGAAGAGCGGATGGGGCCGAGACTCCAGCCGTCATGACACCAAGGTACCCCATTTGGATCTTCTCGAAATCTTCCTGAGCCCCCGCAACTGTCTGGCCGATTTGCCTCAGGTCATCATCAGAAAGCCAACGGCGTGACGCCAATCCGAAGGGGTCGCGATGCACGGTTGGGCTGTTCTCGGCAAAGACCCTCTGATTGAGCCCTCCACTGATCCCTATTGGGTCAAGACTCAACCACCGCCCCAACTGCGGGCAGTAGCTTCTGGCCCGGAAGTGCACGAAACCCGTGGCCCATGATACCTCCCTGCCCTGAAAAGCGAATCGATTGCCGATAGCTGACTCGCTCAACGGCGTTCCCAAACCGTCGGAAACGCTGACCTCGCCCCATGCGGAGTATTGGTACTGCTCGACAATGTCGCCGTCTTCATCGGCCCACGCGTGGACTGTTCCCAAGTGATCTTTGATGGCGATGAACGTCTGTGCCGTGGCCCCCGTATGAACGGTCATGCCTAACAGGTTATCAATTCCACCGCCGTGTTGGAACGAGCGCAGCAGTTCCCCGTTTTCATCGACCTCGGCCACGACGTGCGGACCACTGTGAACCAGCCAGTTGGTCGTAGTGCCATCGGAGATGCTGATCCGTCGACCAAGTGGCCCGTACGTATAGCTCTCAGCCAGTACGCCGTTCGTGCTCACGGACACCAACTGACGGCGACTGTTCCACTGAAGGTCCAACTCGCGTCCGTCGTTGTACACGATGTTCGTAATGTTCCCCGCATCGTCGTGCGATACCGCGCCGCTTGCGCCGAACGTGGCAATGCGATTTCCCACGCCAAGTGTGTAGGTGGTCGTGGCAGCGTTCACGACGGCCTGCGTGCGGTTGCCCGCCAAGTCGTATTTCCACGAATACGCATTGCTGACTCCACCACCGGAGGCATAGACGGTCTCAGCGGTCAGTCTGTCAAGGCTATCGTACTGATAGGCCGTCCGGCCTCCCGTTTCCCGTGTCACGTTCGTGATCATCCCCGCATCATCGAACCGATACGCGAAGCTACGCAACACGCCGTTGGTCGAGTTGCGCCAGACGACATTCGTCAGCCGGTCGAGATCATCGAACTGGTACTCGGCCCGAACGCCGCTCGTCGTGTTGCTCATCTCAGCGACAAGCCCACCGTACTGCCCGTACGTGAATGCGAACATGCCGCCCGCGCCCTCGATTTCACTCACGCGTTCCGCCTCATCGAAGGTGTAGGCATTCGTCAAAATGCCTGAGCCCTCGACGCTCACGAGGACGTTCGTGGCGTTGCCGATACCGTCCAGCGTGTAGTCAACCACGGACGACACGGAGAGGGCGGAAGCGACCGAAGTCAACCGGTTCGCTTCATCAAACGCATTGCTGACCGTTCCGGCCTCGTTGGCGACGGTCTTCAGTAATGAGTTATCGTAGTACGTGAACGCGGTGCTTGCATCCGGCCAGCTCACCCCGGTCAACCTGGCCGACGAATCATAACTGTTACTCACCGTCGTTCCGTCGAACCGCGTCACCGACTTGACCATGTCACCCACACCGTAGACCACGCTCATGGTCTGGCTTTCGATATTGCTGATCGAAACGGGCCGATCCTGAATATCCAGCGTGTAGGTCTCCACCTCGCGGTCGAGGGCATCCTTGATCGTTAAGGAGTTGAACTGCTGATCGTATTCGAACGTCACCGTCGCTTCCTCGGCCCCGCTGCCGCGCGTGACCGTCGAGAGCTTGCGAGTCGGTAGATACGTAAAGCGCGTATCCCGCCCCGCCGTATCCGTGTGGTTCGTCAGGTTCCCCATCTTATCATAGGCGAAGGACTCGCTGAGCCCCGGGCCTGTCCCGCCAGCGGCGGGATAGCTCACCGAAGTGACCCGTCCCATGTCGTCGGGAACGAACGTTGTCGTTCGATCTCCCGACGCGCCCGGCATGGTAATCGAGGTCAGATGCCCCAGCGCATTGTAAGCATACCCAACCGTCGGACCGGCCTGCGGTACGGAACTGGTCACGAATCCATGTGATCCATACTCAAACCGCCCCCAATGTCCGTTCGCGTTCGTCACGGCGGCGAGCTGCCCGTTCGTGGTGTAGCCATACGTCGTCGTCAACGTCACGCCCTGCTCCGGATACTCATGCGCGGCCACCGGCAGCGTGCCGCTGTACTCGAACGTACTTTCGTTTCCAAGCGGATCGCTGGCCGAAAGCAGCGTGTTGTTCGTCAGATCCCAGACGTAGTTCCACGTATGGAGCGGCAGCGCGTTGTAGCCCGCCGCGCTGCTGGCCAGGTTGTGGTTCGCGTCATAGCTTGTGCTCGTGAGCAGATACTCGCCGGTGCTCTCGTCCACAGTCTTGATCCGCGTCACATTGTGCGCGGCATCACGCGTGTAACGCGTCACGAGATTGGAGCTGTTCGGGCCGTAAACTGCCGAGATCGCGAGAGTGTCGGGATCGTAGCGGTAGTCAAAGACCTGGTTCGTAGCGTCCCGCTCATAGGTCAACGTGCTGCGGTTGCTCGCTGTGTTGTAGGCCACACTGTGCGCGTACCACTCATCATCGTTGAGCGACATGGCTGTGCCCTTGGCAATGACCACGTCATTGGCATTGGTCACGATCTCGTAGGCGTAATCGAACCTGTCCCCGGCAGCGTTCACCCGCTGCGTCAGGCTGTGCACATCGCCGTAGCCGTAGCTCGTGACGTAGCTCTCACCGGACGCGTAGCGCGTCGCCCCGGTCAGTTCGCCGCCGCTGTAGCTGTACGTCACATAGAGCGTATTCGTCGAGGTATCGACACGCGTCAACAGCCCGCTGCTGTACGTGAAGTCGAGGGACGGTCCGCTGCTGTGGTCGATATCCGACACCACCTGCTTCGCGCCGCTGGTCGTGTAGGTGAACGTCAACGTGTTCCCGTAGGGATCGGCAATCGCGTCAAGCAGGCCGTTCGTCGAGAACTCGAACGTGATCTGGCCGCCCACAAGCAGGTCGTAATGCGTCGTCTCGTCCGTCAGCCGGTAGTCAACGCCCGCCGGGCTCTTGAGCGTACCGTTCGTCTGCGCCTCGAACCAGTGTAGATCGCCGCTGCCGGTCCTGAGCACCTTCCAGTCGTTGCTCACGCCCCGGTAGACGTGATTCGTCACGTCGGCCAGATGCCAGTCATACGAATGGCTCCAGCACGCGCCGACCGGGCTGTTCGTGTAGACCGACCGACTGTCGTAGGCGCGCCGCAACACAAGCGGGATGCCGGGTGCAGGCAACACCAGATCGGTATCGTTGACCGTGACATTCCCGTTGATCGTATTGATCGGGTCGACCGAGTTGGCATAGTCGGCGTCGGCGTCGACATGGTCCGTGCTTTCCTCGTCACTCATCGAGCCCGCAATCGTCACCGTGAAGTCACGCTGCCCGGAATTGAACCCGCTGTTCTCGTGATGGCCGCCGAGGACGCGCCCGGGTGGCTCACCGGGGCCCTGGC
>CAYFPQ010000085.1:0-6940 GCA_964345005.1 uncultured Victivallales bacterium | reverse complement strand
GAGGGCCACGGATCATCAACCATTACTCCCCCGCCGGTCACGTCGGCATCGTAGTCCCCGTCGTCGTCATCGTCGGGGAGCGATTCAAGGTAGCCCTCGTACTCCTTCCCGCGCGGTACACGGAACGTCTTCGAGAACTCGTACTCGCTTGAGCTGACATGCGACATATAGACCTGGTACGGTCCCACCACGATCTTGTACCGCTCGGAGTGGCTGCCGCTGCGGTCACCGACCATCAGCGTCATTTCCGTGGTGTTGAACACGCTTGCGATAGCGCTGTTGTCCGGGTCGAACGGGTCGGCGTCGACACCATCCTCGGTTCCGTCCCCGTCCGTATCCTCCTCATTCGGATCGGTGCCCTGGTCAGCCTCTTCGCCGTCCGTCCAGCCATCACCATCCGTATCCGCGCTCGGGTCGTTCGAGCTGGTCGGATCGAAGTCGTGCTCATGCTCCCACGCGTCGCCCATACCGTCGTCGTCCGTGTCCCAGTAGTTCGTATCCGTTCCGATCCAGACCTCGTAATCGTCCGAGAGCGTATCACCATCCGTGTCCCCGTGATCGGTCTCCGGGTCGGTATCGGCAGCGTACTCATAGAGATTGGTCAACCCGTCCCCGTCGCTGTCCAGAAGGGCCTGGTAGTTGGTCGCGTCGCCGCCGTACTGCAACTCCCACACGTCCGGGAGGCCGTCCTCGTCGGTATCCACATACTCGTCGGAACCCATATCCACGGACGAGACGACATTCGTACGGCCCGAGTAATCCCAGGCCGCTTCGCTGTCGCCATCCAATGCGGGCGCGTTGCTGGTACTGCCCGCGTCGATGGCGGGCGAGTCGATTGTCAGACGGCAAGAGATACGCGTCAGCTTCGGATTGCTGCTCAGGTTGCCCGTGCCGGTGTAGCCGCCCTGCACGGTCGAATAGGTCACGTTCGGGCTACCGCTGCCGCCCGTGAAGATCGCAGTCCCGGTGTTACCCCACACAACCGAGTTGTGAACGGTCGGACTGGAGTTGTACGAGTAGACACCGCCGCCATCACCGGTCGCGGTGTTCGCCGCAACAGTGCAGTTGTATAGCTTCGCGTCGGCGCTGCTCAGCGAGATGCCGCCGCCATCGTCACCGGCCGTGTTGCCCCGGATCGCGGTCGACTCAATGTGCGGGGTGGCGTCGTAGACGTAGACACCGCCACCGTCGTAGTTTTCAACCGTGTTGTCCTCAATCCGGCAGTTCTGAATGCGCGGCTTGTTCGCGCTGGCAAGGTAGAGCCCTCCACCGCCATACGTCGCAGTGTTGCCGCTGAGCTTGACGTTCGAGAGCGTGGGCGAAGCCTGATAGGCGTAGACCGCGCCGCCCCAGGCCTCACTACCGTTCCTGATCGTGATGCCGCTCAACGCGGAGCGCGGGCCCTCGCCGTTGTCGAACGTCACGCCGCGTGCCGCGCTCTTGCAGTCAATCACGCAGTTGTCCGCGCCGTTCGTCGAGCGGACGAGCACGCCTTTTCCGGCATAGTCAAGGTTACGGTCCGCTGTGTTCGTGTAGACGCCGTCCGCAAGCTGAATCACATCATCGTCCGCCGATGCGTCCAGCGCCGCCTGGATCGTGTTGAACGGGCTGCCCTGCGAACCATCGCCGCCACCTGCCGCCAAAGCGTTAACGTAGATCGTCGCAGGCGGGGCGGATGTCGCCGCCGCCGGATCGGTCGCGTAGCGCCATTCGTAATAGGCCCCCGCGCCGTCGCGGTCCACGTCGGTCATCACGTCGTCCGCGTCGAGCGGGTCCTGACCGTTGTCGACTTCCCACCCGTCTGGAATCAGGTCGTCGTCGCTATCCGAATCCAGCGGATCGGTGCCGTGGGTCCCCTCTGTGCCGTCGTTGATTCCGTCGGCATCCGTATCGCCGTTGGTCGGGTCGGTCCCGAGTTGGTACTCCTGAAGGTCCGTCAAACCGTCCGCGCCGCCTGTGTCGCCATCGGCGGAGCCGGTGTGCGAGAGGTCGCCGAAATGGTCCTGCTCCCACTGGTCGGCCATATCGTCGTTGTCGCTGTCAACGAACTCGTCCCATCCGATGTCGGTCGAGGAGACCGCATTCGCATGCGCCGGATCGTCCCAGCGCGACTCGCCGTCGCGGTCCTGGGGCGGTCCGTTTGTGCTACCCGCATCGATGGCGGCGGATGCCGCCTTGAGCCGGTAGTTCCCGGCAATGAGCTGCGGGTCGCTGCTGATGTTGCCAGTACCGGTGTAACCGCCCTGCACGCAGGAGTACGTCACCGAAGGGCTTCCCGAATACCCGTCAATCTCGCTATCCGTGTTGCCCCATAGAATGGTGTTGGCAATCACCGGATCGGAGTACGGACAGGTGATGGCCGCGCCGGAAGCACGCGCGTTTTCGTTGTCGGTAATCGTGGAGGCCGTCACCTTCGGTTCCCAGCACATCCACAGGTAGAGCGCCGCGCCCTCGTCGGCGCTGTTGCCTGCAATAGCGCAGTTGCGCAAAGTAAGGCGCGCCTCGTCACCGTGGATCGCGCCGCCATCGCCCGTTGACACGTTGTTCCGAATCACACAGTCCTGTATCAATGCATCAAGGGCGCGGTAGCAATGGATTGCAGCTTCCCCGGCGGCGTTGTCCTCCACGATACACCCCTGAATGGTCGGGCTGGCCCGATTACAGTAGACCGCGCCGCCATCGGTAGCGGAGCCGTTGCGTATCGTTACCCCGCTGACGGCGGAGAGCCGGTCCTCGCCGGTCTGGAAGACGAAGCCGCGCCCGGCTTCCTGACAGTCGATCACACACCCGCCGGGGCCGTTGGCCGAGACAAGCAACAGCGCCTTGCCCCCAAAGTCGAGGTCATAGTTCCCGCTGTTCGTGTAGGTCCCGTCCGCGAGCTGGACAACGTCGTAATCGTCAGCCGCGTCCAGCGCCGCCTGGATCGTATTGAACGGGTTACCCTGTGAACCGGTGCCCCCGGCGGACGCGGATGCGTCCACGTAGAGAGTGGCCGGCGGCGTCGACGTGGACGCCGCCGGGTCTGTCTGGTAGTACCACTCATAGAACGCGCCCGCGCCGTCGCGGTCGGCATCGGTCATGCCGTCGTCCGCGTCAAGCGGGTCAAAGCCGTTGTCGACCTCCCAGCCGTCCGGGATGAAATCCCCATCCGAATCGTAGAGCATCGGTAAGGTCGCGTTCGTGTAGATCTCGGCGTAGTCCCCGAGACCATCGGCGTCCGTGTCGCCGCTGGTCGGGCTGGTGCCCTGCCTGTACTCGTTCAAGTCGGTCAACCCGTCCGCGCCGCCGGTGTCGCCGTCGGCGCTACCGGTGTGCGTCAAATCGCCGAACCATGCCTGCTCCCAGGCGTCGGCCATCTGGTCGCTGTCGGAATCAATGAACTCGTCCGCACCCATGTCGACCGTGCCGTAGGGCCGGTCCTCGCCCTCGAAGTCGACGGAAGCGGAATTCGCGCTGCTACCCGCGTTCTTGCAGGGCGAAGTCGACTTGATACGGAAGCTCTGCGGAATCAACTGCGGATCGCTGCTGATGTTGCCGGTTCCGGTCCATCCGCCCTGCACGCAGGAGTAGCTGACCGTCAGCGTGCCCGAATGTACCGCAAGCTGGTTGGTCTCGTTGCCCCACAGGATGCTGTTGTGAACGGCAGCACTGGCGGTAGCATGCTCAACGTAGAGACCGCCGTTGCCGGTCTGTGCGCGGTTGTCGATCAGCGTGCAGTTCTTAAGCGTAGGCGAAGCGGACGCCATGGAGGCAAGCGCGCCGCCATCGTCCCACGACTCGTTGTCACGAATCAGGCAGTTCTCGATGGTCGGGCTTGAGACCATGCAGAATACGCCTCCACCCCAGTCATGCGCCACGTTCTTGGAGATCGTGCAGCCCTGAACGGTACCACCATAGACCTGGATGTGCAGACCACCGCCGCCGGAGGTCGCGTGGTTGCCTTCGATGAGGCAACCGGAGAGCGTCCCCTGGAACGATCGCAGATGCGCGCCTCCGCCACTCGCCGCACGGTTGTTGTAGAACGTACAGTTCTCAATGAGCGGGCTGCCGCTCGTGACATAGATGCCTCCGCCACCGCTCACAGCACTGTTACCGGAGAAAAGGCAGTTCTGAATCGTCGGACTTGAGCTGCTGCAATAGACGGCCCCGCCGTCAAGCTCAGCCCCGCCCTGTGTCTTGCCGTTGCGAACGGTGATGCCGCGTACGACCGTGTGCGCGGTCTCGCCATCGTCGAAGTCCATGCCACGTGCGGCATGCTGACAGTCGAGCACGGTGTAGTCGGCCCCCGATGCGGAGACGAGCATGTTCGTCCTGCCACCGAAATCAAGGTCGCGATCGCCGGAGCGGGTGTAAGTTCCGGCAGTCAGGAGCACGATGTCATACGCATTAGAAGCGAGGTCCAGCGCCTGCTGGATCGTCAGCGCCCCGTTTGGCGAGACCGTCACGGTCGGCGCGGGATAGTCACCCGCACGCAGGCAGTGCGTGCCGTGGTTGATCTCGTAGATATTCATGTACCCGTCGCCATCCTCGTCGCCGGTGGCCGTCTCGGAGTTGGTCGGGTTCAGGCCATAGAGATACTCGGCCTGGTTGTTCCACGTATCCCCGTCCGGGTTCCCCGTACCGGTTTGCGCATTGGTCGAGCCGAACCATTTCAGCTCCCACCAGTCGCCGAGGCCGTCCCCGTCGTTATCGGGGTCGGTCAGAACGATATCCACGCCTGTGACCTGTCCGGTCACGGTCGTGGACGTGTTCGTGTAGTTGCCCCACGCCTCATTCGTATCAAGTGCTTCGTCATCGTCCGAGTCAACGTAGGCGCGGAAGTAGTAGTTCGTGTCGAACAGCTTCGTGATCTGGTACGCACCCGGCTCCATGAGCGTCACTGAATCGTTCGTCGACCAACTGCCTGAGTTGGTGACCGCGACGACCCAGACCGTGCCGGTCTGCCAGCCGGTGTAGATCACCTCGCCCTTGACGTTGGGCGGATCGTTCTCATCCAGCGGATCGGAGTCGTCGTCCAGTTCTTCACCGTCCGAAACACCGTCCCCGTCCGTATCCCAAAGGTCTTCGTCCGTATCGTAGAGGCGGCGCTCGCGTCCGTCCGAGATTCCATCAGAATCGGTGTCATCGTGGGTCCAGCAATCGTAGAACCGAATCGGGTAGTTCGTGGAGGCGGTGTCGATCCAAGCAAACGTGTTGGTGCTCAAGTTGACGTTCGTCGTCAACGCAATCGACCAGTCGGGGGCGAGCAGATTCGTGCAGGCGAAGAAGTCGACGCCGTTGGTCGCCAGACCGCCCGAGGGCCACCCAATCGTGATCTCGAGCGTGCCGTTGGTCGTCTTCTCGATGGCCGTGAACTTGAGATTTGTAACGCTGCTGCCGCTGCTCATCATGCGCATGGAGCCGCCGCCGGTGGAGAGCGTGGCAGCCTCTGCGGCCTCTGCCGCACGAAATGACTGCGACCAGACCAGCTTGACGAGATCGTCTTCGCCAATCAGCAAATCGTAGCGCATACAGATGCGGCTGGGGTCGTAACAGGCCAGCATCCAGTCCTGCCAGTCCTTGGCGTAACGCTCGTACTCGGGGTGACGCTCGCGCAGGAACCAATCTGCGGAGTAGCCCGGCATACGCTTGATGCGGGCAATGACTCGCTCTTCAAGAACGGTCTCGACAACTATCTCCCGGCCCGCGCTGTCGGCGTCCTCGTAGACCCAGACGGGAAAACGGCGGATGCCGTCTTCCCCGTACTCCCCGGCCAGTCCGTCTATGAATTCGTCAGGGAACGCTTTGAGATCTAGAACCGGAATCGTGCCGCCCGGCTGGAAGAGAATGAAGCGCGGATCGGGTGGGCTGATGTAGAGGAACATGTACTGGTGATCAAGATAGTGATCGGCCAGCGCTTGCAGGTCCGTGGCCTGCTGCTCCACCAGCACGCGGTGAAGCCGCCAGTTGTAGACATCCTCGACGGCGGTCTTGCTGTCGAAGATGGCGGCGAATACGACTGTGGCGCATAGTGTGGCAATGACGATGGCCGTCAATGCCGTGGCTCCCCAGGCAACCATACGGGTTCTGCTCATGGACTGCTCCTCTCGCGTTTGTTGGACTCGGCGCGCCAGTGCCAGAAACAGGAGAGGCGCGGACACCCATCCCACGGCCTACGAAGGGACCACGAGCCCCAGCAAGGAACATGAAACAGGGCCGCGCCCAATCGGGCGCGCTCCCGCGTGTTCGTTCCTTGCTTGAAAAGTTCGTGGTTTTTCGTAGGACCGAATCTTGCGCTAACGCAAAATCAAAACTGTTATGTTCGTCTTAGTGTATCGTTCGTGTAAGCCTCTCCCGTGAACTCGTGGGCCGACGTTCACTCTTACACGCTTATACTCCTCTGTGCAGTTCGGTGCAAACCGATTTTTCCCTGCATTTTTCCAGGACAGCACCGCAGGCCAGCGTTGCCGCGAACTGCCGTAGTGCGCGCCGAACGGCGGGCCGGTGAACCGGGGCCGATTCTGCCGCAGGCAGTATCGGCAAGGCTGCTCTTCTGTAGCAGCCGTCCGGCTCTCCGGCTCGACGTGAGGAGACAAGCGCACTCAGGCAGGGAGTGGCACGACGGTCACGGTGCAGCGGAATCAGCAGAGCCGGACAGGTGGCGGCTGACGCCGCCTTCCACGGAGCTCGATGTCGACGCGTAGCGGTGAGATCAGGGCGACCCCAGCAGCGGGTCAAGCTTGCGCAGACCGTGCGTCCGGTGCGCGGTAGCGCGCCGGGGCTGTATTGACGCCTGCCGCCTGGGGAGTGACGCTTTGGCCTCACGATAGACGCTCAACTTGGGCGATCACCTTCGCAATGGGATGCGGCGGCGGCAGGCTTCGCGCGCGAAATCGGGGGTATGGGGGCATAGGTGTTAAGCTAAGAAGGTTATTTTTCGCGTCGATGGGCTTGCCATCGG